>CAKOLG010000001.1 GCA_934096175.1 uncultured Bacilli bacterium
ACTCAAATTGACTTTTTTACTTAGTTTTCAAAGATCATTTCTGCATCCTTTTTTCGGTTGCATTAGTAATATATCAATTCTTAAAAGTTTTGTCAACTTTTTTTTACATTTTTTTATAATTTATTTACTTAATAAAAAAATGGATTGATATTTTGTTGACGTCTTAAATCAACAACAATCCAAGTATATAACAAAAAAAAAATAAATGCAACTAAAAATCATTACAAATTTAATTTTTTTTTATTTTTTCGTAAAGCTGATGATATTTTTCAATTATACCTGCTTCAAAAGGACCCGCACCAGCTCTTTTTTTATCTATTAAATAAGACAACTCACTTTTAACAATACTATCTATGTCATCTGAGTAATGCATAATTTTCTTATGAAAATTATACTCATTCCTATCCAAAACTCTAAATCCTCCATCAGGAAAAACTCTTAAATCTAAATCATAATCAATATACTTAATTACTTTTTCATCAATTATATAAGGCGAAGCTATATTACAATAATAAAATAAACCATATTTTTTTAACTGACCAATTATATTAAACCAATGCTTCTTGTAAAAAAATAAAACAGCAGGTTCATTAGTCATATGACTTCTTCCATCTTTTTCAGTTATCTTAGTTCTACCATTACCGCAAATTAAAACCTCATCATTATTTTCTAATACAATCGCCTCTTCTGAAGTATGTTCTAAAGAACCATCATGTTTATAACAATGAATTTTTAGTTTATCACCAACTTTAATATTATCCATAAAATCACGCTTTCGATAACCATTATATAATAAAATTTTAAAAATAACAAACAAAGGACACAAATCAACTAATTTGTGCCTAACTTAACAATTGAATAGCTTTATCGAATTGCTTATCATAAATCGTATTATTTTTTACCTCATTACTAACTTCGTAATCTGGTTCTATACCAATTTCATCAATACAATCTCCATTAGGACGTAACCATTTCGCCGAAGTATACTTAACCATTGATTTATCATAATTCATCAATGACTGAACTTTTCCCTTACCATAAGTTGTTTTACCAACTATTACTGCCCCATAACTATCTTTTAAAGCAGCAGTTAATATTTCTGAAGCTGAAGCAGTAGATGAATTAACTAATACAACAATCGGATATTCTCTTTTTTCATCTGTTTCATCTTTATAATTAGTAACCTTATCTTTAGTTTCTAATGAATAAATTATTTTACCTTTTTCTAAAAATAAACTAGCAATATTATGTGCAGTATTTAAATAACCACCTGTATTACTTCTTAAATCTATTATTAAGGACTCAATTCCTTTTTCTTCTATTTTGCCTAACTCACTCTTAAATTGTTTATAAGTTTGTGAAGAAAAAGAAGATATTGCAATATAACCAATTTTATTTTCTTTCTTTTCAAGCACTTCAGAACTTACTGTTGGAACGTAAACCTTTCCAGCTTTTAAATTATACGTTAAAACTTCATTATTTCGCTTAACAACAATTTCATTTTCTTTATCGCCATTACTTAAAAGTAATTCTGAAATAATTTGATAATTATCCAGTGTTATATCCTCACCATTAACCTTAATAATTTCATCTCCAACCAATAAACCAGCTGCCGCTGCAGCACTATTATCATAAACTTTATAAATCACATTACCTTGAGTTACTACACCAATTCCCTCATAACTACCTTCCAATGAATCAGAAAGTGACTCTTTCTCATCTTCATTTAAATAAATTGAATAATTATCCTTCAAATATTCCATCATTCCTTTTAATGCAGCATCAATCATCCCTTCTTTATCAACTTCTTCATAAAAATTTTTATCAATTTCTGAATAAGTTTTAATAAACTTAGTTATATTACTATCACTAACCAACTCTGTTTCATATAATGCATTGTCTTTACGATACTGACGATTCAAGACGAACACTGTTCCCAAAGTTGTCAATATAGCAGTAATCAAAATAATTAACACCACATCTAAAACAGTTAAACCACTTTTCTTTTTAACATTTTCTTCATAAATATTTTTTGAACTAGCTAAAGATGCTTGACCATTTTTAAATGAACCATGTTCTACATTTTTTCCATTTATCATTTTTTTATTATTTTGCCTTATATTATCTTTTTTCTTTAACTCTCTTTTACTTTCACTTACACTAGTTATTTTTTTACTCTTATCAACTACTGATTTATTTTTTAAATCATTTTCTTTATTTTTACTTAAACTATCTTTTCCTTTCCTCGTATTTGTATTATTTTTCTTTTTTAAATTATTTTTATTTATTTTAGTTTCATTTTTAATAACATCTACTTTTTCTTCAGATTTTACAACATTTTCCTTTTTCTTCACCATAAAGTCACCTTCTATTCATATCAAAAACAAAAAAAGTTTAACTATCTAATTAAACTTTTTACATCCTACTCTACACCAAGTTCTTTTTGCATCTTTGAATAATCTACTATGTATTTATTAATCTTTCCTTTTTTTACTTTTATCAAAGTAATATCACCCAATTTAATTTCAGATAACGAAGTAGCTTTTTCATTTACATTTTCTGGATCATAATAACTTGTATTCAAAGCATTAGATAAATCAACAGTATAAGTATGCAAGTGTTTTTCTTTCTTTGTATAATTATATAACAACGTAGACATATCAGACATATAATCACCAGTAGTATCATAAATAAATACATAATACTCATCATATGGTCTGTTTAATAATTGTCCCATAATTGCAACACTATAATTAACTTCACCAGCTACAGTTTCCTTAGTATTATCTTCATCTTTTTTAAATAAGTCTTTAGTTACAAAAGTTCTCGTTAATAAATAAATAATTCCAACACAAGCCAAAACTACTAATATAACAATTATAAAATTTCTCATTTCATTTTGTTCAGCTGTTTTATACTTAACATTTTTTATATTTTCTTTCGTTTTTACTTTCTTTTCCATTTAAACCACCTTGACCCAATTATATCACATTTAAAAACTAAATCAAATAAATGTTTATCACTATTACATTCTCATAATGGTTTAATTTAAAGATAATTATTCATTATTTTTCATAATAAACTGTTGTATTATTAATATTCAATGAATCTGCAATACTTAATATTTCTTCAGTAGATAAATCATTACTTGCTAAATAATAATCAACATTGTTACTTGTCCAAGTTAAAGAATTAGTACTTAAAGCTCCTATAGTATCACTTAACATTAAAGGATCACCATATATAGGAACTATTTCAAACTCTTCTTTAACATTACTTACTTCTTCTATTAAAACAAAATTTTTATCTCCATTAAAAGTTAATATAACACGTTCACCATTCTCTGTATTTAACATTTCCTTATTTTTTAAATAAGTATTACTAGGAACATATAAAGGATAAATAATATCTTCTAACGCCGAAGTTTGCTCAGTTTTATTACTATCATCTGTCTTACAACAATCGACATTTATGACATTATCAACATCAAACTCACTATCATTTAAATTAGCTTTATAATCAATTTTTGTAAAATCTACTTTTATTGAAACAATATCATCAACATCATAAACTAATACCGTTTTTAAATTCATATCCTTATCAAAATATAACTTTTCATATTTTAAATAATTATTATTTGGATAATTAACATCCGTTTTTAAAAAATATTTACCATCTTCTTCTCCAAATTCAACATCTTCATCTGCTAAAATATCCTTGGCCAAAGTATTTAATATATATGCTTGACTACTATTATAAGGCCATTCACTCATAAATTTATAACTTTTATTTAAGCTAGGTGTAACCACATATACTGCATCAGAATTTCTTAAAATAATTTGCTGATGATTATTTATAGCATTAACCATATCAACCTTAAAATAATCATCATCCATATAATAAACTTTCATATTATATGAGAAAGTATCTTCCGAATTATAAATTTCCATTTTAGCTTCCACATAATAAGATTTAGAAGTATCAACATTATCCGTAAAATTCTTAATAAGCTTATCTTTGTCTACCTTTCCACAACCTGTTAACAATAAAATAGTTATCAACAATAATAATATTTTTTTCATAACACCAACCTTTTCTAATTAATAATATTTAGAAAATAAATAAATATTCATACATAAATTAGAAATTAAATGCCATAATAAAAATAGAAAAGGAAGGTTATATATGGAAATAATTAAAAAGATTGCATTAGTTTTAACTATAATTGGCGCACTAAACTGGGGACTAATCGGTATCTTTAATATAAATTTAGTTACATTGTTAATAAAAAATACAATGTTAAATAACATAATTTATATTATCATTGGTATCGCATCTCTAATATGTATAGCATATTTATTCGATGAAAAAATGGCTCATGAATAATGAACCATTTTTTTAATTTTGTTTTGATATAACTACATTAACATTTTTAGTTACGAAATATTGTAACCTAGAATCAGTACCTTCAATTTTTACAGGAACAGAATAAGTTCCCTCATTATAACCAGTTAAATCAACATATGCACTTATTCCTTCAGGATTATCACCTAAATTATTTAAAATAGACTCTACACCAACGACTTGAACCTCTACTATCTTTTCATCCTCTGACGATAAGTTAGCTACCAAACCGTTTGGAACATTCCTTGTTTTTATACCACGTATTGTTATTGTTTTTTGTTTTGCCTCAGCAAAGTTCAATACAACTGCAACACTTTCTTCACTAACTGACCTTACACCAGCTGGTTTAGAGATTGTTACATTTGATGTTTTTGATCCATTATTACCTTGACCATTTACATCAATAGTTACTGAAACATCATTAATAGACTCAAGAGCACTTTCATCTCCATAAATCGTCATTTCATAATCTGCAGAATTTACTCCGTTTACAGTAATTGAAGAAATTGCTTTACCAGCAACTAATTCTCCAATAGTCACTATTTTTATAGGAACTCTCTTTGAATATGAATCAAGTTCTATTTTAGCAGAAATATTAGTTGCTACAACTTCTACATTATTAATAAGTTCCCCATTTGTTCCATAAGCAACAAGTGTCAAATTATCAACAGTATAAGTTCCTGCTTTAGAAAAATCAGAATTATCCAAATTTATTAATGCTTTAATACTTGCAATTTTATCCAAAGTATCTTGGGCACCTCTAACAACAACTTCTGTTTTAGATAACTCAACATTTTTAACACTTAATTTCTCATCTAAACTATCCTGATTCATCAAATCATAACTAATAGTTTTAGTATCACTAACCTTTTTCTTAATTGTAACAGTTGCATAAGTCGGATCAATCTTATAACTTAAACTATCAATAGTTTTATTATATGTCATCTTAACTTCAACAGGTTTATCACTAGCTTCATAATCAGTTAAATCAACCACAACTTCATTATCACCTAGCTGCCTAGCTAAATAAAGTTCACCCTTTTTCCCTATTAAAGTAATATCAACAGACTCTGGTACTCCTTCAACTACATAAGCACTAGTATTATATATAACACGAACTGGCTGATTCGTAAGAATTTCAGCATCACTACTTATTAAAGTCATAACTTTTGAATCAACTACATAAAACAAAATAACTGCAAATGCTAAAGACAAATATAATAATAAATTTGGTCTATTTAAGAGTTTTTCTAACTTACTTTCTTTGCCTAGTTTACTTTGTATCTTATAAATTAAAGTACTAATTGGCGTCACAATTATTTTATCAACAATTTTATAAATATTTGTAAAAATTACTTTAAAGGCTTTTACTATCTTATTCATTTTCATCACCTTCATCTTCAACATCATCTGCATCATAGAATAATTCTGTTTTTGGCTTTAATTCTTCAACAAGCATCATTCTAAATTCATCCAAACTTAAATTATAATGAATTTCATGATCAACAGCTATACTTAATCTTCCTGTTTCTTCTGAAACAACCAATGCAACAGCATCACTTTCCTCAGCTATTCCCAAAGCAGCTCTATGTCTAGTTCCTAATTTTTTATTTAAATTAGGATCCATACTTGTCTTAAATACAGCTCCCGCACAAGTTATTCTATCACCCTGAATTATTACTCCACCATCGTGAAGTGGACTATTAGGAAAAAAGATTGTTCCAAGCAACGGACTTGTCAAATCAGCATAAACTTTTGTAGCTGGAGTAATATATTCTTGTAATGACATATCTCTTTCAATAACTATCAAAGCACCAATTCTATTCTTTTTAAGGTACTCAACAGCATCCATAATCTCATAAACTACTCTTTCGCGCTCCTCAACAGTTAATATTTTATGACGACCTAATAACTTAGTTCTACCTATTGATTCTAAGAAACTTCTAATTTCTGGTTGAAACAAAACAATTATAGCAATTGGTCCCCACTCAAATACATACTCTAGTAAAATTCCTACAGTATATAAATTAAGCAGCTCACTCAACAACTTAATAACAAATAAAATTATTACCCCTTTTACAATAAGAATAAGTTTTACATTATTCTTCACATTCTTTAATATATAATAAAACATAAACCATACAATACATATATCAATGATTTTTGTTATAATTGACCATACAGTCGATAACGTCATTTTTAATTCCTCCTCGTTATAGTAATAATTATATCAAATAATCAAAAAAAAAACACCCCACAAAAAAAGAAATTTTATCCCCTATTTCTCTTCTTCCTTTTTTTACGTTTTTTCTTTTTAGTTAGAAAAAATAATATTAAAGTTGCAATTACTATAAATAATATTACTTTTTTTACTCTTTTCTTACTCAAATATTTTTGATAATCATCAAACTTTTTTAATATAATTTCAGCTTGTTCATCATTTCCATCATAATTAGCAAAATACTTTTTTGCATCACTATAAAGAATTTCATTAGATTTTAATAAATCACTATTTAAATAAAAATCAACTAAAGCTAAATCATTAGAAGAAACTTCATATAATGGAGGAGTTAATGATGAATTTATTAGTTTATTATTATTTATATTTTCATAAAATAAAGCAACATTATATAGCTTGTTTTCTTCATAAGCCTTACTTAAAAATTCTACACCGTAATAAAAATTATCTGTCGCTTGCCCCATTGGAACCGTTATTGCTGGATAGCCAATAACACTCGATAAACTACTACTTGGACTGATAATACCAGTTTTATTATATGCAAAAATATTATTTTTTAAAGTTGGATACAACAAAATATCAATTCCATATTCAAGAAAAATCTTATCCACATATTCTCTATATTCATTCTTTTTCTCATCACGCACTTTTTTACTTTCGTATTGACCATTACAGCCTTCAACATAACCTGTTAAATCCTGGATATGCCCTGCACTGGACGCTAATTTTTGAAAACTTCTAATACTCCCTGTTGTACCCTTAATATATTGATTAAAACTATCACATAACGTTATTCCAGCATAAGTTGAAGTAGCTATTTGGTAATAGTATGATGTCATAAACTTATCAATATAAACTATTTTAGCACCAGCTTCGCTTAGTTCTGATATACTTTTATCTAACAAACTTACAATTGACTCTTCCGTCAATTTATTTATTGCTAACGAAGCATTTGCCTTACCATATACAAAATCACTAACCACACCTATTGTATAATTACTTAACTCTTCTATTTCTAAATAACTATCATCATATGAATCAACATTTTCGGTATAACTATCATTTACATCTTCACCAGAAATTATACCTAAGATCAAAGAATTATCCCTCACAGATTTCGTTAAAATACCAACTGTATCCCTTTCAATATCATAAGGTATTACTCCTGTTCTACTAACCAAACCCAAAGTTGGTCTCATGCCAACTAAACCTGCTCCCGATGCCGGAACCCTTACCGATGAATTTGTATCTGTTCCCAAAGCGGCTGCTGCAAACGATGCTGCTACTGCTACAGCACTACCACCACTACTTCCATAAGGCGTATAATCAACATTAAAAACATTTCTTACATAACCATATGAACTATAAGAATTTGACGCCGAAAAAGCAAGCTCACTCATATTAGTACTAGCTAATATTATTGCACCAGCTTCCCTCAACTTTTCTACAACATACGCATCTTTTAAAGGAAAATTGTCTTGTAAAGACTTTGTTCCTCCAGTTGTTGCCATTCCCTTTACATCAATATTTGTTTTAACAACAATAGGAATTCCATGTAACTTACTTCTAACTTTGCCTGCAGCACGTTCTTGATCCAATTTTTTAGCTTCTTTAATTGCTTCATCATTAATCTGATTAATCGCATTAAATAAACCATCATATTGTTCAATTCTTTCTAAATATAAATTAACTAAAAGTTCACTATTTAAAATACCAACATCCATTGCTTCTTGCAAATCATATATATCCATTTTAGTAATATCAACCGGTGCTTGTAAAGCCGCAACTTTAATTGAAAACATAAAAAACATTGAAAATAAAATTAAACACTTTATTGTTTTAATCATTTATCTACCTTAACTTAGCTGCTTCTCTTTTTAAATCTCTTTCTTTAATAGTTTGACGTTTATCATAAAGTTTTTTACCTTTACCTACACCTAACAATATTTTCACCTTATTATTTACTAAATACGCTTTTAATGGTACTAAAGAATAGCCTTCTCTTTCAACCTTCTCTTTCAATTTTTTTATTTCATGTTTATGTAATAACAGTCTTCTAGTTCTTCTCTCTTCATGATTAAATATATTACCTTCCTCATACTTAGCTATATACATATTAATCAAAAAAACTTCACCATTTTTTATTATTGCAAAAGTATCCTTTAAATCTCCTGACCCTTTTCTAAGTGACTTTATTTCAGTTCCTTTAAGCTCTATACCACACTCAATACTTTCTTCAATAAAATAATCAAAATTTGCTTTTCTATTCCTTATCTCCATTTTCATCAACCTTTACTAATTCAAAATCAATCATTGAAGTTTCTTTACTTGCTCCAATACACTTAACTTTTACTTTATCCCCTAAACGATACATTTTCTTTGTATTCTTACCAATCATTGCTAACAACTCCGGAATATAATTATAATAATCCCCTTTTAAAGTTTGAACATGTACTAATCCCTCAACAAGATTTGGCAATTGAACAAAGAATCCAAAATTGGTAATTGTATCAATTGTTCCCTCATATTCTTCACCAATGTGCTCTTCCATATATTCAGCCATTTTCATATCCAAAACATCTCTTTCAGCATCAATTGCTGCAACTTCTCGTTCACTAGAATGTTGTGCAATTTCAACCAAATTATTTTCTAAAGTTTGAATAGTAGTCATTGACATATCATTTTCAATCAAATACTTCTTAAGTAATCTATGTACAACTAAATCAGGATATCTTCTAATTGGACTAGTAAAATGCGTATATGCTTTACTAGCCAAACCAAAATGGCCAATATTATCTTTACTATATTGCGCCTTGCGCATACTTCTTAAAAGCAAACTAGATAAAATATCAAATTCCTTTTTATCTTTCAACTGCTCTAAAATATTTTGAATAGCTAAAGGACTAAAATCATTTATCCTACCATGTAGCTTATATCCAAGTATACTTACCAAATTCATAAATTCCTCTATTTTTTCAGGCTTTGGTGTATCATGAACACGATACAAAAATGGTAAATCCATCTGATATATATGATTAGCAACAGTTTCGTTAGCCGCAATCATAAAATCTTCTATTAACATTTCGCCTTCTTCTCGAACTCTTTTAACAACATCAATCGCTTTGCCATTTTCATCTTGTACAATCTTTGCTTCATCTAAATCAAAATTAATATAACCTCTACTATTTTTCTCTTTTCTTAAAATTTTATGTAACTCATTCATCTTTAATAAATCATCAGCAAAAGGTTTATATTCTGGATCTATAATTCCCCTAACTATAACATCATTAACTTTTTTATAAGTCATTTTTTTTCTACTCTTTATATAACTTGGAAAAATATCATAATTTACAACTTTACCTTTATGATCGATTTCCATTACACAAGACATAGACAATCTAATTACTCCTTCATTTAAAGAACAAATACCATTAGACAATTTATGCGGCAACATAGGAATTACCGTATCAGCTAAATAAGAAGAAGTACCTCTTTCATATGCTGCATCACCTAGTGCTGTATTTTCCCTTACATAATTAGAAACATCAGCTATATGCACACCTAATTCATAATTACCATTATTTAATACTTTTATCCCTATTGCATCATCTATGTCCTTAGTATCATCACCATCTATTGTAAAAATAACATCACCCGTCAAATCACGACGACCCACTAATTCCTTCTCACTTACTTCATTTGGAATACTTAACAATTCATTTTCAACCTCATTACCAAAATTTTGATATATTCCATACTTATATGCAATAGTCAAAATATCAGTTCCTGGGTCGTTTTTATGTCCTATTATCTCTTCAACTGCCCCGATATATTTTCGGTTAGATACCTGCTTAATAATTTTAACTAATACTTTATGCCCATCAACACAATTAGCTACACTTTCCTTTGTTAACTCAACAGTTACATTTCTTTTTTCATCATCAAGTTTTAAAAAGCACTTACCATTATCAGCAAAACATATTTCTCCAACTAAATTTTTTAAATCTCTTTTTAATACTCTAATAACTCTTCCTTCTTTTCTAACCCCAGAAGAAAAAGCCTCAACTAAAACAATATCATCATGTATTGCACCATTCATATTTTTAACATCAATATATAAATCATCTTCTTTATCTAATATAAGAAAGCCAAAACCTTTCTTAGTTACAGATAATTTACCTATCTTTAAACTAGGACAATTTTTAAGTAATATATATTTTCCTTTTTTCGTATAAAAAACAATATATTCTTCAATTAATTCATTTAAAACTTTTTGTAATTCCTCTAAATCAGCTGCTGTTTTATATCCTAGCATATCATTAATTTCAATTAACTCTTTAGCTTCATGAATATTTTCTAATAAATCTAAAACTTGTTTCTTCATATATATCACCTAAAATCCTTTTTATCCTATTATCTCAATATAATTATACATGAACTAACCACAAAAAAAAAGTCCTTTAAGGACTACTTTATAAATAATATAAAAGATAAAACAAAGAATGCTACTCCTAAAACTATTGTTAATCTAGTTATAAATAGTTCAACACCACGCTCTTTTTGATTTTGAAATAACATTTCATTACCACCAGTAATAATTTGACTTGCATCACTAGCTTTATTACTTTGTAATAAAACTATAGCAATCAACAAAATAGATACAACCAAAAGTGCAATTTCCACAAAATCACTCCCATTTCATAAAATAATTTAACATACCGAGCCAAATAAATCAAGTAAAATAATCTAATCAAATAGCTTCAATAAATTAGTAGAACGTCTTTTAAATAACATACAAGTCATAATATCTAATAAAGCAGAAACACATACAAAAACACCAATTAATTTAGTAATAATCATAAACGAACTAAATGGATTAAAAATAGTTAATGCTCCCATTATTATAAACAATATAGAAATAAACATAACTAATGGATAAATTTCTTCTCTAACTTTCATAAACTTCCAAGCATAATAAAATTTTTCTAAACCATAAACAATAATCCATATTCCAAATACTGTACCTAAAACAGATAAAGTATTAGTAACATTTAAAATTGCAAAAATACCTAATATAATACCAACTAAACCACTAATAAGTTCAGGGAAAAAGAATCTATTACCCAAGCCATCATAAAAATATCTTATTAAATTAAATAATCCATGAACTATTAAAAGTCCTCCTATTAATACTGCACATATTTTTGTCATAAAATCAGTTTTTACAACTAATAAAATTCCAACTATAAAATCTAATATCAACATTAATATAGAACTATTCATTAGCATATTAAACCTTTTAATAACTTTTTCCATATATACACCTCTATTTTCAATTTTAAAACAAAGCTTAATATATTGCAATATTTTTTAGATATGATATAATACTCTCTTATTTTTAAAGGAGGCAAAACAATGAAGCTAAAAGACTTATCTTTTTTTGAATTCGATGAATTTGCGAAAAATCACCCTCTGGCAAGCTACCATCAATCATCTAATTATGCTCTATTCGCTTCAGAACAAGGATTTGATTATGACTTAGTCAGTATGACAGATGAAGCTGATAATATCGTTGCTGCTACCTTAATCATATATAAAAAAATAAACTTCATATACCGTTATGGTTACGCTCCAAAAGGCTTTCTACTAAATTATTACGATGAAAATATTATTAAAAATTTTACAACTCTTTTAAAAAAACGTTACTTTAAAAAAAATTTTGCTTTCATAAAAATTAATCCTGAAATTTCAATAGGAGCGCTTGATTATAATAGAAAAAAAATAACTTATAATAAAAATAAATCAATTGAAAATGTACTAGAAGCAAATGGATTTAAAAAACTTAACAATAAGTTCTTTGATCAAAAATTACCAAAATTTAATGCAACTATTCTATTAAAAGATTTCAGCTTGAAAAATATTGCTAAAAACACTAGAAACAAAATTAATAAAAGCATTAAATATGGTCTTTCCATAAAAAAAGCGAGTCGTGAAGACATCAATATCTTATATAAATTTATAAAAAACAAAAAAAATCACCAAATAAATCATTATTATAATTATTTTAATGCATTTAATAACAGCAAAAATATAGACATTTTCCTAATTAAAATTGATTTTGAAACATGTTTAATAAACTTGCGAAAATCATATGATAAAGAACTTAACAAAAATAATATATTAATAGATAAATTAATGCATTATAACAATGAAGAAAACTTAACAAAAAAATTAGCATCTGACAAAGCATTAACGACTTACCAAGAAAAAATAAAAATTGTTACTAATTATTTAGCACAACAAAAAGAAGAATTTATTGCTGGTGCAATAACAATTAAATATAGAAATAGAGTAAATATCTTAATTAGTGGTTTTGATAAAAAATACAAAGACTTTTGTCCAAACTACTTCCTTCATTATAAGCTAATACAATATTATAAAAAAGAATATGATTTTTTAGATTTAAATGGTATAACTGGCGATTTTAATGATGATAATCCATACAAGGGACTTAATGAATTTAAATTTGGTTTTAAACCACTTGCATTTGAATATATTGGTGAATTTGATTTTATCATTAACGAAGGATTATACAAAAGTATGCTCGCAAATGGTATCTTGTTTAAAGAATTTAATAAAAAGCAAAAAACTATCACAAAAGAGTGATAGTTTTTTTATTATGTTATTTAAATTATTTAATAATTTCAGTAACAACACCAGCACCAACAGTACGTCCACCTTCACGAATAGAGAATTTAGTACCTTGTTCAAGTGCTACTGGAGCAATTAATTCAACTTCCATATCAACGTTATCACCAGGCATAACCATTTCTACACCAGCAGGTAATGTAATAACACCTGTAACGTCAGTTGTTCTGAAATAGAATTGTGGTCTGTAGTTTGCAAAGAATGGAGTATGACGTCCGCCTTCTTCTTTACTTAATACGTAAACAGAACCTTTAAATGTTGTATGAGGTGTAACACTTCCTGGTTTAGCAAGAACTTGTCCACGTTCAACTTGATCTCTAGAAATACCACGTAGTAATGCACCAGCATTATCACCAGCTATAGCTGAATCAAGTGATTTTCTAAACATTTCAATACCTGTAACAACAGTTTTTTGAGTAGGTCTTAAACCAACAATTTCAACTTCGTCATTAATCTTTAATTCACCACGTTCAACACGTCCTGTAACAACAGTTCCACGTCCTGAAATAGTAAATACGTCTTCAATAGACATTAAGAATGGTTTATCAGTATCTCTTACTGGTTCATCAATATAATCATCAACTGCAGCAATTAAGTCTTTAATTGATTGAACAGCAGCAGGATCACCTTCAAGAGCTTTTAATGCAGAACCTCTAATAACTGGACATTCAGTATCGAAGCCATATTCACCTAAAAGTTCTCTAACTTCCATTTCTACTAAATCTAATAATTCTGGATCATCAACTTGATCACATTTGTTTAAATAAACAACGATTTTTGGAACACCAACTTGTCTTGCAAGTAAGATATGTTCACGAGTTTGAGGCATTGGGCCATCTGCAGCAGAAACTACTAGGATAGCACCATCCATTTGTGCAGCACCAGTAATCATGTTTTTAACATAGTCAGCATGGCCTGGGCAGTCAACGTGAGCATAATGACGTTTTTCAGTTTCATACTCAACGTGAGCAGTATTAATAGTAATACCTCTTTCTCTTTCTTCTGGAGCTTTGTCGATATCAGCATAATCAACGAATTTTCCAAAATATTTTGTAATAGCAGCAGTTGTAGTTGTTTTACCATGGTCTACGTGACCAATAGTACCAACGTTAACGTGTGCTTTAGAACGGTCAAATTTTTCTTTTGCCATTTTTTTTCCTCCTCTTTTATATATACATTCATATTTTATCTAATGCTTGAAAGTTTTTCAAGTATTATTTTTATTGAGCGCTGTTTTTCTTAATTATTTCTTCAGCGATTGATTTTGGAACTTCTTCATAATGATCTTTTTCCATTTGGAAAGTTCCACGACCTTGTGTATTACTTCTCAAATCTGTAGCATAACCAAACATTTCTGAAAGTGGTACCATTGCTATAATTCTTAAAGTATTACCAATAGATTCTTGACCTAGTGGACGACCACGTCTACTAGTTAAATCACCCATAACATTACCCATATATTCATCAGGTACGTCAACAACAACTTTCATTATTGGTTCAAGAAGAACAGGTTTACATTTATTTTTTGCTTCTTTAAGTGCTAAACTAGCAGCAACTTTATAAGCCATTTCTGATGAGTCAACATCATGGTAAGAACCATCAAATAATGTTGCTTTAACATCAACCATTGGATAACCAGCTAAAATTCCGCCAGCCATAGCTTCTTGTAAGCCTTTATCAGTTACTGGAATATATTCACGAGGAACTACACCACCAACGATTGCATCAACGAATTCATAACCTTTATCTTTATTTGGCTCAAACTTAATCCATACATGACCATATTGTCCACGACCACCAGATTGTTTAATATACTTACCTTCACATTCACCAACTTGAGTTAAAGTTTCACGATAAGCAACTTGTGGTTTACCTTTATTTACATCAACATTAAATTCACGTTTCATACGGTCAACAATTATATCAAGATGAAGTTCTCCCATACCAGACAATACTGTTTGTCCTGTTTCAGGGTCAGTTTTAACTCTTAATGTAGGATCTTCTTCAACAAGTTTTTGAATAGCAATTGCCATTTTATCTTGATCATTTTTACTCTTTGCTTCAATAGCAATATCAATAACAGGTTCTGGGAATTCCATACCTTTCATGATACAGAAATTATTTTCATCACATAATGTATCAGCAGTAGTAGTATTTTTTAAACCAACTGCAGCTGCAATTTCACCAGCATATACTTCTGTAATTTCTTTTCTTTGGTTAGCATGCATTTGTAATACACGACCAATTCTTTCTTTCTCACCCTTAGTAGAATTCATTACATAAGAACCACTTTTTAATACACCAGAATAAACTCTAAAGAATGATAAACGTCCAACAAATGGATCTGTCATTATTTTAAATGCTAATGCAGTAAATGGTTCTTTATCACTTGGATGTCTTAAAACATCATTACCATTTTTATCAACACATTCAATTGCTGGTACATCTGTAGGAGCAGGTAAATAATCAATAACTGCATCAAGCAATAATTTAATACCCTTATTTCCTAAAGCTGTTGCACATAATACTGGGAAGAATCCAACAGATAAAGTAGCTTTTCTAATTGATACTTTTAAATCTGCAGCTGAAATCTTTTCACCATCTAGGTATCTCATCATTAATTCTTCATCAAAATCAGAAACAGCCTCAATTAATGTATTTCTATATTCTTTAGCTTTTTCAACCATATCAGCAGGAATATCAATTTCTTTTGGATTTTCAGATTGCTCACCATCATATTCGTATGCTTTCATTTCAACCAAATCGATAATTCCTCTAAATTCACTTTCAGCACCAATAGGAAGTTGAATAGCAGCTGCATTTGCACCTAATCTATCTTTAATTGTCTTTAAACTAAAGAAGAAATCAGCTCCCATTTTATCCATTTTATTGGCACAAATCATTCTTGGTACTTTGTATTCATTTGCTTGACGCCAAACTGTTTCAGTTTGAGGTTCAACACCTGCTTGAGCATCAATTAATGCTACAGCACCATCCAATACTCTTAAAGACCTTTGAACTTCAATTGTAAAGTCTACGTGTCCTGGAGTATCAATAATGTTAAAGCGGTAATTTTTCCAGTGTGCAGTTGTTGCTGCACTTGTAATTGTAATACCTCTTTCTTTTTCTTGTTCCATCCAGTCCATTTGTGATTCACCATCATGTGTTTCACCAATTTTATGAGTAATTCCTGTATGGAATAAAATTCTTTCAGTAGTTGTAGTTTTACCAGCATCTATATGTGCCATTATACCAAAATTTCTTACATGATCAATTGAAACATCTCTTGCCATATCCTACACCTACCATCTATAATGAGCAAATGCTTTATTAGCTTCAGCCATTTTGTGAGTATCTTCACGTTTCTTAACAGCTCCACCTACACCATTTGCAGCATCCATAATTTCATTAGCTAAATTAATAGCCATTCCTTTTCCATTTCTTGTTTTAGCATAATTAACTATCCAACGTAGTGCCAATGCTTGTGATCTTTCTTCACTAACTTCAATTGGAACTTGAACGTTTGAACCACCAACTCTTCTAGATTTAATTTCTAAAAGTGGTTTAATATTTTCCATAGCTTTTGCATAAACATCCATTGGATCTTCATTAGTTTTTTCTTTTATAATGTCAAAAGCTTCATATAAAATTCTTTCTGCAGTACCCTTTTTTCCATCTTGCATAATTTGATTAATTAATTTAGTAATTAATTTTGAATTATATATTGGATCAGGTAATACGTCTCTTTTAACTGCACGTCTTTTACGCATATTTTTTCTCTCCTTCCTTTATAATTATTAATTATTATTTATTAGCTTTAGGTTTTTTAGTACCATATTTACTACGACTTTGTTTTCTATTATTAACACCTTGAGTATCTAATGTACCACGTACAATATGATAACGAACACCGATTAAATCTTTAACACGGCCACCACGTACTAATACAACACTATGTTCTTGTAAATTATGTCCTTCACCTGGAATATAAGTATCAACTTCTCTTCCATTTGATAATCTAACACGAGCAAACTTTCTTAATGCTGAGTTAGGTTTCTTTGGAGTACGAGTACCTACTCTAGTACAAACGCCTCTTTTTTGTGGACTATTTTGAACAGTAGCTTTTCTTTCTTTACTATTAAAACCTACATTCAAAACAGGACTTTTACTTTTTCTAGTTTTGTCTTTTCTGTTTTTTCTAACTAATTGATTAATAGTTGTCATGTTTTTCCTCCTCTCATATACACACATCCTGGTGTATCAAACAATTTATTAAACTAGGTTCTACCTAGGCAGAACCAAAATTTAAAATGCAAAAATAATATACCATTAACAAGATTAAAAGTCAATACTTTTATTTATTTTCATTATAACCATCAGAAGTATATTTAGTACAATTTAAATAGCTGTTAACAACATAATTCTTGTCAACATCATTATAATAAATAACACTATACCCTTGGCATACTTTATTATCTAATAATTGACTATCTAAATACTTAAAATCAATTAAAGTATCTAAAGACAATTTAAGAGGTTTAGAATTAGTTGGATATATTTCCTTCTGTGTAACATATTTAAGTGCTGAATCATTCATCTTGCTTTCAATGTTATAATACTCATTTAAAAATTTCTTATTAGCATTACTTGCAAAAATCATAAATAATAAAAGTAAAAATATTACAAGCCATATAACAATAACTATTTTTACTTTGGCAGGGATTTTTCCAATAAACTCCTTAACTTCAACAAAAAAATTATTAATAATTTTCTTTACTTTCTTTAAAGTAAATTTTTTCTTTTTTTTCTTATTCATTTTTTACTCCTTTAGTTTTTAGTTGAAACATAATTACTACATTTTAACACAGGTGAAAATTTATAATTTTCATTCTGCATAAAAACATTAACATAACCTGTACAAATTGATTGATCAACTTGATCATATATTTTTTCAATATATTGAAAATTAATTAAAGTTTCAAGATCAATTGTTAAAATTGTATCATTTAAATCATAACTATAATCTTTTAAATAACTTTTACTTGCCTGTATCATTTCCTGCTCATATAACTCATATGCTTTTTTATCAATCTCAGTATCTTTTTTTAAAATCAACTGATTGTCATCTTTTTTCTCTACTTCCGCACTTTGATCATTGGATTTGTTATTTAAACCAGAATATAAATAATTAATATTATAAGCTGCGATTAAAAGGCAAAATAATAATAAGCAACTGTATATAATCATTTCCCTTAAACCCCAGCCGTGATTATTTAATTTCATATTAAATCCTCCACTCAGCTAACATCATTATAATACATTCCTATTATTTTGACCACTTTTTATTGCATAAAAAAAGCAACACAATGTTGCTTTTGCTTGATTAAGCTAGTTCTACAGTTGCACCAGCAGCTTCAAGTTGTGCTTTAATTTCTTCAGCTTCTTTAGCAGGAATATTTTCTTTAACATTTCCACCATTATCAGCTAAACCTTTTGCTTCAACTAATCCAAGACCAGTAATTTCTTTTAATAATTTAATTACTTGCATCTTAGTAGCACCAGCTTCTTTTAATACTACAGTTTTTGCAGCATTATCATCAGCAGCTTCAGCAGCAGCTGGAGCAGCAGCAACAGCTACAGCACTTGGATCTACTCCAAATTCTTCTTTCATTGCGTCAACTAATTCTTTAACTTCAAGAATAGTCATTTCTTTTAAAGCACTAATAAATTCATCTTTTGTTAATTTTGCCATATATTTCATTTCCTTTCTTATATCAAAATTATTTTTCTAATTGTTCTGCGTACATATTTAATCCAATAGCTAATTCTTTTACATATTGAATCATTCCACCAGCTAACATTGTTAGCAAGCCTTCTCTTGATGGAATTGCAGCATATTCTTTTATAACATCTAAATCAGCAGGAGCTCCACTAATTATACCTACTCTAATTTCAGCTTTATCATGTTCTTTTGCAAATTTAGATATAACTTTAATTGGTTCTAACAAATCTTTACCAAAAAGAATTGCATTAGGTCCTTCCAAAAAGCCATCAAGACTAATATTTAAGTCATCCAAAGCTCTTTTTACTAAAGTATTTTTATAAACCTTAACTTCGCTATCAATCTTTTTTAGTTCTCTTCTTAAATCACTAAGTTCAGAAACAGTCAATCCTTGATAAGTAAATAAAATAACTGATTCACTATTCTTGACATTTTCTTTTATTTCTGAAACAACAGATTTTTTAGCTTCTAAAATCTTTGCACTTGCCATTTTTTCCCTCCTTTAAGGATATTCAAAAAGCTTTCCCCACAGGAAAGCTTAAAAACATATCAAAAATTAATGTTATCTAAGTCTTTCCTCGGCAAGATTTATTTGAGTACTTGCTGTCTTTGGAGCATCGCTTTTTTTAACAATTTATATTATATTCTAGTTGAGATTAAATGTCAAAAGAATTTTGATCAAGTTTAATCCCAGGTCCCATTGTACTTGCAATAGAAATATTAGCAATATATTTACCTTTTACAACTGCTGGTTTTGCTTTAACAATTGTATTAACAACATATTCTAAATTTTCAAGCAATTTAGCATCATCAAATGATACTTTACCAATAACTACATGAACATTACCATAAGAGTCAGTTTTATATCCAACCATACCCTTTTTAATGTCATTAACAGCTTTAGCTGTATCCATAGTAACTGTTCCTGTTTTAGGGTTTGGCATTAAACCTTTAGGTCCTAAAACACGACCAATTTTACCTAATTGAGCCATCATGTCTGGAGCTGCAACGATTACATCATAATCAAACCAGTTTTCATTTTGAATTTTGTTGATCATATCAGTATCACCAACAAAATCAGCACCAGCATTTCTAGCTGCTTCAGCAGCTTCACCCTTAGCAATAACTAAAACTTTTTTAGTTTTACCAGTTCCATTAGGTAATACCATAGATCCTCTAAGTTGTTGATCAGCTTTTTTAGTATCAAGATTTAGTTTAAATGCAACTTCAACAGTACTATCAAATTTAGTTGTTGATGTTTCTTTAACTAATTTAATTGCTTCTTCTTTAGTATAAAGAGTATTCTTATCTACTTTTTTAGAAGCTTCCACATACTTTTTACCTAACTTTCTCATATTTTACCTCCTAATTGTGGTTTATTAGCGGATTTATATCAATATTATTCTTCTACTTTTTCTTTTTCGCCGATAACTTCGACTTCGTGAACAGCTTGAGATTCAGCTTCCATCTTAGCTAATTCAGCTTCTCTTTTAGCTTCTTTAGCTTCTTCTGCTTCAGCCTCTTTTTGTTGTTCTTCTAATTCTTTATCGTTTAATCCTTTAACAGCTACACCCATATTTCTTGCAGTACCTTCAACAATTCTCATTGCTGCTTCTACATCATATGCGTTTAGATCTGGTAATTTAGTTTCTGCTATTTGTCTTAACTCTTCTTTAGAAATTGTTGCAACAACTTCATTAGCACCTTTTGTACTACCCTTTTGAATTTTAGCTACTTTCTTTATTAAGAATCCAGCTGGTGGAGTCTTTAATACAAAATCAAAGCTTCTATCATCATAAAGGCTTATTTCAACAGGAACTATATCTCCCATTTTTTCTCTTGTAGCATCATTAAACTTTGTACAGAATTCTTGTAAATTAATACCTGCAGGTCCTAACACTGTTCCAACTGGTGGAGCTGGTGTTGCTTTTCCAGCAGGAATTTGTAATTTAATTTTCTTTACGACTTCTTTTGCCACGAAAAACACCTCCTAAAAAATTTTTTTCGCGAAAGTGGTCTAGGGCGATCCGCTATTTCCCTCCCACTTAAGCTAATTATATATAAAAATACATAATTGCACCTAAGATACTAACATAAAACAATATCAAATGCAAGTATAATTTTTACCGTTATTTATTTTCTAAAATTAACTTACTACAACATGGAACATCTAACTTTTTAATAAAAGCAGTAAAATTATTTAAATCATCTAATTGATCTCTTCTTAAACTACCCTTAATAATTACTAATAAATAATCTAATATTTTTTCAACATCATCCTGACAGATAGCACAATTATTAGACAAAATCCCAACTAACCTACTAACATCCATACCAACAATTGTAGCAAAATCTATAGTTGTCAAACCCAAAGAAATTTTTAAATAATTAACATGCTGTCCAACTAAACGCAGCTTCAAGTCATCACCTTGCATAACAAATCTTTCATCATTCAAAGATAAGAAATGCAATAATTCCTTTATTTGTACTAAATCTTTATTACTTAAAAACCAAAAATTATTATTTTTACCATAATAGTATTGTTCTAAATCATCAAAATACTCTCTTAAATAACTATAACTTAATTCAACAATCCCATACGGAGGTTTTTCTTTTTTTTCTAAAATATACTTTTTAATTAAGCCAAACATATTATTAAACTTCAAATAAGAACTATAAACCATATTCCTTTTATTAATTACTATTAAATAATCTAATAATATTTTTTGCTCTATACATAAGTTATTATGTGCAATTTGAACCATATTCAAAAACCAAATAAAATCATTATTCGTTTTGCTAACAAATGCTACATTTAATAATAAATTATTATTCAAAATATTGGCCATCCTAGCAAATTTTTTATACCATTCTGGATCTCTTGCGTTTACCGCTTTTAAAACAGTTTGATTTATATCATCTTCAAAATTTTTATTATTTTCAAAACTATTTAAGACAGTCATAGTATTCGTATAATAATCAATATGTGTCATATACATTATGACTTTTTTAAAATCTTCTATAGATTTTAAAATATAGTTATTTGCATATCTTGCTTTCAAATTTTCTAACATTTTTAAAAATACACTTAATTCATCATTTGTTGGCAAAGTATTACCATCAGCATACCTTATTAAATTAGAAACAGGAATTCCTGTTGATAAAGAAAAATCATCCAAAGATAAGTCAATATTTTCTAAAAATAAAGATAAGTAAAAAGCAAAATTCACTAATCCATCATATTGGATTCGTCCTTTTTTAACAAATACATAAGAATATTTCATTGCTCTAATTAATTCAACCTGAGAAAGATTTAAAGAATTTTCTACTTTAATTAATCTATTACAAATTTTCCATACATCTATTAACAAAAAATCATCTACAGTTTCACCAACCGGCAATTTACCCATTTTATAAATATATTGAGTTAAAGCATTAACATAATCTTCAAAATGAGAAATTAACAATTGTTCTTTTAACACACCAGTCTTATCTTTTTCTACTTGAACTCCAAAACTATTTTTCCTTTTTTGTAAGCACTCAAACATCAAAGCTTTTTTTTCACAAAGAATAGATTGATCTTTAAGCTTACTAACAGTTGCTTTTTGATAAGTAAGCCACTTATCAACCAATAATCCATCATAAAAATAATCTTCTGATGTTGGATTACCCAAAACATTTAAAATATAATTACAAATAACACATTTAAGATACCAATCATAATCACAATCTTTTATATAATTTTTTAAAGAATCATCAACTTTCATAAATTTTTCATATTTATCTAAGTCACTAATACTGTAAAAACGATACGTCATCTCATTAGCTTTAACTAATCCCAAAAAAGCATCTTTTACTTCCTGTAAAAATTGTTTTTGGAAATTATTTTCACAAATCCAGCCATTTAAAAATAATAATATTTTTTTCTTCATATCACTATCAGGATAAAAACTATTAATAAGAATTTTATCAACCAAAAGCACTGGTATTCCTGTATATTCAGCAAATTCTTTTTTTGTCATTCCAATGCTAAGTAAAAACTTACTCAAAAGATAACCATAAATGTCATCACCATCAAGCTTACTTTGTTCAATCTTTTTAACGTATAATACCTCAATTAATTTATTATATTTTTCAATTATTTCACTAACTTTTTCAGGTTCATCTATTTGATCAATATTCGCCATCCAAAAATTTTTCCACCAACTGCTAAACCTATAACCATTTATAAAACAGTTAAAAGATTCTGATAAATTACCTTTTGAAAAAATTTCAATTAAAGAATCAAATTTAGAATTAATTTGATTTAAATTAACTTTAACTTTTTGTGTATCAATAAAATCATACTTTTTTTCTTTTAATAAAAAAATCAATTCCCCAATAAATACAGCAACATCTTTTTTCAAATTATCTGTTAACTTTTTTTCTAGTAACAAAATGGTTTTTTCCCACAAACCTGGTGAAACATTATCTGCTTTATTTTTCATTGCATTTAAAGAATAACCACTTATTTCCAAAAAGACAGCCAAGTTTTCTTCTGACAAATCGGAAGCTTCTTGCAACATTTCAACACAATCACTTATTTTTTTCGCTAAATCACTTTCATTAATTAATCTTTGTAAGTGTTCTATTTTTTGAGCATAAAAAGAACCAACTGACCCACTTTGTAAGTTATACACCAAAGCATCATACCATAATTTCATTGGAATTCCATCTTCAAAACAATCTTTTGCAGCTTTAAGAGTCTTTTTATTAAAATTCATTTGTATAAATTTTAAATATCGATCAAAAAAAGAATTGTCAAAAAGATTATCAATAGCATGTACATACTTACTTATTCTTAGATATTTTTGCACTACCGGTGAATTTTCTAATGTTCTACATTTTGCCTGAGATTTCTCATCATTGCAGGTCAATAAATATTTATAATTTATATATATATTATTAGATTTCAATTTTTCCAAATAATCATTATATTCTTGTAATTTTTTTTCAAATGATCCCATCATAAACACTAGACTCCCCCTTCAATATTCGGCTATTATAATTTTAAAACAATATTATGTCAACTTTTACCATTTTTAAAAAAACAAAATAAAAAGAAGTACTACTGTACTCCTTACTGCAATTTATTAACTTGAAATAACTCAACTTCAACAGGTGTTTCTTGACCAAATAAATCTATCAAAACATTTAATCTATTATTTTCCATATCAACATTATCTACAACACCAGTCATACCCTTAAATGGACCATCAACAATAGTAACCTTAGAGCCAACAGACATTTCAGATTCAATATTAACTCTACTCATACCCATAGTTGATAAAATACGGTCAATTTCTTGTGGTAACAAAGGTGTAGGTTTTGCCTTATGTCCAGAAGAACCGATAAAACCTGTAACACCTGGAGTATTACGAACAATATACCAAGCTTCATCTGACATAATCATTTCAACTAAAACATACCCAGGGAACATTTTTTTAACTTTTTCTTTCTTTACTCCATCTTTAACTTCAACTTCTGTTGTTTCTGGAATAATTACACGAAAAATATGGTCTTGCATTCCCATAGAAATTGCTCTTTGTTCTAACTTTTCTTTAACTTTTGCTTCATGACCACTATAAGTGTTAACAACATACCATTCTTTTTCCATTATACAAACAACCCCTTTATAAATGCTGCTAATAAATTTATTCCTTCAAAGAATAAACATAATATTAAACAAAAAAGTACTACTGCCAATGTATATTTAGCTACAACACCAGCCTTAGGCCAAACAACCTTCTTTAATTCACTACTTAATGTAGAACCACTTTTTTCTACATGTTGTTTTTTTTCTTTTTTACTATTCTTTTCTTTCTTAGATTCTTCTTTTTCTTCTAATTGAGCAGAACTATCAATCTCTGAAGTATTATCGCTTTTTTCTGCTTCTAATTCATCTACTTCTTCAATTTCATTTTTCTTAACTTCTTCTGCTTCAACATCTTTGATAGTTTTCTTAGCCATAAGCCCACCTCTTAATTTTTTATATTAAAAAAACACCATTCCGTGCTAATCAAAATATATCACATAAAAAAGAAAAAAACAAGCACAAATATGCTTATTTTTCCATAGTATTTAATATTTTTCTAATTTTAGTTTTTACTCTTTGCATAGTATTATCAATCTGCTTCAAATTTTTATCCAACAAAATTGCTATTTCATTATATTTTAAACCACTTATCATTAACGAATATACTTCATATTCACTATCAGATAATTCATCTTTAATTCGAATATTTAATTCTCTTAACTTTTCTTCTTTTAATATATTTTCCAAAGGATCATTCTCTGAATTATCACTTAATAAATCCATTAAAGGTACTGTAAACTGATCATAAACATGTTCCAAACTCAAAGATTCATTCAAAACTTTATTTTTTATTCTACCAGCTTTTATAATTGCAACATGCAACTTACGATCTACGCACAACGTTATAAAACTTGGTAACGCTGTATCTTTATCATCACGATAACTATTTAAAGCATCTGCAAAACCAACCAAGGCATCTTGATATAAATCATTATAATCATAGCCTAACATATTTGCCATATTTAAATATTTTTTTATTTCTATTTCAATTATATATTTATATTTTTCAAATAAAACATCTTTTGCTTCATCAGAAGACTCATGAATCATTTGGACTAATTGATTATCATCATAATCTTCATATATCATTACTTCACCCTATTTATTCACAATTCCATAAATTAATATTGCCGCAGCAACTGATGCATTTAAACTATTAACATGACCAAACTGTGGAATTGCCAAAATTTCATCACAATTTTTTTTAACCAATCTACCAACACCGTTGCCTTCACTACCAATTACTAACAAAACTTTATTTGCATATGAAACATTTTTATAATTAACTCCATCCATATCTGCCGCATACACAAAAAAACCATTCTTTTTAAAATCATCTATAACATTAACCAAATTATTTACCATTGCCACATTAACATGCTCCAAAGCACCTGCCGAAGTTTTCATAACTGTTCCTGAAACTGAAACACTTCTATCTTTCGGAATAATAATTGATTTTATACCAGCTGCTTCACAAGTTCTAATAATAGCGCCAAAATTATGTGGATCTTCCAAATGATCTAACATAACAACAATTTTATCATCTAACATTGTTTCATAATTAACATACTCATAATCATCTATTACTATAACAATACCCTGATGTCTACCTTCAACCATGGCATCCATTTTTTTAACATCCATCGTTGAATAACTAATTTTATTATCCTTTATAAAATTTATAATATCTTTATCATTAAAATTATTAGCTAAATAAACTTTTTTAATTTTACCAATATCATCTCTTAACTCATTAAATACATTCTTACCAAATACCTTCATTACTCTTCTCCTAAAATAAATTTCATAATTTCATCTATTCTGCTACTATTTCGTTCAAAATATAATTTACCTATTAAAGCTTCTAACCCTGTTGCTAAACGATAAGTAACTATATCTGTACTTTTATTTTTCGCACCCTTAGCATTGCGTCCCCATTTTACTACATCAATTTCCTCTTCAGTCAAAAAATTACTTTCCATTAAACGTTCCAAATGCTTTCTTTGACTTTTGGCACTTACATAATCAAGACTACTCTTTTGTAAATCTCCTATTTTACATAAACCCTTTCTAATTAAAAATTCTCGCACATACTGTTCATAAATTGTATCCCCCATATATGCCATTACTAAAGGATTTTCATGCATAAAAACATCACCAACATTAATTTAACACAAAAATTATAATTTGCAACAACTAACTTTTTTTTATTATTTTACTAGCCACATTAGCTCCATCACTAACTGCTGTAACTATTTGATACAAATCTTTTTTTATAACATCACCAATTGCATATACCCCATCTATTACAGTTTGATAACTATCATTAACATTAACATAACCATTTTCATCTAAAATTCCTAAACTCCTTGCAAAAGGGACCTTAGGTTCAAAACCAATATATGTAAATAGTCCTTCTACTTCTATAACATGTTCATTTACAACGACTCCACTAAGTTTACCATCACAACTAATAAGCTCAGTTATTTTACTATTCATTAAACATTCAACATTGTTTTTATTAAGAACTTCTTCAACAATTTCACTTTTAATACTAAATGCCTTACTATGATGAATTAAATAAACTTTCTCACAAATATTAGCTAAATATAAAGCTTCTCCCAAGGCACTAGCGCCACCGCCAACAACTGCCACTTTCTTACCTTTATAAAAATTACCATCACAAAGTGCACAAGTACTTATTCCTTTTCCAAGCAACAACTCCTCATCCTTTAAACCAAGTTTTTTAGGAATACGTCCTACAGCTATTATTACATTATTACATTTATATTTATTATTTTTAGTTTCTACAATTTTAATTTTTTTATCAAGAACTATATTTAAAACTTTTTCATTTATAAAATTTATATCTAACTTTTTAATATGATTAAACATTTGCAAAGCCAAATCTGGTCCACTTATATTATATAATCCAGGATAATTATCTATTTTGTCTATATAATTTAATGTCCCACCAAAAGGTCCACCATCAATTGTTAATATATTTAAACCAGCCATTTTTAAATAAATTGCAGCACTAACACCAGCTGGTCCCATACCGATTATTATTACATCATATATCACAATTTTTCCTCCTCTTTTTCAAAAATAATAAGCCAAAACCAAAAAAACCAATACCAAATAAAACAACAGATATTAATTGTGCTACCTTAAAAGTTCCAATCATTAGTGAATCAGTCCTTAAAGATTCGATAAAGAACCTTCCTACACTGTACCACATCAAATATATACAAGTTAACTGACCATTCCTTAAATTACACAATTTTCTAATTATTAATAATATTATAAAGCCTAACAAACACCATAAAAACTCATAATAAAATGTCGGATGATAATATACACCATTTATTTTCATACCATCAATTACAAAACTAGGAATTATTTTTAAATTAATTAAATTTTTTAATGAAGTGACTGGTCCATGAGCTTCGCTATTAAAAAAATTTCCCCATCTTCCTATTGCTTGAGCAATTATAACAGAAGGAACAATAATATCGGTAATTTCTAAAACATTTTCTTTTTTATACCTACAATAAATCACCAAAGTAATAAAACCAGCAATAAGGCCTCCATGTATTGCTAAGCCCCCATTCCAAACACGAAAGACTTCCATTAGATCCCCTTTATAAAGATCCCAATTAAAAATCACATAATATATTCTTGCTCCTATTAAACCAAACAAAACTACCCAAAAACCCAAATCAAGTATAAAATCTTTAGAAATACCTCTTTTCTTTGCTTCTTTTTGAGCCAAGAAAAAAGCGATTAATATTCCACATAATATTAAAACTGAATACCATCTAACTTCAAAATTGCCTACACTAAATATTACTGGATTCATATAACCCCTCCCAAGTACTAGTATTATATCACATATAAAACTAGTAAATAAAAACAAAAAAGTAGTTTTAATAACTACTCTTCTATCTCAATGTTTTTAAAAATTTTACCAAATCCATAAAATTTTCTGGATACTTAGTT
Source organism: uncultured Bacilli bacterium (assembly GCA_934096175.1). Lineage (GTDB taxonomy): Bacteria > Bacillota_I > Bacilli_A > RF39 > UBA660 > Coprovivens. The sequence goes on from CAKOLG010000001.1 coordinate 28,771, forward strand.
GCTCCACTTTTATGATAATAAGTATCAAATTCATCATACCAACTAATTCGCCACATAGTTGCAAGCGGTGCATGATCTCTAGTTTTATCAGGCCAAAAATCAAATTCATCAATTTCTTCGTATGTCCAAACCATATCTTGAAGTTTATGCAACAATAAATCAGTAATATTATATTCCCAAATTTCACCATCAATATCTATAACTGACTCATCCATATTTATAATAATATAATGCATATCTCCATATTCTAACTCTAACCTTTTAATTAAAGGTTTATTTTTTACCATTTTTTTTACATCTAACTCTGCCATTTTACTCACCTACAAATACTTTTTTAACCACTGTCCAGTATAACTTTCTTTTACTTTAGCTACTTCCTCAGGCATTCCAACAGCTACGATTTTACCACCATCATCTCCACCTTCAGGTCCTAAATCTATTACATAATCAGCAACCTTTATTACATCCAAATTATGCTCAATCACAATAACTGTATCTCCATTATCAACAATTCTTTGTAATATAACTAACAATTTTTTTATATCATGAATATGTAATCCTGTAGTTGGTTCATCTAAAATAAACACACTTTTACCAGTTGCTTTTTTTTGCAATTCCTTTGCTAATTTTACTCTTCCTGCCTCACCACCAGACAACGTTGGTGCTGGTTGGCCAAGCTCAATATAAGACAAACCAACATCCATCATTACCTGTATTTTATTTTTTACCTTTGGAACATTATCAAAAAATTCTAACGCTTCTGAAACACGCATTTTTAATACTTCTGAAATATTTTTTCCTTTAAACTTAACATCCAATGTTTCCCTATTATAACGAGTACCTTTACAAACTTCACAAGGAACGTAAACATCAGGCAAGAAATTCATCTCAATACGTTTCACGCCATCTCCCCAACAAGCTTCACATCTACCACCTTTTACATTAAATGAAAATCTATTTTTTCCATAGCCTCTCATTTTTGATTCTTTCATTTCTGCAAAAACATCTCGAATATCATCAAAAACCCCAACATAAGTAGCTGGATTACTTCTTGGTGTTCTACCAATTGGATCTTGTGTGATATGCACAACCTTATCAATATTTTCCAAACCTTTAATTTCTTTACACTTACCAACAACAGTTTTTGACTTATAAACCTTTTTTGTCAAAGCATTATATAAAATATCATTTACCAAAGTTGATTTACCAGAGCCTGAAACTCCCGTAACACAAATAAATTTACCCAACGGAAATTTAACATTTATTTTTTTTAAATTATGTTCTGCTGCTCCTTTAACTTCCAAATATAAACCATTACCTTTACGACGTTTATTAGGAACTTCAATTTTTTCTACACCTGTCAAATATTTTCCGGTCAAAGAATTAGGATTCTTCATAACTTCCTCAGGTGTTCCAGCAGCCATTATATATCCGCCTAGAGTACCAGCACCAGGCCCAATATCTACCAAATAATCTGCTGCCATCATTGTGTCAGTATCATGCTCAACAACAATTAAAGTATTACCTAAATCTCTCATTTCCTTTAACGATTGAATCAATTTTTCATTATCTCTTTGATGCAAACCAATACTCGGTTCATCAAGTACATATAAAACTCCTGATAGTTTACTGCCTATTTGTGTTGCTAGTCTTATACGTTGAGCTTCTCCACCAGATAAAGTTCCTGCTGCTCTATTCAAAGTTATATATCCCAAACCTACATTATTCAAAAATTCTAAACGATTACATATTTCTTTAACCAACAATTCACTTATTTTTTGTTGTTCAGCATTTAATTTTAAATTTTTCATAAAAGTATATAAATTTTCAATACTCATCGCTGTCATATCATAAATATTTTTCTTATTAATATAAACATTTAAAACATCACTTTTTAATCTAGTTCCATGGCATCTTGGACATTCAGTTTCAATCATAAAACCTTCTATCCATTCCCTGATCCAACCAGCAGTAGTTTCAACATATCTTCTCTCTAAATTATTAATAATTCCTTCAAAAAAATCTGTTTTAGTTCTTATATTACCATTTTTAGAAACATATTTAAATTCCATAACTTCTGTTGAACCATATAGTATCTTATTCAATTTTTCAACAGGAATCTTCTCAATTGGCATGTCTAAATCAATATCATAATACTTTGCAACTGTTTCTACTTCAGTAAAAGTCGTATTTTGATCTTCTGATAATGTAACAATTCCACCTTGTCTAATACTTTTTGCTTTATTAGGAATTAATAAATCTTGTGATATTTTCATCTTCATGCCCAAACCATTACATTCCGGACAAGCACCAAAAGGCGAATTAAATGAAAACATTCTCGTTTCTAAAATTGGCATCGAATAATTACAATGAACACAAGCATAATTTTCACTCATTAAAATTTCTTCTCCACCAATTACTCTAAACAAAACTATTCCATCTGCCAAAGCACAGCTATTTTCTATTGATTCAAAAATTCTACTTCGTTCTTCAGCTTTTATAACTACTCTATCAACTATAACTTCAATAGTGTCTTTTTTATTTTTTTCTAATTTTATTTCTTCTGACAAATCTCTTACTTCACCATTAACTCTGACTCTCGAATAACCTTTTTGCCTTAAATCATCTAATAATTGTTGATGAGCCCCTTTTTCACTTCTAACAACAGGTGCCATAATTTCTATTTTTGTACCTTCTGGGAAATCCATTATCTTATTTGTCATTTCTTCAATACTCTGACTTTTAATTGGTTCATGATGATTTGGACAGTATGGAACACCAATACGCGCAAACAACAATCGCAAATAATCATATATTTCAGTAACAGTTCCTACTGTACTACGTGGATTATTATTTGTACTTTTTTGATCTATACTAATACTAGGACTTAACCCTTCAATACTATCAACATCAGGTTTACTAGTACCACCTAGAAACTGTCTAGCATATGATGATAAACTTTCTACATACCTTCTTTGTCCCTCTGCATAAATAGTATCAAAAGCTAAACTACTTTTACCAGATCCTGAAACACCAGTCATAACAACTAATGAATTTTTAGGTATTTCTATATCAATATTTTTTAAATTATTTTCTCTTGCACCTTTAACAATTATTTTGTCCATATTTAAGCACCTTCCTTAACTGTTCCTCAGTCGATATACTAACACTATCTTGATAAATATCATGACAATCAAAATGATAATATAATAAGGCTTTTATCACATCAATGTCATTCATAAATTCTTTTACAAACATAAATTTTTCATCTCTATTAAGTCTACAAGTACTAAAAAACTTTTTTACTTCATACGACGGCGAAGCCAACATTTTATTTATAATTTCTTCTCTAGATAAAAACTTATTTATAGTTATCATCTCAAAACAATACATATCAAAATAACCATAATAAAAATCATTATTTAATACATAATTACCACTACCCGTAACTTCTGCTACTAAGACATCATCATCTAAAGCGTTAACAAAACGAAAAACATCAGATAGAGCAGTACACATATGAAACCCATTTCCATTATTTCCAAATTGCAATTTACCTTGAGAATAATAAGTTTCACCCTCAATAAAAACTTGTCCATACCTATTAGTTGCATCTTTGTTAAATGCCTTATAACCTTTTATCTCTTGCATACTATTTCCTCAACTCATAAAAATTACATTTACGGCAAAACTCATGTACCTTCTTATTTTCACAAAATCCCTGTTTCATTTCTTTAACCAAATTGCTACTTATTATATCATTTAAATCTTCTTTGTAAATATTACCAAGATTAATAACCCCAGCACTGTCCAAACAACAGGGAACAACCGTCCCATCAACCAAAACGCCTATATGATCACGTAATCCACGACACGAACCAGTTTCTTTATAATAATTATTATCCATACTTGGCCAAATAAATTCATCTGCTACTTCATAATAAATATTATGTGCTAATTTAACACTTTTCATATCACCAATTTTTACTTCATATTCTTTTTCCAATAATTTAATTATTTCCTTTTTATAAACACTGTTCACCCAAAGTCGATACTTTATAATAGTGTTATTAAGTACTAAGTTATTCACAGTATTAAAAATATCACTCATATAATCATTCAATGATTTATCAAATATTTCATTATAACTATGTAATGAAATATTTAATTGTCTTACATTTTTATTATCATAAATTTTATTAATTAAATACCCATTACTAGTAATATTTATAAAATAATTTCTTGCCGCCAAATTAATTAATTCATTAATCTTTGGATGTAATAGTGGCTCACCCATCACATGAAAATACAAATACTTCGTAAAACCACTTAGTTTACCAAGTAAAATCTCAAATTCTTGCATTTCAATAAACTTCTTTTTTCTATTGTTACCAATGCAAAATGGACACTTTAAATTACAATTATTTGTAATTTCAATATATACTTTTTTAAACATAGTACTACACCCAAGCGTATTATAACACACATTTGTTCGTTGTAAATAATAAACATCAAAATTAGCTTCTAACAAACAATAACTATAACCAAAGATTAATGTAGTATCTAAAAAATATAAATATCTTCTATAAAATATTATTAGTAAACGAGGTGGTACAAATGGAAAGATTAAGAAAACTAAGAGAAAAAAGAAATATTACACAAGTTCGTTTAAGTATTGCTGCCGAAGTATCACAAGAAACTATTAGTGCGTATGAATCAGGCAAAGCAATGCCTAGTGCTGAAACTCTTGTAAAAATAGCAAAATTTTTAAATACTTCTACAGACTATTTATTAGAAAGAATAAATGAAGATATTCCTCTTAACAACATTGCCAACAACCTAGTTGATGAACAATTAAACGAATTATTAAACAATTATGCACGCCTAAACGACCTGCAAAGAAAAGATTTAATTTGGTATAGCGGCATTTTAGAAAACAAAGACCTATAAAAAATAGGTCTTTATAATTTTTCTATCGCTTTTTTATTTCCAACTCCATCTAAACTATCATCTAAATCTTTTAAGTCTTTTATAATTTGATCAGAACTTTTATCAGTCATAAAATCAAAGAAATCAAATTCATCTCCAATTGGTGAAGCAAAAGTATCATCAGGGCTGTTTTTTATTGCTGGAACTGTAATTAATCCCTTTTCCCAATGCAAATTTCGATTAAATCTATTAATAGCTCCCATTATTTCCATACCATTATACTGTGCCTTATTATCAATCAATGCTTGTAAACTCATTTCATGATTATCATTTTCCTTATCCATTTGGTCTACTTGTTTTAACAAATCAGTAATTCCTCTTAAACCAAAGACACCAATAACTTGTTCCTTATCATAACTATCAAATTCTGTTGTATCATAATAAGATCCCCTAAACAAATGTCTACTAATTAAATCAACAGCATCAATACTATCTACATTAACTTTTTGATCAACACATTTATATTTACCATCATCCATTAAAATATAAAAAGACAAATAATTATCCACATATGTATATAAAAATACGTCATAAATAACACCATTTTCAGTATTAGTTGTCATAACTGTCAAACTTTTTCGTACATTATAGCCAGCAAAAACAAATTTTGCTGGAATATTTTTCAATAAATAATTAAACATCTTTACTTGCCTCTATTTTTCTTTTTTTGAATATTATATACTATTTTCAAAGATAATTTATATGGTAAAAACCTATTAAAAAATAAACCTAACTTCATAGAAACACCTGGTACAATTATTAATTTATTTTTTAAAGCTTTATCTATAGCATACTTAGCAACATATTCACTACTTAAACCCTTCAAGGTAAAATGTCCCCCTGCCACTTTATTAAAATTTGTATTAACAGGACCAGGACACAAACAACTTATTTTAACATTACTTTTCATTCTACGTAATTCTTCATAAATTGCTATTGTCCATTTTGTAACATAATTTTTAGTTGCATAATAAGTATTCAAACCAGGTCCTGCCATAAAACCAGCGCTACTTGCGACATTTAAAATACGTCCCTTATCTTTTTTGACCATATCTCCTAAAAATAACTTAGTTAATATATGAACGGCCGTTATATTTAAATCTATCATTTTTAATTCTTTTCCTAGATCCGTTTCATATGTGTTACCAAATAAGCCAAAACCAGCATTATTTATTAGAAAATCAATATCCTCATTTTTAACTTGATCATACAACTTAAAAACATTATCCCTACTAGATAAATCCATAGTTATAACTTTAACACTTGTTTTAATACTTTTAGCCACTTCCAACAATTTATCTTGATCTCTACTGACTAAAATTAAATCATATCCTAAAGATCCTAAGTAGTGTGCCATATCTCTACCAATACCACTACTAGCTCCCGTTATTAACGCTCTCATCATATCACCCTATAATTATTTTAACACAAAAAAAGAAGATTAACCTCTTCTTTCTAACATTTCCAAAAGTGGTGGCAACATTTGTTTTTTTCTTGATACTAAACCATCCATATAAATACCTTGTTTAATACCTGTAATACCAAATGCATCTTCTAGTTTATCCTCAATACCTTCATTATAGAATAAATAAGAACCATTTTTTACAATATCTGTAACAAAAACTAGTGAAAGATCATAATTATCTTCTTTACACATCTTATTAAGCATACTAAGCATTTCATCTTTTTTCTCTAGCAATTCTTCCATATCCATAGTCATAACTTGATCAATTGAAATATTATAATGATCATATTCAAATGTTTTTCTATCAACATTAATAATCTCTTCCATAGTCATTCCTGCAATACTTGAAGCCGCTTTAAACATCGAAATACCATACGTTTCACAATCAACACCAGCTATTTTTGCTAACTTTTTAGCTACTTCAACATCTAAGTCAGTAGTAGTTGGTGATTTAAACAATAAAGTATCAGACAAAATTGCTGAAAGCATTAAACCAGCCATATCTTTAGGTATCTCAACATTTGCTTCTTGATACAATTTATATATTACTGTACAAGTACAACCTACTGGCATACTTCTGAAATTAATTGGCATTCTTGTACCAATTGTTCCCAAATTATGATGATCAATTACCTCTACAATCTCTGCTTCATCTATTCCATCTGCACTTTGAATTTGTTGATTATGATCAACTAAAATTACTTTTTGTTTCTCATAATCATTAGTATCAACTAACCTTAACATTCCTAAACATATATTTTGCTTATTAACTATTGGATAATTAGTATGACCAAGCTTACTACTAACATCTACAAAATCATTTCTATAATCATAAACATTAAATGTTACTGGAGTTGGATTAATATTAATAAGATTTATATAGTTACATAATTTAACCATATTAGCACATTTAAAAGTACCTAAACTAGATGACACCACATTAATCTTATTTTTCTTAGCTATTTCTAACAAATTTTCAGGTAAAGCAGCATTATTAACCAAAATTATTAATTTAATTCCTGAATTAACAGCATATTCCATTATTCTATATCTATCACCAACAATTAATATATCTGTATCCTTTAAATTAACATTAGAAATAAAAGTTTCACTCTTATAAGCAGCTGCCAAAATATTTCCTTTAATCTCTTCATCAAATCTTAATATTTCTTTCGCACTTAAAGTACTCAAAATATTATCATATGAAGTATTTAAAGAAGTCATATCTCCATCTATTAAATATTTTGAAATCTCTTTAACATTAACATAACCAGTTAATTCATTCTTTTTATTTACAAGTGGCAAACCAGTTACACCAAAAGAAACCAAAGTTCTATAAGTATCATATATAGAAACATGCTCTTCAATCATAGCATCCTTATTATAATGCATATCTTTAATTTGAACCTTTACGTCATTTAAAAATTGTGGTACTGGTACATTAAAATAATCCAATACAAATTTACTTTCTTTATTTAAAGAACCCAAAACTCTTGGTTCTGTCTTATCTCCTAATTTATTTTTCAAATAAGACAAACTAATACTTGCACAAACAGAATCTGTATCTGGAACTTTGTGGCCAAAAATATATGTAGTTTGCATAAACATCTCTCCCTCTTATGTCATTAAGTATAACACATCTCTTTTGCAAATAAAACATCACAAAACTATATAATAAAAGAATGTTTGTATTATATCACCATGCTTAATTTAATTCAAATTAAAAACACATATAAAATGTGTTTTATTCACTTTTCAATTCAAACAATATATCTCTAAGTTCCATAGCTTTTTCAAAATCAAGATTTTTAGCAGCACTTTTCATTTCTTCTTCAATCTTTAACATTAATTTTTGTTTTTCTTTTTTACTCATCTTAGTTGTTTCTTTCTTACTTTCTTCCTCTACTTCATTACTTATTACTTCTCTAATTTCCTTACTGACAGTTTTAGGAACAATTCCATTTTTTAAGTTATAATCTTCTTGAATTCTTCGACGACGTGCCGTTTCAGAAATTGCCTCTTCCATAGCTTCACTTATTGTATCAGCATACATAATAACATGACCATTTTCATTTCGCGCAGCTCGCCCAATAGTTTGAATCAAGCTTCTAGAGCTTCTTAAAAAGCCTTGCTTATCTGCATCCATAATACAAATCAAACTTACTTCTGGTATATCTAGTCCCTCTCTTAATAGATTTATTCCAACTAAAACATCATATTTTCCTTTTCTCAGTTCTTGAATTATTTTAAGTCTATCTAACGTCTTTACCTCACTATGTAAATAGGCAACCTTTATACCCACATCTTTTAAATAATTCGTCAATTCTTCTGCCATTCTAATTGTCAATGTAGTAACAAGAACTCTTTCATTTACACTTTTACGAATTCTAATTTGTTCTAACAAATCATCAATTTGACCTTCAGTTTGCTTAACTTCAATCGTCGGATCTAATAAACCAGTAGGTCTAATAATTTGTTCAACACATTGTTGATTAACTTTTTCTAACTCATAATCACCGGGTGTTGCTGAAATATAAATTGCTTGATTTATCTTACTTTCAAACTCATCATATTTTAATGGTCTGTTATCTAAAGCACTAGGTAATCTAAATCCATAATCAACTAAAGTTTGCTTACGCATCCTATCACCATTATACATACCTCGAATTTGTGGCAATGTAACATGCGATTCATCAACTACCAATAAAAAATCATCAGGAAAAAAATCTATTAAACAAGAAGGTGTTTCGCCTTCTGCTCGCAACGCTAAATGCCTCGAATAATTTTCAACACCACTGCAAAATCCTGTTTCCTTAAGCATTTCCAAATCATAATTAGTTCTTTCTTTTAAACGTTGTTCTTCTAAAAGTTTACCATTTTCATGTAATACAACCAAACGTTGTGCTAATTCAGCTTCTATTCTTTTAATTGCTTCTTGTAATTTATCAGGACCAGTTACAAAGTGAGAAGCAGGGAAAATACTAATAGTTTTCTTATTTTGCATAATTACTCCAGTTAATGGATCAAACGTACATATTCGATCTACTTCATCACCAAATAACTCAACCTTAATGCCATAAGATTTTTCATTTACAGGAATTATATCTATTGAATCTCCTCTAACTCTAAAAGTTCCTCTATGAAAATCCAAATCACTTCTTTCATACGTCATATCAACCAATTTATTAATAATATCATTTCTCTTTACAGTATCTCCAACGTTTAAAGTAAGCATCATCTTTTCATATTCTTCTTTTTCACCAATACCATAAATACAAGAAACTGATGCAACTACAATAACATCTCTATTGTTAATTAACGCACTAGTTGCTCCGTGCCTTAGCTCATCAATTTCATCATTTATTGAAGCGTCTTTTTCTATATAAGTATCATTCTGTGGTACATAAGCTTCAGGTTGATAATAATCGTAATAAGATACGAAGTATTCGACGTGGTTTTCAGGAAACAATTCTTTAAACTCACTATAAAGTTGACCTGCAAGTGTCTTATTGTGTGCTAACACCAATGTTGGTTTATTAACTTCTTTAATAACATTTGCAATAGTAAATGTTTTACCAGTTCCGGTTGCTCCCAGTAAAACTTGTTCCTTCTTACCACTTTTAATACCATCAACTAACTCTTTGATTGCCTGTGGTTGATCACCACTAGGTTCATACTTTGAGACTAACTTAAACATATTAACCCTCTTTTCTAAGAAAATAAATATCATCTTTATTATATATAATTTAATCAATAAATAAACATAAAAAAACACCTTCACGATGTTTTAAAGAGCAAAATTAATCATTAATCCTTTTAACTAATGATAAAACATATTCATTTGCCGCTGAAATATCTAGAAGCTGGTTAAATTTTTCTAAAGAATCACCATTAATAAATAAACTAATTTGACTTTTTAAATAATATAATTCTTTAACTGCCAAAGATTTAATAATTTTAAATTCTATAAAAGGGAAAACATCATAACAAAAATAAGCAAACTGTGGATATTCTCCAGTTAATATTTTTTTTAAAGTTACAGCATCACATAAATCAATAAAATCTTTAATTTTATTTAATTCACCATCACCATTTATTAAATCAAGCATATTAAAATAGCTATTATTAAAAATATTTTTTAAAATTTCATTCAAAGAAACATTTTGACAATCAAGAACACTTCCCTCCATAAACAATTTAGTAATTGCAGGATAAACTAATTTAAAACGTTTTAAATCATAAGCTAAAGCACTATTTTTATCCGTAAACTTTTTTTCAATTAAAATACTAAAAAAATTATTACTAAAATTAAAACCACCAGTAAAAGATTTTTCATTAAAACCATCAACAATAAAACCTTTACTAGATAAAAGGTTATCCATCCTTAAGAATGTTTTTATATCATTTTCTAAACGCTTATGAAAATCCAAACTTTGAATTTCTTCATTTTCATAACAAATACTGCCATTTTTTTTAAAACAAGTCAAATATTTTAATTCATCTTCTCTTGCATTAATAGGTACAAAACTGTTTCTCGAAGTATCAAACAATGATTGATATTTGGGTTTTGCTTCGATTTTTGCTAACACAACATTCCCTGCATCAGTATAACAAATCATCAAAATCCCCCCTTTTTTTGAAACATATCTTAATATATAATCAAATAAAATACAAGTATTAGTTAATTAAATGGGCAAGTACTTCATCCATAAATTTATATAACATAGCTTTTCTACCGGCACGATCAAGATGAGTATTGTGCATATGATTACACATAATAACAACTATCACATCTTTATCCAAATCCATCATAAAAATCGGCCCACAATATCCACTAAACGTAATTGAATTATCACTAAACATATCAGGTATAGAATTTATTTTCTTTATAACACTACGGTAACGACATCCCATGTTATTAATTGTAATTAAATTTAAATTACTATTTAATTTTAAAGCTTCATCATACATAACATTAATATCATCTTCTTTAACAATTGTCTTTAAATAATTATAATTATCTAAATTACAATCTCTGTGTTGTAACATTAAATTAACAGTTTCCTTTTTTAACAAATTATAATGAAAAATACCAATTATAAATTTCATAAAATCACTTGCTGTTGTAAAAATTGCTGCGTGCCCTGTTGTTATTCCTAACTTTTTAGCATTTCGCGCTTTTGTATCATGAATTACACCAGGCGTAATATTTGTAATTACATCCCCACTTGCTGTCACCTCATAATTATTTGAAGCTGTATTTTTAGGATCTGGATCAAAAGTTGTATTATCTAAATGCAAAGGTTTAAATATTTTATTTATACATAAATCACGATAACTAATTTTATAAATATTTTCTAATATCGTTGCTAAAATTATATAATGAACATCTACATAAGTAGGAAAATCACTCTTTACATAAGCACTATACAATACTTTATAAAAGTCCTCTTTTGTTTCAACATTTCCTAAATAACCATCAGTCCAAATATTTTGATTATGCGACAACAAATCTATAACTCTAACACTTTTTAAATTAACAAAATTACAATCTAAATCATATACATAATCATATAAATCCAACAATTTTTCTTCATAAGCCATATATACTAAAACAGCAGTAAACACTTTTGTTAATGAAGCAATATCGTATAACGTATTTGAAGTAGTTTTTTGTATAGTAGGTAAAATTTGTTTATTACCAATAACAAACTCCCTAACTATTCCATCTTTATAAGTTTCAATAACATAACCTGGCGAATGAATTTCTAAATATTTATTAAAATCAATATTATTCATCTTCCTCACTCTTTTCAAAAATCAAATCTATTTCCATTATTTCCCCACGGCCTCCTACTTTAACAGGGATGCTTCCAACAAATCTCCATCCTTGTTTTGCCAACTCATTTATTAAACCTTTATAGCTCTCAATAATATAAATATTCCCCCTTAAAATATTATATTTTTTTAAATTATATTTAACTCTTTCATATCTATATTTATACATAAATAATCTCCTTTAATTATTAATCATTTCTTTATAATTCTAACATTTTGCCCTAAAAAATGCTATAATTAACTAGAGGTGTGAAACATGTACTGTATAAAATGTGGAAATAAACTAGACTCCAATAATAACTTTTGTCCAAACTGCGGACAATCAACCAAACAAGAGATGAACTATATCAAATATAACCAAGAAAAGCCCAAAACTAATGTTGGCGCAATTATCGTTACTATTATTTCTGGTTTCTTTTTCATCCTGCTCATTACAGTACCTTGCTTAATTATTTTTTTCTTAATTGGAAACCATTTAAATGACGTTCAAACTTTAAATTACATTGAATTTGGCTACGATAATATTCCAACTATTTATAATGTTATAGGTCCAAAAGATATATGCGATATATCAGACCAAAGTAACTTATACACCACAAAATATACATTAGTATATTGCAAAAATGAACTTAGTAAAGACGATATCAATTACTACTTAAACTATTTAATAGAAAATGAATCTTTCACAGAAACTAATAACTTACTAGACCGAACAATTATTAAAGATTCTTATGATGAAAATTCCAAAATAATAGTCACAATAGATTATGAAGAAGAATCAATTACATATTACAAATACACCGATTATTCTCTTGACTCAAAAAATGATTTTGCAAATAACGTGAGCATATAAAAAAAGTATTAAGAATAAAAACCTTAATACTTTTTTATAAATTAAAATTACCATTTTTAAAAATTAGCTTTAAACCCTCATTAGTTTCTGCTTCAATATTTAAATCATCTGTTCCAATCATAAAATCTTGATGAATACTTCCTAGATTTAAACCTTTCTTAACAAGTTCTTCTGTTGATAAATTTTGATAATTTTCAAAAGTATCAGGGAATCCAGAGCCAACTGCCAAATGCGGTTTTGCATTCTCATCAAAAAGCGTTTCATGATAAACAATACCAGTTTGAGCAACCGGCGAATCTTTAGCAACCAAAGCAACCTCGCCCAAATAACAAGAATGTTCCTCTTTGAACAAACCGTTTTCTAAAACATCTTGCCCTTGCTTAGCGGTACAATCAACAGCCTTACCATTTTTAAAAGATATTGAAAAATCGTTTATACAACTACCATTGAAATAAAATGGTGTGGTTCCGTAAACTATTCCTTCTGTTTTTCTAGCATCAGGCGAAGTAAATACTTCAAAACTAGGACAATTAAACATTACATTACAACCATTTATCAGTCCTTTATCAATGCTTAACCAACGATTACCTTGCGGAATTGTAACAACCAAATCTGTACCCAAAGAATTTGTATAATGCATAGTTTTAATTTGTAAACTGCTTAATCTTTTTGCATAATAATTAAGTTTTTCTTTATATTCTTCCCATGCTTTAACTGGATCATCCTTATCAGCCATACACATTTTTATAATCGCCAAATATAATTTTTTATAAGCCTCTTCATCATTTCCGTACACAAATTTTGCCCATCTTTCATTAGGAACAGCAACTATAGTCCAAGGAAAAGTATGTCTAGAAACATTTTCTCTATAAAAAGGACAAGTTTTAAGTCTTTCCCTTATCATTTTATCAACTTTTTCTACCGGTACATCATCCATCAAACCTGGAACAGTAGAATTTAAAAATAAGATTGCTCCTCCTTTTTTAGCATATTCATCCCACGGAGACCTATCAATTAAAGGATTAACCTTTATATCATCTAACTCAGTATCTAATAAATAACTATGAATAGCATCTAAATCATTTACATGAATAAGAACATCATTTACACCTAATTCCTTAGCTCTTTTAGCAACTCTTTTTGCAAATTCTATATGTTCATAAAAATCACAATGAATTAAAAGTGCATTTAATTTTGTGGCATCTAAACATCCTCTCAACATTAAATCAATATACTTTTCTTCCAACAAATCCATACATAACCTCCAATTGCTTCATTATTATAACACAATAAATAAAAAAAGATAGTAACTCATACTATCTCATTAATGTATATTAGTATATTTTTTTATTGTATTATTTGGTAACTCTAACTTTAAAATACTTTGTTCCATTTGTTTCCTATCATATGGAACATCAATTTTAGAAATATCAAATCCATCATCTGTTTCAGTTAAAATAATATAAGATGCCATATCATTTTCTAATCCACTATAACCCATGCCTGCTGCTCTTACATCATAAAATTCTGTTCCAGTAACAGAACATTTACCAAACCTATTAAAATGAACATGTCCCTGAATTATAGTATCGTAATCACTAACTTGTCTCAACTGACTACCATCACAAAACAACGGATCATAAACATATGAAATATATCCTTGTAAATAAGGATTACTTAAAATAGTATTTTTATTCTTTGAAATAAAATCCTTTAACATACACAATCTTTGATAAGTCGATAAATTACCTTCAAAAGTTTTAAATCCTAAAACCGTTGCTATTTCATCCATCTGCTCCACGCTATTAGTATACATAAATTGATCATAAGGATTTAAAAGCTTTTCATTACAAGCCCTACCATAAATCAAAGTAGAATGTTTCGTAAAATCACACCTAACATCATTAGCAAAATGACATAGTGCAATTTTTTTACCACCTAAATTCAATTCTATACAATGTGCCATACTTTTAAGCATTTCCTTTTGATAACTTGTAATTTGTTTACTCATCCACTCTATGTTCATAGCTTTATCAACAGTCATATATGAAGCAAAAGGTTTTAAGCCTATATTAATATGATCCTCATAGTTTCCAGCAATACTTTTAACGTCATATACATCTAATAAATCTAAAACTTCCTTAGGATTTGGTCCTAAACCAATATTATCTCCTAAAGAATAAATTTCTTTTATACCTTTAGATTTTATACTTTCAAGAATTGCTTCAGTTGGTTCCAATAATCCATGTGAATCCGTAAATATTGCAATTCTTCTTGGTTTCTCATTTTTCTTTTCTAAAATTGAAACATTTCCCATTTTACCACCCATGCTTCTACTATCTGATTTATCTAATATATCCAAAATAAATCTGTTCACAAATTGTGGCTCACTACGTGATTTTTCCTCTAAATTTTTTTGCATTTCCTTCATAAGTGGTTCTAAAAACATTGATTCTTGATTAAATTCAGTTAACACTTTTACGTGTTGCAAATCCGGATTTAAAAGTTCTTCTAAACTTACTCCCAAATCTTCTGGTTTTATATCTAAACCTTGACTAATTAAAAAATCATATATTTGCTTAAAATTACCAAATTTAAAACAACCTATAATTTCATCCTTGCCTATATAATCTGGAATTAAATATTCATACTCAAAATCACAAAAACTTTTAAAACTATATACATCTTCAACCGGTACACGAACAACATATATTCGACCTCCATTAGCAAACGAAGCAGCTGTTAATAAATTTGTAGTTGTCGAAATAAATTGGCCTGAACCATCAAACATTTGCGAAAACGCCGCAACTACCGGATTTGCATTCGTATTTTCGATAGTTTTTTTATCAGTATATTTAATCGTATAAAAGCCTGATTCTTGACCAAAAGCGGCACCTCTTAATAAATATGCATAACCATCTTTTATAAACTTATCACTTAATTTAGGTCCTAATATACGCTCATCTAGTTTATCACTAAAATTACTACTTCTTTTAGGATATCCTTTTAAAACCTTTTTTATTTCTCCTTTAAACACTTTTTTAGGATTAAATAATAATTCACTTGGTTTATCTTTCATAAAAATTCCCCTTAATCAGGAAATATAATACAATTCATTTTAAATTTTAGCAAATTTTCCCTCAAAAAAAAGCATAAAAACTATGCTATTATATTTTAAAATTAATCGTTGCCTCTTCTTGATTTTCAGGAACAAATTTTTCCGCAAAGTACGCATCCATAAATTCATCAATCGGAAAATCTTCTTTTTGCATCTGTGTTTTCAAAGCTCTAACCTTTCTTATACCTGAAGAAAGTTGGCCAAAATACTCCGAACTTTTTTCTGAATCAGCTAAATTTTTTTCTTTTTCAAAAAGTGTTTTACTAAAATATTCTCTTAGTATGCCAAAACAATGACCTTTTTCTACTTCATTTATTTTACCTTCACTAGCTTCACTTTCAATTATAACTGCTGCACGTTCGTAAGCAGTATTTAGCTCTTCTTCTGTAAAAGGAATATTTTTGTATCGGCGATTAACATCTACACCAAATTTTTCATTCAAATATTGAGCACCTTTTTTAGCCTGATAACAATATTGAAAATCTTCTTCAAATTTTCTAATTACTTCTTCACTAAAACCTTTTTCTATCAACCTTTGTTTCACCCATTCCTGTTGATTTTCTGCACTAATCAGAGAACGAGCCATCGCTTTTAAATCTTCTTTTACCATTAGTATCACCATTATAAATATAACATATAAATAAAATTATGCTAACAAATTTATTAACTATTTACATAAAATAAATATGCATTATACTCTTCTTTTTCAAACAAATAAACATCATCATATACCAAAGTATAATTATCAAATAAATAAGGAACTTTTCTTCTTACATTATCCAAACTATCTTTAGTATAATACAAAACAAACATTACATTTCTATTAACAACATTATATTTCATATCATCTAAATTATCCGGGAATTTATCATATGGAATATTTTGTACCTCAAAAAACTTTGTATTTGGAACAATTCCCGTAGTTGTATATAATCCAGCATCTAAATATCCCATATTAAGCAAAGTTGGATTATCATAGTTATTAATATATTCAGCATATTTAAATTGAAACATTTTATTTTTATCTAAAAAAATCATTTCCTTATAATTAGCACCACTATAACATAAACACATACAAACAATAAAAACTAATAAATAAATTAAATTAGCAAATTTCATTTCAACAATTTTATCAATATATTTCTTTAACCAACCACTTATACCTAAAATAGCTATAATTAAAAATATCAATAAAGGCAACATATAATACCTATAAAAATGTAATCCCCAAAATAATCCTAATGAAAAAATAACAAGAATTCCAATAAAACTCATTTTTTCATAATTATCCATTTTTAATTTACATAAATAAAAAGGCAATAATATAATACCAAAATATACTAAATAACCATTATCTAATAAAGAACTAAAAACACCTTTAAAAACTTTATTAAACCTTGACCCAATACTTATAACCTCATTATAAGCAGTCATATTAATTATAAAATAATCATTAATAAAATCTTTAATCGCTCCATTAACTCCCAAATAAATTAGTGAAATTATAACCGGTTCACTCATGCCTAACAAAAATACACCACAAGCACAAAAGGCTTTTTTAAATGACTTTTTTCTAATAAAATCAAAAAAGATAAACATCATAAAAGCAAACCAAAAGCCTAAAAAAGTATATTTTATTAACAAAATAACTCCCGCTATAAAGCCATTAATAAATAACTGCTTATAAGAAAGTTCTTTATCTTTAAAATGTTTTAAATAATAATATAAAGTTATTGCAAAAAAAGGCAAGCAAAATTCTTCACAAGAACCGCCATGTACAAAAGAAACACTAGTTGTAATTAAA
Source organism: uncultured Bacilli bacterium (assembly GCA_934096175.1). Classification (GTDB taxonomy): domain Bacteria; phylum Bacillota_I; class Bacilli_A; order RF39; family UBA660; genus Coprovivens. The sequence continues at coordinate 46,838 of CAKOLG010000001.1, forward strand.
ACTGCTATAATAGGTAAAAATATATAACTATATTTATTCTTAAAAAATAAAACTATAATCTTATGTACAAAATATAAAAAAACTGTAAAGAATAATACTTCTAAAATAAATACACCATGAAAACTCTTAGGACTAAATAAATAGCCTATACCATAAATAAAATATAATATTAATCCCTTCTGTTCAAAAATATCTTTATATGGTACTACACCATTAAACATACTTTTACCAACCGTAAAAAAAGCATTAGCATCAACCCAATCATTTAATGGATATAAAAATGAATTTTTACTAGTAATTAATAACGTCAAAAACGCTAAAATTAAACAATAAAGACAAATTATATTTTTTTTAAAAAATTTTAAAGTTTTATTCATCTTTTTTCTCCAATAAATTATGTTCAATGATATACCTTGGTCTAGCTTTAGTTTCATTATATATTTTTCCTACATATTCACCAATAATACCAACTGATATCATTTGTAAAGCCCCTAAAAACCATAATGAAATTGTTATAAAAGTCCACCCATCAACAGTATTCCCAGTAACTTTTTGTATTAATGCATAAATCATAATACATATACTTATTAACAATATCAAAAAACCTTGTATACAAATAAAACGTAATGGTTTTACACTAAATGAAGTAATACCATCCCAAGCAAAAGATAACATCTTTTTCAAAGGATATTTACTCTCACCAGCAAACCTTTCACTTCTCTCATAATATACTATTGTCGATTTAAAACCTATTAGAGGAAAAATTCCTCTTAAAAATAAATTAACTTCCTTAAAATTAGCAAAATTATCTAATACTCTCTTACTAGTCAAACGAAAATCAGCATGATTATAAACAACATCTACTCCCATAAAATTCATAAATTTATAAAATCCCTGTGCTGTTGTTCTCTTAAAGAAAGTATCTTTTTCCCTTGAAGATCTTACACCATAGACCACATCAGCATTATTTTTAAAATATTCATCTAACATCTTATCTATAGCATTAATATCATCTTGTAAATCAGCATCCATTGAGATTATTACATCTGCATATTCTTTAGCAGTTAACAACCCAGCAACCAAGGCGTTTTGATGCCCTCTATTACGTGATAATGATATTCCTGTAAAATTATCATATTCTTGAGCATATTTTAAAATAAGTTCCCATGTTTTATCTTTTGATCCATCATTAACATACAAAACTTTACTTTTCTTTGATATTACCTTATTTTTAATTAACGTTTGAAACTTTTCATTCAATCTTTTAGTAGTTTCATTTAATACTGCTTCTTCATTATAACAAGGTATTACCATATATAAGATATTTTTCATCGAACTTCACCCACCACCATATTACCACATTTATTAATAAAAAGATATTTATAAAAAAAAGTATCATGTCCGATACTCTTATTCTATAATATCTATATTTTTGACTAACATAACATTATTATCACTATCAAGTAACATTACCATGTCAAAAGAATAATTACTATTTTCAGCTTCATCATCTCTAGATACACAATCATTTAAATTATCATTACAAAAATAACTAATGTTAATCATATAACTATCAGCATATATAATACCATCATACTTATATAAACCATAATTTTTTATTAATTCTATATTAAATAAACGCAATTTATCAACATTTATTTTACCATTACTAATATAATAATTTTTTACTTTATCTATATAATCTTTTTTTAATTCATTATAATATTCACCTGTATTTTTAAAAGTTTTAACATCATAAACTTCATTATTTCTATTAATTGAAACATATAGCCTTACATTTAATTGATTTTCAGTTTCCTTTAACTTTTTAAAACAAGTATCTGAACCATCAACACACAAATAACTAAAATCAACTAAATAATCACTGCCGCCTTTATCATTATATTCATCAAATTTAATATTAGTAATATCTAATTTAACTAAATTAGTTTCATCTAATATTTTTTTCTTTTTAACATAAGTCATAAAATTTCTATAAAATACATCTTTAAAACTATTTGAGCTAAAATCATCTGTACATGATTTACCATCAATAATTCCTTTATAAATTTCCCCATTATCACAATATAAAGCTTTATAACCAATACCCTTATAAAGGGTTCCATAATCAACTTTTTCTTTCAATGCCAAATAAGGTTTTTTATCCATAAAATTAACCATAGCGAAATCAACAACAAAACAAAGTAACACACCAATAACTAAAAAAGCTAAAAAACTTATCAATATATGCTTCCATTTTGCTTTTCTATAAGCTTTTAACACAGCTTTCTTATCATTTGTATTCACTCCGTAAGTATAATTTGGTTTTAATTCTTTATTATTCACTAATATCACCCTAACACTATTATAACAACAAAAAAAATCTAATATTTCAAAAATTATAAAAAAAGTAAACATTATGTCTACTTTTTAAAACTTTACTTATCCCTTTTTATTAACTTATCAACTAAAGCAATCAAATCAAACACAAGCGAAGCTATACTACTTAAAATATATATATTTAAAATTTTATTTATATCACTCTCATATTGCTTTAAATTACTATCTTTAAGCATTTCCGCTAGTGCCACTGCCCTTGCCTTTAAATTCAAAGGAATCATAAGAAACTCATATAGTAAAACTAGCAACAGAAAAGAAAAAGCTATACCAAATAATTCACTTATGAATATACTTAATATCAAACAAATATATGAAAGATACATTAGTAAACTAGCAATTGGATCTAACATTTTTTTAATTCGTAAAAATACCTCATTTTGCCTATCAAACAAAGCATAACTTGATATAAATGCTGCTACACTATAAGCAGCTATATTTTCTCCATGAAAAACATCAGTTGATAATCTAACTACTTTTTGATTAGCATCATAATGATCATTTAAAAGACCTTTAACTTCAACAATATATATACTATTAAGACTATTACCATCTAAAATTCTTCTTGATATTTCAAATCCACTTAAATCTTTAATACCATTCTTTTTAAGCTTATTAAAGAAACTATACATTAATAAATATATAAATATAGGTAAAAAAAGCGCTGTAATATATACCATTATATTATTCACAATCGCACCTCTATATTATATTTTTACTAACTAAAATATCTCTTACTTCATCTGCATTCTTATAATCTGACTTTTCACGATATTCAAGCCATTTTTTATATAACTCTTTATCATCATCTGTCATAACTACCAAATCATACTTTAATCCTAAAATATAATTTATTAAATTTATTTTGTCATAAGCATCAATAAAATCTAAATTATTTCTCATCATATTATTTAACTCTTTAACTAAATTTAATAAATAAGTAACTAAATTTGAAGTATTAAAATCATCATCCATTATATTATTTATCTGTTCATCCTGCTTAATTCTACCTACTTTTAAATTATTTAATTGAATCTTTAAATTAGCTTGCTTCAAAACATTATATACTTTATCATCAATCGTTCTTGCTTCATTAAATAACTTATCAGTAAAATCAAAAGGTAAACGATAATTATTTTTTAAAATAGCTAATCTAATAACATTAGCTGGATATTTTGCTAATAAATCATGAACAGTTATAAAGTTACCTAAACTTTTACTCATCTTTACACCATCAACCATTACATGTCCATTATGCATCCAATAATTAGCTAAATTTTCCCCAGTCAAAGCCTTATTCTGTGCCATTTCATTTTCATGATGAGGAAATTTTAAATCAACTCCACCTCCATGAATATCAATATTATCACCAAAAATTTTATTTATCATAACGACACATTCTGTATGCCAACCAGGGCGGCCTTTACCAAAAGGTGAATCCCAAGTAATTCCTTCATTTGTTTTTTTCCACAAAACAAAATCATAAGGATTTTCTTTATTAGCATCAACAGCTATTCTATTACCATATTCCAATTCTTCAACAGATTGTTTACTAATTATTCCATAATCAGGAACTGAACTAACGCGAAAATAAACATCATCACCCTTTTGATAAGCAAACCCATTATCCATTAACTTTTGAATATATTCAATAATTTCACTCATTGTTTCCGTTACTTTAGGACGATAATCAATATCCAAACAATTTAATGATTTTACATCATCTAAATATATTTTAATAAATTTTTCTGTTAATTCTTTTTCAGTTACTCCTGCTTCCTTGGCAGCTTTAATAATCTTATCGTCAACATCGGTAAAATTACTTGCGTACTTTACATCATAACCTGCATATTTAAAATATCTATATACCATATCAAAAACAATAACAGGACACATATTTCCAACATGTGCATAACTATACACAGTAGGTCCACAAACATACATATTTATTTTACCATTTACATTAGGTTTAAATTTTTCTACTTTACCAGATAAAGTATTAAACAATTTCACTTCCATCACCATCAATCTAATTATCGAATTAATTTTACCATAAAATAACGAAAAAAACACTATAGAGTGTTTTTTAAAAACAAATATAATCCTTCAATATCAATTTTTTTACTTAATAAAATATTATAAGCAATAGCATCATCATTAGATAAGATATTTAATATTGCTTCCTTTGGAGTTTGACAATTTTCTGTTACTTTTCTCATTATAGGCGTATATAAAATAAACTGACTTTCTTTATGACTAGACCCAATTATTTCAATAACATATTTCTTAAATTCATCATATTTTATATAATCATTTTTATACCTTTTCAAGAAAGCCAACATAAAATGCTCCGTTCCTACATATGGTTGTTTCATTTCTTTCATTTCTATTTCTGCATCTCTTAATAAATCTTTCAAAATTATCACCTATTAAAAAATATGCAAAAAAATTAAAAAAAGAAGTGATTTTTTCACTTCTTCCTACATATAACACATTACAGCTAATAATATAATTAATACAACTAATATTGCTAATGCGAACTTCCATATATATTTTAACCATTTTGTATATGGAATATCTAAATAAGAAAGCGCAATCATAAGTATAAAACTTGTTGGAACTAATATCATTGAAAGTGCATATCCAGCATGCATAATTAAACTAGTAGCTATTAATTGATCAGCAAATGTAGCAGTCAAATATGTTCCAAGAATATACCCAATATATTCTGGATCAACATATAACAAACTACTTAAGAATGCAACAATAAGTAATGAAAAAATATTAAAACTACCATTACCTAAAATTGCATTAATTAAAGTTGTTGGCCAAGAAAAATAATAGCTTAAAACAAACAAAGACATAGCAAACACATATATAACTGCAATTTTACTTATTTTCTTCATTCCTAAAGCAAAATTTTCCAAAAATTCATTTACCTTTACCTTATTTACTAAAGCAATTACTATTGTTGTTACTAACAATACAAATGAAAGTGGTAACAAATCAGTCCATTTACCAAATGCATTAAATGAACCTAAAAAACTACTTAAAACTGGTACTTCAGAAATAGTTACCGATTCCATATTTGTCATTAAATTATCAAATATTGTAACATCAAAACTATCATTCCAATTAATATAAGCTATTACAGTAATTACCAAACATATGCTAAAGAATAAAAGAGTTGGCCAAATCTTTTGCCTTTTACTTGGCTTAATATCTTTTTCATCTAACTTCGTAGTCGTAAACTCATCATATTGAGTATAATTAACTAATTTAGTTTGCTTCTTCATATGAAGAATTGCAAACAAATTATATAAACCATAGGAAACTACAAACATAACTATTTTAAACCATAAACCATCACTTACAGTCAAACTCATTGCACTAATTAATTCACCAACACCATAAGTTCCTACTGTTAAACCAAAAGTTCCAACGAATATACCACCAAAACCAGCATTCAAAGCAGTTATTCTATCTTTACCTCTTTTTAAGAATACAGTAATTATAAAAGGTACTACAGTTAACATTGGCAATATATCTGAAGTAATAGATGTACATACCCCCATTACCAAAGTAACAACTAACATTGCTAGTATTTCTTTACCTTTAATTAAATTAACAGTCTTACTTACTAATTTTCTATAACCTTTAGTTTTTGAAAGAACTCCATAAAATCCTCCCAAAACAAGTAAATAAAAAATATCACTAGCACGGTAATACAAGGCATAATAAACAATTAATAAATAATCAAAAATACCTGCCCTAACAATTCCACTAGAAACAAATGCTCCACTTTGATAACTTCCAGCAGGAACTATCCAAGTTAAAATAACAAATGCGATTCCTAATACTAATAATATTTTTAACTTATCATTTTTTTTCATAACTCTACCTCCTTACTTGATTATAACACAATAAATTCCGATATAAAGCACAAATTAGTGAAAATTAATTCACAAAAAAACTAATTATAAAAATTAGTTTCTATCTTTCATCGTTGGGAATAATAATACATCTCTTATAGATTCTTGTTCTAAAAATAACATCATTAATCTATCAATTCCGTATCCAATACCTCCAGCAGGTGGCATTCCATATTCCAAAGCTTCAATGAAATCCATATCAATATCATTAGCTTCATCATTACCTAATTCTCTTTCTGCAAGTTGAGCCTCAAATCTAGCCAACTGATCATCTGGATCGTTAAGTTCAGTATAAGCATTAGCAAATTCTTTACCACCAATAAATAATTCAAACCTATCAACAAATCTAGGATCTTCTGAATTAGCTTTAGTTAAAGGAGATATTTCAATTGGATGTCCATACAAGAATGTTGGTTGAATCAATGTTTCTTCAACATACTTTTCAAAAAATAAATTTATAATATGGCCCACATTTCTTTCATGTTCTTGTACTTCAATACCATGTTGTGCTGCCAAATCCAAAGCTTCTGCAACAGTCATTTCTTTCTTAAAATCAATTCCAGTTTTTTCTTTGATTGCATCTGTCATGCTAACTCTCTTCCAAGGTCCTTCTAAATTAATTTCATGACCATAAAAAGTAAAATTCATCTTTCCAATGACATCTCTAGCAATTGTTTGGAACATTCCTTCCGTAAGTTCCATCATTCCTTCCAAATCAGAATATGCTAAATAAGCCTCCATCAAAGTAAATTCTGGATTATGTCTTGGATCCATTCCTTCATTTCTAAAAACCCTACCTATTTCATAAACTGCTTCCATACCACCAACTAATAATCTTTTTAAAGGTAACTCTAAAGCAATTCTTAAATACATATCTAAATCTTGTGTATTATGATGAGTAATAAAAGGTTTAGCAGAAGCACCTGTAAGTAAAGTTGATAAAATAGGTGTTTCTACTTCTGTAAATCCCGCATTATCCATATAATTTTGAATACATCTTAAAATTTTTGGTCTCATAAAAGCAATCTTTTTAGATTCATCATTCATAATTAAGTCAACATAACGTCTTCTATATCTTTCTTCAATATCAGTTAAACCATGGAACTTTTCTGGTAGTGGTTTAAGAGCTTTAACTAAATGAGTATATTTTAAACACTTAATAGTTATTTCTCCCGTCTTTGTCTTCATAACTTTTCCGTATACACCAACTATATCACCAATATCTGCAGTTTTAAACAATTCATAAGCTTCTTCACCAACATCATTAATTGATATATAAATTTGGATTCTTCCTGTCTTATCTTGTATTGTAAAAAATGAAGCCTTTCCCATTTTTCTAATAAACATAATTCTTCCTGCAATAGTTGCTGTATCATCCATATTTTCAAATGCATCATGTTCAACATCTGCATATTTATCCTTTAAATCTTGCGCATAACTATCTCTTTCAAATTTATGACCAAAAGGATCCATACCCATTTCTCTAATTTTTAATGCTTTATCTCTTCTAACTTGTTCTTGTTCTGTAAATTCACGCATTACAACCACTCCTTTTCTTAAATAAGTATATCATTAAAATTCTAAAAATCAATTTTTTATAATTTATCTTAAAACATTTTAACATATTTAATGCATTATAAATAAACTCTTTCATTAAAAAGCTATTATAATATTTTTAATAAAATTAAACAAGAAAAAAGTAGATTTCTCTACTTTCTATTCACTCTGTATCTTTCATTTGGATCAAGAATCTTTTTTCTTAATCTAATTGCACTAGGAGTAACTTCTACCAATTCATCATCTTGAATAAATTCCAAAGCTTCCTCTAAAGTAAATATTTTAGGTTTAATTAGCGCAATTGCTTCATCAGAGCCACTTGCTCTTGTATTAGTTAATTGCTTATTCTTACAAGGATTAACATTTAAATCATTATCTCTATTGTGAATTCCCACAATCATACCAACATAAACATCTTCAGCAGGTCCAACAATTAAAGTACCTCTATCTTGTAAATTAAATAATGAGAAACCTAAAGTCTTACCATTTTCCATAGTAACTAACACACCATTTTTACGTCCAGTAATTTCCCCAACATAAGGTTTATAATCGTCAAAAGAACGTACCATAACACCTTCACCCTTAGTATTAGTAATAAACGCACTACGATATCCAATAAGACCACGAGTTGGAGCACTAAACTCTAAATGAACATAATCATTATCATCATTACTAACTACTTCCAAAATAGCTTTTCTCTCCTGCAAATCATTAATAATTGTTCCTGAATATTCTGAAGGGCAATTTACAATAACTTTTTCAAAAGGTTCACATTTAACACCATTTATTTCCTGAAATAATACCTCTGGCTTAGAAACAGAAAGTTCATATCCTTCTCTTCTCATATTTTCAAGCAAAATTGATAAATGAAGTTCACCTCTACCAGAAACTTTATAGCCATCAGCACCTGGCAATTCTTCTACCTCTAGTCCAACATTTGTTTCCAATTCTTTTTCAAGTCTTTCTTTGATATGTCTACTAGTAATAAATTTACTAGCTTTATCTTTTCCAGCAAAAGGAGAAGAATTAACTAAAAAATCCATTGAAAGAGTTGGTTTTTCAATCACAATTGGTGCCATTGGTTCAACATGGTCTTTATCACAAACAGTATCACCAATTGAAATATCTGGACATCCTGCAAAAGTAACTATATCACCATAATATGCTATATCTTTTTCTACTCTTTTAATACCTTCTTCAACAAATAACTTTGAAATTCTAAAAGAACTAACTGTACCATCATTTCTTGCTAAAGCAACTGTCTGACCATTTTTAATAGCACCTCTAGTAACACGCCCTATTCCTAATCTTCCTATAAAAGAATCATAATCTAAGGAACTTACTTGTAATTGTAAAGGATCATTTTCATTACCTTGATAAGCAGTACACTGTTTTAAAACTACATCTAATAATGGTGCAATTGAAGTACCTTCTTCATCCAAAGATAACTGAGCAACACCATCTCTAGCTCGACCATAAATAATTGGGAAATCCAATTGCTCATCTGTAGCATTTAATTCCATAAATAAATCAAAAGTCATATCGACTACTTCTTGAGGTCTTGCATCTTTCTTATCAATCTTATTAATAAATAATATTGGTTTTAAATTTTGTTCCAATGCTTTTTTTAAAACAAATCTAGTTTGTGGCATTGGTCCCTCTGCAGCATCAACCAACAATATTACAGTATCCACAGTCTTCATAATACGTTCTACTTCTGATGAAAAATCAGCATGTCCAGGAGTATCAACAATATTAATTTTATAATCTCCATATCTTATCGCACAATTTTTTGAATAAATAGTAATTCCTCTTTCTCTTTCAATATCATTACTATCCATTACTCTTTCTAAAACTTCTTCATTAGCTCTAAATACACCATTTTGTTCTAGTAACGCATTAACTAAAGTACTTTTACCAGCATCAACGTGTGCCACTACAGCTATATTTACAATTTTATCCATATAACTTCCCCACTTCTTTACATAAAATACAAACTGCATGATAACATATTTTATTCAAAAAAACAAGTATAACTAAAAAAAGTACTATATTATAGTACTAATCATTATTTGTTTTAGGTAAATCTACCTCTTCATTCGCCTTATTTTCAGTACTTATTGGTATACTTTCATCTTTTATTGATACACTTTCAGCACTTTTTTCCTTTTCAATTGCTAACTCTTTTTCTTTACTTTCAAGGTCTTGTTTAATATTTTCATACCTTTTATTAAATAAATAAACAAATACCCAAACAGCTATCAAAGCAGCAATTATCTTAAAAACTAAATTTAAAAAAGCATAAGCGAAATCACCTAAAACAATTCCAAAAGTCGATAAAAATGTCAAAGCCAAATCTTGAACCAACCCAACTGGAATATAAATAAAACAAGCTATTAAAACAATTATAACTAAAGTTATAAACTGAATAAATAATTCACCAAACCCTAATTTCATTATATAACTCAAATAAGTTTTTAAATTACTAAAGAAATCCTTAAACATATTTTTCTTATCCATTATTAATCACTCCCGTTTGATTATAATTATTTTTACCAGCACAAGCTAGTTTACAATACCTCACTTGCTGTTGCACATTTAACTGTTCTACCAAAGTTACATCTCCAACTACTTTTTTATTAGAAACATAATCAATAACTGTTGTAATATTATCATCATTATTAATATTAATAATAACTTGATTTATATCAATTAACAAGTCAAAACGATTCATCTCTCTAATTTCCATTTTTACTGTTTCTTTTTGATACATATCTCCAAAATCCAAATAATAAGGCGAATAAATAACCGGTAAACCATATTTTAAAGTTGTTATAGCAATCAAATCCGTATTATTTACAATTTTAGATTTCAATGTATTTAAATCATTTGTAATAGATATAAATTTTTTACTATTAATATCATTTATATTATTAACTAAAAAATACATATTAACATCAGAAGACATAACTATTTTATTACTTATACCTAACAATAGCTTTAATTGATTAATTATAGATTCCAAAAATAATTCATAACTATCAAAATTAATATTAGCAAAAATCTTATTTTTTATATTAGCATTTATTGGATCACTAATTCTAGTTTTAACTATATCATAACACTCTGACTTAATTTTTGAAAAACCTTTACTCTTACTAATAATTTTATTAATTTCTTGCACTGTTTTATTACTAAACTCTGGAATAGCTAATATCAAATCAAACAAATCCCGATATTTTGAATTATATAAAACAATTATAGCTTGTTCATTAATTGTTAAATTATCACGATATTGTACAAATAGATCTGAAGCTATAATATTTAATGGCTTTCTTATATCTTTTACCTTTAAAGAAGAACAATACTTTAAAGCAACATCCGCATAATTAGTATCATAAGTACATTCCTTTAAAAAATTTGCCAAATATATTAAATCAACAACACCGTAATAAGAATATTTTTTTTCAACACTTCTCATTTTAGCATTTACAAAATCATCAGATATTAAAATACTATTTTGTGCACACTCATAATTAATTTTTCTAAATTCTTTTACCAAATCAATTCTAAAAATACCCTTATCTTCTTCATTCAATTTTTTCATAAAAGCGAGTTTTTTATTTACTACTCTAATTTCATTCCTTGTATTATTTTCTACAACTTGTGCTTCATAATACTTTCTATTAAGTTCAAGATTCATATTAAGTTCCCAAACTTCTCTTACAAAAGATTTAGCTTCTTCTAAACTAGGATGATTTGTTTTATAAATACCATATCTATCTTTAGCTGATTTTTCCATTAATTCATTAATTGCTTCATTCACAACTGTTTCAGGCAACAAAGAAATAGCTCTCTCAACATGAAAATCATTATATTTATCAACTTGATTTTGTAATTCATGATACTTTCTTCGAAGTTCATTACAAAGAATATTAACGCTATTTAAATATTCATTTTGTCTATTTTTTATCTCATCATATATTAAAAGTAAATTACCAGCTTCTAATATTGTCCTAGATATCTCATCTAACTGATCCTTCTGTTTCTCTCGCATATCAAAGCCAGCAATATCAAACATTTCTCCCTTAACCATAACCTTTTTATCTCGTAAAAAAACTACTTTAGGATTTATGATTGTATAATCATCTAATACAATATTTACATTATTAGCTTTACCGTTATCTCTAAACCATTTTAACTTCTTTAAAAAATCTTCTAAAATTTCTAAATTATTAAAAAACTTAACTCTTTCTAAATAACCATAATTTTCATCATAGTACGCAAAACAGATTCCAATATTATCATTATCAAGAAATATAAAAGGATGTGTTGTTGTTGAACTAAAATCATATTTTCTTAATAAAGATATTACATTTTCAAAATCCAATTTTAACACCCTCTCTATTTTACTTAATATATTATATCACAACAATTAAATCAAAGATATGTTATTGATTAAAAGCTTGACAATGTTGTATAATTAAATCAATGAAAAGAGGCTAAACATGGAAATAAAAGTTAAATCTTACTCAACACAATCATCATTAATAAGTTCAATTATCTTCTTTATCTTAGGTGGTATATTATTTACTAGTGCAGACAAAGTAATTTCTTTCTTATCAATTGCTATTGGCATAATTCTTGCAACAACTGGCATTGTTTTTTTAGTATTATATTTTATTAGTATTAAAAAATTAGAACAAAATAAAAAATATTTAATAAACGGTATAGTAACACTAATTATATCTATAATATTTATATTCTTTTCTGGAGTAATAGAACAATTTATAAGATTTATAGTAGGTGGATGGATCTTATTTAGTGGTATCATTAGACTAGTTAATGTTTTATCTATGAACAACAAAAATACTAAATTTTTCCCACTATTAATAGTTTCCATACTGTTGATTATTGTCGGTATTTACACTATTGTTATAGGTAATATCATCTTATCATCTGTAGGTTTAATCATGATGATTTATGCTGGAATCGAAATTATAGGCTATATTTTTTATAGCAAAGATAAACAAGAAAAAGAAGAAACTGGTGCAACCTCTCTTATTATTCCCGAAAAAACTGAAGAAAAAACAAAAAAGAAAAAAGAAAATATCAAAGATGTTGAAGAAAATAAAAAAGACAGTGAACAATAATTGAAGTTGTCAATAGAATGTAGACAACTTCAAACAATAATCACTGTTTTTTACTTTTCCCACGAATAATTATCTATTAATTTTGAAACATTATAACCAGATGAATTTAATATAGAATCAAGCTCATTAATTGCTTGTTCAACTGCTCCAATATAAACTTCTGTAGTCAATTTCTCACCACTTTCAGTTATACAATAATCTAGTTCACCATTAATACCATTTTTAGTTACACAATTAAATTTTTTATAAGTCAAATTAGGTAAAGCATTCCCATTTGTTTCTAGTATAATATCTTCATAAGAATCTTTAAGATGTCTAATTTGAATTGCATAACCATTATTTTTAACCAAGAAAATAAATCCCTTATCATACCTAGTAAAACTTTTATAACTAGATTCTTTTTGGAAATAACATTTTCCACCAGATTTTTGAATCATTTCACAACTATAACCATTACGTTGAAAATAGTTTCTCAAATATTCAAAATTAACATTTGTTTCAGTTTCTTGTACTTTCTTAAAAATAAAAGATATAAGCAAAATTAATGCAATTAAAATAACTAAAATTAACACTACTTTTTTTAACAAATCTATTCTTCTTGCTCGACCATAAAACATTGTATTATCAACTTTCATAGTACCATCTCCTATTATAATAACTATAATATCATAAAGCAAAAATTAAGTAAATCTTCTATATTTCAATATCCTTATTAACAAAATTACCTTCCATCAACAATTCATGAATTTCTTCCTCTTCATTATTCAAAAAGACTTCTTCTATTCTATCTACTCGACATTTTTCTGAAATTAAAATCGCATTAATTTTCAAAACTGTCGTTTCTACTTGATCGTTAACAACAACATAGTTATAATTAGTAACTTGATTTATTTCTTTATAAGCTGTTCTAAATCGTCTTAATAAAGCATCTTTATCTTCAGTTCCTCTACCAACTAATCTACTTTTTAATTCTTTCATACTTGGTGGCATTATAAAAACACAAATTGCTTCTGGAACCAACTCTTTAACTTTTAAAGCACCTTGTACTTCAATTTCCAGTATAACATCAATACCATTTTTTAACTTTTCTAAAATATGTTCCTTTGGCGTTCCATAATAATTTTCATTATAAACTGCATATTCTAAAAATTCTCCAGCAGCAATCTTTCTTTCAAACTCTTCTTTTGTTAAAAAATAATAACTTTCACCAGGTGTATCACCAGGACGAATAGCTCGGCTTGTACAAGACACACTTAACCACATATCATCTTTGCCTTTCAAAAGCTCTTTTATAACAGTACCTTTGCCGCAACCACTCGGCCCACTAACCACTATCAATGAACCTCGTTTTTTCTCTTTTAAAATATTATTCATAGTACCCCTTCTTCCTAAATTTAAACAATAATACTATGAATTTATCAGAAAAACAAGTTTTAATTATCTAAATCATCCAAATTCCATAAACCCAATTTACCCTTACATGGTATTGGTCTTTTATATTTTACAATCTTTTCCAGCTTCCATGCATATTTTTCAACATGGTTACTTTTTCCATACACAACTGGATTAATTTGTCTTAATTCTTCATTAAATCTATCATCAACTAAAATACAGTCTACTAATTCAGCCTCACCTATAATTGCCCCTAATGTATATTGTAAATTATAATCTTTAAATCTATCTACAACTTCCTTTTCCAAATTTAAACCAGCATGTAAAAGTATTTTTCCTCTATATTTTGTTTGCCAACTTCTAAATTCATATTCTTTATAACCATCAACAATTAATTGCGTCCATGGCTGTTTTATCGTTAATACCTTCATACTATTTCTCCTTTTTAATACTTTCCTTCATCTTTAAACGCTCTTTTTCCAATTTTTCAAAATCACCATCAGTAAAAAATATTTCATAAGGATGGGTCTTTCTAAATTTTTTTCTTTCCTCTTCATTCATAACTTTTAAATCAATTGCCTTATCCATATGTAAAATACCATCTAAATGATCATATTCATGCGAAAAAACTGTTGCCGCAAAATCTTTAAAAGTTTTTTGATGCTTTTTTCCTTTTAAATCAAAATATTTTATTAAAACTTTATATGGTCTTAAAACTAAACCAGTATTATCTAAGCAACTAGCACAAGCCTCCCAAAACTGAGTAAGTCCCTCTCTTTTTACAATAACCGGATTAACTAACACTGTACCTTCATTCCATTTATCATCTTCTATTTTAGCTAAATTACTATTTTTAATATAAATTATTCTTTTATCTATCCCTAGTTGAATCGCCGCCATTGCTAATACTTTATGACTTAAACAAAAATCTTCAAGAATCTTTATATCATCCTTTAAGTTATCATTTAATATATCAACTTGTTGACTTACCATCTTCAACCAATTTAAGTTTCTATCAATTTTTAAAGGCTCCATAAATCATATCTCCATTTTTCTCATTATAACACAAAAATAGATAGTAAAATTACTATCTATTCACTTAATAAATTACAAATTAAATTAGTAAGTTCAGTTGGATCATCAACATTTAACCCTTCAACTAATCTAGCTTGATTATATAATATTTTAGTATACTCAGCCAACTTATCTTTATCATTTTCATATAAGTCTTTTAACTTATTTGCAATAGGATGATTTTCATTTATTTCAAGAACAATTTCTGCTTTAACATTTTCTCCAGTAGGCATACTATTAAGTACTTTTTCCATTTCTAAAGATATATTGCCTCCCGTACTTAAACATACCGGATGATTTTTTAACTTATTAGTAAACCTAATATCTTTTACATCTTTTAAAGCTTCCTTCATTACTGCAAACATATCTTTTGCTGCTTCATTTTTTTCTTGCAATTCTTTCTTTTCATCTTCTGAAGACAAATCTACACTTTCACTACTTACATTGGCAAACTTCTTACCTTCATATTCCATTAAAGACTGAATAGTAAATTCATCAACATAATCACATAAATATAAGACTTCATAATCTTTATCTTTAAAACTTTCTACACTAGGAAGCATGTCAATCTTATCTAGGCTTTCACCACTAGCATAATAAATTTTTTCTTGGCCATCTTTCATACGTTCAACATATTCTTTTAAAGTAATACGCTTTTTATCTTTTGAACTATAAAACATTAGTAAATCTTGCAACATTTCTTTATTCATTCCATATGAACTATAAATTCCATATTTAAGTTGCATACCAAACGCTTCAAAAAACTTCTCATAATTTACTCTATCTTCTTTTAACATTTCCTCAAGTATTGCCTTAATTTTTTTCTCAATACTTTTAGCTATCAATTTAAGTTGTCTATCTTGTTGTAAAACTTCTCTTGATAAATTTAAAGAAATATCTTCACTATCAACAAGCCCTTTAACAAAACTAAAATAATCAGGTAATAAATCAGCACATTTTTCCATGATTAAAACGCCATTAGAATATAACTGCAAGCCTTTTTCATAATCCTTAGTATAATAATCATATGGTGCATGAGAAGGTATAAATAATAAAGAATCATAAGATATTTGGCCTTCTACTTTATTATGAATTGATTTTAAAGGTGGTTCAAAATCATAAAACTTATCTGAATAGAAACTATTATATTCCTCTTCCTTAACTTCAGAATTACTTCTTTTCCAAATAGGAATCATACTATTTAAAGTTTTATCTTTAACAACAGTTTCAGTTTCTGTTTCACTATCTTCCTTTAACTTTGTTTCTTCAACTTTCATTATTATCGGATATTTTATATAATCAGAATATTTCTTAACAATTCCCTCAATTCTTCTTTGTTCCAAATACTCATCATAATTATCAGTTTCAGTATTATCTTTCAAATATAAAGTTATTTCTGTACCAGCATCTGCTTTTGTAGCCTTTTCAATACTATAACCATCTATACCATCACTAATCCACAAATGAGCTTCATCACTATCAAAAGACTTACTCAAAACTCTAATTTCTTTAGCAATCATAAAAGCAGAATAAAAACCAACACCAAATTGACCAATTATATTAACATCTTTTTGTTTATCATTAATTTCCTTAAATAAAGAAGATCCACTCTTAGCAATAATACCCAAATTATTATCTAATTCTTCTTCAGTCATACCAATACCATTATCAATTATCTTAATAGTACGATTTTCTTTATCCAACTCCAACTTTATACAAAAATCATCTTTATTCAAATTTACTTTAGTATCCGTTAAAGACTTATAATATAACTTATCAATTGCATCACTAGCATTAGATATAAGCTCTCTTAAAAAAATATCTCTATTTGTATAAACAGAATTAATCATCAAATCTAATATTTTTTTAGACTCTGTTTTAAATTGTTTTTTCTTCATCATATCATTCTTCTTTCTTGACAAAAAAATAATAGCATCATCATTAGCACTTGTCAATACATAGTGCTAATTTTCACATAATTATCACAAAAAAAGAGAATCAAGTTCTCTAAAATGCTCTCCTAAATAATTCTTCAAAATCCTCTAAAGATGTCTCCCTTGGATTACCACCCGTACAAGGGTCAACTAAAGCTTTTTCGGCTAATATTTTAATATCTTCCTCTTTACCACCAACTTCACTTATGTGTTGAGGTATATTCAACTTAATTGCTAAATCTCTTACAGCATTTGCAACTACCTTTACAGCTTCTAAAGGAGATAATCCTTTCATATCTAGACCAAAAGCTTCACCCATATCATAAAATCTATCAGCACAAACTTCACCATTCCACTCTAAAATATATGGTAATAATAAAGCATTAGCAACACCATGTGGTGTATCATAAACAGCACCTAATTGGTGAGCCATTGAATGAACTATTCCTAAACCTACGTTAGAAAAGCCCATCCCCGCAATATATTGTGCCAATGCCATTTTATCCATTGCTTCTCTATCTTTATTAACAGCTTTCTCTAAATTTTCATATATAAGTTTCATTGCCTTTAATGCAAACATATCAGACATTTCCCAAGCACCTTTTGTAATATAACATTCCATAGCATGAGTAAGTGCATCAAGTCCTGTTGCTGCTGCCGTACCTTTAGGCATCGCTGCCATCAACTCTGTATCAATTATTGACAATACTGGAATATCATTTGCATCAACACAAACCAATTTAACAACAGCTTCTTCATCTGTAATTACATAATTAATCGTTACCTCAGCAGCAGTTCCAGCAGTTGTAGGAAGTGCAATAATAGGTAAAGATAAATTTTTAGTATCAGCTACACCAACCAAAGATTTAACATCATTAAACTCCGGATTCGTTGTAATAATTCCAATCGCTTTAGCAGTATCAATTACTGAACCACCACCAATTGCAATAATATAATCACAGTGATATTTTTTACATACCTTTAACCCTTTTTTTACATTACTTATAGTTGGATTTGGTTTAACATCACTAAACAACTCATAAGCTATCCCATTTTCCTCTAATAAAGAAATTACTTTCGTACTAACTTCTGCTCTTAAAAGATTAGCATCAGTAACAACCAAAGCATGCTTAAAATTTCTTCTTTTTATTTCATCAATTATAACTTCCCTAGCACCCCAACCAAAATAAGAAGTTTCATTAAAAATCATTCTATTTGCCATATAAAAATCCTCCATATTCTACGAAAATTATAACATTATTTAACATAAATTTAAACACCCAAAAATTAATAAACATAGTGTTGCTTATACTAAACTTTTATATTATAATATAAGTAATAAGGTGATTTCTATGGATAAAAGAATATTGAAAACAAAAAATAACTTGACTAATACTTTACTGATTTTAATCAAAGAAAAAAACATCTATGATATTACAGTTTTAGAATTATGCAACAAAGCAAACATAAACCGTACAACATTTTATAAATATTACAAAGATATTCCTGATCTTTTAAAAAATATTGAAAACACATTACTAGAAGAACTAAAAGAAAATATTAACGATATAAAAAGGAATTATTTAATAACTTTTGCCAATAAAACCATCGAAACTATCGCCAAACATAAAGACATTTATAGCGTGATTCTAGGGCCAAACGGCGACCACACTTTTTTACGTCAAATTTTAAACTTAGTTTACGAAGAAAGCATTGCTGAATGGCAAAAACTACTTAGAAAAGCTTCTATTGAAGACCTTGAAAAGATCTATAATTTCATTGTCGACGGAACAATCGGCATTATTACAAGCTGGTTAAATAACAACTGTAATGAAAACCCTAGTAACTTGACAATCTTTATTAACAAAATATGTATGAGTGGTTTAAGCAGTTTTATTTAAAAAAAAAACAGATTTTATCTGTTTACTATTTACTAGCCTTTTTGTCTTTTTTAAGATTTTTATTAACTAATTTAACTTTAACACCTCTTAAAGCGCCAAATTGTTTTTTTACTCCTTCAGGTAAATTTGCTTTATAAGTTCTCATAGTGCACCTCCTCATACAACTAAATAATTATAACATGTATTATACTAAAAATATAGTAAATTTCAAGTATATAAATTATGTCTATAATTTAATCAAATGAAATATTGCATTAATATATGAACCAACAAACAACAAAATTAAAATATAAAACATTGACGAATTAAAATTTTTTCTATTCTTAAGAACATCAATTATCATCCATATATAAAAAAGGCCTAAAAAAATCAATAAAAGTACTGAAGAAATAAAACTACATTTTTTTATAACAATCAAAGGATAAAATATTAACAAAAAAATAATTAATAAAAAAGAAAAAAAATAAAATTTACCAAACAAAGCACTAATTTCCATTGGAATAGACTTCTTATACTCTTGGATAAGTTTTTTACTATTTTTCTTCATTTTTTTCCTCCAAAGATGCTTTTTCTACAGCAATAGCCAATTGATCAGCACATGAAGTTTGTCTAAATCCACATTTATTCCCTTTCAACTTAGAAACAATAAACTCTACACTTTGACCATCTAAAACATTACCTAAGGCTTTTAAATTCCCTGGACATCCCCCAACAAATTCAATATTGGAAATTATTCCCTTATTAATATCAAATCTTATTTCGGTAGAACAAGTTCCAAACGTTTTATATACATACTTCATAAAAATCACCATTAAAATTATAACATTAGTATTAAAAAAAAGACAATTTTTATTGTCTTTTAATTAGCATTATTTGAATTAGTACTATTAGTATTGTTATTATTTTTAGTTTTATCAATAATATTATCTACTAGGCCATCACCGGTAACTGGTGCTGATTCATTCCATACAGTACTATTAGAGAAACCTAATATAGGTAATAAAATTCCTTGGAATAACCATAAAACAATGGCATAACCAACATCTTTATTTAACTTTTTAGATAAATTATAAGAAATATTAAACCCAGCTGCCATTGATACCAAAGACGCAATAGTTGCTAAAGCACCATGAAAACCAAGTAAAGAGAAAATTGTTGCTGCTTGAGCAAGCAAGAACCAGTACCATTTTAAACCAGCCATTTCTACAAGTACCCAATTATTGTAATAAGGAATAATTGCTTTCCAGCCCTCTCTACCTGTTTTTACATAAAATTTCCATGCACCTACAAAATAAAATACTAACCAAGCAATTAATAAAATAACAACAAAAATTAATGCGCCACCGATAATTGCAAGAATTGATTCTAAAGCTTCCATATTGTACATATTATCAAACTCCTTCCTAAATTAATTATATATAAAAAGCTATCTTTTAACAAGAAAAAAAATTTATTTCTCACCTATCTTTGATAAGAAATAAACTCAAATTCTTCAACTTTTTCATGTCGTCTAAAAAGTTCTTGCAAAATAAAATCTTCTTCATTACATAAAGCAACCAAATTTTGCTTAATACATCCCAACTTATATTTTAAATCAGAACTACTTATATATTTAAGATTAAGATCATATCTGCCTAAAAATTCTTTATAATTCTTTACAGTCATTACTTTAACTCCGTTATCACTTCAACATTTTTAGCCTGATAACCTTTATCTGTATTAACAAGATTAAAATTAACTGCCTGCCCAGAAGATAAAGTTTTAAAACCTTTCCCTGCTATTTCTGAATAATGAACAAAGATATCTTCCTTTTCATTATATTCTAAAAAACCAAAACCCTTTGTATCATTAAACCACTTTACTACGCTTTGCATAAATTCCTCCTTCTAAAAGCATAAACATATTATCCCACAAAAAAAGACCATAAAATTGTAATAATTATGCCCTTTTAATATACAAAAAAGTTAACAAACACTTACATTTTATGCAATAAAAGTGTAATTAGAAATTATAAAAATCTTCTTTATTCCTTTTTCTCGGAGGTAATATAGAACTATGTAATTGAGTCGCATCATACACTTTCTTTAATTGAGCAATATCCTTATTAACTTGATCAATACTCAAATGTAATTTATCTGCTTGTTGTACTATCGTATAACCTTCTGCTCTTGTTCTAACTATAAATTCTTGTCTAGGATTCAAATTGCCTTCTGTAATAAATGCTTCTAAGACAGCTTTTGTCCAAATAACCTGTTTAGTCAATGTCATCATCCTTCTACAATTAAAACAATAAACATCAAACTTTACTACCTTGCCATTATAACACATCATATAAAAACGGTAAATAAAAAAGCACCGTAATAAACTACAAGCCATAAAAATAAGAGCTAATAACAACTAGCTCTTATAAAATCTATATTAATAACATTTTTATAAAACAAACACAAACAAACTAAACAAATTTTCCATACGTTAACTAACCTTTACATAAAATTTTATTTTCAATACATAATAATACTATCAAACATCAGTGAGCTATTACCTAACATATTTTTGCAAAATAATTTTCTACACTAATGTTAGGTGATACATCATGGAAAAATTAAATTTTGATAATGATATATATAATACAATTAGAAAAAACATTAGAAAATTTAGAAAAGAGAAAAAAATGACCTCAGCAAAACTAGCTGAATTAGTTGATCTTTCTCATGATTTTATTAGGCAAATCCAAAGTGATAAAAGTGCCTATAACTTTTCTGTTGAAACTTTTTACAAAATTTCTGTTGCTTTAGATGTATCTTTAGACGACTTAATAAAAAAATAAAAATTATTCTAATATAATTCCAAAATAATAAAACTATACATATATTATTTATATTAGTTAACACATACATAATATCACAACAAACTGTGTTAGTCAACGCCTAACATATTTTATAATAATATTTTTTTACACTAATGTTAGGTGATAGTTCATGGAAAAACTAAATTTCGACAAAGATATTTACAATACAATTAGAAAAAACATTAGAAAATACAGAAAAGAGAAGAAAATGACATCAGCAAAACTAGCTGAATTAGTTGATCTTTCTCATGATTTTATTAGGCAAATCCAAAGTGATAAAAGTGCCTATAACTTTTCTGTTGAAACTTTTTATAAGATTTCTGTTGCCTTAAATGTTACTTTAGACGATTTAATAAAAAAATAAATACAGTTAATAACTATATTTACTTTTTATTACTTTCATTAATAAATGTATCAACTACATTATTTAAAAGACTCAACATAAGTCTTTGTTTATTTGGATCAACCTTTTTTATTTTCTTAATTAAATTTTCATACTCATCAATTTTATAATCTTCATTTCCGATAAGATAATCAATAGAAACATTAAAAATATCAGCCAATTCTAAAACAGTTGCTAAACTAGGCAATGCCCTTCCTGCTTCCCAATAACATATCCCAGTCGGCGTCATCCCAATCTGTTCAGCCAAAGCATGTTGCGTCATATTATTTTCATATCGCAATTTTTTTATTCTTTCGCCAAATTTTTTAACGTCCATACTTTCACCTCTTACACCAAAATTATAGCATATATTAACAATTAAGTAAAAAAATATTACATAGTTCTTAATTATTACTTGACGTGTAATATTTTATTATATATAATTTAATTGTGAATAAAATATAATTCACAAAAAGAAAATAGCTACCATGTTAGATAGCTACAGAATCTTGCGAATTCCTGTAGTAAATATAACATATTCTTTTCTCATTAGCAATAATGTTGGTAACGGAAAGTGTTAAATCTATGAAACAAATTATATTAAAACCTGGTCAAAAAGTGCCATGTTCAGGGCAATACGAAATTATCGACAATAAAGGGAAAAAAACCGGATTTGAAGTAACTTTAATTAAAGGAACTAAAACTCCACCAACAACTAAATCTCACGAAAAATTATTATTAGTCGATATCACTAAACACAAAGTAAAAAGTCACTTATAAAAGCGACTTTTTTATTTTCATCATAATATATAATAAACACACTGTATTCTATTGCTAAAACTGTAAATACTGTTTTATTAACGAAACTAACTTTTGATTACCCTCATTATTTAAATGTACTCCATCCGCCATCAAATAGTCCCCATTTTTAACTTCATTATAAATATTAATAATAGAAACATTATCAGATTTTAATTTTTCTAAATTACTATTATTTGATACAATAAATATTCGATAATTTTTACATAAAGCAATTATTTTTTTATAATCATTAGTACTTAAACCACTTGTTTCATCAAACATCAACACAACATTATATGATAATGTATCATCAGCTATTTTTTCTTTAATAACATTTTCTAAATCTTTATAATTAAAATTATTATCTGTGATAAAATCTGCGGAAGCATATTCCTTATCTAATACTTCATAAGCATTTGTTAAAAACGAATTACCAATAAAACTTATTCTTTGTTTTTTTAAAACTTCACGTTCTTCTAAGATTTCTTCTCTTTTTTCTTTAAGTTCATCTAAATAAACATTATATATTGCATCATAAATGGTTTGAGTATAAACTTCACGACCCTTTTGTGTTAAGTGAATACCATCAGCAAAAAAGTATTCTGAATGACCATGTGATATTGAATTCCAATCAATAACATATAAATTATCATAATTAGCAGCAAATTTTTTTAACTTATCATTAACTTTAACACTTTCATCATTCGTAACATTTACCCAAAAAACTTTTCTATTTTCTAAAGATTTCATAATCATTTGCTTCGTTTGCTCTCTACAATCACCATTAGTACCAAGATTCATAACAACTACTTCACCTAATAAATTAGCTGCAGATAAATCTTGAATTATTCCATTTGCTACATAAGCAGTACGCGAAATTGCTGCATCAAAATATCCATTAGGAAATGTCTTATATAAATCATTTAAAGCTCCAAGCATTACAGAATCACCAATTCCAACAACTGATAAATTAGATACAACTTTTTTCAAATCATCTTCTTCAGCATCTAAATTACTTAAAATATTATCCCAGTTTTCTTGTTCTTTCTTTAACCTTGTCATATATTCTTTTTTATGTTCTTCCATAGTTTTACTATTATCTGCTAACTTAGTCTCTAACATTTTCATTTCATCAGTATAATCTTTAGCAATCAAAAACCAATATGCGCCATACACACTCAGACCAACTATAAATAAATATAAAACTACATGAAACACCTTTGTTTTTCTTATTCCTAAATCATTTTTAATTAATTTAAAAACATACTTCAAAAATACTGAAATAAAAATAGTTAACACAATACTAATTACAATTTTTAAAACTTCATTAAAATTAGTACGTTGAAGTAAAAAAATAACTGGATATTGAACTAAATATACTTCATATGTTATTTCAGATAAATATTTTATAACTTTATCAAAAAACGTTAACTTTTCATTTTCACAAATAGTAGCATAACTTATCAATCTCGCTGTAATAACTGAAATTCCAATCATAGCAACTGCAAAATACTTTGAAGTAGATTCAATAAATACACATAGTAATAAAGCAACTAATAAATAAAATATATAAATTAACTTACTTATCAAATTGTTTTTAAATATAACAAATTGTTTATCCTTATAATAAAAGCTAACAAAACCTATAAAAATTCCTAATAGTAAAGAAAAACATCTAGTAAATGTATTATAATATGTAACCATCATATTATTATTTAAACTACTTATATAAAAGAAAATCGTTGCCAAAATTGTTAACAATGCTGTTATTAAACAAGGTAATGCTTTATGAATTTTATCTCCTAACTTACGCAATAAAATAAATAAAAAGGGAAATATTAACTCAAACTGTAAAATAATAGCCATGTACCATAAATGCATAAATGGTGAAGATACATGTCTCGCAAAATAATCTAAATTAGCATTTAATTGCCAATAATTATTAAATCCCAATAACACAGATATAGTTTCAGGTTTTAAATTGAACCAGTTAATACTATGAAACAAAGAAACAAATGCAATACTAATAAAAACAACTACTACAAGTGGTAAATAAATACTCTTAAATCTCTTTAAATAATAATCTTTTATAGAAAACTTTTCCTTTTTAAAAGCTGATACACACGAAAAATAACCGGTTAATACAAAAAAAATACATACTGCCAAATATCCGCCTTTTAATATATTAAGATGATATAAAAGTACACATATACAAGCCAAAACTCTTAAAACCCCAATACTTTTAAAATAACTACTAAACTTCATACTACTACTTCCTACTTATAACATATATACTTTAATTATATCAAAAAAAATATTATAGTATATTATTTTTTCACACCATTTTGTAAAAACAAAAAAAGCGCTCGATTTCCATTTAAAATCAAGCGTTTTTCGATATTTTAACTCCAAAAGTTGGAGCAGATTTCTATTTGGCAGGGGTAGCAGGAGTTGAACCCACATCAGCGGTTTTGGAGACCGTTATTCTACCATTGAACTATACCCCTAAAAAAGTAAGCAACTTCATTATAACATATTTTGTTAATAAGTAAAGATTATATTAACTTCTCTAAAGCGTTTAGCAAAAAAAACAAATTATTGCATAACATATATTAGGTGATTATATGATACTTAATTATACTTCAAAAGAACTAGACTTATTAGCACGAATAATGCGTGCTGAAGCTTTAAATGAAGGAAACCTTGGCATGCTAATGGTTGGTAACGTAGTAGTTAATAGAGCTATCGCTTCATGTCTAACATTTTCAAACATAAGAACAATTACCGATGCAATATATCAAGCTAACCAATTTGTTGGCACAAGCTCTTCTTTATTTCAATCACGTTCTACCACTGCCGAAAAAAACTTGGCTAAAAGAGTACTTAATGGCGAATATTACCATCCCGCAACTCATGCCTTATGGTTCTACGCACCATCCCAAGGTTCTTCATGTAAAAGCACCTGGTACGATCAATCTTTTGCCGGCAGTTACAAAAATCACTGCTTTTATCGTCCAACACCAGGTGTTTGTAAAGAATTATACTAACTACTTAGTATTTTTTTTATACCTAAATAATGCAGAAGGTCGATGCCCCGCACCAGTTTTAACATACTCTGTTTTCTCAACCTTATTCGCAATAATACGTCTAAAAGCTGGATCCAACAATTTTTTATTTAAAATAACTTCATAAACTTGTTGCAAATCACCTAAAGCAAACAATTCTGGCATCATATTAAACACAACATCTGTATAATTAATTTTATTTTTTAATCTTTCAATACCTGACCATATTACTAAAGGATGATCAAAAGCTAATGAATCATTTTCCAAAATTTCAAATTTATATCTATCTGTTGTTTGTTCATGCAAAACTTTTTTTATTTTAAATTTAATTACTTCAGAACCATTATCTAATACAACTAGTACTTCATTATCTCTATCAAAATATTCTATATTAAACCAAGAAGCATTATCTTTAACTTTATCATTTAATCTATTTTTATCAATTAATGCCATATAAGAAGTTGAAATAACACGCATACGTGGATCTCTATTAACAGCACCATAAGTATACAATTGCTCTAAATATATATCTCGTAAATTAGTTTCCGCAGCTAATATTCTTTTTGGACAACTTTCCAAGTCCTCATTAACTTTTAAAAACCCTCCTGGTAAACACCATTTGCCTTTAAAAGGATAATCATCTCTTTTTACTAACAAAACACTCATATATTTCTTAGTCGACTTTCGATAATTAGCTTGTAATTCATCACTTATACTAAGTAACAAGATATCTGTTGTTACTGAAATCGGATCATACGCTCTCGGATTATATGCCTTTAAAAACTCTTCTTCACTTTTATACAACATATTAATAACACCTCATTTTCATTATAACATACTAATTTTAAATGTACTTAAAATTTTAAAAATATATGTTATAATCCAAATGGTGATTATAATGAAAATAGGTATTGATATTGATGACACTCTAACAAATACAAAAGAACAACAATTAATATATTGGCCTATCTACATAAGTAATAATCCACAAAAAGGATATACAAAAAAATTACCAAAATCTATAAACGAATTTGGTAATGAATACATCAAAATATTTTGGGATACTTATCGTAATAAACTTTCTTTTAACGCTACATTTAAAAAGGATGCCTCAAAAATATTAAATAAATTACAAAAAGAAGGCCACGAACTTTGCATCATTACTTCAAGACCGGATGAAAAGTACCAAAACCTTCATCAACTTTTAAAAGATTGGTTTGAAAAAAACAATATACCAATTAATACTATCTATAGCAATATTAAAAATAAAGGATTATTTTGTAAAAACAATAATATAGATCTTTTAATTGACGATAGTATAAAACATTGCAAAGATTGCCAATCTTATAATATCAAATCTATACTTTTTGCAAGAAATAATAAATATAAAGGCTTAAAAACTACGAGTTGGAATAAGGCTTATAAAATAATAAAAGATATACAAAATAATAAATAAAACATTAATTTTCTAATATTTTACTATTAACTACCTTAATAAAATGAAAATCATTCATCCTAAGACATTTTATAACTTTATTACCAATTTTAGTTTCAATTTTAATAACATTTTCAATAACATTATTTACACCATCAACTTGAACAAAAAAAGCATTATTAGTACACTTTGGTCTTAAAGATATAACCTTATTACTAGGAACTATAACTGAATTAGTTAAACTTTTAAATAACTTATTATTTAGTGGAGCAATTGGCGTTATAGACAAAATATCTAACGTATTATAAACAATACTTCCTCCAAAACTCATGTTATACGCTGTACTTCCCGTACTTGTGCTAACAAGTAATCCATCTCCTCTAAAATCTTCTAACAATTCATTATCAACATATACAGGAACCTTCAAAGTATTAAAATCCTTATCACGTACGACAATCTCATTTATACTATTAAAATAATATATATTGTCTTCTGTTATTATTTTTGTTTCTTGTATACTAATATCTTCTATTTTATATTTATCCAAATTAAGTCTTTTTACAAAATCTACACAATTTTGAATATCAATTTCTTGTAAAAAACCTAACGTTCCACTATTAATCCCAATATAATAAATATTAGAATTAAATTTAGTTTCTTTTACCATTCTTAAAAATGATCCATCTCCACCTACAGAGATAGCTAAATCAAAACCCTTATTAACTATTTTAAAATCATATTTTATTAATTGAAGTTCTAAATCTTTTGCTACTATTACAGATTTTTCATTATCATTAACAAATATCTTTATTTTATTAACCTTTCTCCCCATAACAATTCACCTAACTTTTCAATAATTTTATCTATTACAAAAGATTTATTCTGTCTTCTAGTACTTTTATCAACATGAATAACCATATCATAATAATTATTCTTATAAAAAATACTAACAAACACTTCATTATCTTTTCCAAAATTATTATTTATATCAGCTCTATTTAACTTACCTGTAATACCAATACCAATTGAAGCTTTTGCAAATTCTGCTATATTATACGCCATTTCATGAGCCGTTTCGATACTATAAACACTATATTTATCAATCACATCAGCAGAAACACCCATTTTTATCTTATATTCATTAGAATATGTAACTGCACTAAACTTTAGTACTTCAGAAGCTCCTTCTATACAAGTTATTGCATTTGCAACTCCTCCCCCAGTACAAGATTCCATAGTTGCAATCGTTTCTCCTCTATTAATTAACTCTAAAACAATTTTTTTAAATGATTTCATAATATTTCCAACTTTCTAAATTTATTATATCCATATTTCTTAATACATAAAAGTATCATTTATTTATATAAATTATTTTCTATTATATATGTATAAACATCATCATCAAGTAAATTAATTACACTTTTATTTTGCTTTAATTTTTCCCTTATCTTGGTAGACGAAATATCTTTTTGTTTAATATTAGCAACAATAATATTTCTTTCATAATCTTTATACTTAGCTAGCAAATTTTCTATTTTTTCCCCATTTCTTTCAACAACAAGTATTTTATAATTTCTTAATATGTCTTCACCATTCATCCATTTATCTATGTAACTTAAATTATCTGCTCCACATATAAAATAAATCTCTGCGCACTCATTTTTATCTTTAAAATAATTTAATGTTTGATAAGTATAAACAATATTATCCTTTAATTCAAAATCACTTACACTTAGGTTAACATCTTTATTTACAATTAACTGTAACATATCGAATCTATATTTATCAGGCAATAAGTTATTTTTATACCTATATTTACTACCAGTCGGAACAAAAATAACTTTATCAACATAATGTTTATTAATTAATTCTTTTGCAATATGTACATGCATTTTATGCGGTGGATTAAAGCTACCACCAAATATTCCTATTTTCATTTCTTCCTCCCATAAAACTCCAAAGATTATGTTATTAACATTATATTAATAACTATATTTTTTGTCAACCTGTTTTTAACAAAAAATAAAAAAGAATTTAATAAAAAAAACTTAAAGCTACAAACTTTAAGTTTTAAAATTCTAACCACATATTACTATCTGCATCACTTGGCATTCTTAAATCTCCCCTAGGAGAAATACTAATTGTACCAACTTTAGGTCCATCAGGCATACAACTACGTTTAAACTGTTGACTAAAAAATTTCTTAATAAAAAATTTCAACCATTTATCTATAAACGCTTCTTCATACATACAAGCAAATGCTTTTAAAGCAATAAATTTAATTTTTTCTGGAGTTGCACCATATCTCATAAAATGATATAAAAAGAAATCATGTAAAACATATGGACCAACTAAACTTTCAGTTTGTTGTTTAATATTCCCTTCCTTATCAGGTGGCAACAATTCGGGACTAATTGGCGTATCTAAAATATCTAAAATTGTTTTTTTACATTCCTCATTTTGCTCAACATCTGCAAAATATTTAACCAAATATCTTACTAACGTCTTAGGAATAGATGCATTGACAGCGTACATTGACATATGATCTCCATTATATGTACACCATCCTAATGCCAATTCAGATAAATCTCCCGTTCCAATAACCAAGCCGCCTTTCTTATTAGCAATATCCATTAAAATTTGTGTTCTTTCACGTGCTTGTGTATTTTCATAAGTAACACTTCTGTCACTTTCATCTAGGCCAATATCTTTAAAATGTTGCAAAGCAGCATTTTTAATACTAATTTTTCTTACAGTTACACCATAATTTTTCATTAAAGTTATAGCATTATTATAAGTTCTATTTGTAGTACCAAAACCTGGCATAGTTACACCAATTAAATTATCATTACTTATTCCCAATTTTCGGTAAGCCTCAATAACTACTAAAAAAGCCAATGTCGAATCAAGACCTCCACTTATTCCTAAAACACACTTTTTCATACCAGTATGTTTAATTCTTTTTGCCAAACCACAAGCTTGAATATTAATAATCTCAAAACATCTTTCAATTCTTTTAGTTTCATCCTTAGGAACAAATGGATAAATATCATAATTTCTATATAAATCATCATTTAAATCATCAATTTTAATATCAACAACTCTATATTTAGAAACAGTATTAACTCCCATAAAACTAATATCTTTAATTCTATTGTTCATAAGTCTTTGGATATCCACATCTTGTATAATATGATTACTATTAAAAAGAAACCTTTTATTTTCGGCCAACAATGAACCATTTTCACTTATTGCTGCATAGCCAGAAAACACCAAGTCAGTAGTTGATTCATTTACGCCAGCAGAAGCATAAATATAAGCACAAACATTTTTTGCCGCTTGCATATTAATTAAATTTTTTCGATAATTATATTTGCCAATTATTTCATTACTTGCTGATAAATTAAATATCAAAGTTGCTCCGTTAAGTGCTGCATCAACTCCTGGTGCTTTAGGGCTCCATAAATCTTCACATATCTCTATACCAAAAACAATTTTTTTATCTAAAACATCCCTAAACAATAAATCAACACCTATTGGAATTTCTTTACCAAATAAATTAATACTATTACTAACTAAATTTTTACTAGAACTAAACCATCTTTTTTCATAAAATTCACCATAATTAGGAATATATGTTTTAGGTACTATACCAAGTATTTCACCTCTACTAACTACCACTCCACAATTAAATAATTGATTATCACAAACAATCGGCATCCCAACTATAACAACAATATTTAATTCTTTAGTAGCATTCATAATATCTTTTAGACCACATAAAGATTTCTCAAGTAAAATTTCTTGACTAAACAAATCACCACAAGTATATCCTGTTAAACATAACTCTGGAAATGTAAGGATTTGTACACCTTTACTTTCTAAAATCTTAATTTCTTTAATTATTTCTTTAGTATTAAATTCAACATTAGCTACTCTAAGTTCAGGCACACTAGCACCAACTCTTATAAATCCAAAACGTTTTAACATTACATTATTCCTTTCTTTTTAAGTGTATATTGCATAAAAGCAATTTTAGAATTAGCATCTTTAAAACCTGGTTGAGTCTTTTTTTCATTTTTTACTAAATCAAGAATATCTTCATAACTCATTTCTACATATGCTAATTTTTCATCTCTATCCAACTTCATATTATTTACTCTTTTACATCCTTCAGCCACAAAAGTCTTTATAATTGCTTTACTACATCCTTGATCTTGATAATGTTCTTCTAACAAATAAAGATTATCAGCAATATAACCAGTTTCCTCCAACAATTCACGACGAGCTGCCTCTAAAAAACTTTCATTTTCATCTACCATTCCAGCAGGAAATTCAATTGAAACTGTTTCCTCTGTATTGGGACGCGATTGTACAACCACAACATAATCACCATTAATAGTTACAGGAATAATAACTACCGCATCACCATTACAATTATTTTTAGTAATCTGTTCACATAATCTTGAAGTTCCATCATTTAAAACTACTTTATAAACTTTTTTCCCTAAATATCCATTACTATAAGTAGAAACAGTTTCTTGATTACATACTTTAAAATCACTAATTGCTTTAACATATTTTTTCCTATTTAACTCATTCATAACATAACCTCTATTTATTATTATAGCTTTTTCTTTAAAGACATATCAATATCATATTGAACCCTTTGACTTTTAGCCAATTTTAATAGTTCTTTTTTTAAATCTAATAATTTTTTTGTCATATCAACATAATATTGATGAGGCATTTCTTCTCTTTTCACTTCTGGATATAAAGTAGCCATCTCTTTTTCACAATACTCAGCTTTACCAAATACTGTTGGGAAATCATAAACCACATTACCATTTAAAATCATTGGTACTTGAAGTTCTCTTACAAAATAATTTTCTATACTTAAAGTATTATTACTATCAAGTGGATCTATTAATGTATAACCATTTTTCGGAATATTTTCGTCATATAAAGCAATAACATCACCTAAAGCATACCCTGTTTTTTGATCAAAAAACCTATAAACTTTTTTATATCCAGGATTTATTGCTTTAATAGCATCATTACTAGCTTTAATTCTTGAATCATATTTATTTTTTTGTTTCATTGCAACAAGTTTATAAACACAACCAACCCTAGCATGATCAGGTAATACTATATTATCACCAAGCCCTATTGAATCTATTATTGCACCCTGTTCCTTTAAAGACCTAATTGTTCGCTCATTTAAACCATTAGAAATACAAATTTTAACATCAGGAAATCCTGCTTCTACAAACATTTTTTTTGCTTCTTTAGATAAATAAGCTAAATCTCCGCTATCAATACGTATTCCTTTTAACTCATAACCTCTACTTCTTAGATATTGTGCCGTTTTAATCGCATTTGGAACGCCACTTTTTAAAACATCATAAGTATCAACAAGTAAAACTGTATTATCAGGATATACATCAGCATATGCTTTAAAAGCTTCAAACTCAGTTGCAAAAGAAGTTACAAAACTGTGTGCAAAAGTTCCACTAACCGGTAAGTTCTTTTCTTTACCTGCCAAAATATTAGAAGTAGCACTACAACCGGCAACTATTGAACAATAACTCGCTTCAACAGCAGCTTCAGGTCCCATAGCACGACGGGCTCCAAATTCCATAACTGGTATTTCTCCAGCAGCTTCAACAACTCTTCGAGCAGCTGTGGTAAAACAAATTCCTTGATTTAAATAAGACAATAAAGCTGTTTCTATTATTTGAGCTTCTATTATAGGCGCCTCAACAGTAACACATGGCTCGCCTCTGAACACTGGCGTACCATCTAAAATAGCATAAACATTTCCAGTAAACTTAAAATCTCTTAAATAATTTAAAAATTCTTCACTAAATTTATCGGTACTTCTTAAATAATCAATATCATCTTTATTAAAATGAATTTCTTTAATAAATTTAATTATATTTTCTACTCCACCCATAATACCGTAACCTTTTCCAAAAGGTTCTTTTCTAAAAAAAGCATCAAAAACAGCAATTTCATCCTTTTTCCCTGCACTAAAATAAACTTGACTCATTGTAAATTCATACTTATCTACAAGTAATGATAAATTTCTTTCCATCTTATATTCCTTCTTTCATTGATTTTACTAATTTTATACCTGTATTTTCCATAACTATATAAGCCCTAGCATTATTTTCTAATCTATCATGCACATGAGGTATGTGAAAAGTTTCAACAGCATCCTTTGGTACTATAATATCGATATCCATATTAAATTCGTCAAAAAAATTTCTTAAAGCTATTGCAAAATTTTGAATACAAATATCAGTACAACACCCAACAATGATAACTCTTTTTAATTTACTCATTTGCATCAACATTTCCATCATACCTGGAGCAAATAAAGCGCAGGTTGAATTTTTATAAAAAGTTCTTGTCGCATATAGTTCAAAAATTTGTAATTTTTTTATTACTTTTCTTTCCTCTTCATTATCACAATGATGATTATATCTTTTAAGCTCAACACTTTTCTCAGTATGAAAGTCATTCACCAGGAAAAAGCCCTCATTATTTCTTAAAGTATTTTTTATAATTTCAATTATTGTTGGCACAATATGTTCAATAGTTGGATCAGCTAATTTGCCATTTTCACAAAAACCAACATTCATATCAATCATAAAAACTGCTTCTGTCATCTCGTCAATTCTTTTTTTATTATTCATAAATCATCTTTCCTCCTTTGTGATAATATCATTTTGTTAATATCACATTTATTTTTTAAAGCAGATATTTTCCGCTTTGTTATTAACATTATATTAATAAGTGTTATAAAAGTCAACTACTTTTTAACAAAATATTAAAAAGAAATAGATTTTACTCTATTTCTATGGTAATTGTAATATTTGACCAATACTTAAGTTAGTAGTTGGCAAATTATTTAAATTGATAATTTCAGTTACTGTTGTGCCATTATTTTGAGCTATTTTATATAAATTATCGCCACTTTTTACAACATATGTTTTTCCTGAACCACTTGTACTTTTTGGAATCAATAATTTCTGGCCTATACTTAATAAATTAGTATTTAAATTGTTAATATCTTTCAATTTATCAACAGATATTCCATTTTTATTAGCAATTGTCCATAAAGTATCACCACTTTTTACAATATAAGTATTATAATCACTTGACGAATTAATATCTCCAGTACCACTAACAAGTAATTTTTGATTAATTGTTAAATTATTTGATTTTAAATTATTCATTGATTTCAATTCATCAACTGTTAGTCCATATTGCTTAGCTATACCATATAACGTATCACCAGATTTAACAGTATAATATACTCCAACTTCTTCACTTGAACTTGTATCTTTAACCAACAATTTTTGACCAACACTTAACATATTGCTACTTAAATTATTTAACTGTTTTAATTTATCAACGGTTAAACCATACTTTCTAGCAACGCTCCATAAACTATCGCCCTTTTGAACAATATAATAATTTTCATTTAATACAGGACCATTATAACTATATGGAACTCCAACAAACCCAGCAATTGCTTTAACTACAGCTTCAGCATAATCTTGCCAATACTTTTTTAATAATTCTGCATCAGCAGCATTATCCAAAAAGCCATATTCAACTATTACTGCTTCAGTATCACCCGTATTACGATGAATAAAATAATAATCTTTACTAGAATCACTAGGGTATCTTCTTTGATAATACTTCCTTACTTCTCTTCCACCATTTTCTAATTCATTAGCTATTCTTTTACTAAAAGCATCAGTATCACGTAAAGCATATATAATTTCGGCGCCTTCGCCACCTGGTGATAATCAATGTGTAACTATTTTTTATTTTCTAATTCTTCTTCTATAGAATTTATAATTTTTAATATTTCTTCAATTTCTCTTTTATTTAATTTATCAAATAATGAAGTAAGTGAACTATCTGATTTTTTCTTATTATTTACACTTTCAGCATCTATGACAACTAATTTATCAATAATATTATTTCTTTCTAATTTTTGAAGTTCTTTTACGGATTTAACTACGACATTAGGATCTTTAAATACCATTTCAAAGTTAAAAGGCGTGGTAACTACAACATAAACTTTTATTTTTGCAGATCTATCATCATTTATCTTTTTTATTAATTTTGCAATTAATGGTACACAAGCAGTACCAGTCCCATGACTCAAGCCTGCTACTAATATTATATGATCAGCGGGGCCATAAATAATATTTTCTACTTCATCTATATCCTCATTAAAACATTTTTTTGCAATTTCAAGATTACAATTAGATTTAAGACCTTTATTAGTTTTAAGCCCTAAAACTATCTTAGTATCTGATAACGGAAAAGTTTTATATTCAGTTGTAATACTTATTAAATGATATTTACAGCCACTTTCAAATAACTCATTAATAACATTACTACCACCACCGCCTATTCCAATAATTTTTATACCTTCTTTTTTTTCAAAATCAAATATTCTTCTTATGATCATAACTTATCACCTACTTCATTTCGATTTCTTTTTCATCAGTATATTCATAATTTAATCTATTTTGTTTAGTAACAACCGATTCTCCTAAATTTCTTTCTATATCTTCTCTCGCCACTTTTGCTGCGTGTCCACCCATTCTAGCAACTTCTTTATTTTGTTCTAAACCTTGTGGTTTATGTTTTTCGGCAAGTCTTTTTGTAGTTTCTTCTGATAAATCTGCTAATATTATTTCAATATTATCCATGTTATCTCTTAAGGATTCCTTACGAAGCCCTTTATACTCTTTATATTCTTTAGCAGTCATACCAGACCAACTTTTATAGATTTCATTAGTTAGTATAGCATATTCTTTACCTTCAGTTATACCATTTTCTTGCCAGATATCAGTTAATTCTTTTCTATCCTGGATTCCTTTTAATCTTTTAGCAATCCATTTTTCATCATATCCTTTAGTGCGATATATATCCATAGCCCTTTGTGCTGCAAGTGATGGATCAAATACTTCATCTATTCTTTCCCTTCCTAATTTAGCTAGCCAAACCTTTATTGGTTCTGCATTTTTACTAGGTATAGATTCTATTATTCTAAACATTCCTTCAATATCACACACATCTGTAAGTCGATATTTACCATCTTGTGCTTTTAATTTTAAAGCGTGACAATTTGTCACGGTTTCATTTCCTTCTTCTTTTAAACGCTGCTTAAGTTTTCTCCAATAGGCTTGCTTATCCTTACTTTCTGAAATAACTCCAACAAAATCAACAACACTTATAAAATATTTTTCTTGTTCCTTATCCCAAACAGTTCTAATTGTTTCATTATTAAATATTTTATTTACTAAGTGCATTTTATCTTGATTCATAAGATACCTCCTTTGCTGTATATATCGTATCAAACATTTGTTCTTGTTTCAATATCTGTATAAGTAGTTTATCAATTTTCTATGTATAACCTCGTCGCAACGTGCGACAAAGTTCTAATTATTCAATATACTAAATTTATAGATAATTTCTATGTTTCTATCTTTATCTATAATAATTTTATCTATCAAGGTCCCAATTAACTCTCTTGATAGATTATCAATATCAATTAATTCTCTTATTTTACCTTCGTAATTTTTTAACTCATTCTTATTAATCTTTTTATCATTTTTTGCATCTTGTAGACTTTGAACTTTTTCTCTTATTCTAACTAGAGAATTTTCTGTTTCTCTAGAAATTCTTAAATACATTTCTTCAGATACTATGCCATTAAATTTATCTTGATACAACATATCTAATTTGCTAATTAATGCTTTTTCTTGCTTTCTTAAATCATTTATATTGTTGTTAACTTCACTATTATCTTTTTTATTAATACTTTTAGATATTTCTGATATATCTAATTTATTTAAATACTTTTTACAAGTATTTCTAATAACTTCTAGCAATGCTTCCTCTAGTTTTTCATACGGACTGAAATGAGGTTCACACAGTCTTCTTTTAGGATCTCTTGAATATCTATTGCAATTAATACTCCAATAATCATGATTTTTTCTATAAGAAATTGTTAAAGTATTGCCACATTCCTTACAATATAATAAATTTTCGAATAACCTTTTTTCTCTCTTAGTAATAGTAGTCTTAGTAGTTCTTTTAACATTATTTTGAATACTTTCAAATATAAACCTATCTACTAATGGTTCATGGGTATTTTTAACAATATCCCAATTACTTTTCGGCAATGATTTTTTCTTTTTGGATTTATATGATACTTTAGTTTGTACACTTTGTACCATATCCCCTACATACATTTGATTTTTTAAAATCTTTTTAACAGAAGAAATAGTCCATACAGGATTATATTTAGCTTTTGAATTAGGATTCTTTCTCTTCAAACTACTAGGTGTTTTTATATTATTATCATTCAAATAAGTAGTTATTTCAGAAAGTCCTATACCGTTATAAGCCATATCAAATATCTTTTTTACTACCCATGCATACTCTGGATCTGGTATTAAATGCCCTTTATCATTTGGATCTCTTAAATATCCATAACTTGGAGCACTTCCAATAAATTTGCCATTTCTTCTTTTGTCATTTAAAACATTACGAATTTTAATAGAATTTTGTTTACTATAATAATCATTACAAGCAAATAACCATGTTGCTGAATCATTACTTGCTTGATTAATTGCATTGTCGTATCCTTCCAACATAGAAATAAATCTTATTCCATTTTCTGGAAAGAAAGTTTCAACATAATATCCTGTTAAAATATGATCTCTACCTAATCTTGATAAGTCTTTTACTACTACAAGATTAATTCTTTTAGCTTTAATATCTGTGAGTAATCTTTGAAATCCCGGTCTATCAAAAGTAGTACCAGAATATCCATCATCTACATATTCATCTACAAAAATAAATCCTTTTTCTTTAATAAAATTCATTAGTATATTTCTTTGATTAAGGACACTCTCACTTTCAGATTCGTAAGATTTTCCTTCATCAGCTTCTGATAATCTTATATAAATTCCTGCTTTGTAGTAATCTGGCGTCACATTTAAAGTGTTATACAAGCTTACTCTCCTTTCCTTGTAGTATAACAACTAAAGCCAATTAAATTATAGCATACAAATTTAATTTGGCTCATTGTATCAGTCACTGTTTACCTTACTTTTAATAAATTTAATTACCAGTTCATTAAAATTAGGAGAATCATCTTTGAAAGTTTCTATTATATTAAACATAAGCCACCTCATTTAAGTTTATGAGTGTCTTTATCAATTTATATCTTCCTTCACTCTTTTAAAACTTTCCAACATTTTCTCTATCTCTTCTTGTTCTTCCTTAGTTGCTTTTTAGATTCAATAGGTTCACCATGCCAGTATTCAACACCAAATTCATCAACATAATGAATTTTGTCTAATATATCTTTTTTATTTTTATTATATTTATTATAATGGTTAAAATTATTTTGAATACTAGTATTAGTATTTCTTTGAATATTTGTTATTCTTTTCTTTAATACCTCGGATAATTTAATTATCCTCTTTGAATTATTTGTTTCACTATTATTAATTTCTATATCAATATATCCATTTTTTGATAAACTACTTATACTTTTTGATACAGTTGGTTTGGTACAATCAAACTTCTTCATAAAATACCTATTAGTAGGCCAACAATAACCATTTTTCTTACATAGTGACACTATGTCTATTAATAATATTCTCTCAAAGTAAGTTAATCTATTATCTCCTAATACTGATTCTGGTAATACTAAACTTATAAATGACTCTTTTTCCATTATTTCTCCAATATAAGATTATCAAGTTTAGTAGTTCCATATTGTCCTCTTTTCTTTACCAGTTTTTTTAGGAACACATAAAAAGAACTGAACACATTAGTCCACAACAAAAATAAGGGAATATTCCAATCTTTTTTTTTGGATTAATATGTATTCAGTTCTTCACTGATTAATTATCATACATTATTCTTTAATGTATAATAAAGCATTCTAATTTCTTTTTAATATTTACTATTTTATATTTATATATGTTTATATGTAATAGTCACATTCCCGTATGACTATTATAATTATAACACTAATTATTTTATTTTCAATAAGTAATCGCTCAACAAAAAATAATATGGATTTTATAATTTCAATTATTCATAATAATTGATTACTACAATTGGTTTATAATTAGCCGATACAACTTTATTTGCCCAGTCAACTAATTTGTTTAAAAACATTATTGAATCTAACTGTAATATATCTATTTGATTATTACTATTATGAATTTTTTTCTTTCCCTTAATATATAACCATAGACCTATTTTTTTTACTTTTTTATATTCTTCTATAAGTGGGTCTTTATCATATGTTCTAGACATAAAAGCATCAACAGTTAAATTTGATTGGTCAATTGCATAACAAAAATCCCTAGGACTACCTATTTTTACTGCAAATATAACATCATCTATTTTTCCTAAGTCAGCTATTTCAATCTTATAATTTCGCCCTTTGTTTACATCAACTAAATTCCTATCTAAATTATCATATGCATATTTTTTACTTAACACATCGTTTATAGCTTTTTCTCTATATGTAACAATATGATTTTCCTTGCTCTCTTTATTTTCTTTAATATCTACATAATTATTATCATTTAAGTATTCTTCATACCATTTACTAGATTTATCATTGGACATATCATAACTTACAAAATCTATTAGTTCTAATCCATCCTTTATATTTTGATAAAA
This sequence comes from uncultured Bacilli bacterium, assembly GCA_934096175.1. Lineage (GTDB taxonomy): Bacteria > Bacillota_I > Bacilli_A > RF39 > UBA660 > Coprovivens. Next base: position 87,456 of record CAKOLG010000001.1, read on the forward strand.
ATCATTATTATAATAATAAATATCACCATCATATATTACATAGTTTGTATTTTCAAAACTAAAATCATATGTTACCACTTCTTTTAACGATCTAGAAAAAGATGCATCACCATCTGAAATATACTTAATTTTAATATAATCTAATATTTTTTCAGTCTTAATATTATTTTTATCTATAAAATTTCTGACAACATCAGTATTTAATACTGATATTTCTTCTTTTTTATTGATATAAACTAGTTGTAGCCTAAAATTGTCATCAAAATATATGGAACTTCCTAATATATTCATTTCTTCTAATGAAAAATTAGCATCCTTTATATTATTCATAAAATTAATATTTAAATAATCCCATATTCTTGTCTTTAGTTCATCATCAGTAACTTTAACAAATAATGGTATTGGTCTTTTATCATTTCTATTTTCAATATTTTTTATAATTGATAATATTTCAGAAATGTTATCTATACTTTTATCTAAGTTCAATTTTAAAGACTTACCAATAGTTATGCTTTTTCCTAATTGCTCTATCTCATCCGGAATTATTTCTAGATTTACCACTGATTCTCCCCTATCTAAAACAATAATATCTGAATTAGACATTGTTTTAACTAAACTGCTTGTACTACCATTTAAAAATTTTGCTGCTTTTCTTTTCACTTTTGATACATCTACACGTTTAGCAATATTCATAGCAAAATCTGTATCACAATATTTTTGTACAAGGGTACTACTCATTCCATATGTAACTGCATAAAAATCCACAGCTGATTCAATTAAAAGAATTCCTTTTAAACTATCCTTATCAACAGTGATATCTATATTAAATTCATTTAATATATTTTGCCATGATATTTTAGAGCTATCCTTCTTACTATAATACAAATTTAAACAATAATCATCAACTTGTTTTTCTACTTTACTTTTAATATAATTATTGCTCATCATTTCTTTAAATAATCCATCTTTATCCTTAATTCTAAAAATATTATACTGCATAAAAACCTCCTACTATAAAAAAAAGACGCAATACAAAACTATAAGCCTGTACTAGCGTCTCCTTTTTTCTTTGATATATTATAACATTTATATTTTAAAATATAAATATTTTTTACAAACATGAACTATATGGCAAAGAATCAATATAATCTTCCATATATTTTAAATCTAATGACTCTACTTTATTTCCACCATCAACTGAAGGTAATAACAATTTGGTCTTTTTTATTCTCCCCTGATTAAACTTTCGACCATAATCATATCTAAATAATTCTTGATTCAATATTGTTATAATATACATTGCAATTGAAGAATTTAATTTAAATTTGGGAATTAATTTTTCTACATGATCACTGGCTGAAAATGGCTTTGACTGATAAGCAGAAAATCCGATTGTGGCAGAATCAACTGTAATAACGTTCCCATCTTCTGTATAAAAATTATAGTAACCATCAACACCATTATTTGAAGACCTAGTAGTAATGTATGGCCATACACCTTCACCATAAGTTTCTAACACATCTTTCTTTGTTGTTTTCGTTCCTTTTACTGTAAAAATATTACCCAAATTAAACAATGCATATTTCTGTATTTGTGGTTTTATTTCTTTTTTGCATGGTTTATATTTCTCTTCAAATAGTTCTATATTAAAATTATCTATATACCAACACGCTTTTTCATAACCATCTTCCAAAAAATAGTTAGGAATTTTTGACATATCATTACTTTCAATCCATAAATTATTGATATATTCTCTCATTAAATTATAATCAGGAATTTTTTCATTGCCATCCAAAATAGCTGGTAATTTAATTTTTAAATAATTAATACGATCACAGGCATTTCTACCATAACAAAATCTATAGCTTTCCATATTAATTATAACAGCTAAATACATAAGTACTTTTTTGTCAAAATATGCTCTGTATTTATCTTTTAATTCTAAAGCTTTAACTCTAGTTCCTATATAAAAATCCTCTGGCTGAACAAACGCTTTAAATGTTCCTCTATCTGCCAAACTTATAGTTCTTCTACAATCAAATAATTTTCTGTTTTCGATTTTTGATACTCTTTTTGAAATACCATTATTCTTATAAGTATGACTTATCACTGGATATTCACCTAATTCAGTTCTTGAAAGAATCAAATCGCCACCAGTATATATATTAAATATTTTTTCTATGTCAAAAAAACACCAATTTTCATTCATCTAAATCACTACCTTCGAAATTTTCATCTAAATATTTAAATAATGCATACTTTTTTATTTGATTTATAAAATCTATATCGCATAACTGACTATAATCAGTTTCAACATAAGCTTCAGCTAACCATTCATCACTAGATTTTAATTCTTTTCTTAAAAATTTCTTACTATTATTTTTAGATAGTCCTTTTAATTCCCTTAACCACTCATTCTTTATTGATATCCAACTGCCATTCTTATCAAAGCGCCCTGAATGGGGTACTGTCACAAATCCATCATCTAACCATCGTGCTAAAAACACATTATTGTTTGAATTTTCATGTTTTATGTGTGCTTTAAAAACCATAATACATGTTGACGTCCCAACATGACTATCTTGAAACAATTTTTTTGGCATTGTCATTACTGATAATAAAGTATGTTTTTCCATTATTTTTTTACGCATTTTTAGATCATTTTTACTGCTAGCACAACTCATTGGAACAATTGCAATACCTATTCCACCTTTATCTAAATACTCCAACATCGAATAAACAAAATCTAGTTCACTTTGCCCACTTTGTTTTTGTTCTTCTTTTTTGTTTTTGGTATTTAATAGTGAATATGGTGGATTTATCATTCCAACAACTGGTTTAGTATCCATATTTTCAATTTCTTCTTGCAATGTAATTTTTCGTCCTGTTTTAAAATCCTCATTTGCCTCTCCCTTATCTTTTAATAAAGAAGAACATGAATATAAATTTGATTTACCATCACCATGGAATCTCATATTTGCATATGCTAAAGCAAACATAGATGGCTCTCTTTCAACGCCTATAAGGCAGTTTTTTCTAACTAATGACTTTTTCTGTTTTTTAACATCATTTGATATTTTTTGATTATCAATATTTCTATCCATCTTGTTTAAAGCACTAATTAAAAATCCACCTGTACCAGTACATATGTCAATTACTTTAGTATTCTCATCCAATTTCCTTCCTAAATAGTATTCTGCAATATCACAAAATAATTCTGTTATATGTTTGGGGGTTAATACAACACCTTTATCTTTTGCTGCTCCCCTAGCATATTTCAAAAACGAAGTATAAAAAGTTCCCATTATATCCATATCAGAATGTTGCTCTAATTTAATAGAAATGTTTTTATATATTGAATATATAAAGCGTGTCAAAATATTTTCACCATATTTAAAATATTTTGATTCTCCTTCTGGAGTATATAATAAATTATCTAATAATATTGATGAATAATATTCTCTTAATTTTTTCTTTTTAATTTCTGGTAAATTATCTATTTTACACCATATTTCTTCTAATGATTCCCATAGCCTTTTAATTGCATTATTTCCTAATTCTTCTGAAAATGGCTTTTTAGTATAATCATTAGGCATTGCTCTTTCTACAGCTTTATAAAAATCAGAATTTTTATTTGTTAAAGCAAGTACTATAGCAGAAATAAATCCTGCTCTATCCTTTGGATCTATTTGATTTGCCCTTAAATAATTATTGCAACTATTTGCATAATTTTTTAACTCTTGATAGATTATTTCTTTTTCTCTAACATAATCCAACGAATTTTCTATGATTATTCTTTTATATTCATCAGTAGACATAATTGTATTTCCATATTCTCCATCTTCTAAAACAATTAAATCTTTTAAAGTTCCTCCTTTAGGCAATAAGAATGAAGTTGTCTTAAAATTATCTTCATCAACTCCTGATGTTGCAATGGCAATTACATCATATTTATAAGTTAGAAATGTAGCATAGTGAAGAGCTCCATTAATACAATATTGAGATATTTCTTTCTCATTGCCTAAGCTATTTTTGTAATTTTCAAAGTTTTCATATGTACCATGTTTATCAACACTACTTTTACATTCTATTACAATTACAAAATCATTTTTATTATCTTTTATAGTATAATCTGGAGATCCTTCATTTCCTGTCAACCTTTTGCTAGCTTTTAAAAATGCATCAGCTAAAATTCTATCGTTATTAATTCCACTTTTGTAACTATCTTCTTTATAACATATAATATCATCCTCATATTCATTTTGATTTTTTGGATATCCAACCTCTAATAATCTTTTTTTTACTAATCCTTTTGTTAATTCTTCTGACATTTTAAAATACCTCCTAATATTTGCTTGTATTCATTACTCCTTCTAATTTGCTCTATTAATTTTCTGTTTTTCAAATAAATGGCTATGTCATATGGAATTTCATTTCTCTGATTAGCAGCTAAATCAAAAAGCTTATGAATATCAATTTCGTTTAAATTTAATATTTTTATAATTCTTAATTGTACATCACTTGGTGGAGGATTAACTCTACCGGCAACAATATCATAAAAATATGGTTTTTTAATTCCTAGTTGAGTATAAAAAGATCTTTGACTCATATTTTTGTCCTTTATTAATTGAGTCAAAAACTTTCCATATTGATTTTTATTTTCCACCCAATCACCTCTGTTAGTATGTATGTAAACATACTAACATACTTTCAAAAAAAAAGCAAGGGTTTTAGGAGTAATCCCATAAAAGAATTTCGTACAGGAGTACAAATTACGGGAGTACAAATTCAGTGCTAGATAGACAATAAATATATTCCCAAATTGCATTTTGACTCATTTCATAGTTAGTGATATAATCCATTTAAGTACAAGAATATTTGTACAAATATTAAATGAAAGGAGGACAATATGATATATCAAATAATGAATTATTGGGATATGATTGATAGATGCAAATTATATAACAATATGATTTTAATATCTCAAAGAAGAATGAATCCTAATCAAGTATTATATGAGACTATTTGTAATGAACTAGCTAAAAGTTACGTAAAACAAGTATTTAATATAAGATAGGAAGGTAAATATGTTCGTAATAACATAAAAACACTATTTAACAAAGAATGTTAAATAGTGTTTTATTTTTAATAATATTTCTTTAATTAATATCATTGGATTATCTTTTATTATTATTATTAAATTATATTTTATTCTTAATATCTCTTTTACCTTAGGTATAAGTCTACTAATATCACATCTACAATTAAATACATCTATTGCAGAATTAATATGATTTATTAAATTACATTCTGATAAACAATGTCTACTATATGCATTTGCTAAATAAAATGCTACTACATCTGGTATAACATAATTATTTAAATAATTATTAACATTGTTATAGAAAGGTAAATATATTTTTTCAAATTCTTTATCAGTTATATCAGACATAGATATACTCCTTTAAAATTATTTCTTCTGCTATATTTTTAATATTATTCATTTTACATATCCATAGCATTTGATTACTACTTTTTAATTCTTCAGTAATATTTTCTTTTTCAGTGAGTTCTTTAATTAACTTCTGCACCTTCTCCATAACAGTAGTATCGATATTATGGAGATATTCATTTAATTTATCATTAACAAGTAAATCAAAATATAATCCTAACTTTTCTTTCTTAATATAATTTAATTTTAATAATCCATATTTTCCTATATTATATTGTTTTTTATTTTCTAATATTAAATCTGGCAATAAATAATCACCGTTCTTAGTGTAACTAATATTCATAACATTTCTCCATTTCTTTTTATATTTATTTGGCTTTAATTGTTATACATTTGTTACACAATGACTATCACCACCACCTGCATTTATGTGATTACTCAAAACTATTACATCATCACCACTACCATAAGGTTTTACAATACGTGCAACACGTTCACTCGGCTCCAATGTCTCATCAGTTGTTCTTACCATTGTATTTTCTATTCCCAACTGATCAAGCCTATTATGAATATACTCAGAAATCTTTAAAGTATATTCTTTTTCAATAATTCCATTTCCCGAAGCACCGCCATCATTACCACCATGCCCCGCATCAATTACAACTTTTTTCATAGTTCACACCTCATTATAATCTATGATAAATATACATTTTAGACACAAAAAAAGAAAACATTTAGTCTTCTTCAATCTTTCCATACAAATCATAACAATCTGAATCAATAATTCTAACAAATACATATTCATTAATCATATATTCAGGATTATATTCAACATAAATGACACCATCTTCACTAGGAACATCCATATAACTTCTCGCAATAAAATATTTTCCATCTTCAGTAATATTTTCTATTAAACATTCATATCTATTACCTATTTTAGACTTCAAATTATTTTCACTAATACCTTGTTGTAATAACATTACCTTATTTCTTCTATCTTCTTTTATATCCTCTTCGATTTGTGATTTAAACTTTGCTGCTGGTGTTCCATCTTCTGCACTATACGCAAAAGCCCCCAATCTATCAAATTTATATTCTTTAATAAAATCCATTAATTCATTAAAATTTTCATCAGTCTCCCCAGGGAATCCCACAATGACAGTTGTTCTTAAAATAACATCTGGAATTTCCCTTCTCAATTTAACTATCAAATCTTTAATCTCTTGTCCACTACTTTTTCTATTCATTCTTTTTAAAACATCATCTGAAATATGTTGTATAGGTAAATCAAAATATTTACAAATTTTTTCATTATTTTTTACAACTTCTATTAATTCATCAGTTATAGTTTCAGGATAAGAGTATAAAAATCTAATCCATTTAATTCCATCAATTTTTGCTAAATCATTTAATAATTCTGGTAACCTTTGAACTCCATATAAATCTACACCATATTTTGTAGTATCTTGCGCAATAACAACCAATTCCTTAATTCCTTTTTTTGCTAAATCTACTGCTTCATCTAAAATATCTTCATACTTCCTTGAAACATACTTTCCTTGTATATAAGGAATTGCACAATATGTACAAAAATTACTACAGCCCTCAGCTATTTTCAAATATGCCATTGTATTACCAGTAGTTAAAATTCTATTTTTATAAGTTAGATTATCATTTTCTTTCTTATTTTCTAATAAATTACTGATTTCTGTCCATAATTGATCATAATTACTAATTTTTACAAACAAATCTACTTCAGGCAATTCCTTTTGTAATTCATCTTTATATCTTTCAACTAAACAACCTGTAACAATCAAATATTTACAATTTTGTTCTTTATATTCAGCCATTTCTAAAATAGTTTGAATACCTTCATTTTTAGCCGAATCAATAAATCCACATGTATTAATTAAAAATATTTCAGCTTCATTTGGATCTTCTACTATTTCATAGCCATGTTTCTTAAATAAACCAATAATTTCTTCTGTTACAACTAAATTTTTTGAACATCCCAATGATACAAATCCAATTTTCATACTTCCATCCCCAATTTCTGATGTATTATATCATACTTTTTTATAAAAATTAAAAAAACTGACTTTAATCAGTTTTATTTTGCTTCTACTAACGTCACATTAGTAGTATGTTCTTTACCATTTCTAATATATTTAATGGTAATTTTATCACCAGCACTATATTTATATAATGCATATCTAAATGATGCTATATCTGTAATTGTTGTATCATCAACACCAGTTATAATATCACCAACTCTTAAATCAGCTTTCTCAGCAGGTGAACCACTTTCAATTTTTGATAACAAAACACCCTTCGTATCAGAATCATAATTAAAGAAATTAGCATAATAATAATTTTGTGCATTATCCATTGAAACCCCAATATATGGTCTAATAATCTTACCATTTTTCATAATCAATTCAGCATATTCAATTGCATCATCTATTGGAATAGCAAATCCCATTCCTTCTACTCCTGTCATTGCCAACTTCATATTATTAATACCAATTACTTGACCATTACTATTACACAAAGGTCCTCCTGAATTACCACTATTAATTGCTGTATCAGTTTGCAAAACTCTTGTTATCCAATTATTGTCTTGAATTTGACGATCCTTTCCTGATAATATTCCTCTTGTAACACTCCAAGAAAACATATCACTATCAAGAGGTGCACCAATTGCAAATACAGTATCGCCAACTCTCATAGCTGAATAATCACCTGTTTCAATAAGTTGAATATCCTTATCAGTTTTTATAGATAACACTGCAATATCAGCATATTGATCAGATCCAACTAATTCAACTTCTAATTCATCACCACTTGTTAAAACTATTTGAATTGTACTTGCTCCAGAAATAACATGATGATTTGTCAACAAATAATAAGTATCACCATCTTTTTTATAAAAGAATCCCGTTCCACTACTATATAATTGACCTTTTTGATAATTTTTTACAACAACAACTGAATCATAAACCTTTTCTACAGCATCAGCTATACCATTTTCATTTACAGTTACTTCTTTTTCAGTTTTTGTAATATTCATTACCGTACTCCTTAAATAATCAGGATTAAATTTAAAAAATACCAACAAACCTCCACAACCTAACAAAGCAGATACAACCATACTTAAAATATATACAAATATATATTTTGTACAATTATTTTTTTTCTTATTTTCCTTATTATCATTATTAACGTTTTCTACTGCCTCAACATCTTTTACAGTCTTTTTATTCTTTTTATCAATTGAATCATTGTTAACATTTTCTTCTTTAATTTCCATATTCATCTAACCTCGCTATCTCTCTAAAATTAACTGGAAAACCCATGCTATCCAAAACTTTGTCAATTTCTACCGAATGTATTTTACCACTCAAAATATCTATTTCATAAGAAAGCTCATTGATCAATAAAGTAAAATCTTCTTCTCTCAACAATTGTTTTAAAATAATTACTAAAGCAAATAAATCATCTTTACCATAAATGTATTCACCATCTGTCTTATCAATATGCAAATAAGCATGATACTTTGTATCTTCAATAACCCGTTGTGTTTTATGATTATACATAATATCTTCATGAGCACACAAATTTCTAAAATTAGCTAATATTGGTAAATAAACTAGCAAAGAACTTACACTTACTCCATATATTTCTGCTATTTCCTTTTGGTCCTCATACTTTAGTATAGTAAATAATTCTGATATTAAACCAAAAGATAATACTTTTACCACAACCCAAAAAGGAACATAACCATAATTATTCATATAATGCATTGTTGCAGTATGCTGTCCCCCATTAATTCTAATCTGCCTTTTTATTTTTTTTAACAAATCATTAACTTGTCGCGCTTTATCATTTGATCTATCAAAATTAGCTGGATTCAAATAACTCTTTTCCTTTATACCATACTTTCTTGACAACTGATAAGAAAAAATACTTTTAGCATTATTTTCTACAATTAAAAGATTTTTAAAAAATATATTTCTTATTTGGCGATCAAAATTAAACATAGCATACAACTCTTTAAACTCTGTTCCCGGAAGAAACATTCTATCCTTAGCAGATTTTAAAAACAAATGTCTATAACCGCTTATAAAAAAGTAATTCTCTCTAAGTAAAACATCTTTTGTATAGAAATAATCATCAATTGTTAAACCTTTGCTTTTCAATATCTCTATTTGTTCATCAATAGTTTTAAATGTCTTTATCACAATAACATCCCCTATTTTCTAAATATTATAACATATTTGAAAAGCTATTTAAATATTATATTTTTTATATGTTCATTATGTTATAATAAAGTGAAAAGTAGGTGAAAAAATGCCCTCAATAATTACACATCATGTTTTTGCTAAAAACCTATTACAAAAAATACCTAGACCAATATACAACAGTATAATAAACTCTATAGATATATATTATACTTTTGCGCAAAGTCATGATTTTCTATTTTTTTCTAATAAGAAAATTAAAGCATTAGGCCATTATGCTCATAAAAATAAAACTCAAGAATATTTCTTAAATATTATAAAATATATTAAAAATAATAACTTAGAAAATAACTCAGATATTTTAGCCTATTTATATGGTTCTCTAACCCATTATTGTCTTGATTCAATATGCCACCCTTATATTTTTTATAAAACTGGTACATATAATTCTGATGATAAAAATACTATTAAATACCGTGGTGAACATACTCATATTGAAAAAGATTTAGATGCTATATATTACCAAAAAGAGTATCATCAAGAATATAAATATTGTAATGTTTCTAAAGACATTATAAAAAACCCTAATTTTAAAAATAAACTAAATGAGACAATAAATTATGCATACTACGAAACATATAACGTTAATAATATAGCTAAATATTATAAAAATGCCATAAAAAAAGCCAAAATCATTTATACTTTATTTATTAATGATAAATTTGGCTTTAAAGAAAACATTTATAAAATAATAGATAAAATAACTAATAAAAAATTAGGCTATCTAGAAGGATACAGTACCCACATCAAACCAAATTTAGAATTTTTAAATAATTCCCATAAAACATGGAATCACCCATGTAACATTAATGAAAAGTATAATTATTCTTTTGATGATCTAATGGAAATTAGCACACAAAAATGTCTTAACATGATAAACGAAATTAACCAAGCATTATTCGACCGTAGTAATATAGACCTTAAAAATATTATTCCTAATATATCATATACTACTGGCCTTGATTTAGACAAAAATAAAATTATGAAATATTTTGAATATTAAAAAACGACACAATGTCGTTTTTATTTACATTTGCCACAATTACTACAACCATTACATATTATTTTACTACCACACTCTTCGCAACGAGCTTTAAAAAAGGGTTTATGTAAAGAATCTTCATCAAGAATATTAAAAAATTCATCATATAATTTAAAATCAATCTTCTTACCTAAATAATTTAAACCAGATTTAAAAGCCATTTTACTTTGTACAACTTTATCTGGCATATTATACACTCTATTATCTTTAACAAATTTACTACCCGTTTCCATAAAACAAAAAGTAATATTTTCTTTTACACAAGCATCATGTAATGACTTCACCCACTCATAGTGACATGGCCTTGCTCCATCATAATTTTCACCACCCACAATAACTTGCTCTATTTGCCCAGTTTGCAAATACTGATCAATTTGAATAGGTCCAATAAGTGGTGCACACATAATACCTTTATGTTTAAAAGGTAATGATAATAAAATCGGAATTCTTTCTAAAGCCATTTCTTGATTTTCACAAGTCACATTAAACAAAACATTCTCATATTCATCTTCAATATTTTTAGGTAGAAGACTAGCCACTCTTTCAGGTCTTTTAGTTAAGATAAAAAACTTAACATCTTTTCTTTGCCTAATTATTTCCCAAGCTTGATCACGCCACTCATCAGCGTCTTCTATAAAAAAATCTGAAGTCATACATACTCTAATCATCTCTCCTGATTTAACTTTATATTCACCATTTCGCTCCTTTTGTAACGGATAATTAAAATTATTTGTTTTATAAACGACTTCACTAGAAATTTTATTATCATGAATTTTATCTAAAAAATACATATAACAATGTCGACAGCCTTCACTTTTCTTCTTACACCCATGCCATGGATTCCATATATCATGCATCTAACTCACCTACAAATATCAAAATAATAAAACTTATTATATCTTATAAAATAAATCGATACAATAATTCTAATAATAATTTACTAGTGCTTTAACAATAGCATTAACCAATTTTTTTTGATACTCATTAGTATTTAACAGTTTTCTTTCCCTATCATTGCTTAAAAAACCACATTCAATCAAAACCCCTGGTACTTTTAATTTTTTATACATATATATCGTCTTACCAATTTCCTTTTCTTTCATAGGACTATTTAAATAACTATTAAAAGATTGTTGAATAATATTAGCAAGTAACTCATTACCTTTTGTATAAAATGTTTGAGCTCCATAATATTTTTTCTCAGCTAAATAATTAATATGAATACTTAAATATAAATCAGCATTACTATTATTTATTAAATTAATTCTATTATCAAAATCACTTTTTTTTCTATGATTAGTATTTGGTGAACTTAAATCATAATCTCCATCCCTTACCACAATAACCTCTGCTCCCATTTTTATTAATTCATCTTTCAACAACAAAACAATACTTAAATTTATATCTTTTTCATATACTCCTCCAACCGTTGTTCCTCCATCTTTACCGCCATGACCAGCATCCAAAACAATTACTTTATTAAGTAACTTAGTATTAAATTCTTTAGAATGACAAACATTCATTGTTAATAACATTAAAATTATCAACAAAACAAAAAAATATTTCTTCATAATAAAAAATATTCATAAAACCTCTTTATATTCATTTATAAAGAAATTTACTAATATAAATTATTATAAAAAAATATGATATAATTAGAGATATTGGAGGCACTAATATGAATAATAATTTTAATTTACTACGTGAGAAATATCCTACAATAAAATATTCAAAATATGACTTTAAAACTTTTAATGATAAACTTATCATAACATACACTTTTGAGATACCTAACTTAACAACCTTTAATCCGTCAATTCAAATTCCCCTAAAAAATCAAACAATTTCCTTAACAGATCCGTTATTAAATAACCTAATCTTTCATATTGGCGTTGTTGAACTTATAAGTTATTTCAAATGTACTTGCAGTCCAAATATTATAATAGAAGCAGGATACTTAAACGAAGAACAAATTAAATGGTTTAAAAAACTCTATTACTTAGGTTTAGGTGAATTCCTTTATGTCAATGATATCAAAATCACTGATGATGAATTACTAAACATTAAATGCACTGCAAAAAAACGAACTTTCTCCATCCCAAAATACGAAGGATTTGGAAATTTAATCCCAATTGGGGGAGGCAAAGACTCTTGTGTAACATTAGAATTATTAAAAGATTTTCAAAAAGATAACAACTGTTTTATTATAAACCCTAAACCAGTAATGATAGAATGTACTAAAATAGCTAATTATAGTGAAGATCAATGCATTTTTGTAAATAGAACTATTGATAAAAATCTAATTGAATTAAATAAAAAAGGCTTTTTAAATGGTCATACTCCATTTAGTGCAATTGTTGCATTTACCTCATTCTTAACTGCTTATATCCATAAAAAAAGATATATAACATTATCAAATGAAGCAAGTGCAAATGAATCAACAGTTTTAGGTACCAAAATAAATCATCAATATTCCAAAACATACGAATTTGAAAATGACTTTAATTATTATACAAAAAAATATTTTGGTATAAATATTTCATATTTTAGTCTCTTACGTCCTCTAAACGAATTTCAAATTGCTAAACTTTTTTCTCAGTATGAAAAATATCATCAAACATTTAAAAGTTGCAATGTTGGAAGTAAGGAAAAAATTTGGCATTGGTGCTGCGAATGTCCAAAATGCCTATTCGTATTTAGCATTCTAAGTCCATACTTATATAAAGATAAATTAGTAAGCATCTTTACAGAAGATTTATTTGAAAAAAAAGAATTACTAAGCACTTTTTTAGAATTATTAGGCTATAGTAAAAACAAACCTTTCGAATGTGTTGGAACATACTCCGAAGTAAGATACGCTATCAGCCTTACAATCAAACATCAAACAGAAAAATTACCATTTTTATTACAATATTACAAAGAAAATTTTCCTTTAGAATTAGAACATAATTTTGAAAATTCATTTAACAATGAACATAATTTGCCGAAACAATATGAAGAAATTATAAAAAAGGAGATAAAAAAATGAAACAAGAAATAATAAACTTTTTTAATAATAAAAAAATTGCTATCTTAGGATTTGGTCTTGAAGGTCAATCAACATATAATTTTATCAAAAATAATGTACCAAACAAAACTTTAACAATCATAGATAAAAATAACCAAAGAGATAAAATTCCTAATGATCTAGAAACAAATATTATATATGGAGAAACCTACTTAAATGACTTAGACAAATATGATATTATCATGAAAACTCCTGGAATAAATTTAAAAACTATTGATACAAATAACATTAGAAATAAAATATATTCTCAATTAGAAATAATACTTAAATTTAATGCCAAAAATATTATTGGTATTACAGGTACAAAAGGAAAAAGTACAACAACTTCATTAATATATAATATTTTAAAAGATCAACTAGACAATGTTTTTTTAGCAGGTAATATTGGCATACCAATTTTTGATGAAATATCTAATTATGACAGTCAATCAATTTTAGTAATTGAAATGTCCAGCCACCAATTAGAATATGTTGATAAATCACCACATATTGGTATTATACTGAACTTATATGAAGACCATTTAGATTTTGCTGGTACAGTTGATTACTACCATGCTTGTAAACTAAATATGTTTAAAAATCAAGACGAAAATGATATAGCAATTTATTGTAGCGACTGTGAAACATTAAAAAACAAAGTATTAAATAATCATTACAAAGCTAAACAGTACCAAGTAGAACTTGAATACAACCAAAACTGTGTTTCACTTAAAGGCAATAAAATCTACTATAAAGAAGAATGTTTATATGAAGACGATAACCAAAGGAAAATACTTGGCCAACATAATTTAGAAAATATCATGGTCGCAATACTTGTTGCCAAAATATATAATTTAGACTTACAAAAAGCTAAAAAAAGTATTGATACATTTAAAGGTCTGGAAAATCGCCTTGAATACTCAGGGACTTACAACGATATTATTTATTACTGCGACACAATTGCCACAATTCCTGAAGCCACAATATCTGGAATAAAAGCCTTAAAAAATGTTAACACTTTAATCATTGGTGGAATGGATAGAGGCATTAATTATACTCCTTTAATAGATTTTTTAAACCAAAGTACAATTAAAAATTTAATATGCATGCCCTCTACAGGATATAAAATTGCTAAACAAATTACTAACCCAAGCATCAATATAATATTAGCTGAAACACTAGATCTTGCCGTTGAAAACGCCAAAAAATTTACTGAAAAAAATACAATCTGTTTATTATCTCCGGCCGCCTCAAGTTACGAATATTTCAAAAATTACATAGAAAAAGGCAACAAATTTAAAGAATTAATCAAAGAATAAAGAACCTTCTAAAAAGGTTCTTTTTTAAAACTTAAACCCTGGATTTTCAAGATTTAACTTTCCATCTACATATTTTTTCATAATATTTATTCTCTTCATTCGTTCATTATCAAACCCAACAAACAATAGCAATTGATTACTACTGAGTTTATCAACAGGTACATAGGCAGATTGACTATTTCCCAGCGTTGAAAAATCAACATTGCCGTTATGTAACATATCACTATATAATGTTGGCAACAATATTGAAAGAAAATAATTATCACAATAAATCGACTGATTATATAAAACACTTATTTCATTTAAAATATCATTATAATAAGTTATCATAAAATCACATTGACCATCATCAACATTTTTCATTTTAACAATAAAAGATAAATTATCCTTAGTATTAGTCATATACTTTCGGCATAATAACACCAATTTCATAGCTTCATAATATTCTTTTGGTGGATAAAATAAACAAGTACCACCATTATCTACTTTTTTCCAATCAGGATGATTATCTACAAAAGCTTTAACTGCTTCAGGCCTACTAAATTTCAAGCAACCATCTTTTTGTAATAAAGCAAACTCCCTCTCATAAGAACTTTGTTTAAATGTTCCAGCTATATTATCAAAAAAACTTTTAATATCTTTTTCAGTACCATTTCCCATATTTTTTCCTCTTATGCTAACTATCAAAAAATACTATTTCTGTAAAATAGTATCTACGTAATAATAATTATTTTTTTCATTAAGTTTAAATGTATGTATAAATGTATAATTATCAGCACTTCTTAATTCATAGTAATATGCCGTACTATCTGAAGAATGTAAATAGTAATTATCATACCCATCATCAGGATTAACAATGTTACTTCTAGTATCTACTAAATATCCTTTTTCATATATCTTAATAGTTCCATCTTTCTCCTTAGTTACTTTTTCTACATTAAATTTACTTTCTAAAGTTCCAGTAATTCCAGAATTATCTAAAATAGTTCCACAAACATAACCAGTCTCTTCTACTTCACATTTTTTTGAATTTGAAACTAAAAATGGCTGAGTTAAATCAATATTAATATCATTAAATAGCTCTTGATAAGTATCATTCATTAAATCAAAACTTATACGTTGAACATCACACTTACCAGTATTATAATTAGTGCCATCTGCATTCTGTGCATATTTTACTAAAAAATCATGATTACAAACAGTTGCCGTCCAGCTCACTGCATCTATTTCCTCCGTACTAATCGTTTTATTATTTATAATGTAGTCATAAACTATATTTAATTTGGTATCATTAGCCATTGTCAATAAAGATACCCCATTAGAATTATAAAAAATAGTATTTTTATTTAAAATATTTAATAATTTAGTAATAGTATTTTTATAATCATCACTATCAGTTATATCAACTACGTCTTTTTCTTCAACAAGATCTGTCTTTTCTTTATCTTTACTTTGAAGAACTTTATTTGTACAAACTACTCCTAGTAAAAGTCCCAACACAAAAAAGACAAGTGAAAATATTATATATTTAATTGTATTATTACCTTTTTTAGAATCAACAGTTTCTATATTCATATTACACACCCTTTAATTCTAACTAAATTATAAATTAATTAAATTAATATATCAATAAATAAGTTAATGAATAAATTAAACTTTACAAAATAAAATCATAATTTGTGAGACATTACATAACATTTAGCGAATTAATAATATTATTTACTAATAACTTTTTTATGCCAAGTTTTTTTTAAACATTTTGGACATTTTATAAATCTGCTTCGATTTATATGCATTGCTAAAAAAACATCTTTATAACTAGGTACATGTTTATAATTACACTTCACACACTCATAATAACCAGCAATTTGTTCAATTCTTATTGCATAACACATACCAAAAGCAAATGGAATAATACCAATAATAACAAATATAACTTTCAACCAATTTTGCATTTCAACTAACGTTGCAATTAAAATACATACTAGCATCACGATAGACACCGTAACACAAATAAATACTTCTAAAAATAATAACTCCTTATCCCTTTGTTCTTTAATTTTAGTTATTTCTAACAAGTTTTCCTCTAATTTTTTTTGACTTTCTTTCATATCTATAACTTCACCACTAAATAGATCATTTATTGAAATATTAAGAATTTTACACAAATCAGGCATGACCCCTACATCTGGTAAACATCTCCCATTTTCCCATTTTGAAATAGCTCTATCAGTAACTCCTAACATTTCGGCCAGCATACATTGAGTTAATTTTTTTTCTTTTCGTTTAGCACTAATAAATTTGCCAATTTTAATTTGATCCATATAGTTCCTCCCTTGTATAATATATAAACTAAAAATATATAATTTAACACGAACCCAAAGTAGATTTTTACAAAGTCTTCTTACTAAAATAATTTTTTACAGCAAAAAAGCCCGTATATACGGACTTTTGAAAAATTGAAACTTGTATCCTAACGTTTTGAGAATTGTGGAGCACGACGTGCTTTTTTAAGACCTGGTTTTTTACGTTCTTTACTTCTTGGATCTCTAGTAACAAATCCAGCAGTCTTTAGAACTTTACGATAAGAATCTTCTCTTGTTTGATCAGCATCAGCATCAAAAGCAAGTAATGCTCTAGTGATACCTAATCTAATAGCACCAGTTTGACCTGAGAATCCTCCGCCTCTAACTGTTATTTCGATATCAAACTTATCTTCATTACCAGTTGCAACTAGTGGTTGTTTCAAATCCATTACTAATACCGCAAAAGGCATATATTCATTAACATCAACACCATTTACAATGATATTACCTTTTCCAGCAGTCATTCTAACTTGAGCAACAGAACGTTTTCTACGTCCAGTAGCTGTCCATACTTGTTTAGCCATTATCAACACTCTCCTAATCTAATTTCATTTCGATTGGTTTTTGAGCTTGGTGATTATGTTCAGCACCAGCGTAAACAAATAACTTTTTACCCATTTGTCTACCTAAACGTCCTTTTGGTAACATACCTTTAACAGCTCTTTCAATCATTTCTTCTGGATATTTTTCAACCATTGTCTTAGCATTTCTTTCTCTTAATCCTCCTGGATATCCACTATGGTTATAATATTTCTTATCCATAAGTTTATTTCCAGTTAGTTTAACTTTATCAGCATTTACTACGATAACAAAGTCTCCACAATCAATGTGTGGTGTAAAAGTAGCTTTATGTTTTCCTTTTAAAACTGTAGCAACTTTAGTAGCTAATCTACCAAGTGTAACACCTTCCGCATCGATAACATACCATTTACGTTCAACAGTTTCTTTCTTTTGCATAAATGTATTCATATCAAATTTCCTTCCACGATCATCATTTGCTCACTTTCCCAGGGCTCACAAATTAAGATCAATAAAATGTACCAGTTAAAATTATATGAAATATTAGGAAAATTGTCAAACAAAACTTCATATTTTTGCTGTTTTTTTTAATATTTTATATCTTCTAAATACAATCCACACGCTAAAGCAGTATAAATTGTCATTTTCCCCTTCGTATTCAACATTTTTTCAACATATGAAATATCCACTTTTCCTCTTCCAACTTCTATCATCGCTCCAACTAAATTTCTCACCATATATCTATAAAAACTTTTCCCTACAAAAGTTATTTCTAATATATCATTTTGCATAATAAAACCAATATCGTAAATAACACAAGTATAATCTTTTCTTTCTCCAGAAACAAAATTATGAAAATCATGAACACCTATAAACAATTTGGCGACATCTTTCATTTTCTCTAGATCAAGATTATATTTACATTGATAAACATAATCAACCATAATAGGATTAAACTCGCCTAAATTAATTTTATATTTATAAATTTTTTTTACAACATCATATCTTACACTTAAATCTTTAGTTAACTCTTTTACATCTCTTACATAAATATAAGGTTCAACTAACGAATTAAGAGCTTTTTTTAAACCAGATGAAGAAATTTTAACATCCAAATTAAAAGACACATGTTGACCTAAAGCATGAACGCCTCTATCAGTTCGACCTGCTCCCCTTATTACAACTGGTTTTTTATTAATTTTACTTAAAGCATCTTCTAATACCTTTTGAACACTTAATTCTTCATTTAGCCTTTGAAAACCATAAAATTTACTACCATCATAAGCAATTTTCATTAAATACTTCACACTATTCACCCAACTTATTTTATCTTTCGATATAATTCCTTAATTAATTCCTTTAAATCAACATACTTCAAAATTTTATGTCCTTGACTATTAACATAATTAGTAAATTCAATAATTTTTGGTAACTTTACATAATCATATAATTTTTTACTATAAAAAATATCATCAGCTCCATTTAAAACAACTTTTCCTTTTCTAATTACATAAACCTCATCAACAAGTTCAAAAAACAATTCAACATTATCAGCAATTAAAATTATTGTCTTTTTAAACTTTACTCGCAATTTCTTCAATATCTTTTTAAAATAATCCTTTTCACGAGAAGTAAAATCTTTATCAAAATCCTCGATAATTAATACTTCTGGATTATAAGATACTGCTTTAGCAAACAATAACTTTTTTTGCTCAGTTAAAGATAAAGTATTCGGATTTCTATCTAAAAATTCAAGATCTAAACCAGCAATAATTAAAGAATCTTTTATATGCTTTAAAAAATCCTTTGGTTTATAATTATGCTCCTTCATACTTAAACTTATTTCATCAGCAACCGTTTCACAAGAAAATTCTGACTTAAATACATTTCGGACATACCCAACTTTATCTTTCAAATCAGGAACTTCATTTAAAGAATTAGTTCTCTTAATAATCAAATCATCAATTTGAACAGTACCACTATTTGGTCTTTTATTTAAAGTTATTAAATTATATATACTAGAAAAATCTTCAATAACTAACCCATATATACCACCAGTTTTAAAAGAAAAAGACAAATTATCTAAAGAATACCCAGTTTTATAATTTACTTTATCAAAAACTATTTCCATAAATCTTTCACCATCGATTCTTTATTTAAATAAACTTTATCAATCAAACCATAGTCTTTTAATTGTAATGATAAATCAACCATAAATGGCAAAGAAAAACCTAACCTTTTTAATATTCTCTCATTACCTAAAACATCTAAAGTTTTACCATCAATTGCACTTATCCCATCATATAAACATAAAACATAATCCGTATACAATACTTCCTCCATATCAGAAGTCACATTAATAAGCAAAATATTATTACTATTCAAATAATTCAATAATAAAACTTTCGTTCTAGGATACAAATCAGTCAATAAATTATCAATTGCTAAATAACTCGGTTTTAACAATGCTAAAGCCAAAATCTTAATTAATACTCTATCACTTATGGTTAAATCTTGTACACTTTTATTTAAAAGATCTTTTATATCAAAAAAATTATTTAAATCTTTTATTCTCCTTTTTACTTCCTCAATTTGAACAAAAGCTTTTTTCAAATAATAAACCAATTCATCTTTAACTGTTTTACAAACAAAATTATAATCTTTATAAACTACTGCAATATCTAAATCTAACTTTTGAAAATCAATTTTAGAGACTTTTTTATCATTTATTCTTACATCACCTAAAAAATCCAACTCACCACTCAATATTTTTAATAACGTTGTCTTCCCACTTCCTGAAGCACCTATTATAGATAAAGTTTTATCTTTCTTTAAAGAAAAAGTTAAACCTTTGAAAATTTGAGTTTTTTTATAAGAAAACTGTAAATTTTTTATTTTGATATTGCTCATAGTTTTCACCTACTCAAGGCTATATTATACATAATTTCTAAAAAAAGAAAAGCATTAAATATACTTTTCTATTTGTATTACTTTTCCACTTTTTAAACTACTTGCAACATCAATAACTCTTTGGTTAGTAGAACCTCTAAATGGCGCCTGAAAACTTTTTAACTCTAAGCAAAATTTCCCATCAACCAAAACATCAATATTTTTTAAAGCTTCTAAATATAATTCATTATTCTTACTCATTTCCAATAATTGCTCAAAAGTAAAACCAGTATAGCACCAAACATTCATACCACATTCATGAACATATTTAGCTAATTCAACCAATGCTTCTACTTGAAACATTGGATCTCCTCCAGAAAAGGTAACACCACTTTGAAATTCCAAACTTTTTATCTGTTCTTTAATGCTTTCAATCAAAACTTCTGTACCACCTAAAAAGTCATGTGTTTCTGGATTATGACATCCTTTACAATTATGTGAACATCCTTGAAACCAAACAACACTTCTTATTCCTTCTCCATCAACAATACTATCCATTTGAATATTACAATCCGCTAACCTTACTACACTACTTTTCATAACTTCTACCTCTTCTACATCATAACATCTACATACACTAATATTATAACATTTTTATTTAACAACAAATAAAAAAGTGAATTACAAATTATTCACCTTTAACCACTTTACCATCAATAATTCTCAATATAGTTTCACCATCTTTAGTAAACATATATTTTTCTCGTGCATATCTTGCAACATATTCCGGATCTTGAAGTTTAGTCACTTCACTATTTAATGAAGCACCTTCTTCTTTTAACTCCTCATAATATTTATTTAATTCCTCAACCTCTTTCCTATTATTAACAATTTGCAACCAATCATTAAAAACAGTACTTATTAAAACCAATACAAATATAAAAACAACTAGCAACAACAACCAAAAATTACTTTTTTTTAACCTTTTATTGTTTTTATTTACAATATTTTGCTGCTTAATCATCATTATACCTCCCTATTATGTATACATTATATCACACTCTATACTTACACAATAATAAAGAAATATATTATTTACATTTTTTAACATAAAAAAATAAATAACCCAAAATCATTAAAAATATAAAATAAATATGCAAAACTCCACCATTAATCAAAAACAAAAAAACAACATATGCTAAAGCTAAAATATTTAATCCTAAAAGACTAATAACTATTTTTAAAATAATATTTTTATTTTTTACTAAAATACTATTAAATTTATTAAAATAATAAATTAATACTCCAAAGAAAAACGAAATAACCAAACAAACCAATTGTATATAAGAATCCATTATTTAAATAATTTTCCTATAAAAGACTCATTATCTTTCTTTTTTCCATCATCATAAGTAAAACTATTAACAACACCTTTTATACTAACCACGCCATCATGCGTATCCAATTTAACAATTTCTAATCCTTCACCTTTTAACAAAATAACTCCCATAACACTTTCCATTAAAAACTCTTCACTGTCAAAGCTTATTATTTTATCAATTCCAGTTAAATATATTAATCCTCTATCAATTATCTTTACTTCATGTTTAGTGCTATCTAAAGCATTATCCATTATTATCACCCAGTAAAATATATGCTCAAACTATATTTTTTACCACAAAAAAACTCAAAGATTTCTTTGAGTCAAATTAAAATTCTAATTTTACTAATTCTTCACCAGTTTTTTGCATTTCATCATAAGCCTTGAAAATTGCATTTTCAAACATCTTACGAGTTTCTTGATCAACTGGATGAGCTATATCATCATAAACTCCTTCAGAAATTTTTCTACTTGGCATCGCAATGAACATTTTATCATCACCTTGAATTAATCTAATTCCAGTAACAACAAATGCTGCATCAAGTGTAACAGTTGCAATCGCCTTCATACGTGAATCTTCTTTTTCTTTATTACGAAGTACTACCTTTGTAATTTTCATATTTAACACTCCTCCCAAGTTTATCACTTAATAACATTTTAAAGCATATCAAATATAATTGCAATAATTTATTTTAATTTAACCAAAATATTTCCAATTAAAACATCTGTATAAGTAAAACTTCTTTTCCCAGTATCTGTTTGTACTATAAAAACATTAGGATAACACTCATTTATAAAACCATTGAGCATCTCATTACGATTTCTAATTCCCATAACTTTTATCATAACATTCTTACCAAGATTATTTTTTATAAAATTTTTTGCCTCATAAATAGTTTTCATCTAGGATACCCCACATACATTAAACCATTTACAATTAAGCCTCCCATACCATCTTTACCGTACTTTGTTTTTTCTAAAAGTTCAAGTAAATTAATTTCTTTATTTTTCTCTGTTAATGATAAACTAGTAGCTATAATCGCTGGATCCAACGCATGAATATTAACTCTTTTTGGACTACTAGCAAAATCAGCACCAGCCTTTATAAGTTCCTCATAATTACTTTGACAAGCCCCTGCTATAATTAATAACTTTTCATGACTTTTTTCATATTTACGTGCTTCCGAAACCGCTTTAATAAAATTATAAGTATTTTTATAATTTTTTACATTTGCTTTGTCCCCATTCTTTTTATAATATGCGTCATGTCCTGTAATAACTAAAATATCAGGTCTAACTTCGTTCAAATATTTAACTACATACTTATCTAATTCCTCTTCTTTTACGGTATAGCCAAAAGCCATAATTCGATTAGCTTTATAAAAATCTAAACACTTTTGCAAATAATCTTTATCACCATCTAAATGAAGAATTTTTGCTGGCAAATAAAAAAAATCATCTGCATTTCCTCTATCATCTGTTAATAAATCCCTTTTAATATTTTCTAAAAACTCATCCTTGGTAGAATCTTCACCACATAAATTTAAATCACTTAAAGGACTATTTGCAATCAATCTAACATCATAACCCTTTAATATTGCTTGATTATCAACAATATCTATAATTACAAAAACAATATCATTATCATAACTTGACCTAGTTACATAATCTCCTACCTTAAATTCCAATGAAATCACCCAATAAACATTATGAAAAAATCAAAAATTTATGCAAAAAAAAGATATCATCATAAAATATTAGATATCTCTACAAAACATTCCACTGGCACTTGCTCTGCTCTATTTGTTAAATCAAGATTATATTGTTCCAAAACTTTTGTAACTTTTTCCAAATCATATTTTTTTAAATTATTTTTTAAGTTTTTTCTTTTCATAAAAAATGCATCTTGCACTAACTTTTCAAATTTTCCATAGTCTTTTAACATAAACATATCATTTTTGCTAGAAAACTTTATAACTGCGCTATCAACATTTGGTACTGGTTCAAAACATTTTCTACTAACTACAAACAATTTATTAATATCATAATAATAACCCAAAAGTACAGAAATAGCTCCATATTCTCTTGTTCCAACTTTAGCTGTCAATCTATCAGCTACTTCATTTTGAACCATAAACACCATTTCTTTAATTTTAATACCAGATTCTACAAATTTCGTTATTATAGGCGTTGTAATATAATAAGGAATATTTGCAATAACATAAACATTTTCATACTCATAGTTTTCTAATTCTTCAGATAGATTAACTTGCATAAAATCCTTATAAACAATTTTCGTTTTATTATCTTCATATTTTTCCAAATAAGGTTTTACTCTAGTATCTATTTCAAAACATATTAAATTAGCATGAAAAAGTTTCAAATATTTAGTTAAAGCTCCATGCCCAGGACCAATTTCAATAATCAAATCATTTTCTTTAACTTCTACACTATCTATAATTTTAATTAAAACTGATTTGTCCTTTAAAAAATTTTGCCCCAAGCTATGTTTATATTTAAAATCACCCATTTTATTCTTCTCCTTCCTACCAACCAAATCTAACAACATCATACTGTATTTGACTTCTACCAATATATTTAGAAGCATAACTTTCTGTGCTAACAAGTAAGTCAATATTATAGCCCAAAACTCCTCTATCTAAAACTATTGCGTATACTTCATCACTTGAAACCCTTGTTGATTTAAAACGTATAATACTTCCACACTGCAAAGCCTTTGAAGAAGCAACAATCAAGACATTTCCATACTGAGTATCAGGATAAGTCACAACATTATTTTTATAAACATCATAAGAAGATTTACATGCTAAAGTTCCCCTACACATTGGACAATCTGCAGCATAACCAGTCAAATTTCCTGTAAACGTTGCCTTAGCAACATATAAATCATTATTAGTAACTTCAAAATCTTCTTCAATCATTGCATTAATCAAAAATGACTTATTTAAAACAATTGCTTCTGTTTTTATAAGATTGTCATCTTTAACTTGTGAGACAATCAAAAAAACAATTAAAAAAAATAAAATTAATAATTTTAGAATATTTCTAAAATTTTTAATATTTTTCATAAAATTTCACCTCAAAAAGATGAAATTTATCTTAGCATATTGAAACTTAAAAGTCAAAAAGCTGTCTAGCATTGGCAGTAGTTTCTTGTGCCACTTCTTCTAATGTAACATTTTTTAAATTTGCAATAAATTGTGCAATATCTACAATATGTGAACTATCATTTTTCTGCCCCCTAAAAGGTACCGGAGTTAAATAAGGAGAATCTGTTTCTAAAACAATGTTTTTTAGTGACAGCCTTTCTACAACTTCTTTTAATTTACAATTTTTAAACGTAACAACTCCATTTATACCCAATAAAAAGCCCATCTTTAAATAAATTTGCGCAGTTTCATAGCTTCCTGTAAAACTATGTATAACACCTTTTAATTTAAAATTTTTTAAAATATTTATTGTATCTTCCGTTGCATCCCTACTATGAATAATCACCGGTAAATTATAGCGCTGTGCCAACTCTAATTGTTTCTTAAACAATACTATCTGTTCGTCTCTATCATCCTTACCATAATGATAATCTAGTCCAATTTCACCAATCGCTACAATTTTAGAATTTGTAATATTTTTTTCAATAAAATCCAAATCATTTTTCGTATAATTTTTAACTGCTTCAGGATGTATTCCTAAAGCTCCATACATAAAATCATATTTTTTTATCAAATCCATTACTTCTAAATTTGATTTACTATCACAACCATTATTAATAAGCCATCCTATTTTATTTCCCTGAATTTTTTCGACCAAAATATCTATATCATCATAGTATTCAGCATATATATGACAATGTGTATCTGCAAACATTTATATCACCTAAGATAATTATATCAAAAAATATAACCCAGGAAATAATATTTCCTGAGTTATATTCAGTTTATTCTTATTTCCCAAACATAAATTATTTCCCGGGAAATATTTTTTTACTTATTTTCAACTCTTTCAAATAAATGAACAGGTTCTCCCAATTTTTCTCCAGCTTTTAAGCCTCCAAAACTTAAAGTAGATTCAATGTTTATTACATTTGTATTTAATTGTTGAAATATTTTATCTACAGTGTTAGGTAAAAATGGCGTTAACAAAACTGCACTAATTCGTATACTTTCAAGTAAATTATATAAAACCGTTCCTAAACGACCTTTTTTAGTTTCATCTTTTGCCAAAGACCAAGGCATTGTATCATCAATATATTTATTGCACTTTCTCAATATTTCGAATATTTCTTGTAATGCCTCTCCAACTTTTAAATCATCCATTTGCTTTGATACTTTTTCCTTTAAAGATAATACATTAGTTATCAATTCATTATCGATTTCTTCTCTATAATCTGCTGATTGAATAATTCCCTCAAAATACTTATAATTCATACTAATAGTTCTATTTACTAAGTTCCCCAAAATATTAACTAAATCACCATTAATTCTATTTACTAAATTTTCCTCAGAAAAATTTCCATCACTACCAAAAGGAACTTCCCTTAACGCATAATACCTAATTGCATCAACACCATAAGCATCAATGTATTCACGTGGATCTTTATAATTTCCTAAACTTTTACTTATTTTACCACCGTTAACTATCAACCATCCATGACCAAAAACTTTTTTAGGAAGCTCTAAATTCAAAGCCATTAATAAAGCAGGCCAAATTATTGTATGAAATCTAATAATTTCCTTTCCTACCAAATGAACATCAGCTGGCCAAAACTTTTTAAACATTGTATCATCTTCAGTCATATAACCAAGTGAAGTAATATAATTTGATAATGCATCAATCCAAACATAAACTACATGACTAGGATCGAAATCAACAGGAATTCCCCACTTAAAAGATGTTCTAGAAACACATAAATCTTCCAAGCCAGGTTTTATAAAATTATTAATCATTTCATTTTTTCTTGATATTGGCTGTATAAAATCAGGATGCTCATCATAATATTTTACCAATCTATCCTGATACTTTGATAACTTAAAGAAATACGCTTCTTCTTCAACCTCTTTAACCTCTCTACCACAATCAGGACATTTGCCGTCTACTAATTGACTTTCTGTCCAAAAAGACTCACAAGGAGTGCAATATAATCCCTTATATTTACCCTTATAAATATCCCCTTGATCATATAACTTTCTAAATATTTTTTGTACTATTTGCTCATGTTTTTTATCAGTTGTCCTGATAAAATTATCATAACTAATTCCCAAACTATCCCATAAATTTTTGGCATTAGCTACTATTTCATCAACATATTCCTTTGGTGTTACACCTGCTTCTTTTGCTTTATTTTCTATTTTTTGCCCATGTTCATCAGTTCCTGTTTGAAAAAAGACATCATATCCATCTAACCTTTTCCACCTTGCTATAGTATCAGCAATAATAGTTGTATAACAATGACCTATATGAAAATTAGCACTAGGATAATAAATTGGTGTCGTAATATAAAAATTTTTTTCTTTCATAACTATCACTCCTAACTAGATCTACGACTAGTAAATTCTGTTTCAGAATCATTATCTGTTTTCAAATATTTCACAAAAATTCCTTGACACATTCCTTGACCAGCCTTTACTACATAATCTTCAGTACCTTCATTCTGGATCTTAATCCACATATGACCTTCATTATCAACATTACCATAATAATCAGCATCAACAACGCCTACTTGATTACAAAACCTTACATTCCATTTAAAGCCCATACTACTTCTGTCAACCAATAATAAGACATCATCATCTTCCATAATTACTTTAATACCTGTAGGTATTTTTTTTATTTCCCCAGGTTTTAAAACATAATCATACAAAGCAAAAAAGTCATATCCTGCCGCTTTTGCGGTTTCTCTCAAAGGTAAAGAATAACTATCATACATATTTCTATCATCTTTAACATCTTTTTTAAATTGTTCAAATGAAATTTTTTCAAATTTTCTCATATTAACGTTTCCTTTCAAAAAAAAATCATAAACATAAGGACGAATATAAATCCGCGGTACCACCTTATTTTATGATTTTATCACACACTTAATTCTTTAACGCAGAAAAATACGTTTTAACTCCAGAACCATGTTCCCAATTTTTCTTAAAACTCTTTACACCAAACAGAATCTCTCTTAATTAACAAAAATTAGTACTCTTTCCTTCAACATTAAATATACCAATAATTTAACATAAGAAAATTATTTTTTCAAGTAATATTCAATTCTAAACAAATGATTCTATTCAATAATTCACAATTTAATAAATTATCAGATTCATTATTTCCCAAAACAATCAAACTACCAATAATACCTTCATTAGTAATAATTGGTAACATATTATAAATTCCTTCTATTTTCTTTTCACCAAACACAATAGATTGATGTTCTTTCTTCAAAGTATTTCCCGATTTAACCATTAATTGCATATTACCATCTAACTTAGTTCCAA
Organism: uncultured Bacilli bacterium; assembly: GCA_934096175.1. Lineage (GTDB taxonomy): Bacteria > Bacillota_I > Bacilli_A > RF39 > UBA660 > Coprovivens. Next base: position 116,274 of record CAKOLG010000001.1, read on the forward strand.
TATTTAAAATATTTGAATATATAACTTGTTCCTTATTCATTAAAATAATATTTAATTTCAACACTTCCATAAAATATTTAACTATTTCTATAACCTTATAATTATTATCTAAACTACTATATTTCGTTAACAAAATATCTTTATCATTACAAGTTATACTTAATACATCACCCGTATTTATTTGCAATTTTCTCCTTATATCCATCGGTATAACTATTCTACCCAAATTATCTATATTTTTTACAAAATTTATGTCTTTCATAATCTTCTCCATTCCTTATTATTTTTAACTATTGATAAAATATTATGCATAAAAAAAGAAAGACATTAAATCTTCCAAATTTTAAATTTTTTAATACTTAAAAGATCTACTTTTCTTTTATTTCATTAATAACTTCTTCCATTAATGGCACCACATAATACAAGAAATGTTCCTTTTGATTTAACAAAGTTAAAGCAATAATAATTTGCTCGTGTAAATACTTTAATCTAAAACGAGGATTTATGTTATAAGCTTTAATAAAGAACTTATCACCCTCTATTTTACTTGATACTTCTTTTGGCAACTCTATTTCTATTTCTCTTTCACTTTGTCTTACATTTACAATTTCTAACTCTTTTGCTTGCTTTTCAAACCACTCTTCATACATATAAATTTCTAAACTTTTACTTATTTTACCGAATCTATCTTCAAGTTCATGCTTGATTTCCAATAATTTTTTATATCCATCTATTTCATTTATCTTCTTATGAATTTCAATTTTAATATCTTCATCAGATACATAATCATCACTAATATGAGTTTCAACTTCAACTAGTGATTTATTTGATGTAGCAGGATTATCATCATCCTCTTCAACTTCTTCACCCTTCATACGACGCATTTCTTCTTCTATCATTTGCATATAAAGTTCAATTCCAACGGTATCAACAAATCCCGCTTGTTCAGATCCAAGCAAATCTCCAGCCCCACGTATCGACAAATCTCTCATAGCAATTCGGTATCCACTACCCAATTCAGTAAACTCTTTAATCGCCTGTAAACGCTTCACAGCAATATCATTTAACATTTTACTCTTATCATACATCAAATATGCATAAGCTATTCTATTACTTCTTCCAACACGACCTCGCAATTGATATAACTGTGATAATCCAAAGCAATCTGCATCATAAATAATAAGAGTATTTGCATTACTAATATCTATTCCTGTTTCAATAATCGTCGTACATAATAAAATATCATATTCATAGTTAACAAAAGATTCCATTACATCTTCCAATTCTTTCTTGCTCATCTGCCCATGAGCAAAAGTAATCCTTGCCTCTGGAACTAATTTATGTAATTGAGTCATCTTACTTTCAATCGATGCAACTTTATTATAAAGAATAAATATTTGACCATTTCTAGACAATTCTTTATATATAGCATCTTTCACAATTAAATCATTTTCTTGAATAACATAAGTTTGTACTGGGTATCTATTTGTTGGTGGAGTATCTATAATAGATAAATCTCTCAAACCACTTAACGCCATTTTTAATGTTCTAGGAATTGGCGTTGCACTTAAAGTAAGTACATTAACATCATTTTTATACTCCTTAATTTTTTCCTTGTGAGTAACACCAAAACGTTGTTCTTCATCAACTATTAATAAACCTAATTTAGAAAACTTAACATCATTAGATAATAATCTATGTGTTCCAAATACTAAATCAATAGTTCCTTTCTCTAATCCATCTAATATCCTTTTTGTTTCTTTTGCACTAGTAAACCTATTAAGTAATGCAATTTCTACTGGATAATTTTTAAATCTTTCTACAGCATTTTCATACTGTTGTTTAGAAAGAATTGTCGTTGGACATAAATAAAACACTTGTCTATTATTTACTATTGTCTTAAACATCGCCCTAAAAGCAACTTCAGTCTTTCCAAACCCAACATCCCCACACAACAATCGATCCATTGGGATTTCACTACTTAAATCTTTATCAATATCTTCGATCGCTTTTAATTGATCAGTAGTTTCTTTATAAATAAATTCTGATCCAAAAACCGCTTCTTCAGCATAAGACTTAAAAGGCGTACCTTTTACACTACTACGTGATGCATATAACTTAATCAATTCTTCACTAATATCTTTAATTTTACTACGTAATTCTCTTTTTTTCTTAGCCCAACTAGTACTATTCAATTTATCTAATTTAGGCATTGATCCCTCTTTACCAGCATACTTAAATATTGTACTAATCTTTTCAACTGGAATATAAATTTTATCATTTCCTTGATAATTTAATTGTATATAATCTTTCTTTAAGCCGTTCTTAGTTAACGTAATAACTCCATTATAAATTCCAATTCCATGTTGACTATGTACTACATAATCACCAATTGATAATTGACCGAAATCCTTAATCTTTTTACCTATATGATAAGAATTTTTATAATTAATCACTGCATTCTTAACTTTTTCAATATCAGATTCTGCTATAACTACATAATCTTCAAAAATAAAACCACTATTTATTCTTTTATATAAAATATTAATCTCCTTGTTGATAAGTTTATCATTATTAACAACATGATAACTATTTAAAAAAGGCTCTAAACTACGTAATTGATTTTCCTTACTTAAACAAATAACTATTGTCTTTCCACCTATTATTTCTTTATCACAATATTTCCCAAGTAACTCAAAATCACTATTAAAATTTTCTATTTCCTGAGATTTAAAATTTAAATATTTCCCAAAACTAACATTACTTATATTATTTAAATAAATTACATAGTCACAAGCAATCTCATCAAATTCATACATATATTTCTTAGAAACATTTTCATTTTTATTATATTCGACAATATCATTTAATAATTTTTCATAAGCAACATCAATTTGTTCTTTATTAACCATTACTACATAGGGATTATCCATATAATCAAACAAACCGCTTTTACTATCCGTAACTACTTCCGTATATGGTTTTATTTTAACAGATTGTATTTCCCCTATAGATAATTGTGTATTTTCATCAAAATACCTAATTGAATCAACATCATCACCAAAAAATTCAATTCTTATAGGATGTTCCTCATCTATTGCAAATAAATCTACAATATAACCTCTTACTGCATACTCGCCCGTAGTTGTTACCAAACTTTCCCTAACATAACCATATTTTTCTAAAATACTAAGTATTTCATCCCTTTTTAATTTATTTCCCAAACATAAATTAAACTCTAAACTTTTTGCATCATCTTTACTTGGTAAATATCTTAAAAAACCTGTCAAATTAGTTACTATAATCTTTTTTTTATCATTTCTAATAATATCTAACGTTTCTAGTCTTTTTATTTTTAAATCTGGTGATATAGCCACTGCAACACTAGTTAAAAAATCATCCATTGGAAATAAACAAACATCATTAGTATAAGTATGTAATGAATCATAATACATATTTGCTTCAAATAAAGTGTTTGTTAATATTAAAATATTTCTGTTTTCTTTTTCAAATAAATTAAGCACATAAAAAACATTTAACTCTTTAGTTAAACCAGTGACCGTCAAACCATTTTCATACTTAAAAAATTTATTCAAAAAATCCATAGTACAACCCCTATTTTATTCTAGAATTATAAACATTCATAGTTTTATCAATACCATCAATTATAAAAGATTCAATTATTTTATTAAAATCCTTTTGCATTTCATTTAATTTATCTATTTCAGCCTTACTAAAGTTACCCAAAACATAATCTTTAGTATCTATCGTTCTATCATGCGAAACACCAATCTTAAGTCTAGCAAATTCCTGAGAATTAAGTCTATTTATAATAGATTTTATACCATTATGACCACCAGCACTACTATTTTTCTTTAGTTTATACGTAGAAAATTGTAAATCTAAATCATCATGAATGACAAGTATACTATCAATATTAACATTGTAATAGTCAACAAACTTAACAACAGCATCACCAGATAAATTCATAAAAGTCAAAGGTTTAATAAACAAAACTTTTTCCCCATTTATCCTTGTTTCATGGTATAAAGCATTAAATTTTTCCTTCCAATCATTTGTATTTAAATAATTATCTATTACAAAAAAACCAACATTATGTCGAGTATTTTTGTAATCTTTACCTGGATTTCCTAGTCCTACTATTAATTTCACATTACTCACTCTTTTCAAATATACCTTTATAAGATTTATATTGTAATACATCTATTGGTGGCATTACCTTTAAACTTCCTGTTTTTCCGTTCTTTGTAGCTTTAATTAATACCATAATTGCTTCCTTATTAAAACCAGCATAAATAAATTGTAATTTTTTTACAGTAAAATTATATTTATTTAAACAATCCATTATTTCTTCTAATCTATCACATCTATGTACTAAATATAATGGTGCTTTATTCTTTAAAATATACTTCGCAGATACCATAATATCTTCTAAATTCATAGTAATTTCATGTCTAGCAATTGCCTTTTCCTCATCTTCATTAATTAAAGAACTATCTTTTTCATATTTAAAATACGGCGGATTACAAGTAACCGCATCAACACTCTCCGGCAAAATATACTCTAACGCTTCTGATAAATTTGCATTAATTATTTTTATTTGAGAATTTAAATTATTTTCTAATACACTTAATTTCGCTAATTTATAAATATTCTCTTGCAATTCAAAACCATATATTCGAGCTTTAGTCTTAGTAGATAAAATCAGTGGCACAGGCGCATTTCCTGTACAAAAATCAGTTATTATCCTTGTATTATTTTTTAATTCAACAAACTCTGCTAGTAATATAGAATCCAAAGAAAACTTAAATTTATCTTCATATTGATATATTTTTAAATTATCATAGTCAAACAAATCATTTATTACACTTGCCACAATCTAAAACAACCTCCTTGATTACACCATCACATTCAACCTTATATTTTCGATTTAAAATATCTACAGAAACAACTTTACCCATTCCACTATCAGTTTTAATAGTTTGTCCAACATTTGGCAAACCTTTTTGGCAACGTTCATATTCTTCATCTTCGTATGTTAAACAACATAATAATCTACCACATAAACCATTTATTTTTGAAGGATTTAAAGCAATATTTTGATTTTTAGCCATATTCATCGTCACAGAATCAATATGATTTAAAAAAGTCGAACAACATAAAGATCTCCCACACTGACCAATACCGCAAACTGTACGAGCTTTATCCCTTGCACCAATTTGACGCAACTCAATCCTAGTTTTATAAGAAGATGCCAACTTTTTAGCCAATTCTCTAAAATCAACTCGTTCATCAGCAATAAAATTAAATAAAAGTTGTTTCCTATCTAAAGTATAATTAGCATCCAGGATATTCATCTTTAAACTCATATCCTTAGCTAACTTACGTGCCCTTAAAAGACATTTCTCTGCATCACCCAAATTTTTTAAATATGTACTATAATCATCTTCCGTTGCCATATTAATAATTTTCTTTAAATCTTCACGAGGAATCTTAACTTTTTCTTCTATTATTCTACTAGCAACTTTACCAAGCTGTATTCCTTTTTCTGTTTCTACAATAACGTAATTATCTTTAACGAATTCAAAGTCTTGACCATCAAAATAATAAATTTTTCCTTCATTCTTTAAAGTAACGCCATATATATTACTCACAACAATCCCTCATTTCAATTACAAATTTATCTAAAATCATATCTATATTAACATTTGACTTTATATACTTCAAAATTTGTTCTATTAAACTTATTATTTTAATAGCCTGTTGACTATTAATCTTGTTAATAACTTCTATCTTATCAACACTTTTTTCAAAGTAACAATTCTTTATATAAAACAACATCGTTAAAAAAAACATTTCCCATTTTTTTCTATCATCATATAAATTACTCATATTAACTTTATTAAATAAAACCACATCATCATTAGTAAATATATAATTTAAATACAATTTAACTTGTTCCAAATATTCTTCTTCAATTACAAATCCATTCTCTTCATATTCTGCATTTACTATTTGACATCTACTACGAATTGTTGATAAAACATTCTCTTTATTATTTGTAATAAAGAAACCAATTATATTATCTTCCGGCTCTTCTAAAAATTTTAAAATTGTATTGGCAGCTGAAGAATTAAATCGATCTGCCTGCTTTATTATATAAACATTATATTTAGAAAAAATAGGTTTTGTTGAAAATTTTCTCATTAAGTTTAGTATTTGTTCTTTTTTGATAACCTGTCCATCCGGTTCAATCACAATAAAACTAGGCAATTGATTATTATTAATAAGATTACATAAATTACAATCTTTATCACAATTTTCTTCATAACTTTGAGGACAATTCATCATTTTAATAAAAGTTACAACATCATTATAACATTTCAAATCATTATTTGTTTCAAGCAAAAAAGCATGAGCTAACTTATTCTCATGTAATTTTTCTAATAATAAATTAATTTGCTTTGCTTCAATCAAAATACCACCCACAAATTCTATATTATTAACTTAATAACTAAAATAGCCAAAATCCCACTTATTCCTAAAAAAGAACTTAACGCAATCGTATAAACATTTATAGGAATAACAATATTTATTAAACTAAATAAAACATTTACACTATAAATACCGAAAATACCTAAACAAATTTTCTTCAAAATTTTACCACAAATTTTCATAAAATCACCTACATAATATTATGTTATACAACAATTATTATGATATTTTTTTTCGGTCATTTAAGGCTCGATCTAATGTTATTTCATCTAAATAATCAATCTCTGCTCCCATCGGAATTCCATAAGATAGTCTAGATATTACCACATCTTTTCCTTCCAATATTTTTTGTAAATATAAAGTTGTAGTATCCCCCTCAATTGTCGATTTCAAAGCAATAATAATTTCTGGTTTTTCCAACTTTTCTATTCGTGATAACAAACCAGCTATATTAATATCATCTGGTGTAATGTCATCAATCGGGGAAATTAAACCATTTAAAACGTGATAAACACCATTATAATTACCAGCTTTTTCAAAAGCAAATACACTCTTATAATCCTCTAAAACACATATAACATTTTTATTACGATAATCACTAGCACAAATATCGCATATATCCTTATCCGTGATATGACCACATATGCTACATTGTTTTAAATTTTTTTTGGAAGCAAGCATTGCAGATGCAAAATGTTCTACATCTTCATTACTCAAATCTAATAATGATAAAGCATGCCTTTCAGCACTCTTTTCACCTACACCAGGTAACTTTTTAAAATAATTTATAAGCTCCGCTAAAACTGCAGGATACGCCATTACATTAACCCATTAAGTTGACTTCCATATGCACCTAACATACTCTCAGTCTCTTTATCAATTTTCTTCATTGCATCATTTACAGCAATTACAAACATATCTTGTAATATTTCTTTATCACTATCATCTAATCCATCTTGTTTAATTGTTGTAGAAACAATCTTTTTATCACCCGTAAAAACAACTTCTACTAACTCTGAAATACCAACAAAAGTCTTTTTATTTAACTCATCCTTTTTCTTAGTTATATCTCTTTGCATTTTTTGTGCTTGTTGCATTAATGCTTGCATATTCATAAAATTTTTCCTTCTTTCCTATCATTCAGTTTCATATGTACCAAAGATTTCCTTAGCCACATCTTCAATATTATCGGTCTTTGACTCAGAAATTTCAACTTTTTCAGTGTCTTCGACATTATCTTCTTCCATATAACTATATTTTATTTTATTCTTCAAATTAATTCTATACTTTTCTACTTCTTTTAACCACAAATTTTCATTTAATGCACAAAACAATAAATTATTACCAGAAAATTCAGCATATTTTTTTTCTAAATTTTTAATATCGGCATTAATCAAATCATTAGTAGAAGCTATTGTGCTTTCTATCAAAACATACTTATTTGAAGCAGCCAATATAACTGTATCTGCTAATATAGAAACCAATTGCCTATCTGCCTTCATCAAATAATTCATAAAATCAACCCATGAGCTTGTAACTAAACTTTTTTGTTCCTTAGAAGCATCTACAAAACAATTATTTATCCTTACATCAATATTAAAAGTAATCTCACTCTTGTTGATAACTTTATTTCCCAAATCTTTTTTTAAAGTAACAAAATCTTCTCTTGAACTTGTTTTTTTATTTCCCGTATCATTCGCATTATTTCCCGTACCCTGTTTATAGTTTTCAATATATTTTTGTTTATTTCCCGCTTTATTTATATACTTCAATAGCACAATTTCAATCAATACATATGGATCAACATTGATATTTACGTTACATAAGCATTCATTTAAATCAAATATCATCCCATAAATATCATCAAAACAAAAATCATGCTTTACCTCTCCTGACTTTAAGGATATAGCAACTTTTCTTAACTCAAAAATCATTTTCTCTACAAAAACAGAATAATTTGTGCCAGATTCTTTTATCTTTTTTAAAATATCCAGTAACTTTTCAATATTCCCCTCTTCAATACTTGTTAATAACTCATCAATTTTCTCGGTTGAAATACTACCAAAATAATTAGATACAATATCTAAAGTTATTTCCCGATCATCCGATGAGAGCTGATCCAACATACCTAAAGCATCACGCATTCCGCCAGCTGACAATAAAGCAATCTCATTTAAAGCATCATCCGTACACTTAATATTTTCTAAATCACAAATATAACCCAAACGTTTAACAATAGCAGCCTTACTAATCGGTTTAAAATCAAACCTTTGACACCTAGATAAAATAGTTATTGGAACATCTTGAATATCAGTAGTCGCTAAAATAAAAACAACATGAGAAGGTGGTTCTTCCAAAGTAAGCAAAAGTGCATTAAAAGCACTAGCAGTCAGCATATGAACCTCATCAATAATATAAACCTTATATTTGGAAGACGTAGGAACCAATTTTACATTGTTGATAAGTTCCCTTATTTCATCTACACCATTATTAGAAGCAGCATCTATCTCTATAATATCAGGATTTTCCTTAAAACTAAGGCAAGAACTACAACAATTACATGGATTTCCATTCAATGGATTTTCACAATTCAGCGCCTTAGCAAACAACTTAGCTGAACTAGTTTTACCAGTTCCCCTAGGTCCAGTAAAAATATAAGCATGAGAATGCTTTCCACTTATAATAGATTTCTTTAACATATCAATTGTATAATCTTGTCCCACCACATTATCAAAATCATCCGGACGATATTTTCTATACAAAACCTTATATCCCATATTAAAAACCTCCTGTTGATAATTATAGCATAAAAAAAGAGGTTTTTTACCTCATATTATCAAAAAAATCTGTTAATAAATTTTTCAGCTCCGATTTTTCTTTTTCATAACCCTCAACTTCACAAAAAAAATCATTACTACTACTGTGATTAACACCACTTTTCAAAAAATAATATACTCGTTTAATTCGACATTCCTCAATAATCGCCTTACACATTTTACAAGGCTCCAAAGAAACAACCATATAACAATCATTCAAACGCCAATCCTTAACCTTCTTCTCAGCCTTTAAAACACTGATAACCTCTGCATGACCCAAAACATTTCTTTTCCCTTGCCTATTATTAAAACCAGAACTAACAATACAACCATTACAATCAAAAACAACTGCGCTAACAGGAACTTCTCCTTTCCTTAATGCTTTTTTAGCATTACTAACTAACAGATTTAACACTTTCTTATTAAACTCCATAAAATCACCATTAAAAAAGTGCACACAAACAGTGACTGATATGGCTGCTATCTTCCGATCCTGACCAAGTTACAATATATTTGTTGCACAAACATATATTACAAAAATATTAATAAAATGTCAACATATGTTTCACGTGAAACATTAATCACATTTCAAAAAAATTTTCACATAATTTCTCGTCATAAAAAAGGAGCAATTTTAGGAATCGAAATGATTAACATATCAGCTTTAACTAATTCGATGCCTAATTTCAAAAACAAGCATATTGATCAAATCCTTTTATTTATTAGCAAAAATCCATTTTTAGTAGAATAAAAAAAGATATTTTTTCACTATTTTTATCAACAACGTTTCACGTGAAACATAAAAAAAAGAAACTGACAGCAAAATATCAATTTCTCCAATGTTTCACGTGAAACATATTATCAACATCTACTCTGAAACATCTTGATTAATTACATCAGATGATGAAATTTCAACATTTTCCAAATTAGCTTCTTCTTTTTCTTTCTCAACCAAACTTATAGTAGCAACAGTATGATCATCCTTTAAATTAATTAACCTTACACCTTGAGTAACTCTTCCTAAAACAGATATTTGCTCTAAAGGCATTCTCATAACCATACCAGCATCTGTAATAATAACAATATCAGAATTAGGTTTAGCTATCTTAAACGATGCAATATCACCATTCTTTTCAGTAATACTTAAAGCCTTAACACCTTTACTTCCTCTATTTGTTTGTCTATACTCACAAACATTTGTTTGTTTACCGTAACCTTTCTTAGTTACAATCATCACTACATCATCATCTGAAGCTATTTCAGCCCCAATACAAGACGAATCATCTAAATCAATACCTTTTACACCAGAAGCTGTTCTTCCCATTATACGGACGTCTTTTTCATTAAATTTAACCATTCGGCCATTACTTGACCCAAGCAATACAAAATCATTTCCAGATGTCTTTCTAACAGCAATTAACTCATCATCTTCCCTTAAAGTTATACAAATTTTTCCACCAGATCTTATAGAATCAAATTCAGCAACTGCCGTCCTCTTAACAAGACCTGACTTAGTAACAAATAATAAATTACTAACTTCTTCCTCAGGCGAAATCTTAATTATTGAATTAACCATTTCATCCTTTTCAATTTGCAATAAATTCACAACTGGCAATCCTTTAGACTGTCTACTAAATTCAGGTATTTCATAACCCTTTAACCTATAAACCTTACCCTTATTAGTAAAGAATAATACATGATCATGTGTTTGAATATTAATCATATGCTCAACAAAATCTTCCTCATTTGTTGCCATACCTTTAATTCCAACACCACCTCTATTTTGAGATTTAAACGTATCTGAAGTCGTTCTCTTAATATAACCCTTATGAGTCAACGCAATAATAACATCTTCATTTGGAATTAACGATTCATCTTCTATATAATCAATCGCTGTCATATCAATCTTTGTACGACGTTCATCACCAAACTTACTCTTTATTTCTAACATTTCCTCTTTTATTATATTTAATACTTTTGCCTCACTAGCTAGTATAGAACGTAATTCTTCAATTTCTTTCATCAATTCAGCTAACTCAGCTTCTATTTTATCTCTTTCCAAACCAGTTAATCTACGTAACTTCATTTCTAAAATTGCTTGTGCTTGAATTTCTGTCAAACCAAACTTAGTCATTAAACCAGTTAAAGCTTCTTGATCACTTTTAGATGCTCTTATTAACTTTACAACCTCATCAATATTATCTAAAGCAATTTTTAAACCTTCTAATATATGTGCTCTTTTTTCTGCCTTATCTAAATTAAATCTAGTTCTTCTAATAATAACCTCTTTTTGATAATCAATATACTTAAGCAAAATACTCTTTAAACCCAAAGTCTTTGGCGTACCTTGATCCAACATCAAAAATATTATTCCATAATTAGTTTGAAAATCTGTATGTTTATATAATTGATTTAAAATTACCTGTGGATTAGCATCCTTTTTTAAAGTAATTGTTATTTTTACGCCGTTTTTTAAATCAGTATGATAATCTGTAATACCATCAATTATCTTATTATGAACCAAATCTGCTACTTTATTTTTTAATTCCAACGTATTTACGCCATATGGAACCTCATCAACAATTATATAATGTCTTCCATTTTTTTCTTCAATTGTAGCTTTCGCTCTTATTGTAATTGAACCTCTTCCTGTTTCATAAGCTCTTTTAATGCCAGAATTTCCAAGAATTATCCCCCCTGTTGGGAAATCTGGTCCAGGAACAAACTTCATCAAATCATCTAACTCAATATCAGGATTGTCGATAACTGCAACACAACCATCAATAACTTCACCTAAATTATGCGGTGGAATATTTGTTGCCATACCAACCGCAATTCCCATTGTTCCATTAACTAAAATATTAGGAAATCTTGATGGTAATATAGCAGGCTCTCTTTCTGAATCATCAAAATTAGGTATCATATCAACTGTATCCTTGTTGATATCCCTTAATAATTCCAAAGATATTTTTGAAAGTCTAGACTCAGTGTAACGCATCGCTGCTGCCCCATAACCTTCAATATTACCAAAATTACCATGTCCATCAACTAACATATATCTATATGAAAAGTCTTGAGCCATTCTAACCATTGCTTCATAAATACTAGAGTCACCATGTGGATGATATTTACCCATTACATCTCCGACAATTCTAGCACTTTTCTTATGTGGTTTATCTGGAGTATATCCAGACTCATACATCGAATACAAAATTCTTCTATGAACTGGCTTCAAACCATCTCTTAAATCTGGTAATGCACGTGCAACTATTACACTCATCGAATAATCCAAAAAAGAATCTTTAACTTCTTTAACAATATTATTTTGTTCTAATCTGTCCACAACAATTCACCTCCTACGCATCCAAATTTTGTACAAAGCCAGCATTTTGTTCAATAAATTGACGTCTAGGTTCAACCTCATCGCCCATCAATTTAGAGAATACTTCATCTGCAGCTCTTGCATCATCTAATGTAATTTGTCTTAAAACTCTTTTTTCAATATCCATTGTTGTTTCATTTAACTCTTCTGCGTCCATTTCGCCTAAACCTTTCATACGTAATATATCTTTTTTAGTTTCAGGCTTTAATGTTGCCAAATATTCATCTCTTTCTTCATCATTAAGAACATATTTAATTGTTTGGCCATGTTTTATACAATAAAGAGGTGGCTGTGCTGCATAAACATGTCCTGCTTCAACAATAGGTTTAAAAAATCTATAAAATAAAGTTAATAATAATACTCTAATATGAGCTCCATCAACATCAGCATCTGTCATTATAATAATTTTATTATATCTTAATTTAGATAAATCAAACTCATCACCTATTCCCGTACCAAAAGCTGTAATAATAGTTCTAATTTCTTCATTACCTAAAGCACGGTCAAGTCTTGCTTTTTCAACATTTAATATTTTACCTCTTAAAGGAAGAATAGCTTGAGTCATACTATTTCTACCCTTTATTGCTGAACCACCAGCTGAATCTCCTTCGACAATAAATATTTCACATTCTGAAGGATCTTTACTTTTACAATCTGACAACTTACCATAAAAATTAGTTATATCAAGATCACCTTTACGACGAGTTAATTCTCTGGCTTTTTTCGCAGCTAATCTAGCACGAGATGCAGTCATTGACTTTTCAACAATTCTCTTAGATTGTTCTGGATTTTCTAGCAAAAATCTTTCTAAACCGTTACTAAAAACATCATCGGCAATTTTTCTCACCTCAGCATTACCAAGTTTAGTTTTTGTTTGACCCTCAAACTGTGGATCAGGATGCTTACAAGAAATTATCATTGTTAAACCTTCTCTTACATCATCACCAGTTAATGCATCATCATTATCCTTCAAAATTTTAGCACTTTTAGCATAATTATTAATAATTCTTGTTAATGCTCTTTTAACACCATCCTCATGAGTTCCACCTTCATAAGTATTAATATTATTTGTAAAAGAATATATTTGAGAATTATAATCTTCATTATATTGGAAAGCTACTTCTAAAGATATACCATCTTCTTGACCTTCAACATATACTACTTCATCATGAATAGGCTTTTTATTTTTATTAAGTTTTTTTACAAACTCAATAATTCCACCATTATACACAAATTCATCTTTTTTCTCATCTTCTCTTAAATCTTGCAAAATAATTCTCAAACCTTTATTTAAGAAAGCCAATTCCTCTAGTCTTGTTGCTAATGTATCATAATCATAAACTGTTGTTTCTTTGAATATAGTAGGATCTGCCGCAAATGTTACAGTTGTACCAGTTCTCTCAGGATCACAATCAGCAATTACTTTTAATGGTTCTACAGCATGTCCACCATTTTCAAATCTTTGAAAATAAACATGTCCATCACGATAAACTCTAACTTCTAACCAACTTGATAAGGCATTAACTACTGATGCTCCTACGCCATGTAATCCACCAGATACCTTATATCCGCCGCCACCGAATTTACCACCTGCATGTAAAACAGTAAATATTGTTTCTATTGTCGACAACCCTGTTTTACTATTAATTCCTGTTGGCATACCACGACCATCATCTTTTACTGTAATAACATTATTTTTTTCAATAATAACTTCGATATCATCACAATAACCTGCTAATGATTCATCAACAGCATTATCTACTATTTCCCACACAAGATGATGTAAACCTCTAGAACTTGTAGTTCCAATATACATACCAGGTCTTTTTCTAACTGCTTCAAGTCCTTCTAATACTTGAATATCACTATCTCCATATTCTTGTTTCATATTAATCCACCCTCACTTCTCCATCTGAAACTTTAAATAATCTACTATTATCTAATATATACTGATTAATTTTATCAATCTCTGTAGTAGTTATAAAAGTTTGAATGTTTTTATTTATTAAATTAAGTATATTATTAATTTTTTCTTTATCAAGTTCACTAAACAAGTCATCTAGTATCAAAATAGGATAACTTTTTCTTATTTCAAAAAATATTTCTAATTCACACAACTTATACGCTATAATTGCATTTTTTTGTTGACCTTCTGAGCCATAATCTCTAATACTAGAACTGCCTAATTTAAACTTAATATCATCATGATGAATACCAAAAGTTGTTTTTCCCAAAATAATATCCCTATTTAAATCTGTATTATATTTTTTTATAATCTTTTCTTTATCAAAATCTTTATAGTCTGAACTATATTCAAGTTGCAAATCAGACAAACCACATATTTTATAATAAAAATTAGAAATCTTACTATTAATCATTTCAATATATTTTTTTCTTGCATTAAATATTTTTTCGCCTACATCAACCAATTTACTAGTTAAAATATTTAAATAATCGTAAGACGAATTAGCATTAATATTTAAAGCTTTTAAATATACATTTCTTTGTTTTAACAATTTATTATAAACATTAAGATTTTTTAAATAAGCATTATTAATTTGTGATATTTCTAAATTAATTGCATTTCTCCTAATACTAGGAGAATCTTTAATAAATCTAAGATCATCAGGATTAAAGAGTACAATACTAATCTTTGATATATAATCACTTAACTTTTCTATACTCGTATTATTAACTTTTACCTTTTTTTCCCCATCTTTTATAATTATTTTATATTTTGTTTCGCCACTATCTTCAATATTCCCTTCAACTCTACACACTTCTTCGTTGTGCATAATTAATACTTTATTAACAGTATTCCTAAAAGATTTAGTAAGCGCTAGTACATAAATAGCTTCTACAAGATTTGTCTTTCCTGAGCCATTATTTCCATAAATAATATTATACTTATCAGAAAAAGTTAGGTCTATTTTTTTATAATTTCGAAAATTTAATAATTTCATTTGATGTATTTTCATTTTTAAGCCTCTTTTACGACCATAGATTAAAAAAAAGTATTTTTTAGTACTCCCATACCACAATACCATTATAACACAAAAAAACTACCTTAGAGTAGCTTTTTTACTATTTTTTATCAATTTTTCTTAATTGTAGAGCTTCTTTTAATCTTGAACATCTGTATAATTGATTATCAATAATTGCTGATGATACATCAACAAGAATCTTTTTCCCATTTTTAAGTTCTATAATTGTTTTATCCTTAAATTTATCTGGTTTAAAAATATGAGAATAACTCAACCAAGAACATTCTTCATTTTTAGGTGATAATGTTGGAAAAAAAATCAAATCAAAGCTTTCCTCTACAATAATTGGTACCTTATGCGTAAAACCGATTATCTTCGATGTCCCCACCTGTCTTCCTTCTAATGAACTACCAAAGTATTCACAACTTTCTTCAACTATTTGTAATGGTGTTTTATCAACAACAAAAGAATTATCCTCCTCATAAACAATAGTTTTTTTATCTTTTGGAACTAACGCAATCGTATTTTTATTAATTTCATATGATTCCATTTTAAAACCTCCCTTTCTTCCAAAATTTACCAACCTTTTAACAAATTTTATTGTCGAAAAAAATCGTTTTAAGTCGATAAAACGACAAAAAAGCAAAAAAATCGACAAAAATAAAAAAAATTACAGCCAAAAAAAAACCACTTTTCGCGGTTTTTAAATTTTTAATAAGTTTTAATTGGTAAAATTAATTGTATCAAAGATTCATCTGATATTGATTTAATTACAATTGGTTTAACCTCACCATTTAATAATATTAATATCTCTTCATCTTTCATTGTTTTAAGTGCATCTAACATATATTTTGCACTAAATGAAATATCTATATTAGCATCTGTACTTGTTTCTATATCTAACTTTTCTTCTACTTTTCCTATTTCAGATGCATATGAATTAATAATCATTTGATTATTTTTAATTTTCATTTTTACTATATTTTTATCTTTACTTTGTGTAAGTAAAGCTGCTCTATCAATAGCTGAATAATAATTATCTAATTTAGTATTAACAATTATCGAAAAATCTGTAGGTATTAAATTTGATGTATTAGGATACGTCCCAGATAATAAATTACTTTGAAAAATAATGTTTTTATACTTAAATAAAATTTTATTTGAAAATACATGCATTTCAACATTTTCATCTTCTGTAATAATTTTGTCTAATTCTATAATATTTTTACCAGGAATAACAATATTTATATCTTCTTCTGAAGGAGTTTGTAACTTAATATTTTTTTTAGCTAATCTGTAAGAATCTGTAGCAATACATTCTAACAAATCTCCAACTATCTTAAAATTAAGTCCTGTCAATAATGGTCTTAACTCTTGCGTAGAAATAGCAAAAGCAGTTTGACTAATTATTGTTTTAAAAGTATTACCACCTATTATAATTGGATTATTACGTTCTTCTAATTTTAAAGATGGATATTCTTTAGGATCTAAACAATTTAAATCATATTGACTATTATCAGAATATATTTTAATTTTTAAACCATCCATTAATTCAAAATTTATCAAATCAGATGGCATCTTTCTTATAATATCTAAAATATATTTACTTTGTATTATAATAGATCCTTCACTTTCTATATTCTTTATAGCTTTTTTTTCAATGAAAGATCTAATTGTTAACTCACTATCACTAGCTGTTAAGAATAAACCTTCATCATTTAAATCAAATTTTACTCCATTTAATATAGGTATAATATTTTTTGTCGAAATAGCTTTAACAACATTTGATAAATTTTCTAATAGTATATTTTTTTCAATTGTAAATTTCATTTTTTTTCCTTCTTTCTTATTTCTTTTATAAATTTTTTATTATTATTATAAAGTGAATAATGTTGATAACTTATTTTTTATCCACAAATATCGTCATTTTTTTAAAAATTAACTTGTTAATAAACCATAAAATATTAACAATTAATTAACAATTTATAATTTTGCTTTAATTTCATTAATAATTTCTTTTAATTGAGAGTTACTTTTTAAATCTTCTTCAATTTTATCACATGCGTGAATAACAGTTGAATGGTCCCTACCCCCAAATTCTAAGCCAATTCGTGGAAAAGACTGATCTGTTAAAATTCTACATAGATACATAGCTAACATTCTCGGATAAGCAATATTAGCGCTTCTTTTTTTACCTTTTAAAACTTCAACCGTTAACTTGTAATAATCAGCAACTGCTTTTTGAATACTTACTATATCATTCATTATATATGGATTTTTTGTTATATAATCTTTTAAAGCCTCATTTGTAAAATCCAAATCTATTTTTTCTGGCACACACATCGCCGTATATGCTACAAGCCTATTAATTGCACCTTCCAAGCTTCTAACATCTGTATCACAATTATTAGCAATAAATTCTATCGCTTCATCAGTCATTTTATCCCCTATATTTAAATGTTTGATCTTATCCTTTATAATTCTGCACCTTAAATCAAAATCAGGTGGATATATATCAACCGGTAATCCCCAAGCAAACCTACTTCTTAGACGTTCCTCTAAAAGCTTTAAATCTTCAGGAGATCTATCTGAACTTATAATAATTTGCTTATTTCTTCCATGTAAATCATTAAAAGTATGAAAGAATTCTTCTTGAGTTTTTTCTGCTCCAACTAAATATTGAATATCATCAATTATTAATACATCAATATTTCTATATTTATTTTTAAATTCATTTGCATAATCTAAAGAATTTTCATTAGAATTGGCAATTCCTGTATAATCTTTTCTAAAATCATCACTAGTAGTATAGAGCACTTTTAAATTAGCATTATTTTCTGCAATATAATTACCTATTGCATGCATTAAGTGAGTTTTGCCAAGTCCACTCTTTCCATATATAAATAATGGATTATATTGTACTCCAGGATTTTGCGCAACTGCAAACGCAGCTGTTCTTGCAAATTTATTTGTATCTCCGACTACGAAGTTATCAAAATTTAATGATTTATTAAGGTTACTTTCATAAGGTTTAATCTCTTGTTTGTTGATAACTATTTCTTTATCAACAACCTGATTAATTATTTGGTCTACATTTGATTTTATTTCATCTTCTAGTAAACACTCAATTTCTCTTTCGATACCTGTAACCTTTATAAAAGCATCATTAATTAATTCATAATAATTTGATAAAAGCATACGTTTATGTAAAGACATAGGTACTTGTAAAATGATTTTTTTATCATTTATCTCATGTAATTTAGTTTCACCAAACCATGTACTAAATGATACAGGATGCAGTTCTTTTTTTATAATTTCGAGAACATTACTCCAAATATCATTTGAATTCAAAACCATCACCCCACTTCGCACCAATTTGTACAAATATTTTAACGCAAGCTGTGGAAAAATAAAAGCCATAAATTATCTTTTTTTAGTAATTAACAGCTTGTCCACAAAGTTAATAACAAAAATAATTCGTAAAATATTAGAAATAATATAGTTATTAACATTGTTAACAATTTTTAATTAACAAGTGAAAAAAGTTATCCACATATCCACAGGTAACTGTTGATAAAAAAATAAAAAATAGATTTTCTTGACAATTTTAATTCGTTAATATTATAATAAGGAAGCTTATTTAGATGTGGAGGTGTAATATATGAAAAGAACTTATCAACCAAATAATAGAAAAAGAGCAAAAAAACACGGTTTTTTCGCTAGAAAAGAGTCTAATATTTTAAATCAAAGAAGAAGTAAAGGACGCAAAAGAATAGTTGTAAAATAAGCCACTGATAAAGTGGCTTTTTCTGTAATAAGGGTGAAATGATGAAAAGAGCAGAAACAATTAAATCAAAAGTAGATTTTAATAGAATAATAAAAAATGGTCAATATTTTAAAAATGAATATTATGTTATATATAAGGAAAAAAATGAAAATAATGAAGAATTGTATGGCATAGCAATCAGCAAAAAGGTAGGAAAAGCTTTTTTGAGAAATAAACTAAAACGCCAAACTAGAGCAATTATAGATAAAAACAGAAAAACATTTAAAAAAGGTTACAATTATATTATAATGATAAGGAAGAACTGCGCTAATGCAAATTATAATCAATTAGATTTTGCATTAAGTAGTTTAATAGAAAAATAGGTGAAAAAGTGAAGAAAAAAATAAAAATAGTACTTGTAGCAATATTATTAATTTTATGTACAGGTTGTACTAAAACGTTAAAAGATGGAAAAACGAGTGTAACCAACGAAAAAACTGGACAAACTTTAACATCAAATATATTATGTCAACCAACAGATGCTGACTTATATGAAAAATATCAAGAATATGATGAAAGTTTGCAAGTAAGTTTAGAAGAACTCCCAACATGTGAATCATTTACTCCAAGAAAATTAAAATATAAAAGCTTATGGGAATCGATTTTTATAAAACCATTGGCATGGCTAATTTTAAAATTAGGATATTTGATAAAAAATATGGGTGTATCAGTAATGATAATAGGATTATTGATTAGAATAATAATTTTACCAATTCAGATAAAATCAGTTATTCAATCAGATAATATGAAAAAAGCCCAACCAGAAATAGCCAAAATAGAAAAGAAATATAAAAATAGAACAGATAATGAATCATTAATGGCGAAAAGTCAAGAAACAATGATGGTATATAAAAAATATAAAATAAACCCTATTAGCGGATGTTTAATGGCGTTTATTCAATTGCCTTTGTTCTTTGCTTTCCTAGAAGCAATTAACAGAGTACCAGCAATATTCGAAGGAACATTCCTAGGAATGAATTTAGGAATGACTCCAGTGACAGGAATTTCTCAACACAAATACATTTATATAATTTTGATAATCTTGATAATATTAACGACATATTTATCATTCAAAAACTCTATGAAAAACCAAGAACAAAGTTCCGAAATGGGCGAACAAATGAAAATGATGTTTATTTTTATGATAGTAATGGTATCTGTAGCGTCTTTGAGTTTGCCTACAGCAATCGCTTTATACTGGATTGTTACTAATGGTTTTGCGGTAATTCAAAATTTAATCATAAAAAAAGTAATTGAAAAGAGGAAGTAAAAATGAAGTTTGAAATTTTTGAAGGAAAAACAATTGAAGATGCAAAAAATGCAGCCTTATCTCAAATGAATGTTTCTGAAAGTGAAATATTATTTAAAACTGAAGAAAAAAAGGGAAAATTATTTAAGGCAACAACCTATATCTTTAAAGCAATAAAGATTTCAGATATTCAAAATTTCTTAAAAACAAAGACAACAGAATTATTAAATAACATGGGAATAGATGTAAAAATTGAAAGTAGCATCAGAGATGATCAAATCAATTTAAAACTATATTCAGATAAAAATAATATATTAATTGGTAAAAATGGTCAAACGCTACTAGCAATCCAAACAATATTACGTCAAATAGTTTATAATCAATTAGGTATTTATCCATATATCTTAATTGACGTCGAAAATTACAAAGAAAAAAAGATTTCTAATTTAGAAAGAAATGCTAAAAAAATTGCCAAAGAAGTTTTAAAAACTAAAATAGACGTAACACTAGATGATATGAATTCATACGAAAGAAGAATAGTTCACAATGCACTTTCGGAATTTAAAAATATTACAACAACGAGCGAAGGCGAAGAGCCAAACAGACATGTAGTTATCAAATATAAAGAAGATTAATCTTCTTTTTTTATTTCCCGGGAAATAATTTTTGATATACTATATATAACATAATAAAAATATTTCCCAAGTACATAAATTGTGCTATAATACGAGCCAAAAGGAGTGAAGGCGATGAATGATACTATATGTGCTATTGCAACTAGCCAAGGTGTAGGAGCAATTGCAATAATAAGAGTAAGTGGTGAAGACGCGGTTGCCATAGTTTCTAAAATATTTAAAGGAAAAGATTTAAAAACGGTCGATTCTCATACAATTAACTACGGTCACATAATTGATAAATCGGGAAATATTATAGATGAGGTTTTAGTTTCCGTAATGCTAGCTCCTCGAACTTTTACCGCTGAAAATACTGTTGAAATAAATACCCACGGTGGTATAGCTGCTACAAACAAGGTTTTGGAATTACTTTTAACCAGTGGTTGTCGTCTAGCTGAACCAGGTGAGTTTACAAAAAGAGCTTTTTTAAACGGCAGAATAGATTTAATAGAAGCAGAAGCCGTTATGGATATGATTAATGCAAAAACAAACACTCAAAGAGAACTTGCTATAAACCAAATAACTGGAAAAGTATCAGATCTTATAAATGAATTAAGAGATGACATGGTTCAAATAATTTCAAATATTAACGTAAATATTGATTACCCTGAATACGATGACGTTGATATTATGACAGATGAAATTTTAGTTCCTAAAATAAACAAATTAAAAACTAAAATTGAAAAAATTTTACAAGAATCTAGAAATGGTCGTATTATTAAAGATGGTATTAAAACATGTATAATAGGTAAACCTAACGTTGGGAAAAGTAGTTTACTAAACGCTCTTTTAGAAGAAGATAAAGCAATTGTTACAGATATTGCTGGTACGACACGCGATATTGTTGAAGGCCAAATTAATATTAACGGAATTTTACTAAATATTATAGACACAGCAGGTATAAGAAATACCGAAGACAAAATTGAAGCTTTAGGAGTTGAAAAGAGTCTTAAAATGATGAATGAATCAGATTTGATTTTATTTGTTTTAAATAATAATGAACCATTAACTGATGATTTACGAACTCTATTACACCAGCTTTCTGGTCGTAATTATATAATTATTATAAATAAAATAGACTTACCAACAAAGTTAGATTTAACAGAACTTGATGTTGATAACTGTGAATTTATTCACATGAGTGTTTTAAATAACCAAGGAATAACAGAATTAAAAAATAAAATAATAAAATTATTTAATATTTCCCAAATTGAAACAAGTGATCCAACTTATCTAAGTAACGCTAGAAGTATAAGTATTTTGGAAGATTGTTTAGAATCTATTAAAGAAGTTGAAATAGGTTTGGGAAATAACCAACCGATAGATATGATAGAATTAGATATTAAAAATATCTGGGAAAAACTTGGTACCATAAATGGTACAACATATGAAGAAGAATTATTGGACGAAATGTTTAGTCGTTTTTGTCTTGGAAAATAAAAGGAAGTGTTAATAACTATGTATGATGTAATAGTTGTAGGTGGCGGTCACGCCGGTTGTGAAGCGGCTCATGCTTGTGCAAAAAAAGGACATAAAACTCTTTTACTAACAAGTAATATTAAAAATATCGCTGATATGCCATGTAATCCGCACATTGGCGGTAGTGCCAAAGGAATAGTAGTACGTGAAATCGATGCATTAGGTGGAATAATGGGACGTATTGCGGATAAAACGCACTTACAAATAAAAATGTTAAATAGTGCCAAAGGTCCAGCTGTTCAATCCCTAAGAGCTCAAGGAGACAAAATAGCTTACCCTAAAGAAATGTTAAAAACTCTAAAATCATTACCGGATTTAGAAATAAAAGAAGGAATGGTTGAAGATTTAATAGTAGAAAACAACGAAGTAAAGGGAGTTATCTTAGAAAATGCTACCAAAATTTTCTCTAAAGTTACAATTTTAACAACAGGGACATACTTAAAAGCGGATATTCTTGTTGGAAATACACGTACTAGAAAAGGTCCACACGGTGAAAGACCATCAAATTTCTTAAGCGATAAGTTAAAAGAATATGGCTTCAAAATAATTAGACTAAAAACAGGTACACCACAAAGGATAGATCGTAAATCAATTGACTTTTCTAAAACCAAACTCGAACCAGGTGATGACAAGTATCTAACATTTAGTTACGATTTAGAACCATGCTATAAAATAGAAGATCAAGAACCTTGTTATCTGACATACACTACCGAAAAAACTCACGAAATAATTAGAAAAAATCTAAACAAATCTAGTATGTATGGTGCATTAGACGATATTAAAGGAATCGGTCCAAGATACTGTCCATCAATTGAAGATAAAGTAGTTAGATTTTCCGATAAAGAAAGACATCAATTATTTATTGAACCTGAAAGTAGATATTATGACGATATGTATCTTCAAGGTTTTTCAACTTCAATGCCGCCTGAAATTCAGGAACAAATGGTTCATAGTTTACCAGGATTTGAGAATGCCAAAATTTTAAAATATGGTTATGCTATCGAATATGATGCAATATACCCAACTCAATTAAATGCCAGCCTTGAAACAAAAATCCTATCTAATTTATTTACAGCCGGTCAAATAAATGGTACAAGTGGCTATGAAGAAGCAGCTTGCCAAGGTTTAATGGCCGGAATAAATGCTTGCCTTAAACTAGAAGGAAAAGAACCCTTTATCTTAAAACGTTCAGACGCATATATTGGTGTATTAATAGATGATTTAATTACAAAAGGAATTAGGGATCCCTACAGATTATTAACAAGTCGAGCTGAATTTAGACTTCTTTTACGTAGTGACAATGCCGATTTACGTTTAAGAAGAAAAGGTTATGAAGTTGGTCTTATAAATAATGAACAAATAAATAAATTAAATAAAAAAGAAGAAGAAATAAAAGCATTATTAGAATACATGAAAAATACAAAATTAAAAATAACTGATGAAATAAAACAATCATTTATAAACAATAATTACCAAGTACCAACAGCTTCATTAAGCTTAGAACAGTTAATAAAAAGACCTGAACTTAATATAGATTTTTTAAGCAAACTAATAAATATTCCTTTTAACAAAGATATTCAAGATCAAGTTGAAATCAATTTAAAATATGAAGGATATATTGCCAAAGCTTATAAAGAAGCCGAAAAAATGCTAAAATTAGAACAAAAACAAATCCCAAATGATATAGATTATGATAAAATTTCAAATATTGCCAGCGAAGCTCGTCAAAAACTAAAAGAAGTAAGGCCAACTACAATAGCACAAGCTATCCGTATTAGTGGTGTAAATCCAGCTGACATTTCTATATTATCGGTATACTTAAAAAAGGAATATAACAAAAATGAATAAAGAAGAATTTATAATAAACTTAAAAGAATTAGGTATTATCCCAAGTGATAAACAATTAAAACAACTAGAAATTTATTGCCAATTTCTCTTAGAATATAATACTCATACAAACTTAACTGCCATAAAAGAAGAAGATCAGGTATATTTAAAACATTTCTATGATTCATTAACTTTTACCAAAGCTATAAATTTAACAAAATATAATAATTTGCTTGATGTAGGTACAGGAGCTGGATTCCCTGGAATGGTCTTAAAAATTTTTTATCCAGAACTAGAAATTACTCTTTTAGATTCTAATAATAAAAAAATAAATTTTTTAAAAGAATTAACCCAAAAATTAGAACTTACTAAAGTTAATTTTTATCACGGGAGAGCTGAAGAGTTTTGTCAAGAAAACAGAGAAAAGTTTGATATTGTAACAGCTCGTGCAGTAAGTAATTTATCTGTTTTAAGCGAACTTTGCTTACCGCTAACTAAAATAAATGGTTACTTTATTCCCTTAAAAGGATCTAACTATGAAGAGTTAACTTCTGCTGATTATTGCATAAAAACATTGGGTGGAAAAATAGAAAACAAAATAACTTTTACCTTACCAAAAGAAGAAAGCGTTCGCAATATTTTAATTATAAAAAAAATAATGCCAACACCACAACAATATCCTAGAAGATACGAAAAAATAATTAATAAGCCATTGAAAAATAATGCTAAATAATGTATTATAAATAATAGGAAAAACTAAAAAGGGGCTGATAAAATGAATTTAGAGTCTGGTGTTCTTCAAGTACATATTGAAGATATTATACCTAATAGATTTCAACCAAGATTAAATTTTAATGAACAAGGAATAAAAGAATTAGCAGATTCTATAAAAGAACATGGAATAATTCAACCTCTTGTTCTAAGAAAATTAGGCGATAAATATGAAATAATTGCTGGTGAAAGACGTTACAAAGCAGCACAATTAGCTGGACTTTCAACTGTTCCAGCTGTTATCGCAAATATTGATGATAATAAATCGGCAGAAGTTGCACTAGTAGAAAACGTCCAAAGAAGAGATTTAACTGCAATAGAAGAAGCTAGATCATATCAAAGTTTACTAAATAAAGGATATTTAACTCAAGAACAATTAGCAAAAAGAATGGGTTTATCTCAACCAGCAATTGCTAATAAACTAAGATTATTAAACCTTGACGAAGAAGTTCAACAAGCATTATTAGACGAAAAAATATCTGAAAGACACGCAAGAACACTGTTAACAATTGAAGATAAAAACCAACAAAGAGAATGGTTACATCGTATAATTAATGAAAGGTTAACTGTTCGTCAGTTAGATTTAGAGTTAAAAAAAATGAAAGAAGAAACAAATCCAAATAATGAAACTGATGAGGAAGAAGTTCCTTTAGTAGAACCAGTACCTAGTATTGAAAATATAATTGCTAATGCTGAAGATATAAACTCACCAAAAAATAAAATGTCTCTAGAAGACTTAATGAAACCACAACAAGTAGTCAATGAAAACATCGAAACTCTTGATCCGCCAGAGCCACCAGAAAATAAGGTTGAAACTTTTACAAGTGCAACCAAGGTTCCAGAATTTAATATAGCAACCCCAAACTCTGCTAGCACATTAATATCTGAGGAAGATATCACCAATTTAAATAATGACACCGGAAAATTCTTTAACTTTTCTGACCAATCAGCAGAACCTAATTTTAAAGAAAATTTACGCACTAATTTCCAAAATGATTTTATTGATATGACTCAAGCATCAGATAATCAACCAACTGAAGTAGAAGAAACTCCATTAGAACCTACTGATGATATTACTAGCAACACACATACAGATTTTGTACCAAACTCAAATAACAAATTCTTTACTTTAAATAATTCTGAAAATATTTCAAACAACCTTCCTCCTAAAAAAGATACATATATTGATCCAATGGATGCAGTAAATAACTTAACTCCAGAAAAGCCAAAACAAGAGGAAAAAGAAAATGTAACAGATTTAAAAAATGCAATTTTAAGTATTAGAAAATGTATTGAAAATTTGGGCGAAAAAGGATTTTTTATAGATGTTGAAGAGATAGATTTCCAAGCAAATTATGAAATAAAAATAGATATTCATAAAGATAATTAAAAAATTGTAGGAGGCTTTAAAAAATGAAAAAAATAAATACTCTAAAAATTTTAATGGCTACAATAATAATTGCTTTAGCTATTATCATTATAGTTGGAGATTTCTTTTCAAAAAAAGAAACAGCTAATAAAGAAAATGCTAAAACTGAAGAAGTAAAAAAAGAAATGTTTACAGCTACTTTAAAAGAAAATGATGAAATGGTAGTTCCAGTAAATGATAAAAAAATTTCTTTAAAATATAGCGTTGAAAATTATAGTGAAGACGTTGCTCAATTCCGTACTCATCTATCTGTTAATGAAAGCCAATTTACAAAAGAGGGAAGTGCTTTAAACGGTTATAAAGTTTTTGTTGTAAAAGGTACAGATGATAAAGAATATTTAACGCTTACAACTTCTTATAATACAGGTGGAACTGGTTTTGACGAATTATTAATATTTAATGATAATGGTGAGAAAATATACAGTTTTGATTACAGTGATTTTTCTTTTGATAATTGTGCTTTATTAGAATTTAATGGTAAGAGTTCTATACTTATAGAAGACAATAAAATAATTTACTACGAAGCAACAGATAGTAATGTTGAATACACAAATGAAAAATATTACGTAAATGTTTCCGAAAAAGAAGTAATAATTAATAATAACACAGTAACATTAAAAGATAACGGAACAAAAAAAGGTGAGGCAGCACTAACTTGTTACTAATGAAAAAATAGACATCGTGTCTATTTTTTTATATTAATCTAAAGATGTTTTTTCTTTATATACAAATTCTGTATCTTGATTATTATGTTCGCTTCCGTTTACATAATAAAAAATAGTAGTTTTAGAAATGTCATCAGTTTGCTCTCCTGTAATAGCATTTAAAGGGACTCCAACGACATTATTAGGTGTTTCATACCAATTAGCGTTTATATCAATTTGATTCATTGTTTCTGCCCAAATATTTTTAGATATAGTTCCATCTTTTACTTGCAAATCTCGGTTATCATCATATCCATTCCAAACCATCATTAATAAATCAGAATTATATCCTACCATCCAACAATCTGTTCCAGAAGAACCAGTTTTAACTGCATATTTACTTTTTATTTTTGAAGCTATACTCATAACAGTAGGCGTATTATAATCAATAAATGCACTATTATAAGTTGATGTCATCATTTCATTTAAAATATAAGTATATGATCCATTTAAGACCATATCTGAGTCATAATTCTTTTGATATAAAACATTACCATTTAAATCCTCAACTCTATTAATAAAGGTAAGTTCTCTTTTAAAACCGCCAGATGCTAAAGTTGTATAAGCTCTCGCAAAATCTAACATACTTAGTTCACAAGTCCCTAAAGCCAACGATGGAATAGCTTCTAATTCAGTTTTAATACCCATTCTTTTAGCAGTATTAACTAAAATTTCTTCTCCTAAAAATAAATGTGTTTTAACTGCATATATATTATCAGAATAAGCCAAAGCAGCTGCCATAGTTATGTTTTGATTTCCATATTTATTATTATAATTAGCCGGTGAATAAGTCTTGTTAGAAGAAAAAATAAAAGTTGTAGGTTCACTTAAAAAAGTAGAAGAAGAAACCATTCCATTTTCTAAAGCAGCATAATAAAGAAGAGGTTTAATTGAGGAACCAACCTGTCTTTTTGAACTTATAGCTCTATTATATTGACTTTTAGCGTAATCAATCCCTCCAGAAAGAGCCATAACACCTCCAGTATTTGGGTTTATAATAATACTTGCAACTTGTAAATCACTATTATTCATATTATTTAAAATATTTTTTTCCATTATTTCTTGAGCTTCCATATTTAAAGAAGTATATATTTTAATACCACCTGACTCAATTAAAGAATCAGGAATCTCTGGTAAAGACTCTAACTCATCATAAACCGCATCTTGATAATACATTAACATTTTTAAATCATTTTCATTTCTTTCACCATAAATTTCAATCTTATTATTAAATAAATTACTATATTCATTTTCCGTAATGTATTCATTATTTAACATAGACTTTGCAATAATTTTAGCTCTATTTATTGATGCGTCGTAATTTGAAATTGGATTATAATAATTAGGACTTTTCGGTATACCAGCTAAAATAGTTGCTTCTTCTAAAGTTAAATCCTTGGCGCTCTTATTAAAATAAAATTGACTAGCATTTTCAATCCCATAATTTCCCTGACCAAAATTAATTGTATTAAGATATCCTTCCAAAATTTCATCTTTACTATAGTGTACTTCTAATCGTATAGTTAACAAAGCTTCTTCAAGTTTTCTTTCCCAAGTTTTCCCAAAATCCAAATACATATTTTTTATATATTGTTGACTAATTGTCGAAGCTCCTTGAACAATTTTTTTGCTTTTAAAATTTAAAAACAAAGCTTTAGCAATTCTTAAATAATCAAATCCATTGTGTTTGTAAAAATTTTTATCTTCCGTATTTATTATGGCGTTTATCAAATTTGGTGAAATATCGTTAATAGAAACCCATTCATTATTCCCACTACCTTGGTAAACTAATTCCTCATTATCGTCATATATATAAAATTGATTAGCGTTTTTTATATCAAGCACTGGGCTAAAATATGCATAAGCATATAATGCACAAATACCTAAAATTCCAATAATTAAAAAAAATACGCCAATTTTAAAAAGTCTTTTAAAAAATTTCATAAATAACACCCAATATTATTATGAAATATAAATAAAAAATTATGAGTGCAAATAATACAATATTATGTTATAATCACAACGAAAAAGGGCAATACAATATGAAAAGAATAATGAAGTTAAAATTATTAAAAAATAATATTTCAGAAAAAGAATATGAAAAAATAACTTGTGTAGATAAAGATAACTCTCTAATATTTTCGCTAGAAGATGTCATTACAAAACTTAATTCTGAAACATTTATTAGAGAATCTAAAGAATTTAAATTTGAATTAGATATTCAAAACAAAAAAGCCCTTTATATATTAAAAGAAAATAATTTGATTTTTAATATAGAAGTTATAGATGTAAGCTATCAAAGAAATAAAGATAAAATTAACTTCACATATTTAATTAATACAGA
This sequence comes from uncultured Bacilli bacterium, assembly GCA_934096175.1. Classification (GTDB taxonomy): domain Bacteria; phylum Bacillota_I; class Bacilli_A; order RF39; family UBA660; genus Coprovivens. The sequence goes on from CAKOLG010000001.1 coordinate 146,275, forward strand.
TGACGATCCATTTACGTTAGAAATATATTTAGAAAAAGGTGAAAATAATGAGTAGTTTTATAGAAAAAGAAGAAATGTACTTAAAAAATATTATTAAAAATTTAGGTTATGAAATAGATGAAGTAACTTTAAATATTTCATCGCGCCCAGAATTTGGTGACTACCAATTCAATGGAGCAATGCAATTGGCTAAAAAATATTCTGCATCACCTCGTGAAATTGCAGATAAAATAGTTCAAAAAATAATAGCTGATAATAAATACAAAGATATAAACATCGCTGGACCTGGTTTTATAAACATAACATTTAAAGATGAAGAACTGATTAATCATTTAAACGAACTAAATGAAAACATAAATCTAAATTATTATAACGATAATCCTAAAACAATCTTTTTAGACTATGGTGGTGCAAACGTTGCTAAAGCTCTTCACGTTGGCCATTTAAGAAGTGCTAACCTTGGAGAAGCTTTAAAAAGACTAGCAAGAGCCTTGGGAAATAAAACAATTTGTGATGCGCACTTAGGCGACTGGGGCCGACCAATTGGTTTAGTAATGCTTGAAATAAAAAAAAGAAATCCTGAATTACCATATTTTAATGATAACTTTACTGGCGAATATCCTAAAGTATCTCCTGTAACTAATGATGACTTAATGATTCTGTATCCTTTTGCTAGTACTAAAGCAAAAGAAGACGAATCTTACATGGATGAAGCTCGAGAAATGACAGTTAAATTCCAAAATGGAAATAGAGGGTTAACTGCTTTGTGGAACCATATCATGAATGTCTCTAAAGCAGACATAAAAAGAATATATGACCGTCTAAATACAACTTTTGATATTTGGGAAGGCGAAAGCGATGGTAATAAATATGTACCAGAAATGACAGAGTATTTGAAAAGTAAAAATCTAATCAAAGAAAGCCAGGGAGCTCAAATTATCGAAGTAAAAGAAGAAAACGATGATCATGAAATTCCTCCTTTACTATTATTTAAATCTAATGGCTCAGCTTCATATCAAACAACTGATTTAGCTTGCATTTGGGAAAGAATGAAACTTTTCCATCCTGATGAAATTTGGTACCTTACAGACGCTCGTCAACAATTACATTTTGAACAAGTTTTTCGTGCTGCTAGAAAAAGTGGAATTGTTCAAAATACAAAATTAGAATTTATTCCTTTTGGTACAATGAATGGTGCTGATGGTAAGCCATTTAAAACCCGTGATGGAGGAGTAATGTCATTAGAATCATTACTTGATTTGGCTTATACAGAATGTGAAAAAAAAGTATTACCAAACATTGTTGGTGAAGAAAGAAAACAAATAGCTGAAAAAGTAGCTATTGCAGCAGTAAAATATGCTGATTTCTTACCATTTAGATTGACCGATTATAATTTTGATCCAATCAAATTTAGTGATTTACAAGGCAAAACCGGCCCTTATTTACTATATTCAACCATTAGAATGAAATCTTTACTACAAAAAGCCCAAGAAGCAGGAATAAAATATAATAAAATGACTAAAATAAAAGACGAATCAGACAGAAATATTTTAGTAGGAGTTTTAAATTTAAGAAGTGTTTTAGTTAAAGCATTTAATTTGAAAACATTAAATGATATAGCTGAATATTTATTTAAAATAACTAATTTATATAATAACTTCTACAGTCAAAATAGAATCCTTACTGAAGAAGATAAAGAATTACAATCTTCATGGTTATTATTAACAAAAGTTATTTATGATAACAATTTAAAATTATTGAATATACTAGGAATAGATGTACCAGAAAAAATGTAAAATATAAGAAATATATATTTTAAGTATTGTCATATGAGAAAAAATATGTATAATGGTGTCTAGTGATTTATTTGGAGGTTATTTTAATGAAAATAAAAGATTTAACTAAAGCAGAATTAGAAGCTATGTCTTATGATGATATTGCACTAATGATATTAACCGAATCAGGTCGTCAAATGAAAATAAACGAATTATTTAAAGAAGTATGTGACTTATTAGGATTAAGTGAAAATGAATTTGTTGATAAACTACCTGCATTCTTTGATGTACTATCAACAGATCATAGATTTATAATGCTTGAAAATGGTTTATGGGACTTAAAAACAAAACACTCAACAAAAGTAATAATTGATAATGACGAAGATGAAGATTATGAAGAAGTAGAAGATATCTCAGACGAAGATTCAGAAGAAGAAAAAGATATATATAATGAAGATGAATCTGATGATATTGAAGATGACGATGATCTTAAAGATCTTGTAATTATAGATGAAGATGAAGAAGCAAATGGATTATCTTAACCATTTGTTTTTTAAATAATTAATCTTTATGATATAATACAAAGCGAAGGACGTGAAAAACATGTTTGAAAGACTTAATACAATAAAAGAAAAATATCTTGAATTAACTGATAAACTAACCAGTACAGAAGTTCTTAATGATTATAATTTATTAAAAAAACTTTCTAAAGAACAAAAAGACTTAGAAGAAACGTACAATAAATATTTAGAATATGAAAAAGTAGCAAAAAACTTAGAAGAAGCCAAAGAGCTTGTAAATGATCCAGAAATGGGTGAAATGGCTCGTTTAGAAATGGAAGAACTAAGTACTAAAAAAGAACAATTACTTGGCGAACTTGAAATTTTATTAATTCCAAAAGATGAAAATGACGACAAAGATATAATTATTGAAATTAGAGGTGCCGCAGGTGGTGACGAAGCTAATATTTTTGCTGGTGACCTATTTAGAATGTACTCTCGTTATGCTGATAAAAATGGTTGGAAAATCGAAGTTATTAACTCAGAAGCTGGATCTTCTGGAGGATATTCACAAATAGAAGCTAAAATAAAAGGCGAAAACGTTTACTCAAAACTTAAATACGAATCAGGTTCACATAGAGTTCAAAGAGTGCCTGTAACTGAAGCAAATGGTCGTATCCAAACCTCAACTGCTACAGTTCTAATAATGCCAGAAGTAGAAGATGTTGATATCGAAATAAACCCAAATGACTTAAGAATTGATACTTTTTGTGCTAGTGGACATGGTGGTCAAGGAGTTAATACTACACCATCAGCTGTTAGAATAACGCACTTACCTACAAATACCGTAGTAACTTGTCAAAATGAGCGAAGTCAAATTCAAAATAAAGCCCAAGCAATGGAAGTTTTAAAAGCTCGACTTTATGCTGCCGCTCAAGCCGCTCAAGATAGTGAAATTGGCAGTGAAAGAAGAAGTAAAATAGGTACAGGCGATCGTTCTGAAAAAATCAGAACATATAATTATCCTCAAAATCGTGTAACAGACCATCGAATTGGTTACACCACTAACTCATTAGATAGAGTAATGGATGGAGCTCTTGAAGACATAATAGAAGCATTAATTCATGAAGATTTATCAAGAAAATTAAAGGGAGAATAAATCTTCTTTTTTTTAGAAAGTAGTAATTTTATGAACGAAATAGATTATTTAAAAAAATATCTTCACCCTGAAGATAATTTAAATGAAGCAATAAAAAGACTCGAAAGAGGCGAACCTGTTCAATACATTGTTGGTGATGTTAACTTTTATGGTAACCTTATAAAAGTGAATAAAAATGTTTTAATACCAAGACGTGAAACAGAAGAATTAGTTGAAAAATTTATAACTAGAATTAAACCATTCTCCCAACAAAATTTAAAAATACTAGACATAGGAACTGGCAGTGGTTGTATTCCAATAACTTTAAAAAAACATTTCCCTAATTTTGAAATAGATGCAATTGATATTTCGGAACCTGCTTTAGCGGTAGCTAAAGAAAATGCCTTATTAAATAATGTAAAAATAAATTTTTATCAAAGCGATTTATTTGCAAATGTTAAAACAAAATACAACTGCATAATTAGCAATCCCCCATACATTAAAGAAAACGAAGAAATTATGGAAATTGTAAAAAATAACGAACCACACCTAGCTTTGTATGCCAAAGAAAATGGTTTATATTTTTACAAAAAAATATTAGAAAAAGCCAAAAATTATTTGACAGAAAAATTTTTCATAGCCTTTGAAATTGGTGAAACTCAAGGTCAAGAAATAATAGCATTAGCCAAAAATTATTTCCCAACTGCTCAAATAGTTTTAGAAAAAGACTTACAACACTTTGATAGATTTATTTTTATTTATACTGAATAAAATAAAAAAAATATTACCATTATTAATTTAGGTGATATTTTATGAAAAAGATAATCTTTATTTTACTAATTTTATTCATATTTAGTTCATATTTATTTGCAAATGAAAATATAATAATTCCTGAAGACTCTATACGTTTTAGAATTATTGCTAATAGTAATGACGAATATGATCAAAACTTAAAAAAGGTAATAAAAAAAGATTTAGAAGAAAATTTATTTACTTTAATCGAAAATTCTAAATCCAAAGAAGAAACAGCAAAAATAATTGCTCAAAACCAAGATATAATTAAAAGTACTTTAGATAAATACAATGTTAAATATACTGTTAATTATGGTTTAAATCATTTTCCACAAAAAGAATACAAAGGTGTAACATACGAAGAAGGAAATTATGACTCATTAGTTATTACATTAGGCGAAGCCAAGGGAAATAACTGGTGGTGTGTTATGTATCCACCATTGTGTTTGTTAGAAGCAAATGATGAAGAATACGAAGAAGTAGAATATAAATCTTATATTCAAGAGATATTAAAAAAATTTACTAAATAACAAATAAGGCACTTAATATATTTGACAAAATAAGTTTATAATTATATATTAATTGGAGAGCAAAAATTCAATTTATTCATAATATGTAGTGAGAGTGATAAAATGAAACAATTAATAATAAAAGGCGGAAAAAGGTTAAACGGTGAAATAAAAATAAGTGGTGCCAAAAATAGCGTCGTTGCCTTAATTCCTGCCGCAATTCTTTCCGATGAGGAAGTAACACTTTATAATGTGCCTAATATATCAGATACAAAATCCTTAATAAAAATTGTTGAACTATTAAATGGAAAAATCGAGTACAAAGATGAAACCATGAAAATTGACCCCAAAAATATTGAAAACAAAGTAGTACCAGAAGAGTTATCAAAACAATTAAGAGCTTCATATTACTTTATGGGAGCTTTATTAGCTAAATTTAACTATGCAGAAATTTATTTCCCCGGTGGTTGCAATATTGGATCACGTCCAATTGATTTTCATATAAATGGCTTTAAAAAATTAGGAGCCGAAGTAACCATTGAAGGGAATAAATACATTTTTAAAGCTGACAAACTAAAGGGAGCCAATATATATTTAGACTTTGCCTCTGTAGGTGCAACAATTAATATAATGTTGGCAGCAGTCAAAGCTGAAGGAGTAACACTAATATCTAATGCAGCTAAAGAACCAGAAATTGTAAACATAGCTACATTCCTAAATAATATGGGAGCTAAAATAACTGGAGCTGGAACAAGCGAAATAAAAATTGTTGGTGTAAAAAAATTAGGTAAAGGTGTAATTGATGTCATCCCTGACCGTCTTGAAGCCGGCACATATTTAATAATTGGTTCTCTACTAGGCAAAAACTTAAAAATAAGTGGTATAATCGAAGAACATTTAGATGCTTTACTATCAAAACTTGAAGAGATGGGAATAAAATTAAAAAAAGAATCTAATTGCATTATTTTAAATAAACCAGCCAAATTTAAACCAGTTAACATTAAGACTTTGGTTTTCCCAGGTTTTCCAACTGATTTAGGTCAACCAATAAGTGTTTTATTAACTCAAGCTGATGGCGTGTCAGTTTTTGAAGAAACAATATATGAAAATAGAATGGGGCATGTCAAATATTTACAAAAAATGGGGGCAAATATTACAGTAAATGATCGAACAGCGATTATTATCGGTAAATCAAAACTTCATGGTGAGGAAGTTGTTGCCACAGATCTTCGAGCTGGTGCTGCTATGGTAATAGCTGGTTTAGTAGCTCCTGGAACTACTATTGTTAATGATATTGAACACATCTTACGTGGTTATGAAAATATTGTTGGCAAACTACAAGAGGTTGGTGCAGATATTGAAATACAAGAAATTTAGCATAATTTGACATTAAATATAAATTTTGTTAAAATGCTAAACAAGTTGTGGTGCACTATCCTAGTCACAAACAATGTTTGAAGGTAGGCCTAAAAATCTACCAATTGTACTACTATGACACTTTGTACATTTGCTTGATTCGCCCAGATTTGGGTGAATGTATAATTTAAAATATAAGGAAGAGTTATAACGGCATATAACAATATCCTTTTATTAGGTCACAATAAAAAACATTAGTGCATGTCGTGAGTGGTTATGTGGGATAATTAATTTGAAAATATGACTGCAAAAGCGAATAAGAGCATTCCCTTTGTGTATGAGAAATTCTCTAGGGTGTATATATTATAAAGTTTGAGGTGCGGACTAAGTGGTAATCGAGTAATCGAACGGGTAACATTCGATTAATTCCTTTAAAGAGAAATCGCCAGAGAGTAATCAATGGTAAGAATTAGAGAAACTCAACTCGACCAAAGCCGTAAAATTAATTTATAATATACCATATACTAAACCATTACTTTATATAAGGAGAGTTAATGATGAAAAAAAATATTAACTGGATATATAAAGTTTTTTTATTATCCTTTATACTATCTATTATTTTTAGCGGTATATCTTCTATGATGATTAATTATTTTAATAGCATTATTTTAATAATTGTTTTATTAGTTGTTATAAGTATCGGTATTGTATTTGATATGGTCGGCGTTGCAGTACTTACCAGTAATGAATCAAATTTACATGCCAAAGCCTCAAAAAAAATAAAAGGAGCCAAAGAAGCTATTTCACTAATCAAAAATGCCACTAGAGTATCTTCAATCTGTAATGATGTTATTGGTGATATTTGTGGTATTGTAAGTGGAAGTTTAGGTGCTTTTTTAACAATTATAATTTGCAATAAATTTGCTTTACCCAATACCATAGTTACAATGATAGTAACAGCGGTTGTTTCAGCCTTAACGGTTGGTTTTAAAGCAGTATTCAAAAGTGTTGCAATCAAAAACAGTGATTCAATTGTTTTGACAGTTGGAAAAATCAAAAATTTTTTAAAACTAAAATAAACAAGTGTAAATAATTAAATATTTTATCTTGATTAGTTCATGACTTGTGATATAATACATTAGACAAAGAAATTACTATGTCTTTCTTTAGACATGGCGGAAGGAGAATAAAAATGAAAAAAGAAATACATCCAGAATTAAAAGATTGTAAAGTTACTTGTGCTTGTGGTGCTACATTTATGACTAAATCAACAAAAGATGAAATTCATGTAGAAGTTTGTAGTGAATGTCATCCATTCTATACTGGAAAACAAGGAAAAACAAAAAAGACTGGTTCAGTTGAAAAATTTAATCGTAAATACGGTTATGGTCAAGAAGCAAAATAGCTTCTTTTTTTCTTAATATTAATTTCTATGCTATAATAAAGTTGGTGATAAATATGGGAAAAATAGGATATTTAATTAAAAGAATTAAAACTATGAATTACAAGCAATTTTTTGATACTATAGATTTTGTCAAAACAAAAACAAATAAAAGCAAGTTTTCTATTTTTATAGATATAATAAATTGTGGAATAAAATACCAAGCAGGTTACATGGATTATAAATTGTTTGAAATGTACTTATTGAACAAAAATCAACGAGCAACAATTATTACAAGAGGAATTAACAATGAAATTGTTAAAAAATATAATAATCCTGATTACATTAAATATTTTTCCAATAAACTTACATTTAATAAAAAATTTCATAAATACCTAAATAGAGACTGGTTAGAAGTTAATGAAAATAATTTTGCTGAATTTAAAGAATTTACTGATAAACATCATAAAATATTAGTAAAACCATTATCTGAGTCTTGTGGTAAAGGTATTGAAATATTTACAATTAATAATAAAAATATAAAAGAAGTATATAATAATTTACTAGAAACTAAAAGATATTTAGTAGAAGAAATAGCAACACAATGTGATGAAATAGCTAAACTTCATCCATCATCAATCAATACAATTAGAATAGTTACTTTAAATCAAAAAATAGTGGCTGCATTTTTACGAATAGGTAATAATCATAATATTGTTGATAACTTTAATCATGGCGGTCTAGTTGCTCCAATAAATATTGAAACTGGTATTATAGATTACTTGGCAATTGATAAAAAAGGAAATTTATACGAAAAACACCCACTTACTAATGAACCAATTCTATGGTTTAAAATTCCCAAATGGCCAAGAATTAAACGATTTGCTATTCAAGCATCACAAGAAATTCCTCAAATCGGTTACATAGGTTGGGATATTTCATTAAATGAAAAAGGTCCATACATAATTGAAGGTAATGAATTCCCAGGTCATGATTTATACCAATTGCCACCACATCGTACTGACGGAATTGGCTTATTGCCTAGATTTAAAGAAGCAATGCAAGAAAATAAAAAGGAGAATGAATATGAAAATAGCAATAGCAACAGATCATAATGGAGTTAACGAAAAAAAGGAAATAATAAAAACTTTAAACGAATATGATTTTATAGATAAAAGCCCTATTAACTATGACACAGATGATTATCCGGATTTTGCCTTTGCTGTAGCAAAATCAATTATAGATAAAGAAGCTGAACTAGGAATTCTAATGTGTGGAACAGGTATTGGTATGAGTATTGCTGCTAATAAAGTAAAAGGAATTCGTTGTGCTCATTGTAATACCGTAGAACAAGCCCACTTAGCACGTGAACATAATAATGCAAATGTAATTGCTTTAAGTTATAAATTAGACGTTAAAGAAATTATTGCGATGATCAAAGAATTTATAAATACTAAACCTTCAGAAGAAGAACGTCATATTAGGAGAGTAAATAAAATCATAGAATATGAAAATGGAGCATATAATGAACTATAAAGCTTACATTTACATAATAACATTACTCCTCAGTGTTTTTACATTATCTGGAGTTAATTTTGAAAAAATATTTAGAACAAATAAAGTAGTTGAAGCACGAATTTTAGTGATTATTATAAGCATCACATTAAGTTACTTAACAACTAATTTCATTACAGATTTCATAAATGTAAGCAGCCTAATAAAGGGATGATTACATGAATAAATATTTGTTTATTGTTGTACTACTTATTTTACCAATTACAATATTTAGTTTCTTTAAAAAAGAAACTATTTTTTATGCCAAACCAAAAAAAGAAGAATATATGGTTAAAGTTCAAAAAGATAATAAAATAATTTGTCTTCCCTTAGAGGAATATATAGTGGGTGTAGTTGCGGCCGAAATGCCTGCTTTATTTGAACCAGAAGCCCTAAAAGCTCAAGCTCTAGCTGCTCGAACATATGCTCTTAATTATTTAGAAACTAACAATATTATATCCTCTACAACAAATAATCAAGCCTTTATAACTAAAGAAGAAATGGCCAGTAAATGGCAAGATAATTATTCACAATACTATGAAAAAATAAATAATATTGTGAATGAAACAAAAGGCCAAATAATTAAATATCAGGATAAACCGATTAAAGCTTTCTACTACAGTTCTTCTAATGGCTTTACAGCTGATTCAGCTACAGTTTTTAATCAATCTTATGATTATTTACAAATTAGAGAATCATCATGGGATGCTGAAAATTTTTATAATACAACTTTAAACAAAGAAGAATTTTGTAATAAACTTCAAATAGATTGTTCTAAAAACATTACAATCAAAAATATTACAAAGGACTCCTCCAACCGAGTAATGTCTATAAATATTAATGGTATCGATTTTAGCGGAACAGAAGTAAGAAAAAAGCTAACGCTTCGTTCTACTGATTTTGAAATAAAAGTTAATGAAAATGATATAAATATTACAACAAATGGCTACGGTCATGGCGTTGGAATGAGTCAAAAAGGTGCTAACAGTCTTGCTAAACTAGGATATACATACACCGAAATTTTAAAATATTATTACCCAAATACAGAAATTTCCAATATTTAGGTATATATATTTTTTTTTGGGAAAAAATATTGTACAGAAAGGGAAATATTATGACAAGAAGAAAATTAAAAGACTGGGTATTGCCTGTACTAGGTATATTTGTTTTATCAGGATCACTTTTATGTTATTATCTTATTGGTCGAATAACTAATTACAGTGTTACAGGAGAACCATCATACGTGACCGATGGTATCATAGATAACACTACAAATGTTAATAAAGAAGTTGAAGAAATTATATCAATTAAACCGATAAATAATGATAAAGTAACCATCAGTAAATATTATTATAAATCTACTGACGAAGCATCTAAACAACAAAATTCACTAATAAGATATGCCAACATTTACATGCCAAATACAGGTATTTTATATTCAAGTGACGAACAATTCGATTGTGTAGCTGTTCTAGATGGCAAAATAAGTTCAATCAAAGAAGACGAAATTTTAGGTAACATAGTTGAAATTGAACATGACAATCATATCATAAGTGTTTACCAAAGCGTAACAGATGTTACAGTAAAAGTCGGGGACGTTGTTAAACAAGGAGACGTAATTGCCAAAAGCGGATCTAATAAATTAGAGAACGAAAAACAAAACTGCTTACATTTTGAAGTGTACAAAGATGGAAGTTTAATGAATCCAGAAGATTTTTTTGGAAAAAATATCGAAAATCTGGGATAAATTTCCTTTTTTTAATATTTAAAAATATTTCAAATATATTAAACTATGGGGGGATATATTTGATAAATATTAAAGAAAGAGTTTTAAAAGAAGCGCAATATATTTTAAATACACGCGAAACAATTAGAACTACAGCAGAAAAATTTAAAATTAGTAAAAGCACAGTTCATAAAGATATTCAAGAAAGATTAAAATATATAAATGAAGATATACATAATCAAATTCAAAAAATAATGCAAAACCATCTTGATACAAGACATTTAATAGGTGGACAAAGCACCAAGGAAAAATACGATCACTTAAGAAGGAATAAAGAATGAAAAGAAATACTATCACTTTACAATTCACAATTAATGGAATATTAATACTAAATAATAAAAAATTAAATGAATATGACTTAAATGATTGTGTTGATAAATATAAAGTTATAAACAGTCAAATATTCATAAAAAAAATAAAAAATATCTTAGATGAATTAAAAATAAATCAACATTTATTAACTGACAATGTAGATATTATCATTGATAAAACATATAACCAAATAGATAAAGACATTTTAGAGAGAACTTTTAAAGATCTTTCTTTTAATAAAATAAAATTTCTTAATATAACAGATAAACTATTAACATGTAATACAGATGCTATGGTATCTGTTCATCAAAAAGCTTTAAAAATATTTTATTTAAATGAAGTTATCTACATTGATATTTATTTTAATAAATATAAAGAAATAATAGAAATTTTATTAAAAGAATTAAATACTAAATATAACATTAAAACTATTAAATTGTATGGTGATAATAAAATTATTGACGAAATACTTAAATTATATGAAAAAAATAAAAAAGTTCAATTATACAAATTTTCATATCCTAATCAGATTCCAATAAATTTATTATAAAATCTTGTTCATCAGCCTAATAAATGTTATAATCTTACTAGGAAGGATGATGAATATGAAATTAAATATTCGTGGCGAAAAAATAACAATTACTCAAGCAATGAAATCATACATTACGGAAAAACTTACTAAAGTGGATAAGTATTTTGAAAATCCTGAAGAAATTAATGCGAATGTACTTGTAAGAGTAAAAGGATTAGAGCAAATCATAGAAGTAACTGCCTTCACAAAAAAATTTACCCTAAGAGCAGAAGAATCAAACGAAGATTTTTATGCTGCAGTAGATCTAGTGGTTTCTAAACTAGAAAAACAAATTAGAAAAAATAAAGAAAAATTAAACAATAAATATAAAAATATAGAAAAATTGGAATTTAATTTTGACTATGAACTAGATGCTGAAGAAGCTGAAGAAGAAAAAACAATAGTAAAAAGAAAAAATATTTCAATGAAACCAATGGACGAAGAAGAAGCAACTCTTCAAATAGAATTATTAAATCATGACTTCTTTGTCTTTAAAAACATCGATGAAGAATGTGTCTCTGTATTATATAAAAGAAAAGATGGAAACTTTGGAATAATAAATATGAAATAAGGAGGCTTGAACTCCTTTTTTTGTTGAAAAACAAGTAAAAAGCAAACTATTAAATTGATATTTAAAAAGTTATTTGCTAAAATATACACTGTGGAGGAATGGATATGGGATTTTTTAGAAAATTAATCGATTCAGAATATAAAGAATTAAAAAGGTTTGAAAAAATAGCAAATGAAATAGATGCGCTTAGCGAAGAAATGGCAGCATTAACTGATGAACAGTTAAAAAATAAAACAACTGAATTTAAAAAAGAATTAGAAAATGGTAAAACTTTAGAAGACTTAGTAGTACCAGCTTTTGCAGTTGTTAGAGAAGCTGCTTATCGTGTAATTGGAGAAAAGCCATATTTTGTTCAAATTTTAGGTGGACTAGCAATTCATTATGGAAATATTGCTGAAATGAAAACAGGAGAAGGTAAAACTTTAACAGAAACAATGCCAACATATTTAAATGCATTAACTGGAAAAGGTGTTCATATTATTACTGTTAATGAATTCTTAGCAAAACGTGACTCAGAGTGGATGGGTAACATTTTTAGATTTTTAGGATTATCAGTTGGTTTAAATATGCGTGAAATGTCTCCTGCCCAAAAAAGAGAAGCTTATAATTGCGATGTTTTATATTCTACAAACAATGAAATAGGATTCGATTACTTAAGAGACAACATGGTAGTAAGAGCAGTTGATAGAGTTCAACGTCCATTAAACTTTTGTATTGTCGATGAAGTCGATTCAATATTAATAGATGAAGCAAGAACACCATTAATTATATCAGGTGGAAAATTTGATTCAAAAGATTTATATACACAAGCAGACAAAGCAGTTAAACGATTATCTGAGGATGATTATACAATCGATGAAAAAACAAAAAGCGTTTCATTGAGCGAATCAGGAGTAGAAAAAATTGAAAAGATGTTCCATTTAAATAACTTGTATGATATGGAAAATGCAGTTCTAGTCCATCATTTAAATCAATCTTTAAAAGCAAATTATGGTTTTAAACTAGATGTTGATTATGTTGTAGAAAATGGTGAAGTTATAATTGTTGACCAATTTACTGGCCGTTTAATGCACGGTCGTCAATTTAGTGATGGTCTTCATCAAGCTATTGAAGCCAAAGAAGGCGTAAAAATAAACGAAGAAACAAAAACTATGGCTACAATTACATTCCAAAACTTATTTAGAATGTATAATAAACTTTCTGGTATGACAGGAACAGCTAAAACAGAAGAAGAAGAATTTAGAGATATTTATAACATGTACGTTATTCAAATCCCTACTAATAAACCAGTTATAAGAAAAGATTACCCAGATTTAGTTTATGCTACAGAAAAAGGAAAATTTGCAGCAATAGTTAAAAAGATCAAAGAAATTCATGAAACTGGTCAACCAATCTTAGTTGGTACAATTTCAGTTGAAAATAATGAGAAACTAAGTGCTCTACTAAAAAAAGAAGGATTAAAACACGAAGTTTTAAATGCTAAAAATCATGAAAGAGAAGCTGAAATAGTTGCCAAAGCTGGTGAAAAAGGTGCTATTACTATTGCTACAAATATGGCTGGTCGTGGAACCGATATAAAACTTGGCGAAGGCGTAAGAGAACTAGGTGGTCTTTGCGTAATTGGTACAGAAAGACATGAATCTCGTCGTATCGACAACCAATTAAGAGGTCGTTCTGGTCGTCAAGGAGACCCTGGTATGTCTCAATTCTTCGTTTCATTTGATGATGATTTAATGCGTCGTTTTGGTACAGAAAAAATTCAAGCAATGCTTATTAGTGTTGGCTTTAGTGATGATCAAGCTATAAGATCAAAAACATTTACAAAGAGTATTGAAACCGCTCAAAAAAAGGTTGAAGGAAATAACTATGATACTCGTAAATCTTTACTAGATTATGATAACGTAATGAACGAACAAAGAGAAATAATTTATGCTAGAAGAAATGAAATATTAGAACAAGAATCAATATCTGAAAGAATTCAAGCAACATTTGATAATAATATAGCTAATCTAGTAGATGAACACATAGAACCAGAAGGTTACTTAACAGAATTTGATAAATCAGAAATAATAGAATATTTAAATACAAATTTAATTAAAACAGACAAATTAAAAGTAGACGAAATTCTTGATATGAAAGACGAACTTGAAATTAAAGAATATCTAACAGAAAAAGTAAGAAAAGATTATCAAGAAAAAACAAAGAGTATTCCAAAAGAAATAATTAATGAATTCGAAAAAGCAATATCATTAAGAGTAATAGATGAAGCTTGGGTAGATCATATTAGTAATATGGAACATTTAAGAGAAGGTATAGGTTTACGTGGTTATGGTCAAACAAATCCTTTACAAGCATATACCATGGAAGGCTATGAATTATTTGATAACTTAATGGCTAGTATTGAGTCAAAAATTTCAATATATTTATTAAAAGCTGAAGTAAGACAAAATACTGAAAGAAAAGAACAAAGATCAAATAAAATAGTACACGACACACACGTTAAAACCAAAGGAACTCCTATTAAATCAGATAAAAAAGTAGGACGTAATGAACTTTGTCCATGTGGCTCAGGCAAGAAGTATAAACAATGTTGTGGTAAATAAGTTGATTTATAAGGTGTTGTGCAGTAATGCAGCAGTAAAAAAAGTCAAAAAAATAGACAAAAAACAGCTCAAAACGCACACTTGTGTGCAATTTGTGTGCGTAAAACAAAAAATTAATGCACACAATTGATTTAAGCCTTATAAAACAAGGGATTTTTCAATGAACACAAATTCACAATAATCAGCATTCGTGCTGATTTTTTTCGTTCTCTAAAGAAATTTAGAGGAGGAAGTTATGGGAAAAGTAAATGTAACAAAAAGAGGGAATCTATATCAATATAGATTTGAAATAGCTCCACAAGGGGGAGTTAGAAAATTTATTAACAAATCAGGTTTCAAGACAAAACAGGATGCTTATGTTGCTGGGATGAAAGCATTTAATGAATATATGAATACAGGTAAAAAATTTTCTCCTAATACATGTTCATATTCAGATTTTTTAGATTATTGGATGGCTAATTATTGTCAAATTAATCTAAGATATAATACGATAGAGGCATATAAAAGCATTATTAAAAATCATGTTAAACCCAAATTAGGATTTTATAGGCTATCGCAAATAGATACAGCTACATTAAATGATTTTCTTACAGATGTGTTTTTGAATAAAGGAGTGTCAAAAAACTTTTTAAAAAGTATAATGAAAGTTTTAAAATCTTCATTTGCTTATGCTGAAGATGGTGTTGGATTCATTAAGCATAATCCAGCGTTGAAAATAAGATTACCAAGATATGATGGTCACGATGAAGATCCAGCTCATATTTTTACACCAGAAGAAATAGAAATGATTTTTAATAGATTTAAAAATAGTCATTGTATATATTATGCTTTTTTAACAGCTTATTATACTGGACTGAGAGTTTCAGAAGTATTTGGACTGACATGGGAAGATATTGACTTGAAAAATAAGAAATTAACTGTAAATAAAAATATTGTTGAAAAAAATCAAGTAGGTGGAACAAAGCACAGACTTATCAAAGGTCAAAGAACTACTGTTTGGTATTTTGGACCATGTAAAACAAAAGCTAGCTATAGAACAATTGATATTGGAGATACATTAGTAGCAGCCTTAAAAGAATTTAAAGAAGAGCAAGAAATATATAAAGAACAATATGGGGATTCATATATCAAACATTATGCAAAAGAAGTTTTAAATCAATATACAAATAAACCAGAAACTAAAATAGTTGATTGCAGTGCAGAAATTGATGTTGCTTTACCTGAAGTACATTTGGTATTTATAAAAAATAATGGGGCATTTGAAGGAAATAATACTTGCAAATATCCATTTAAAGTAATTCACTATGAGTTAGGAATACCTTGCAGATTTCACGATTTTAGAGATACACACGCAACAAGATTAATTGAAGCAGGAGCAGATATAAAAGCCGTTTCAAAAAGATTAGGACATAGTACAATTGAAACAACTTATAATATTTATGTAAGAGTTACAATTCAAATGGAAGAAGAAGTAGTTAGTAAATTTGAGGATTATGCAGACTCTTTAGAAATTACTATTTCAAGAAAACCTACGGAATCAATTTCGTGATAACAATAGTTATTATACGAATACGGAACTGAACAATAGTCAGTTCTTTTTTTAATGTTTAAAAATAAAAGAAAGGGTGATTATAATGGCAGTATTTAAAATAGAGAAACAAAAGAATTATACAGTTATGAGTAATTATCATTTGCAAGATAGAAATCTTTCTTATAAAGCAAAAGGACTATTATCATTCATGTTAAGTTTGCCTGAAGATTGGGATTACTCTATGAAAGGATTAGTAGCAGTTAGTAAAGAAAATATTAAAGCTATAAGAACTATACTTAATGAACTTAAAGAACATGGCTATTTAGAAATACAACAATCAAGAGGAGATAAAGGATATTATAAGTATGAATATATTATTCGTGAAATTCCATTAGAGGTTGAAAAACAACATGATAATCCAGATACCCAAAAAGGGAATACCGTTGAAGGAGATGCCGAAAAGGATACCCAAATAAATACTAATAAACAAAATACTAAAGAACAAATAGTTAAAAGAGTTAAAGAAAATTTACCATTTGTCGATTTAGATGAATTAAATCCTTTAACTCTTTATTTAATTGAAAAAAATTATATAGATGAGTATGATACTGATATATATAATTACGACAATCTTTTTGAGGATTTATTGCAACAAGGGCATTTATATAAAGATTTAGTTAAAATGACACATTATATTGTACCAATAGTTGTTTCAAGACATTTTATTGATGAGAATGGTAATAAAGTAGAGAATAAGTTTGGGTTCTTTCAAGGAGCAATTAATAATTGCATTGAAAGATTAAGAATAAATGATAAATTAGAAATAGATACAGAAACTGGTTGGTTTAAGTACCTTGAAATTGAAGAGGAAAACGACATTTATGATAGAGATTATTAAAAAATAAAAAAATATGTTATTTCATATTTTTCAAAACATTATGTAGAATATCTAATTTTTCAGAATCAGAATTCACTATAATACTATGTATTACTTCTAAGTCTTCTTTTGATAGATTATATAGTTCATTATTAATTTGAGCTATAAGAATATCAGTATCGTGGTTATAATTGTTGCTATTATTTTTTTCTTTATACTGTTCAATTAATTTTTGAAAATCAATCATATTCATTTTCATTCCTTTAGCTATTAATTCAGTATAAGTCATGGAAATACCAACTTTGCCATACTTTTTTTTCATAATTTTACTCATATAGGCTTTACTAATTCCACTTTCTCTTGCAAACTGTGTAGGCGTAATTTTATGAATTTTGCAATAATCAGAAATTATAAACCTGATGGCTTCTTCTTTAGTCATTTTTATCTCCTTTCGTTATAATCATATCATTAACATTGTACTATTTTTTTATAATATTGTCTACCATTGTGAACTTAATTCATAAATAAAGCCTTAAAAAAGTTCACGACAGTAGACACAAAAAGAAAATAATGATAAAATATTTTATATAGTATTAAACTATATATTTGAAGTGGAGGAGTAAAGTAATGAAAATAGTAAGATGGGTGATACTTTCATCCTGACTATTAGAAAGACAGGTGAAATTTTTGAATAAGGGGCAGTCTTCAAAACAGATGAGTTGTATCAAAATTTTAGTTGCAAATAAAAATATAGAATTAAGTACAACAAGCCAATTGGATGATGAATCTGTGATTCAGATCTTGGAAGTATGTCTAAAGCAGTTGAGGGAGAAGGCATCACAAGAAGCAGTACCAATTGGAAAGGAAAAATAAAATGACTAAAGAAGAAAAAAATGCAGTAAAAGAAGTAGAAGTAGTTTTGGGAGTAAAAATTGGAAAGTATCTTGAAAAAAAGCAAGATATACCTTATGAAGTAATGGAAGAAGTTGTAAAAAAGATTTTGGAAATTGAAGCAGATTACAATAAAACGAAAAAAGAACTTTTATTTTGTAATTCTTCAGCAGTAAAATTAGAAAGACTATTAGAAATAATTGGTACTGTGAGTACAATTTCAGTTGAAGATGAAGAATCCTTAGATAAAACTTTAGATGCTTTAGATAGAATATTAAATTCATAAAATACTGAAATGTGTACGAACT
This sequence comes from uncultured Bacilli bacterium, assembly GCA_934096175.1. Lineage (GTDB taxonomy): Bacteria > Bacillota_I > Bacilli_A > RF39 > UBA660 > Coprovivens. Next base: position 164,730 of record CAKOLG010000001.1, read on the forward strand.
GTATAGATATTCTATACAGTTTTGTTTATAAAAAAAAATAAAAATAAATTATTGACTTTTATTAAATAAAAGGTTATTATTTTAGTATAAAGAGTTTACTATCGTGAACTGCTTTAAATTTGTTGGAGGTGGTAGATGTTATTGTGTTTTGAAAAGTCATTATAAACTTTTCGCATTTAAATGTAGTAATATATTTTATTTTTAATCAAATAGTTTACTATCGTGAACTAAAAGAGAGGTGATTAAATAAACTACAAAGAGAAGGAAAGGTATAAAATATATAATACCTTATCTGATAACCATGGATATTTTCTAACTATCATTAAAGTAATAAATAACAAAGTTTATTATTTATTTGATGGGGATGATGAAATAAAATTCTTTGAAGTTGGTAGTCAATTTGAATTCGATTTAATAAGGATAATTTAAAAGATTCGAGAGGGGAAACAAAATGAAGTTTTCAAGTGAAAATAGTAAAATCCCTGATTGGATATTGCATCATTTAAGAAAATATGGCAATTGTTGTTGTGGCAGAGATATAGTCAAGAAAATCGGTAGAGAAAAAATTATAGAAGTTTTGAAACAAGAAGGGTATCCATGTATTCTTAAAATAATATATGAAAATAAATATAGATATAAGCGAAGAGTAAAATACCCATTAGATGCTTATTATATTTTGGAGATAGAATGTTTGGTAAAAAGTTATTATATATGAAAAACTTTAAAAAAGGAGATATATTTTTAGCTGAATTAAATGATTCCTACAATCATGTTCAAAACGGAATAAGACCTTGTTTAATTGTTCAAAACAATCAGGGTAATACTTTTTCGCCAACACTAATTGTTGTACCGTTAACAACAAAAATTAAAAAGACTAATATGCCTGTACATGTTGTGATAACTCCATATCAAATGGTTTTGTGTGAATGTATTTTAACTATTTCAAAGAAGCAAATAATTTCTTACATTAAAACATTGGATGAAAAAACTATGAAAAAAGTAGATGAAGCTTTATCCGTATCATTAGAGATTTAAAAAGGGAGGAAAAAACATTAAAACAAAGGTAAAGCAGTTTTATGAAGACTTGTTTAGTAGTAGTTCAGGGAAGTATTGGTGTAATGAAGGTAATAATAAAAGAATGCGTAATTATCATAAGTTATCATTTATTTTAAAAGTAATAGAAAATGTTTTACTATTATCATTTATTCTATATTGTTTATGTTTATCTACAAATACTATATTTTATCTATTTGATAGATTAAAGTATTGCAGCGAGGGAATAGCTTTGATGAACATAGATACTTTTAAAAAGTTTGTCTATGATACTTATATTATAACTTTTATTATGTCGTTGTTTGTAGTTCTATATGTTAGTAGAAAAAGGAAATACTCTTTAAAAAAGATTGTTTTAATAATGATTAAAGGATTATTATTTTTACCAATCAGCTCACTATTAACTTATAATTTTGTGATGTTAGGCAGTTTAATGAGAAGTTTCTATTTAGCAGTAATTATTGCAGTATTAGTATTTGCTATTGATTTTTTAATAAAAAGAATTGATAGTTTATATGATTTGGCAGTAGGTAGTACAGATGTTAATAAGAATAGAAAAGGAGAAAGCAAAGTATGCAAGAAAAAGTAAATATGAAAGGTAATGTTAAGTGGTTTAGTAGTGAGAAAGGATATGGATTTCTCTCATGTAGTGAAATAGAAAATGATATATATGTACATTTTTCAGATATACAAATGAAAGGATTTAAAACTTTGGATGAGAATGATTCAGTAATTTTTGATTATGACGAAGAAAAGCAAAAAGCAGTAAATGTTCGCAAAATAACTGAAGAAGAATCCAATGCAGAAGAAGATAATACGGATTCTGAATAATGATTAATATTTTTGATAAAGAAATTATATCAAAAATAGATATGGATAAAACAGTTATAAAAGGAAAGAAAATTTGTGAATTATATCAACCTTTAGTTGAAAAAAGGTTAAGACAACTAAATACTAAAGCTTTTAATTCAGCAAGTATAGTTGTATTCTCTGGAGCTTCCACGGGTTCAACTTCATCTGATAGATTGTTAAAAAGTTTATCTTGGAATGAGGATCAGATAGCAAATTATATAAGAAGCATTTTTAGAATTCAAAACGAAGACAGAACAATTAGAGAGTTTTTGAGAATGAAATGTTTATATGGCTATACGGATAGAGAAATTTCTGATAAACTTGAAATATCAGAAAGAACACTTAGAAGATATAAAAACAGAGCATATTTCTATTTAGCTGTTTATTCAAATCAAGTGGAATTTATTTATGAAAGGACTTATCATTTCTACTGGGATTAAATAGAATTAAATATTGTGGTAATTCATTACCACAAGGACATAGAAGTTTGGAGGAGCAAATTATGAAGCGTAGCTTAAAGATAGTAATACCTATTATAATACTAATTATATTTTTAGTAGGATTATTTATTGTATATAAAAATACATATAAAATAGAATTAAAAAAAGAAGAATTTATTTATGAATTAGGAGAAAAAATTAGTTCTGATGTATCTAATTATTTAAAAGATGCTGATGCTAATAAAAATATAAAAGATTATAAACTATCTTCAGAATCATTAAAGAAGGATAATGATTTATTTATCATGGATGAATTAGAGTTAGTTCCAGTAGGTGAGTATATAATAACTATTGATTACAAAAAGAAGAGTGTTGATTTTGTAATTAAAGTAAAAGATACTATTGCACCAGAATTTTCTTCATTTAAAGATACCATAGAAATTGAAGAAACAGAAGATAAACTGGATTTAACTACTTATTTTAAAGCAGAAGACTTAACAAAAGTAAAACTTCTAATAGAAGGAGAATATGATCTTAAAAAAGTTGGAGAATATAAATTAAAAGTTGTAGCTGAAGATGAAAACGATAATATAACTTCAAAAGATTTTATATTAAAAATAAAAAAGAAAATAGAAGAGCGACCAAAAGCACCTGAAAAGAAACAAACTACAAATAATTCAAAATCGCCAACACCCCCATCAAATAAACCATCTAACAATATATCTAATAACAATACTTCTGGTTCTCCTAAATATCGTAGAGATATTTCTAATTCCTTTGCCAACCAGATAAATATATATAGGGAAGAAAATGGTTTATCTGAGTTGCCAATTACTTCTGAAGCTCAATCAGAAGCTGATAGAAGGTCTAAAGAAATATCAATTAACTATTCTCATGATGGAGCAGGATATGGATTTGGTGAGAATATTGGTTATGGTGGAATAGGATCAGATTTTATTGCTGCATGGAAAAACAGTCCATCTCATAATGCAACAATGCTTAGAGAACAGAATGTTGCAATGGCAGTAAGTGTATATGAAGCAAACGGAATGTGGTATGCTGTAACTTCTTTTAGGATGAATTATTAACAAATTTATTTATTATTTAATTTTAATAGTAATCTAATAATTCATCAAAAGAATAGTATCTATCTTTTAATATTTCTAACATTTTATTTGATTATTTAATTGGAAGAGTATACATTAGGACAATAAAATAACACGATTAACTAACACCGTGTTTTTTTATAAGTTAAATATTATTAATTTGTATATAATTTACTTAATATTTTTGTATTTTTAATTTTATAGATCAGGTACAAAGTAATAAATAATATTAATATACATATTGCAATAGATATAAAATAACTATAGTATATAAAGAAAATTAGATTAACTCCCCATATTAAATTAGCCAATTTAAATAAAATGATAGTTACTATATTATCTATTATAAAAATGGTATAAGTAAGATAAGTAACAGCTAAAAATACATTCCAAATTATTGACAGATTTGTATAACCAGATAATTTTAGTATAATTATTATTAATATTTTATCATTAATTAAATCATTTATAAATATGAATAAATTGATTATGAAAAGAAAAATAATTATAAAAATAAATGGTGTTATTATAGATAACAGGCTATTATATTCCTTTAACTCAGTTTGATAACTATTATCAAAAAGAGTAGCATTGATATTATGGCTTTTAAATATATTTATTAAATCATCAACTTGTTTTTGTTCGCTTACTTTTATTAGAAATTCATTTTCACTATTTTGAATGGTTCTAATTATATTATCTGAAATATAAATTTTATTTTGAAGATTAGAATCTCTCTCTTTATAAAAGCCAACAATTTTACAAGTTATTTTCTTTTCTTCTATTGATAGAACAATATTAGAATTTAAAATTTCTTTACTTAAATTTTTATATAAAGATTCAGGTATAATAATTTCATTATTCTTGTTATTAAATTCTTTTCCATTTTGTATACTGATTTCCTCAGTTGGCAAAATCGGAGTGAGCATTATACTTCCTAATTTTTCGTTATATATGTTAATGCTTCCTATATAATAGTAAACTTTTTTTATGCCCTTATTTTTTAATATCTCATAAAATTGATCTTCATTTTCTTTGGTACTAAATGATGTATAAACTATTCTATTTTCAACTCGATTTTGGAGTTTAGGAATCAAATTCTTTGATATTTGAGCATAGGATTGAATAATTACTATTATAGATAAGAACAAACCTGATAATATAATATATGAAATAATTTGTCTTTTACTTAATTTTATGAATTCTTTTAATAATAGTGAATTCATTTAATTTTTTAGTTCTTCCATAATATTATTTTTTTTAAGCTTATTATTAAATATCAGTGATAACAAGACATTTATGATAATGCAGAATGAAATTCCTAGTATTATATTTAATTTTGAAATTGTTAATTTTAATCCATATAGCATTTCTTCGTTATTCAAATAACAGTTTTGAAAAACAAAAATTAAGAAGAGAGTTATAATTAGTGTTAGAAACAAAGTTACTAATATACATAAAAATGATTCAAGGAATTGTAATTTTATAATATCTACTCGATTATACCCAAGTGTTTTTAATATTGCGTATTTTTTATTTCGCTTATATTGATTTTTTATTGATATTAAGATGATAACTATGATTGAAATAATCCCCACTAGTAAACCTATCGTTGTAATTAAATTCAAAATTTTATTCCCGATTGTGGTATCAATTTTTACAACGGGATCTCCATTTGTATAAAAATGATTTTTTTCAAACCTTTTTAAAGTTTCATGAATATCATCTGTGCTTTTAAGTCTAACTACTAGAGGATAAATTATTCCTTCTTCTTCTTTAAATGCTTCTGGCTGATAATACAAATTTAAATTTGTTACAATATCTGAATTTGTATAACAAAAATTTTCTTTTCCTTGTCTCATAGAGGAATCATAAGTTCCAATTAATCTAAAATTTTCTGTTTTAGTATCATCATCAATAAATTTTAAAGAAAATTGCTTTCCTAAAAGATTATTTAAATTTATTTCTTTTTTTTCTATTTTGTTTTCTTTTTTATATTCATAGAATATATTTTCAGGACATACCATAACTTTATCACTGGAATTATAATTATCAATATTTTCCCCATTAGATATTGATATAGTATCTTTTGGTACTCCAAAAAGAAATAAATTGATTTCAGTATCATGATTAAGTCCCTCAAACATTCTCATATTTATTATGTAGGAAGTATAAGGAGATATAGATTCAATCGTATTGTATGATTGCAATTCTGCTAATGCTTCTTTTTCTGTTTTCTCATCAGGATCATAATATACAAAAAATGTACGATAATCCACCATCTTTTTAACGCTTTGATTCCAATAGTTATTTAAACTGTTGGAAAAAACTAAGCAAAATATTGTGATTGAAACAGCTATAGAAATAAAAATAATATTAAAATAATTTGCTTTATTTTTGTAAAATTCTTTAATCTCTATTTTTAACATATCAATTAATTTCATCTATAATCTCCGTCCTTCCATTTTTTAGGTAAATAATTTCATCAGCATAATCTTTAATGATGTCATCATGACAAATAACGATCACACATTTATCTTGATTTGAGAGTTTTTTTAATATACTTAAAATTTTAATTGTGTTTTCTTTATCTAAAGAAGCTGTGGGCTCGTCAGCTAATATAATCTCTGGATTATTGCATAGTGCACGAGCAATTGCAACTCTTTGTTGTTCTCCACCCGAAAGTTGATTTGGGTAATGCTTATTCCTGTTTTCTATTCCTAATGAATTCAATAAGTTATTGACTCTTTCAACTTTTTCTTTTTTTGTTAAATTTCTATTAGTATAAAGTGGTAAAATTACATTTTCTGTGACATTCATTGTTGGAATCAAATTAAAAGATTGAAATATATATGCTAATTTCGTTTTTCTAAGATTAGCTATATTTTTTTCTGATAATTTTGATGTATTATGTCCGTCTATTTTTAATGTTCCGCTTGTTGGTTCTATAAGAAGCCCAATTATTTGCATTAATGTAGATTTTCCACTTCCAGATTCACCCATAATTCCATACAATTTTCCTTCTTCAAACTTAATATTAATATCATCTAAAGCGTTTATGCATTTATTTTTAAATGAATATTTTTTTTGTACATTAATTAACTCTATCACTATTTACCTTCTTTCTTTTTACTTAGTTTTGAGTCATAATTACACTATTTGATTTAATTCCACAAAATTGTCTTCCACCTGTATAATTTGTAGAGAAACCATATGCATATCGTCCATTTTTAAATTTTCCCATATTAGCTCTAACGCATCGGTATAATTCTGTACTCATCATTTTACCAGATACTTGAGTGGTTGGACTGTAGTGTAATGTAACCCATAAAAGTTTTTCTCTATTAGATGTGCAATCTGTATGAGCGTCCATAGAAATATCTATGATAAAATTTTTTGTGTCAAACCATCTATAGGAACCGATATGATTTGAATTAGCTGGCATATTTAATGTTGATTTATATTCAGCAGCAGAAACTTTTGTTGCCCCAAAAAGAGATAAAACAGCTATTCCAAAAACAAATAACGGCATTAATAATTTTTTCATTCTTTCACCTCCTACTATATTATATTTATCATTATGAAAAAAAAGTAATGTAAAAGCACGAATAAATGATAATTTTTATGATATAATAAAATAGATAAATTTATTTACTTAAATTATATGTGGAAGGTGACAATTTAATGGTAAAAAAATATATATTAATTGTTTTTTTGTTTTTAATTTTATTTTTATCTGGGTGTAGTAAAAAAGAAACGGGCTATTCTTATCATCCTACATATATAGACTCTAATAATGGCCAGCGTTGGTTGAACTATGCAATTTTGTATGAAAATACTTATACGGGGGTTAAAGATGGCTCATTAAGCATTTTAAAACAAGGAGAACAAACTGAGGAATATCAATTGTTTTTTTCAATAGATTCATTGTATTATAAAAAAGGAGATATTATATTGGGGACTTCAAATTATATATACATCTTTAATCAAGATCAAGAAAAAAATTTTAGAATTATAGGATTTAAATTATCTTCTGAAAAAGAAACACCTGTAATAATAGATAATAAAAAAATAAAATCTATTGTTAATGTCCATGGTGCTAACAAAGAAAATATATATGTAAGTTATTTTGATGATAAGAATGAAAGATATCTTAAAATAAGTGCAGATTTAAGTAAAATATATGAATTAGATAGTTTAGAAAGTGTAGAAGAACAAATGGAATATACTATTTTAAAAAAATAATCAAAAATAGTTAAATATTTATGCTATAATGTATTTGTATAATATAGTGAGGAAAGGGTGATTAATAACAGGTGATTAATAACAATAGTTTATTTTAATTTATTTATGTATTCGGATGTAGAAATGGAGGAATGTTAATTATGAAAAAAGTAGTATTTATAATTTTGTGTATGGCAGTTTTTATGCCGTTTGCAGTTGAAGCTAAGACTTGTGAGTATGGGATGCCATCACCACCAATATACTATAATGGAAATTGGGCTTATGGACAAGTAATAAATTTTAAGACGTCAGCATCATCATGTCTAGCTGATAATATGTATGTTTATTTTAGTAATGGTAATTATTTATCCACTTTTAATTTTACCATAGAGGCTTATTTAATGGAAAAAGATAAAGATCCTAATCCAGATGATAAAGCTAAACTATATTTTGGTTACAATTCAGGTTATAGTTTAATGAACTGGACTTTACAACAAAAATTTGATGGTAATTTAGATAGTGCTGGAGATCAAACTTGTGAGTTGTATATGAAATTTAGATTAAAAGAGCCGTTAGCACATAATAATTTTGAATACCTTGACAGCGATATGTTTAGATATACAATATGCATGGATTAAAAAAAACTCGAAAAATTTGGATACTATTATCAATTTTATTTTTGATAATAGTATCATCATTAATTGTTTTATTCAAAAAACCAATAAATAAAATGGAAAGTAATAACTTGGATACAAATGAAAAATTTAATAAAAAGGAACAAAAAATAGTAGATGCAGCTTATAAAAAAATTGATAGTTCAGATTATTTTGACCATTCTAATTTAAAAAAAATTGAACTAGAGAGCTTGCAATTATATGGATATTATAAATCTCAAAGCAATATTCTTTATATAAGGGTTAATTATAATTCAGAATGTAAAGATGGTACTTATAGTTGTGATAATCTTGCTAAAGATAAATCTTATAGCTTATCAAATAATATTCCATTTTATTTTTTTATTAAAGTAGATACAAATAATTATAATCATTTAGAGATAGTTGATGGAATATCAGCCAATATAAATTCTGATTGGATATCAGATTCTAGTAAAATAGAGTAATATCATCAAATAAAGCAGCAATAGAAAATAATATATTTCAAAAATTAAATTAAAAAAATATATTGACTAATATTTGATTAAATGTTAATATTATTATGACAAATGAATACGGTGTATTTTCGGTGTTAATTATATATAGACCTTGGTTGGTTTTTTATAGTTAACACTTTTTTATTACCTAATATTTATTTTATATGTCCGGACTATAAATAAAATATGGTATTTATATCTATTGTGTTCAATTGTCAATCATTTTATTTGATATTATGATTGAAACGGACTTGAATACGGTATTTTAAATCTTTCTATATATTAGATAAAAAATTTAATATTTAAGCAATTTTTTAATATTCTAACAAAAGCAGCAACAGGAGATCCATATGTATACAATGTACGAACCTACAGGGAATATAATAGGTTATATTCAACCTCATGATTTCTATGTTAGATATCTGGTTAGTAGCCCTAGTATGGATAATGTTCATAGAGTTGTGTTTAATGATGGTAAAGATGTTAAAATAGGTTATATAAGAGAACAGTATGTTTTACCTAGTATGACTTTAAATCCTACTGATGATGAAGCAGTAAAAGCATAAATATTGGTAGGTTATGAACCATTCACTTGTGTAGAATATGATCAAGCTTCTGATGAATATATACTGCATAAATGGAAAGATACACCATCAAGAGAAATCTATATTAATAAACTAGTCCCTTATTTTAATGCCCAATGGTCTTATGTAGGGATGCTTAATAAAGGTGATTATATAAAAATAAATAGAGGTAATTTTATTAATCCAGGGTACACAAGACCATGGACAAATCGTATAGATGGAATTAAGAAAAAAGGTAGTATTTCATTTACTAGTTTTTCTGGTTATGCAATTATTGGAATTGAGTACGCTAGTCAAGGATATGAAAGAGCTTGGTATTAGAAAACTATCATTAGATATTATCAAGTATAATATAATATGATATAATAGTTTTGGTGATTAAGCTGAAAATATAATTATACTTTTACTTTTGATATTATGTGTATGTGGATGTGAAAATAACAATCAATATACAGATTTTAAACATTATGATTTAAGGAATTATGATATTACTAATAAATATTCCTATGTAGATGATGATTATATATATTATAATGGAAGTACTAGTATTTCTAGTTCAATTGAAGTTGTCAAATGTTCTAGAAATAGTTATAAATGTCAATAATAAAATACCAAACTAAAACTATTATCATGATTAATAAAGAAAATGCTTGATATGCATTTTCTTTATTTTATTTATAGGCGAGGATGGTGATTAAAATTAAACTTGTAACTAAAATATTTAAAAGAAATGATTGGTATGTAACTTCACCTTTTGGAAGTAGAAATCCAATTAAAACTAAAAAAGGTATAACCACCAGCTTTCATAATGGATGCGATTATGGAACTAATGGAGAAAAGTGGGGACAATATGCTTTAGAAAATGGCAAAATTTTATCTTGTGGAATCGCTTCTGATGGAGCTAAATATATATGGGTAAATTATCCAAGAATCAATAAAAAAATTTTGCACTACCATTTAGATAGTATTTGTGTAAAAACGGGGCAAGAAGTTCATGAGGGATTATTACTTGGCTATACAGGTTCAACTGGTATGGCTACAGGAATTCATTTACATTTAGGAATGAAAAATAGTAATGGTGGAGACTATGAAGATCCACATAATTATGATTACCAGTTAAATAACATTAATCATTCTGAGACATCTAAAATGGATTTAATAAAAATTGCTTATGAAGTAATTGCAGGGAAATATGGTAATGGAAAGACTAGAATTGATAAACTTACTAATATGGGATATAATGCAAGTGATGTTCAAAAGATAGTAAATGAAATAAAAAATAAAGAGCTAAAACGGACAAATTTTTACATAGTAAAAAAAGATGATACTCTAATAAAAATAGCTAAAAAATTTGGAACAACATGGGAAAAATTATATGAATTAAATAGAGACATTATAGGTAATGATCCTGATTTAATTAAAATAGGTCAAATATTGAAATACTAGTAAAAAAAATTTATAATTACGGTAATTTATTCGGTGTTAATTAGTATATAATTTTTTATATTGATTAACACCTTTTTTATATTTGTTAAAGAGTAGATGTTTTAAGTCAATTTTATAAAGAGAGGGGAAGAAAATGAAACAAGTTCTTGATAAAATAATTAGTTTTTTGTTATATTTTTTGCTTTTTCTATTTGGAAGTTTTGATTTTATGTTAAAAACTTTATTGTCTTTAATGTTTATAGATTATATAACAGGTGTAAGTAGAGCATTTATTACAAAAAAGGTTAATAGCAGTATAGGAGGTAAAGGAATTATAAAAAAAGCAGTATACTTATGTGTTGTTGCAGTAGCAGTAATATTAGACAATTTATTGGAAGTAAACGGAGGTTTAAGAGCTTTAATTATATATTCATTTATTTTTAACGAAATGTTATCAATTTTAGAAAATAGTAGTGCTATGGGAATCAAAGTTCCTAATATTTTATATAAATCACTTGAAAAATTAAATAAAGATCAAAATGAAAATGATAAAGAAATAGTAAAAAGTGAAGAATCAAAGCATAAATAATGTTGCTAATACTTTAGCAGTGTATAAAAAAGTCGAATTTTATTGTATAATATCTATGATAGCAAGGCAAAAATGCCAAGTATTTATATTAAGAAATGTGATGGTGAAATAATAATAAAAAGAAACTAGTTAAGTAGTAAGAAGTAAAAAGTAGTATAATACACTTTCTATTCTTACTGTAGATACTAGTTTATATATGCAAAAAAATTGTGTAGTATTTATTTTTTGCTTTATATGAATTGCTTTTATGGAGCGATTATTATGGAACTAGAAAAGTATTATACATATTTTTTAGTAAGAAAAGATAGTATATTAAATCATAAAAAGACTATATTCTTTGCTCTAAAGGCTAATAAGAAATATAGTCTTTTTCAATTTATAAAAATACTTTTTCTTAGGGCAAGAAGTCCTCCCGTTCCTATCAATTTAATAAAAAATTTAAATTGATAGGAGGAAGAAATTATGGGTAAGTTCCCAAAAAGAAGAAAAAGTAAGGATAATCCGTATACACTTGGATTTGATGAAATAAAAAAGACTTATACTATTTCATTTAAAGATGTGAATAACATTATTCAAGTGATTGAAATAAATGAATTGTTATATAAAGAGTTCAATAAGTTTGAATTAGAAGATTTATCTGAAATGAATGAATATGATAATCATATTGAGCACTCAGAACTTTATGAAGAAACTTTATATAAAAGATCTTTTAATAAAGATATATCAATAGAAGACAATATTGAAACTAAATTAATGGTAGAACTATTAAACATTTTTATAGAAGAATTACCAACTATACAAAAAAATAGATTAAAAAAGTATTATATAGAACACAAAACATATGAAAAAATAGCAATAGAAGAAGGATGCACAAAAAGAGCAGTAAAATTTAGTATAGATATTGCAATTCAAAAATTATCAAAAAAATTTAAAAATTAGACTACACAAAACATATTTAAGTTAGGAAACAAGTGAAAGGGATATAATACTCTTTCACTTGCTATCCAAAAATTTTATAAGCTAATTTTAAAAGATTTAGTGTTTAATAGTCAAAATCATAATGAAAAAATTTACAGTAGAAATAAATCAACTAAAATCACTTTCTTTTGAAGTAAATGCAAAAAACAAAAAAAGTGCAAGACAAATGATTACCGATTTTATCAATAAAGTAGATTTAAACAATTTGAATTTAAATTGCTTAAAAAAAGAAAATGTTAAAGTGGTTGTAAATAGGTTAAGAAAATAAAAGAACGGAGATGAAAAAATGGCATATGTAAAAAGAGTACCACCAATTAAGTTAATTCTTACAAAGAAAGAATATAACACTCTTATAGGTATTTTAACAAAAAATGTGGATGAAAATAATGATGCAACAGCTAGAGAATTATCAATTAATACTAAAGAAAAATTATTAAAATATAGTATACCACATGAATTAAATGAGAACGATGTAGAGATTGATGTAAGATTATATTTAAATGAGGCAGCAGATATTATAACTGAGTTATTATTATATAATGTAAAAAGAATTAACGAGATAAATTATTATGAAGTTTTGATAAAAGTTAGAGAATCATTTGTAAATCATACTGACGATTAAATTAGTATTAAATCTTTTAAAAATGTAATTAAAAATTTGGAAAGCTTAGATGTACTAAAAATTTGCATTAAAAATTTAATATTTAAGGAGATGAAAAAAATGGCAAATAATGAAGTAGTAGGAGATCCATATGTATTTTATACACAAAAATGGTTAAATGATACTTATGGAAATGACAGTAGATTTAATACTGTTACAGAAAATGGTAAAACAGGATGGGCTACCATTTATGCTTTAACAAGAGCATTACAAATTGAATTAGGAATTCAATCAACAGCTGATAATTTTGGAAATGGAACACAAAAAGCATTTAAAACTCAATATCCTAATGGTGTACAGCAACAATCATCAGATGATAAAACAAAGAAGAACATTTATGGAATCATCCAAGGAGCACTATTATGCAAAGGATATGCAATAGGTGCTAACACACCTACCTGTAATTTTTACGGAGGAACAGGTGGCGCAATAAAGAAATTAAAAGCAGATGCAGGATTAACAGATACAAGTTCGACAGTAACATTGAATATAATGAAAGCATTATTATCAATGGATTATTTTTATTCTTATGATACATCAACAAGAACTCAAAATATTATTAGTATGCAAAGATATCTAAATAGAAATTATGAAGCATATATTGGAATTAGACCTTGTGATGGAGTATATTCTCGTAGAACAAGTCAAGCATTGATATATGCAATTCAGGCAGAAGAGTGTATGCCTACTTCAGTAGCTAATGGTAACTGTGGACCATCTACAAAGCGTTGTCTACCAACATTATCAGTAACTGGATCATCATCAGGAACTAGTTATAAGGGACAAGCATATTCAACTGCTAGTTTAAATAAATTTAAAACTTTAGCAAATATAGCATTATATTTTAATGGATTTGGTTCAGGAGAATTAACATCTAATTTAGACGAAAATACTATAACAAGTTTTCAAACTAAGTACTCTATTTTAGCGACTGGGAAAATAGATTATACAACATGGTTATCTCTATTAATTAGCTGTGGAGATACAGATAGAAGTGCTAGTGCATGTGATTGTGCTACTATTTTAACACCAGCAAAAGCAAAAACTTTGTATGATAATGGTTATCTTCGAGTTGGAAGATACTTATCTGGATATATTGCAAGTGGAGCAAGTAAAGCATTAACAAAAAAAGAATTGCAAATTGCTGCTGACGCAGGATTATATATTTTCCCAATTCATCAATCAAGTGCTAACAAGGTTTCATATTTTACAACTGCAAATGCAGTAAAAGATGTAGACAGTGCTTTTGAACATGCAAATGCACTAGGTATGCCTAGTGATACTAGTATTTATTTTGCAGTCGATTGTGATCCTTTAGATACAGAAATAACCTCTAATATTATTCCATATTTTACAACAATAAATAATATAATGAAAAGTAAGTATAATAATAAATACCCTGTTAGTATATATGGAACAAGAAATGTTTGTACGAGAGTTAGTAATAAAGGCTTAGCAAAATACAGTTTTGTTAGTGATATGTCAACAGGATTTAGTGGAAATTTAGGATTTCCTATTCCAGATAATTGGGCATTTGACCAATTTGCAACCGTTACTGTTGGATCTGGAGATGGTAAGATTGAAATTGATAAAGATGCAATGTCTGGTAGGGATCTTGGATTAATAGGTGATTTATATTTAAAGGATTATGGGAAGGTATATTATAATTTAGTTGATATGTATAATTTAGCATTAGATTATACTAATAACAATGAAGAAAAAAGTAATTTATTAGTTTTACAATATCTCAGAAAGGGACGCTATGGTGATACATCTATTTTTTGTGGTGATTCATTATCGGGAGATGCCTCAATTATTAAGTGGGAAATTGTAGCTGGTACTATAGACAAAGGATATTGTAATTTAGTAGACAGCAAATTATATAATTTGAATTTTGATTTTGTGGATTCATCTGTAAATCCTACTACATCACATGATTTACCACACTTGGCAGCTACTCTAAATTCGTTGCTATACCAAATTGGAAATGATGATTTAAGAGGTTTCGATGAATTAGTTGATTGTTACTCTGGATGGGCAGGAGATACAATTTCGTATGCAGATTCAATTCAAAAAGCCGTGAAAGATGGATTAACTACTGATTATGTTAAATGGGCGAAAGATAATATTTGTACCCCAAACGAAGCACATTTTAACCTTCAAGATTATATTGATGATATTGATGCATATAATTTATACCATATGATTAAATTTAAAGGGTATACTCTGCCAGAAGCGTTTTACTTTTATTATGTTTTATCATCATTAGAAACTCATAAATATGAGTATGAGAAAAGAGCAAGCAGATTTTTAAATTATATGTCAACATCTCATTTCATTGATCTTTGTGAGTTAATAAATTCTGATGAAACTCCTATAAAACAGTTAAAGAGAACATTAAGTAAAGCTGAACAAAAATATATTGATGCAGCAATAGATGCATTTAAATCATTTATATTCAAGGAATATGTAGAAGGAAGATAAAATATAACTAAGGATAGTTAATTGATTAAATTAATCAATTAACTATTTTTTATGGTATAATATTAGTGGTGAGCAATTATGTTAAACTTTTCAAAAAAATATATTGCTGTTATTATATTGAGTATAATTATTTTTCTTACATTATATTTTTGTTGGATATTTTTGTTAAAAAAAGAATACAACTATAAAAGTGGGGAAATTAGAATTTATCAATATAATGATAAAATAAAAGTATCTGATTTAGATTCTCTCTTTTTGGATTCTTTAAATGTAAATAATAATTATTTGTCTTTTTATGATGATGCGATTATTCAAATAAATAAAAATGACCTTCGTAAGCGTGCCATTGGAGAAGTATCAGTATTTGCTAAATATGATTCTATAGAAAATTTAGTTCTATTTTTAAAGGAAAATGGAGTAGAAATTCAATCTAATCTAATATTAGAAAATCGAAGAATAATTATATATAGCAATGGAAAAACAGTGTGTATTTTATTTTTTGAATCTGATAATAAAGTTAGATTAAATTTTAGGACAGAATTACCATATAAAATATCCAATATGTACACAAGTGATGATGAATTTGAAAATTATTTTTTAAAAATAAATGCAAAAACTCACTTATCAATAAAAGAACAATTAAAATATAATTTTATAAAGATAGCCATTGTAATAGTTTGCTTTAATTTAATTTGTTTGGTATTTCTTACATTAAAAGAATTAATAATAATAAAAAAGTGTAAAAAAAAGTAATAATTTGTCTATTTGCTATTTTCTTTTATCAGAATATATGATATTATGATGATGAGAAATATAGTGATGAATATGCAGTATCTTTCATCGTTGCAGCGAGTTATTGTTGTGATTGGAAGCTACTGCTTTTTTATATAATAATATTGTTGCATCTGAAGATTATTAAAGACTATTAATTGCTTATAGCATTGATAGAATATATTAAGAAGGAGGTGATGATATGAGAAAAAAGATTATAATGTTTGGTGTTTTTCTAGTTGGACTATTTTTTGCAGGAAATTTTAATGTTTATGCAAGAGAGTGCGAATGGGGATTACAAGCTCCTCAAATACCACAAGGTTATGCAGAGAATAGAGGTCATATTGTAAGCTTAAAAACAACAGCAAGTGCCTGTAAAGGAGTCAATACTGCCGTTTATTTTTCCAACTTTGGAAGTTTACCAAATTGGTATACACCAAGTTCTGGAACAATTGTACATGGGTATTTGATGGAAGATGATCCTCCAGCATATGAACCAGATGAAAGAGTTAAATATTACATTGGTTTTTTTACTGGAAGGGTATTAACAGATTTTCAGCTTAATAAAACAATTACTCCTGGAAATATTGATAGTGAAGGAGATCAAACTTGTGAATTATATATGAATTTCTCAATTTCTGGAACGACAGGTGGTACTCCTATTCCACAGGGATTATTCTATTATGGAATTTGTATGAATTAATAATACAATATGTAATTTTATAAAAATGGAGGTGAAAGAATGAAAAAAAGTGGAATTGTAGTAATTTGTATATGTATAGTTGTTTTACTAATAGGTATACTTACTGTTCATGCTCAATCAAATAATAAAAAACTTATAGTAGATAGTGAATTAGGATATACAGAACGCAGTGTTTTTGATGAACTAGAAGATGGATGGGTATATGGCTTTGAGATAATTTATGCAGATGAGGACCAAACTATTAATTATATCTTTGATGGTTATAATTTAAAACATAAGCCAGAAGGTACAGAATATTATATATCATATAAGAATATGGAAACAGGCGAAGAGATTGAAAGAATACCATCGAAGTATGCAACATTATCTACTTCAGAAAAATTCAGAGATGAAATAAAGGAAATTAACAATTTTTTCAATAACAAAAAATTTGTAAGAGAAATCACATTGAATGACTTAGATACATTAAATGTTACAAAAATAAGTAAAAGTTATTTAGTTGATTTATTTAACAGAACAATAAATTCGCAAATGAAAAGTAATCCAGGCGAGTATATTAAAGCACCATCTTTAGAATATAAAACGCAAAAGTCTTCTGATGTTAATAAACCTGGTGAATGGCAAGTTATGTATATTATTGACTATGGATATATAAATAATATTGAAATAGAATTTATTCCTGAAAATAAAACAGAAGTTGCTTCATTTAATAGTTATTCGGTTCAAAGAAAGCAAGAAACAGCAGAATTGGAAAAATTAGAAAAAGAAATAATAGAAAAGCAAAGTACTTCTTCGAAAGATTTGATAGAATCTGATTCCGTTTTAACTAACAACTCTGATTTAGGTAGTTTATTAGATAACATATATAATGATATATTAAATAAATAATTTTAAATTGCAAGATTATCATTTGTAATCAATCTTGCAATTTTTTTGTGAAATAGTATAATATGATTAATAGTAAGCTTAAAATTAAAATAAACACTTATATAAATTGGAAAAGGGAGAACAAATAATGAAAAAAATTACTATTAAAATTTTTATACTGCTATTATTTTTAGTATGTTTATTTTTCTTGATTTTAAAATTTTATCCATTTGGTAGCAAAGTATATATTTCAGATTCCGTTGAAATAAACATTCCGATTTTTTCTAAGGTGGTAGAAAAGAAAGAAAATTACATTGTATTGAAGACATTTAGAAGTAAATATATTATTCAGAATGAATTAGAAAAAATTTTTGAAGAATATGAAAAATATAATTGTAATTTGTCCGATACTATTTATTATAATGAGAAGAATAATTATTCAATATTGTCATATAACTTCGAAAGAAAAGGTTTTTATAATAAAATTATAATCAATTATAAGGTTGGGAAAGTTGATAATAATTTTTGTGGAAAAATTGTTGATTATAAAAAGTTAAAATATAAAATATTGCCTATTAATGATACAGGCTACTGTTATATTCCAGATTCTTTTAGTATTAAAGACTATACTATTAACTATAATTGTTTCGGAAATTTAGCAATAGAAAATGGTATGGGGAAAATGATATATTTTGATCAAATTTTATCATATGGTTGGTTAGAAATTTCTGATTTTTTGCAGTTTTTAGAATATCAGGCAGAAAAAGGGAAATTTAATATATATAGTTATAATAATGATGTTTTATATCATGGAAACGACTTTGATGTACTTTACTGTAAAACTTCAAAAAAAATTTATGTAGATAAGGAAATTGAGATGAATGAAAATATTTGTAAATAAGACGATTTGATTGTTTAAAAATTACTAATTGTTCAAAAAATTCACTTTGTCCGTTGACTGTCCTAAAAAAATGTGCTAATATGGTATTATAGAGAAATTATAAAGAGGAATAAATAGACATAATTCTGTGTCTATTTTTTTTGTGCTTTTTCTCTGTTTTTTGTTTATAAAGAAAGGGGATGAGAGATAAATTTAAAATGTTTTTAAGCAGTACCAATTTATGAAAGGAGAATATTGTGAAGAAGAAATTTGGTATGAAGTTAAAAAAATTTTTAAATGCAGTTATGGCAGTAGGTATTTTTCTTGCTTCAATTCCCATTACACCATTTATAACTGAAGTTCATGCACTTTCAAATGTATCTGGTGATAAGATTATTGAAGTGGCTCAAAATTATAGTAGTTGGGGATATTGGGAGGTAGGAACTTGTACAGGATTAGTTACTCGTACATTAAATAAATTAGGTATTGGAACATCAGTAGTTGGAACTCATCCTTACAATATTGATACTAAACAACCTGAAGGTACAGGTGCAAGGTATTCTCCAGCTGCAATGTATAGAAACGCAATGAATCATCCTGAAGATGCAAAATTAATTTGGCAAGGATATATTAAAGATATAGAAGAAAATGCTCATTTATTTAAAAATGGCGATTTAATTATTCAAAGACCAGAAGATAAAGCTTCATATACAGGTGATGGTCATGTAGGTTTTATGCACATTTATGGAAAAACTATTGCTAATTATGGTGCTGGAACTACAGGCATAAAAGATTATGTTATGGCTACTAATGTATCAACTATCAATGTTTCATCATTAAATGATACAGAATATAGTATTATGCCACTTAATATACCACCACATGTAAATTCTATGGATTATATCTCTGTATTTAGATTAATTGAGGTAGAACCTGTATATGATACATTAAGTTCTACTAAAACAGCAGATGAAAGAGTAGAGATAACTTTCCATAAAACGGATGTTGAAACCAATAAACCACTATCTGGAGTAGAAGTTGATTTTTATAGAGATGGCGTTAAATTTTCATCTGGAGTCACTGATACAAGTGGTAATGCAGTATCAACATCAATAGTTACACATTCTTCTACATCTTCACCTAAAACCTTTGTAACAAACTGGGATGATTTAGAAGATGCTGGAAAAGCCGAAGTAGATCAAAGAGGTGTATATCATAGTAGATTAGAGGCACAGGCAGCAGCAGATGCTGAAGCACAAAAAGCAGCAACACAAAAAGCATCACAAACTCATACATTTACAGTTATTGAAACAAAGACTAAAACAAAATATTGGTTAAATCCAGATAATCCAACTGTAAGTGATAAAGCAACAGGAAGTGGCAGTGTAAAAGTTAGTTTAACTAATGAAAGAGTTAGAGGAACTGCTTATTTATTTAAGGAAGATGCAGATGTAAAATATGCACAAAATGAGTCTGAAATAGATGGTGCTGTGTATGGATTATATGCTAGTTCTGATATTTTAGATCCAGCAGATAATTCAGTAATTTATACTAAAGGAACTGAAATAACTAGAGTTCGCATTGCAAATAGTGAAGCAAAGGTGGAAAATTTATATCTTGGCGATTATGAGTGGCGTGAACTAACAGCTGGAATTGGATTCTCCGTTGATCCAACAGTTCATAAATTTAGTTTAACTTATGCAAATCAAAATGTGAAAGTTGTAACTAATAAAACAACATCAAAAGAAAATGTAATTGTAGGAGATTTTGAATTAGAAAAAGTTATTACTTCAGGTGATGAATCTGAGATAGTTGAAAAAGAAGAAGGAGCAGAGTTTTTAGTTGTAGCTAAAAAATATGTAGAGAAATATGGAAGTATAGATGAAGCATGGAATCATAGAAATGAATTTACAGAAAAGGAATATGATAAACTAATTACTTCTAACAAAGGGTATGCTAAAAGTAGAAAACTTGCATATGGAACTTTTGTAGTAAAACAAGTAAAAGGTAAAATTGATACAGATATGGTAAAAAATACTTGGGAATTTAAAGTGGCTAGGGAAAATCAAGATACAATAAAATATATAATTAACAATCGTAATTTTACTTCTTATTTAAAATTAGTTAAAAGAGATAAAGATACTGGTAAACTAATAACTATGTCTAATACTTCTTTTAAAATTAAAAATGCTGATACTGGAGAATATTTAACACAAAAGGTTGCTGATAAAACCTATGATACTTGGAAAACTTCAGATAAAGGTTTCTTCCAACTTCCATTAGAAGTTAAGGCTGGAAATTGGATTCTTGAAGAAATTGAAAGTCCTGATTTATATGTTATTAATACAGAAGGTCAAAATTTTAAAGTAACAAATGCTAATATTGTAGAAGTGGATAAAGACGGTGATCCAATATTAACAGTTACAATGTATGATCAAGCTGTTAAAGGACAAGTTAAAGTTTCTAAAAGAGGAGAAGTATTAACAAATATTGAAAAAGATGAAAATGGTAATATCAAATTTATCTATGAAGAAAAAAGTTTAGAAGGAATGGTAGTTTATATTCAAGCTGATGAGGATATAATTGATCCAGCAGATGGTTCAGTTATCTATAAAAAAGGAGAAATAGTTGATATAGTTACTACTACTAGCGAAGAATATACTCTATCTAATTTACTTCCTCTAGGACATTATATAGCTTATGAATATAAAGCACCACAAGGAATGATTATTGATACAAAGAAATATAATATTAATTTAGAATTTAAAGATAATGAAACTGAAGTAGTAATGAAAACACTTTCTATTACTAATAAAAGACAAAAAGTCGAAGCAGATTTAACTAAATTAGATTCAGATAGAGATATAGCACTAGAAGGTGTTATTTTTAACTTGAAATCAACTAAAGATATATTATCTTATGATGGAAAAGTGTTAGTTAAAGCCGGAGAATTAATAGAAGAAGGCAAAACTGATGCAAATGGTAGATATGTATTTAATGCTGATCTTCCACTTTCATTTGATGATGAAATTTATTTTGAAATTTTAGAAGAACAAGAATTGAATGGATATTATAAAAACAACGAAAAACTTGCAGTAGATACAAAATATAAAGGTCAAAATATTGAAAAAATATCAAATTCAGAAAAGGTATATAACGAGCCAATAAAAAATTATGTTTTAATTAATAAGGTTGACGATAAAACCTTAGAAAATATAATTAGTAAAGACTTTTCATTTAGATTATGTAAAGATGAAGCATGCAAAGAAGTATTAGATATATATCATGCTAACATTGAAGATGGAACAACTTTAATACCAATTTATTATGGTGAATGGTTTGCCAGTGAATATGAAGCCCCTGAAGGATATTCTATGTCATCTGAGATTGTTCGTATAAAACTAAATGATGAAGGATTATTTATCAATGATAAGCTAGTAGAAACAAATGAAGATTTACTTTATAGTATAAAATATCAAGATACACTACTACCTGTTATTCAAGAAAATAATGGTGTTCAAACAGGATATGATGACAATATGACTTTATATTTAACTATTGGTGGTCTTTCTTTTGCAGGTATAGCAGCAATTCTAATATCATTAAATAAAAAGAAAAGAAGAAAGT
>CAKOLG010000002.1 GCA_934096175.1 uncultured Bacilli bacterium
CAGAGAAGTTAAGCACTTAAACGCCGAAGATAGTGAAAGCGAAAATAGGTAGTTGCCATTTTTTTTTGCGTTAAAATTAGTCTAAATTTGACATTTATGGCTAATTCAGATAGAATATCCCCTTAAGAAAAGGGGTTTTATTATGAATACAACAGAAAAATTTCTTATAAAATTTAATATTTCATCTTATAACCGTACGCAAATTGGCAATGATAAATCAATAATAATAAAAATATATGAATTTTTTAAAGGTTTAAAAATATCTCAAAATGATACAGAAGAGATAATTGAACATTTAGCTTATTTACCAAAAGAAGAAATAAATATCCCACTATTTTTAGATTTAATTTCCAAATCATTAGGGTTTCAAGAAGAATATGAATTAGCACAAATTATTTTAACTGTAAAAGAAATACACGATATTTATAACGAAAATAGTAATAAAGTTCCCCTAGAAACTTATTTAAAAGAAGATTCTGAAGGACGTGTAAAAAAAATATTTTTAAATTCAAACAATAAATATATATTAAAAAGTTTTAAAGAACAATATGCTTTAAATTACGTAACTGAATTGAAATTTGCCGCAGCCATGGCTTTGAATCAAAAAGAATATCAAGACTTTTCAAACTATGTTGATAACTATGATAAATTCCAGGAAACATATTCACCTTTATTAATGTTAAAGTCATACTTAAAAGTTAGAACATATTTAAAAGGAACAACAAAACTATTCTGGGATATCTTATTTGGTAACGAATACGTTGTATCATTAAATAAACATAGCATAAGTACCGATCAAATTTACAATAATAATATTTATAATAGTAATGACACATTAACTCCTAGAAATACAGTTCAATTAGATTTATTTACTTATCAAGATTATAAAGAAATAATTCATACCAAAGACATTGACACATTCCAATTATGTACTATATATAATAGTAAAAAATATCCTGATTTTGAAAAAGAAAAAGATTTTATTATGTATTACCGAAATTTAGCTGATACTAAGGATTTATTGGAATTACCTAAATTAAAACAATCTACAAATAATTACTTATATAATATTGAACAATAAGACTTACTATAGTCTTTTTTTTTAGTTTATGCTAAAATAAAAGCAGGATAGTGATTAAATGAACATAGAAAATATTAAAAAATTAATTAATATAGCCAAAGATATGGCTGAAAAAAATGATTGTTGTTCACATACTAATTTTACTGTTGGCTCCGCACTAATGACCGAAACCGGGGAAATATACACTGGCTTTAATATTGAAAACGATGGCATCCAATCAATTTGTGCTGAACGTTCCGCTTTCGTAAAAGCTTTAACAGAAGGAAAGAAAAATTTTAAGTGTATTGCTATAGTCGGAAAAAAAATTACGGATAAAAATTTTAAGAGAACTCTGCCATGCGGTTATTGTTTACAATTTTTATCCGAGTATACCAATCCTGATTTTGTTATTTACACTTATGATGATATTGAAGATAAAATATACAGATATGAATTAAAAGACTTACAACCAT
This sequence comes from uncultured Bacilli bacterium, assembly GCA_934096175.1. Taxonomy (GTDB): domain Bacteria; phylum Bacillota_I; class Bacilli_A; order RF39; family UBA660; genus Coprovivens. The sequence goes on from CAKOLG010000002.1 coordinate 1,534, forward strand.
GTAGTTTTAATTTAGAATAATATAGAATGGAGAAAAAAATATGAATAAAGATAAAATGTACCATATTGGTCTAAGCGCAGCAGATATCGAAGGAGCAAAATATGCAATCCTTCCTGGGGATCCTGCTCGTGTAATTAAAATTGCTAGTTATTTAAAAAATGCTAAACCATTAACTGTAAAACGTGAATACACAAGCTATTTAGGTGAAGTTAATAATGAAAAAATTTTAGTAATATCTACAGGAATGGGTGGACCTTCAACAGCTATATGTGTTGAGGAATTAGCTATGATTGGAATTAAAAATTTAATTCGTGTGGGGACAAGTGGTGGAATGCAACTTAATGTTTCTGCGGGCGACTTAGTAATTGCTTCCTCAGCAATTCGCCAAGATGGAACTAGTCGTGAATATGTCCCTATAGAATTTCCTGCAGTTGCTGATTTTGAATTACTTTGCGCTCTTAACAAAGCTGCCAAAGAATTAGGATACATAGCACATACTGGAGTCGTTCATTGTAAAGATTCATTTTATGGTCAACACAGCCCAGAAAGAATGCCTGTATCATACGAATTAGAACAGAAATGGCAAGCTTGGATTAAAGCAGGAGCTTTATGTAGTGAAATGGAATCAGCTGCTTTATACACTGTTGCTAGCTCCCTAAATTTAAAAGCGGCCGCTATTTTACTCGTAATTTGGAATCAAGAGCGAGAAAAACAAGGTTTAGACCAAGAACAAAATTTTGATAATGATAAACAAATAAAAGTTGTTGTCAAAGCCTTAGAAAACTTAATAGGTGGTAACAATGAATAAAATTGCTAACCATGTTAAAAACAATTTAGCAATTTATCTAGTACTACTTGCTGTTCTTGTTATATTTCTCATTATAAAATTTATACCTAAAGAAAAAAAAAGTAACTACGATACTAGTATGTTTAATGTTGTAGAATTAAAAGATGCCGACCAATTATTTCAAGATGGTGTAAACAAAGTTCTTTTCATAGGTCGTGAAGGTTGTTCGGCTTGCGAATATTTTTTACCAATTTTACAAATTTCAATGGCTAAATATCATTTTTATGTAAGTTACCTTGACATTAATAACCTAGATTATAAAAGTGAAGACTACAAAAACTTTATTAAATACCTAGATTATACATATACTTTACAAGGCAAAACAGCTGAATTTAGTGATTTCATGGGTAATACACCAATGTTTATTATCATAAAAAACAATAAAATGGTATATGGTTATATAGGAACAATGACTGAAGCTTCAATAGAAGCAATGATTACACTGTATGGAATTTCCTACGATAATCAATAAAATAAAAAATATGTGATATAATATAATTAATTAGGAGGAAAAAATGGAAAAAAATAAAATATTAGCAGATACCTTTAAGTGGCTATTTATTGGCTTATTAGTCTGCTTTGGCGTATCATATTTTTCAACAATGAATGAAAATATAATGTATAGTGTTTATGGCTCTTTTAATGGCTTTGGATATATTATATTTTTAATCGCAGAAATTGTTATTGCTATAATTCTTTCGGGATTTATCAAAAAAATAAAGCCTATTGTAGCTAAAACACTCTACATAGCTTATACTGCTCTAACAGGTCTAAGTATATCAGGTATATTTATCGTCTACACTGGAAGCTCTATTGCATACATATTTTTAGCTACATCAATAATATTTGGTATATTTGCATTTATTGGCAAAACAACTAATATTGATTTAAGCAAATGGGGCCTTTACTTAATAGTGGCTTTAATTGCAGTTTTAATACTAGAAATAATAAATATATTTTTAGCAAATCATACTTTAAATATGTTGCTTTGCATAATATCAATCTTAGTATTCTGTGGATATGTGGCTTATGACATAAGAATCGCATTAGAAAAATCACTTTTACTAGATAATGATAATAAAGGAATATACTGTGCTTTTCAATTATTTATTGACTTCATTAATATATTCTTAGATCTCTTAAGATTATTTGGCAAACATAATGATTAGTACTTTTATAAAGTACTTTTTTATTTAAACTTTACATATACTACCCATAGGTATATAATTACAAAAGGTGATTTACTATGAAATCAGAAAAGAAAAACTTAATTACTAGATGTAGTAAAATAGAAGGAATGATGCGCGGTATTGCCAAAATGATTGAAAATAATCGTCCATGTGAAGATATCGTAATTCAATTATTAGCAATTAATAATTCTATAAAAAGTTTAAGTAACGAGCTTATCAAAGATGAGTATAAAGAAATAAAAGATATTAATAAGATTATAAGTATTGTTAACAAAGTAAAATAGAGGTGAAATAATGAAAAAAGTAGTAGTTGGTATGAGTGGAGGAGTTGATTCATCTGTATCCGCTTATCTATTAAAAGAACAAGGATATGAAGTCATTGGTCTTTTTATGCGTAATTGGGATAGCGCTGTAAACAATGATTTAAACGGTAATCCTACAATTAATAATAATATTTGTCCTCAAGAACAAGACTACAATGATGCAAAATTAGTTTGTGAAAAACTAGGCATTCCCCTATATAGAAAAGATTTTATCAAAGAATACTGGGATGATGTATTTACTTATTTTTTAGAAGAACTAAAAAAAGGTCGTACACCAAATCCGGACATTATGTGTAATAAATATATTAAATTTGATGCCTTCGCTAAATATGCTAAAGAACTAGGAGCTGATTTTATAGCTACAGGCCACTATGCTCGCATAGAAAATGGTATTTTTAAACGTGGAGTAGATTCTAATAAAGACCAAACTTATTTTTTATCTCAATTATCAAAAAAACAATTAGAAAATGTTTTATTTCCTGTTGGTAATTTAGAAAAAACAGAAGTAAGAAAAATCGCTCAAAGAGAAGGTTTAATTACTGCCAGTAAAAAAGACTCAACAGGTATTTGCTTTATCGGCGAAAGAAACTTTAAGGAATTTTTAACAAATTACTTACCAACCAAGCCTGGTGATATAATAAACATTGAAACAAAAGAAAAAATGGGCACTCATAGTGGTTTAATGTATTATACAATTGGTCAAAGAAGAGGCTTAAATGTTGGTGGAACAGACAGTAGAATGTATGTTGCTGGAAAAGATTTAGAAAAAAATATTTTATATGTTGCTATTGGTGATGACAATAAATACTTACTAAGCGACGAAGCCTTAATTGAACAAATGAATTTTATTAGCGAAAAACGTCCAATTAAATGTACTGCTAAATTTAGATATCGCCAAGAAGACAAAGAAGTAGAAATTGAATATTTACAAAATTCAGAAGAAATTATTGTTCATTACAATAACGTTTCTGCTGTAACTCCCGGTCAAGCTTGCGTGCTATACGACGGTGAAGAATGCTTAGGTGGAGGTATAATTAAAACAATTTACAAAAATGGTGAAAAATTATGGTACCTTTAGATGATAAAATAATTACTATACTTGTTAATAAAGATTACCCTTTAGATGAAAATTTTATTCCTGATAATCTCGTTATTATGGATCAAAATGAAAATAATTTTCATAACTTTTTTGATCCTTCTTTAAAACCAACACTGTCAAAAAAAATATTACCATATTTCTACCAAATGCAAAAAGCGGCCGCCGAAGAAGGACTGTACTTAGCTGTTGGAAGTGGCTTCCGTTCATATAACTATCAACAAAAAATTTATGCTAAACTTTTAGAAAAAAAAGGTTTAGAGTACGTAAAAAAATATGTAGCACCACCTGGCGCTAGCGAACACCAAACCGGCTTAGCATTTGACGTTAGCTGTTTTAGAAATGGAACATTTTTTGAAGACTTAACCGATGATGATGAAGAAATTAAATGGCTAAAAAAAAACAGTTATAAATATGGTTTTATTTTAAGATATCCTAAAGAAAAAGAAAAAATAACTGGTTATGACTATGAACCTTGGCATTTTCGCTATGTTGGCGAAAATCTAGCTTTTTATTTATACCAAAATAATTTAACTTTAGAAGAGTATTATTTAACTTTAAAAGACCAGCAAAATATTGTCAAATCATTATCACTATGATAAAATAACATTGTTAACTAAAAAAACGATGATTACTTGGTCTGTTGGTGAAGTGGTTTAACACATAACCCTCTCAAGGTTACATACATGGGTCCGAATCCCATACAGATCACCATTTAAGTTATAAAACTAGAAAAAACTAGTTTTTTTTTATTATTTATAGTATATTAAAACTATGGAAAATGTTTTTCATAAATACTAAACTAACGGGGGAAATTATGAGTAATAAAGTAAAAGAAGTTTGGGATTTAATTCTAAAAGGAGTTTCCTTAAATGAAATTCAACAACTCTACAACTTCGATTGCTATACTTTTAGTAGCATTCTTAAATCTATCAAAGATAGTGGCTTCAATTTAAGAAGTAGTTACTATGATACAGGCAAGATAATAGTTAGTCCGCAAAAAAAACTTGAATTTTATCATCAGAATAAAATAAGAATCAATTTAGAAACAAGCACATTAAGAACGTTATTCATTTCTGATTTACACATAGGTAGCATCTTTGAGCGAACTGCACTATTAGAAACAGTATATGATTACGCTAAAAGTCACGATATTCATATAATATTTAATACTGGAGACGTTATTGAAAACATTTACGAAGATCATTTAGGTGAACTAAAAAATAAAACCTTAGAATCTCAAGTACGTAAAGTTTTAAGAGTTTATCCGTACGACCCTAATATAGTTAATTTTATTGTTTATGGTAACCATGATTACAAAAGCGTTTTAGATAGTGGTTTTGATATTGCTCGTTATCTTCAACAAATGCGTTACGACCTTGTATCGTTAGGTTATGGTACAGCAGAAATATTATTAAATAATGACAGCATAGCCCTTGTTCATAACTTAAAAAAAATGAGTACTCAACCTGAAATTCAGCAAGCTGTCTTAACTTTTAAAGGTCATAGTCATAAATCTAAAAACAGCATTAAAGAAAACAAAATTATTTATGTTCCATCACTATCTGAGTATCGTAATACAACTTATGAATATCGTCCTTTAGTTTGCTTTCTAGATGTAGAATTCGTTTTTGTTGATAAAAAAATTGAAAGAGTTAATATAAAACAATTAGCAATTATAAAAAAAGAAATTAGACTTGCTAACGAAGAAGCTTTAGTTTTAAGACCAAATAAAAAATTTCATAATTTTTCAAATTAAGAATTGATTTGACAAAAAAAATAACTTTTTATATAATGAACTTACAAACGAAGAAAAAAGAAGAGTAAATTAGATTATAATTTGTAGAGAATTCTTGCTTGGTGAAAAAGAATAATTATAACTTATTGAAGAAACTTTTGAGTTGAATGTTGTATCCAAGACATTCCGCGAGTTGCGTTAAAACATTAAGGTGTATTTTACACAAAATAAGGTGGTACCACGAACATTTCGTCCTTTGTTGATGAAATGTTTTTTATATGAGAAAGGAATGATTAAAGTGACCACAAAAGAACTAGCAGATTTAATATTTCCCAATATTACAAAAACAATTGCTGACTATGAAGCTATATATCCTGAACGAAATTTAAAAGAAGGAGCTAAAGTAACAAGATATGCGCCAAGTCCTACTGGCTTTATGCATATTGGTAATTTTATGTCTGCAACTATTGATTATTGTTTAGCCAAAAAAAGTGATGGCGTATTTTACCTTCGTAATGAAGATACCGATGGGGCAAGAGAAGTAGAAGGTGCTGTTGAATATATTAGACACGTTTTACAGCATTATGACATGAATCCTGATGAATATGAATACCGCGATACCAAAGAAACAAAAGGAAATTACGGTCCTTACATTCAATCTGAACGTAAAGAAATTTATCATGCTTTTATAAAGCACTTAATTATTGAAGGCAAAGCATACCCATGCTTTTTAACTCAAGAAGAAATGGATTCAATAAGAGAAGCCCAAACCAGAGATAAAAGAAGAATTGGTATTTACGGTCGATATGCTAAATATAGAAATCTTTCACCAGATGAAGCTGCACAACGCATTAGAAGCGGCGAAAAATATACTATCCGTTTAAAATCGACTGGCGATTTTAATAAAAAATTTAAATTTAATGATTTAGCATTTGGAGAAATGGAATTTCCTGAAAATGATATTGATATTCCTATTATGAAATCTAGTAACTTATTACCTACTTATCACTTCGCTCATTTAGTTGATGATCATTTAATGCACACAACCCATGTTATTCGTGGCCAAGAATGGGTAAGCTCAATTCCAATCCATTATGAGTTATTTAAAACATTTGGCTTTAAAATGCCTAAATATATCCATACTCCTTTAATTCTCAAAAAAGATGGCGATAAGATAAGAAAAATATCTAAACGTTTAGATCCTGAAGCTAGAATGTCCTATTATGAAGAAAAAGGTTATCCTATAAAAGCTGTTATTGAAGCAATTTTAACAATTGCTAACTCTAATTATGAACAATGGCGTGAAGAAAACCCAGAAGCTGAGTTTACAAAATTTGAATTTTCTCCTAAAAAAATGTCAGCTTCAGGCGCCTTATTTGATTTAGATAAATTAGATAATATTTCTAAAAATTACTTATCCAAGCTTAAAGCAGGTGAAGTATTCACAATGCTAAAAAATTGGACTAAACAATATGATGAAGATTTTAATCAACTTATTAATAAACATAAAGATTATACTATTGAAGTTTTAAATATTGAAAGAGAACAGAAAAAGCCTCGTAAAGATTATGCTTCACTTTCTGAAATTAAAAGTCAAATTTGGTATATGTATGATGAATTATTTAAAAATGTTAACTACGAATTTGATACTAAATATAATAAAGATGATATAAAACAAGTTTTAACTACTTATTTTGACAAATACTATAATCCTTCCGACGATAAAGATACTTGGTTTAATAAAATGAAAGAAATGACAGAAGAATTAGGTTATTGTTCTAACATGAAAGAATATAAGGAAAATCCCCAAAACTACAAAGGTAGTGTTGCCGATATTTCTAATATAATTAGAGTAGGTATAACATCTAAATCACAAACCCCAGACCTTTACATCATTTTAAAACTTTTAGGAAAAGAAAGAATTACAACAAGACTTAATTTACTAAATAAATAAATTTAAACAATCTACAATTAGATTGTTTTTTTTGACGTTTATTGACTAATAAAATAAATTAATATAAAATAAAACTTATATACTAGATAAACTAAAACTTTGAATTGAGTGATAACATGAAAAAAAATATTATAATTCTACTAATTTTAACTTTTTCTATTTTATTTTGTAATAAAGTAAGTGCAGCATCTAGCAACATTTATAATATCTTTACAGATAACGATGGCATCAGATGGGAATACAAATACGAAAACACCTCTAACGCTTCAAATTTATACATAGCATTTTATGATAAACCATCATCAATTACTTACGTAACTGTACCTAGTCTAAATACGATAAAGTTAAGTAATACAACAATTCCTAACTCCATAAAAAATATTATTTTAACTAATTATTTTCCAATAAGTGGTCAAACACCAAAATCGTTTCTTTCTAACATTAATACAATTGATTTAAGAAATTTACAAGACATTGAAGGAATTTCTCCTATGATTAATAACGATATAGAAACAACAATTATCTTTTCAACTAATGGTGCCTATATTGGTGATAACGTTTTTGCAAATACAAAACTAAATTTAATAAACTTACCGCTAGTTAAAACAATAGGGGAAGCAGCTTTTAAAAATGCAACTTTAAACGATCCCAACCTTAATCTTAATAATCTTTTAACAATTGGTGATAGTGCATTTTATAAAACCAACATCGAAACAGTTGCTATTAATACCGCATCTATTGCTAGTAATGCCTTTGGCGAATGCACAAATTTAACTAAAGTAACTTTAGGCGATAAAGTTACTACCATTGGCGATAGTACTTTCCAACAAGCAACTAAACTTACCACTATCAATTTTAATAATGTTAAATCACTTGGTAATTATGCTTTTAAAGATTGTACATCTTTTAATACTAATATTTCTAATACAAAATTAGAAAACATTGGTGATGGAGCATTCTACAATACTCCTAATTATAAATTAAATATTACAATTCCACCCAAAGTAACCACGATAAATTATGCAACATTTTATGGTTCTGGAATTATATCCGTTAATTTAAATAATGTAACTAAAATAAATAGTGAAGCTTTTAGTAATTGTCCAAGACTATCAAATATTGATTTTGGTCATGTTGTAGCAATTGATTATCGTGCTTTTTATAATGATATAAATTTAACCAAAATTACCTTATCAGACTCTGTTGAACACATTATGACACAAGCTTTCAGTAATTGCTCAATTAATAGCTTAAATTTAAATAAAATACAACGAATTGACTATGAAGCCTTTGCCAATAATAAATTAGAAAAAATATATTTACCAAAAACTTTTAATTACATGACAGAATCTAATATCTTTAACAATAATAATATTACTACAGTTACTGTTGCTTATGATACCATGTCTAGTACTATGCCAACTAATTTCAGAACTCTTATTGGTTCAAACTATCAAAATATTACGACTTTGTATGTTATTGCACCATACGGTGAAAATGAATCAGCAATAATTAAATCAAACTATGGAGCACAAAGAAAAACGTACACAGGGTATTTTAACGCTGATGCCAAAGAAAATTATGGTAATGCTAATTCATATAAAAATGTTATTGAACCAGGTTATTTTTATGGTTTACCATCATTAACTAATGTCATAATAAGCGAAGGCTATGAATTTATTGGCTCTCAGGCATTTTACACTGAAGATCCTTATACAGAGTATAAAGCTAATCAAAAAGATAAATATAAATTAACAAGTGTAATCTTACCATCAACTTTAAAAGGAATAGGGTCCATGGCTTTCGCAGCTAATATTGTAAGTGAAAACTTTAAAATGAATTTACCAGAAAACTTAGAATATATTGGTTATCAAGCATTTTTTAATTGCCCTGGTTTTACGAATGAAATAAACTTAAAAAAATTAAAAATGATTGGTACAAATGCTTTCATGTATTCTAAAATCAGTGCAGTTTACCTATATGACAATCTTACTTTTGTTGGTGCAGGAGCCTTTAAAGATTGTTACAATATCAAAAAATTTTATATAGATTGTGATCTATATAAACTGCCTTACTCTGGTGACTATGGCTATAGTAGTGGTTACACGGCTCAAAATTTTTATTCATACTTTGGCAAACACCAAACTTATGATTCTATAATCTTTACAGAAAAAGTTATTACTGAACCTTGTGGTGGCTTTGACAATTACGCATCAGTTTCATTTATGTATCGTTTAAAAGCCAAAGAATTAATATTGAACTGTAAATGGAAAAAAATTGGTGTAAGCTTTTTACAAGAAGCTGAAATAGATAAGTTAACTCTACCTAAAGAATTACAAACAATAATGAAAACATCATTCCATAAAGCTAAAATCAATAACTTAGTTGAAATACCAGATACCGTTACAACAATCGAAAACGATGCCTTTCATAGTGCCAACTTAAAAATAAACCAATTACCTAAAAACTTAAAATTTATTGGCAAAGCTGCTTTTTATAACTGTGATTTTAACAATAACCCAGTAGTCCCTAGTAGCGTTACTTATATTGGAACTTCTGCATTTATGAGTACTGAAGATAATCCAATTCATCGTGATACTTTTACATTTGATTGTAATTTAAAATCTAGTGTAACAAATGGTCAAACAGTTCGCCAAATGCTTTATAATACAACTGTTGATCATTTATACTTTACTATAAATGTAACAGATTTACCTTCAAGTGAAACCAAAGATTCAGAATTTTATAGTATGCCAGTTAAAACAGCTACTTTTGCTGGCTTAAAAATTTTACCAGCAAAAGCTTTCCAAAATTGTCAAGATTTAACTAAAGTTGATTTTTCAGCAGATGAAAACCTTGAAGCTATTAATGATTTTGCTTTCTATAATGCAGAAAATCTTTCTACAATTAAATTTCCTTCGGCTAAAACAAAAATCATTACATTAGGCGAATCTAGTTTTAGAAATACTGGTTTCAAAACAGTAGGAGCTGCTAATGCCGACTTTGACTTAACTGCTGCAACATTTATAGCTAATTCAAAAAATCTTTTCAGTGAATCAAAAAAATTAGTAAGTGTTGATATTCCCAATAACTTTAATAATAATGAAGTACCATCATACATGTTCTATTCTTGTCCTAATTTGCAAAATGCAACAATTAATTATAAAATAAAAAAAATAAATTCATACGCTTTTTCAAAAGATACCAATTTAGAAAGTATTATTATGTGGGGTGATGCCAAAATCATCCAAGAAGATGAATATTCTAAAGAATTAAATCCATCAGGCAATAGCCTTATAATTTACAATAAAGCCAAGACTACAAATTTTAATTTTTCTATAATTGACTCTATTAAAGGGACAACAACAATCAAACCAAATGATTTTACAACTGTAAATGAAGTAAAAAAATATACCTATTTACCTACTGAAACTTCAAAAGTTAAATTTACTTATCCGGAAAATATCAATATTACAATAGAAAAAGTTGCTGATTCATACCAAATTATAATTGAAGACTTTGATCCAAGTGCTTTTACAATCCCTTCATCAACAGATATATATGCTTATTCAACATATGATATAAAAAATTGGGATAAAACTTATGCTAAATATCGTAGAAATTCTAAATACAATACCAATTCAACTCTATATGCATTAGATGAAGTTTTATATTTAACAAGTAATAAAAAATCAATAATAATGAATAAAAAAGATAAGGATTTTGATAAAAAAGGCTTAATAGTTTATGCTTTAAGAAGAGATGGAATAATCCTTGAATCTGTAACATGGCATCAATACACAAGTCACTATTTAAAAACAAATTCCAATATTATTTTTGAAGACTTAAATAATCTTGAAAGTCCAACTAAAGCACAAAAAATTTATATCACGCCAGTTCCTACAGATATTGTCGATATTTCAACTGAAAATTTTGCAACTATGACTTATGACCTAATTGAAGAAGATAATTTATTACACACTAAAAAACTAGTTTTATATTATACTGACAAATATACTGAAAATGATGTTGATACAAAATTAAAACCATCATTAATTGGTGAAATTGTTGACACAGGTAGTTTCTTATATATAGGCAAACTTATCTTACCAATAATTATTGCTATTATTTTAATAATATTTGCTAATAAAAGAAAAAAATTATATAAAATATAAAATAATAATCATATTTAAAAAGAATAAATATTACATATAATATATTAAGTTTATGTAAAATATTACATATAAATGTATACATTAATAAACTGGCAATTTGCTATTTAATATAAAATATGCTATACTTTCTTAAGTCCGAGGTGAAGAAGGATGAATAAAAACAAGGATGATTTTAACTCCTTAGTTAAAGATATTGTTAATAACGAAAATTTTAATAAATTAAATAAAGAATTACATCATGGTATAAGTAGATTTGATCATTCTATGCGTGTTGCAAAATGGACCTATAAATTAAGTAAGGTTATTAAACTGAAATCCATAGAAGAAACAACAAGAGCTGCTTTATTACATGACTTCTATGTCGAAGACGATTTAAAAAATTATAATAGTATTAAAAAATTAAGTAAACATCCAAACATAGCTTTGGCAAATAGCTTAAAATACTATGAACTTACAGATGTACAACAAGATATAATAAAATCTCATATGTTCCCCTGTACAAGAATGCTTCCTAAATACAAGGAATCTTGGTTAGTTTCTACTGTAGATAAAGTAGTCGGAACTTATGAAATGCTTCGTTTTAAACTATCTTTGTACTTAGGAATATATTTATTATTTCTTTTTGAAATAATAAGATTACCTAGATAAGACTTGTTCTTATCTTTTTTTTGAAAATAATATGTCAAAAGTAGACACTAATTTAAAAAAATACACTTTACAGTTTTCTTTTTTTACTTTTTAGTGTTAAAATAATTTTATAAAGTATTTTATGATGATAATTTAATATCATTTAATGAGTTATAAAGATTGAAAGGGTTTAAAAAAATGGAAGAAATTAATTTAAAACAGTTGCTGGATTATTATAAAGAACGAATAATGCTGGCATTTATAATATTATTATCTGTATTGATAGCAGGATGCATTTTTTCAATAATAATTAAAAAACCAATGTATATGAGTGATTCAACTGTCGTTTTAGTAAGTGACAACCAAGATTACTCTTCAAGTGAAGTTGCTTTAAATAAAAGTTTAGTTTCCACATATAGCGAAATTATTAGATCAAGAAGAGTAATTGAACGAGTAATAAAAAATTTGTCTCTTGATTGCACAGAAGAAAACTTAAAAAAACGTATCACAGTATCGTCAGTTTCAAATACCGAAATCATTAAAATAATGGTTGAAGATGCAGATAAAACACTTGCAGCTGATATAACTGATGAAGTAGTTAAAGTGTTTAGCGAAGAAGTAAAATCAATATATAAATTACAAAACGTTTCAGTTGTTGATGTAGCGGAAGAGGCATCAACACCATATAATATAAATGTATTTAAAGATCTAGCTATTTACACAACAGTAGGAATAGTTCTTGCAATTGGTATTATCTTCTTAATGTATTACTTTGATACAACAATCAAATCTGCTGATGAGATTGAAGAAAGATTGGGATTACCAATATTTGGTGTAGTACCAAAAGTAAAGCGTAAGGAAAAGTAGGTGAATAAAGTGAACAATCAAACAGACTTAGTAATTAACTTAAATCCAAAATCACTATTTAGTGAATCAATCAAAACTATTCGTACAAACTTACAATTTTCCTCTGTTGATAAAGAACTAAAAGTAATTTTAAACACTTCTCCAGAAGCTGGTGATGGTAAAAGTTTTATTACAGCAAATTTAGCAATCGCATATGGTCAAGAAGGTAAAAAAGTTTTAATTATTGACTGTGATTTACGAAGAGGAAGACAACACGAAATCTTCAATGTTATGAATACGACAAATGGTGGATATTCAAACCTTATTTTAAATTACAAAGAAGAAATTAAATTAAGTAGGTATATTGTTAAAACAGAAATAAAAAATGTTGACCTTATTCCAATTGGTCCAACACCTCCTAATCCTCTAGAATTATTATCATCTAAAAATAATGAAGATTTAATTGCTGAACTAAGAAATTTCTATGATATTATTATTCTAGATTGTCCTCCAGTAATCGGTATGAGTGATACACCAGTATTAACTAAGTTCTCAGATGCAAACTTAATCGTTGTATCTAATGGTAAAACTCATATGGAAACATTGGAAAAAGCTAAAAAAATATTTGAACAAGCAAATGCTAAAATTGCTGGAGTTATCGTTAATAAAGCTAATGTGAAAGGAAGTAGTTATCATAGTTATTATACTAATGATTACTACACAGATATTGACAAATAATGAAAGATTTACATTCTCACATTTGTTACGGCATTGACGATGGCAGTAAAACAATCGAAGAAAGTATCAGTATTTTAAGAAAAATGGAAAAATCTGGAATTACTGATATTTTTCTTACTCCGCACTATATTGAAGATAGCAAATATAACGCTAATAATAAAAAAAAGCAGGAAATTCTTGATAGTTTAAAAGAAGCTTGTCAAAAAGAAAATATAAATATAAATTTATATTTAGGAAATGAAGTTTATTTAACAGACAATGTTATAAATCTTGTCAAAAAAGGTGAAATTAAAACTTTGAATGATTCTAAATATATTTTACTAGAATTACCGATGTTTCAAAAAGATCCAAATACTAGAACAATTTTACACAATGTTATTACTGCCGGATATATTCCTATTATTGCACACCCTGAAAGATATGCATATGTTGATGAAAAACTCGACTATATTCGTGATTTACAAGCCATTGGCGTATTATTTCAAGGAAATTATCAAAGTTTATTTGGTAAATATGGAAAACAAGCTAAAAAGAATTTGCAAAAAATGTTAAAAGATAATATAATATCTTTCCTAGGAACGGATATTCATCATGAAGAAGAACTTCATACTGAAAAACTGTTTAAAGAAATTAAGAAATTTGTCAAAAAAGAAGATAAAGTATATGATTTACTTTACAGAAATATCGACAAAATTCTTGATAGTGAATAGCTAAAATAATTAGGGGTGGTTGAATTGAAGAAAGGTAATGAAACTATGGCTACTAAAAAAAGTGCTAATATATTTTACTTAATAATAAAAAGACTTTTTGATATAGTTGTAGGTTTAATAGGATTAATTTTATTAATCCCTATATCAATAATAATTAAAGTTATTTCTATATGTTCAGGAGATTTTAATAGTATCTTTTTTACGCAAAATAGAATTGGTAAAAATGGTAAAGAATTTAAATTTTATAAATTTCGTTCTATGGTTCCAAATGCAGATATAATTCTTTTTAAACTTCTAGAAGAAGACCCAGAAGCTGCAAAAGAATATAAAGAAAATAAAAAACTAAAAAATGACCCTAGAATTACTAAAATAGGTAAAATAATAAGAAAAACATCTATTGATGAGCTACCACAGTTAATAAATGTTCTATTTGGTGATATGTCATTTATTGGCAACAGACCTTATTTACCACGTGAAAAGGAAGATATGGGAAAATATTACTATGATATTGTAAAAAGTAAACCTGGTTTAACCGGTTACTGGCAAGTTAGTGGTAGATCAAATACTTCATTTGAACATCGTTTAAAGTTAGAAAGCTATTACTCTAACCATATGTCATTAAAAATGGATATAAAAATATTTTTTAAAACATTTAGTGCCGTTATCCACGGACATGGTGCAGAATAGATACACAAAAGTGTATTTTTTTTGATTAAAGATTATGAATAAATTTGCGAATAAAAATTTCTAGTATAAAAGATTGTTATAACAGTTAATAAAACATAGATAATACTATGTTTTTTTGTTATAATTAAAAAAGATAACGAAATTTGATAAAATATTTAAAATATGTTAGTATAAGGCACAAATTTAGAGGGAAAGAAAGTGTGATAATGGACAATAAAAATCAAATTAGAGTAGCTCATATTGCTGGAAAATGGGTTGGCGGAGGCGTAGAAGCCGTTATAATGAATTATTATAAAAATATAGATAAATCAAAAATTCAATTTGATATTATATGCGACTCTGACTCAACAAATATTCCGTATAAAGAAATAGAATCCTTGGGTGGAAAAGTCATTTTAATTCCTCCATATCAAAAAGCTATTCAATATCATAAAGAACTAAAAAAAGTATTAAAAGAAGGAAATTACAAAATAGTTCATTCCCATATTAGCACTATGTCATTATTTAGTTTATTTGCTGCTAAATGTGCTGGCGTACCTATAAGAATATGTCATAGTCATAGTACAACTAACAAAAAAGAAAAAAAGAAAAATATAATGAAACAAGTTTTAAGACCTTTTTCAAAAGTTTTTGCAAATACATATTTTTGTTGTAGTGAATTAGCAGGAAGATGGTTATTTGGTAACAAAGTATATGACAAAGGAAATGTATTTTTATTAAATAATGCTATTGATTTAGATTCATTTAAATATAATGAAAAAATAAGAAAAAATAAGAGAAAAGAATTAGGAATAAAAGATGATACAATTGTAATCGGTCACTTAGGAAGATTTGTCACTCAAAAAAATCACACTTTTTTAATAGATATATTCAACGAAATTCATAAAAAAGAAGAAAATACATTACTAGTCTTGGCTGGTCAAGGTCCATTAATGGATGAAATTAAAGAAAAAGTAAAAAAACTAGGACTTGATAATTATGTTAAATTTTTAGGCCAAAGAAATGATGCTAACGAATTGTACCAAGCATTTGATGTTTTCTTACTTCCGTCTTTATACGAAGGACTACCGGTTGTTGGTGTCGAAGCGCAAGCCGCTGGATTGTTATGTGTATTGTCAGATGATATGACTAAAGAAACAAAAGCCATTGCCTCAACCATTTTTATGTCTCTAGAATGCCCAGCAATTGTATGGGCCGAAAAAATTTTAACTGCATTAGATTCATATGAGAGAAAAGACACGACAGAAGAAATGTCGACGAATGGTTATGATATAAAAAAAGAAGCTCAAAAATTAGTAAAAAAATACCAAGAATTATTAAAACAAGTAGGTGATTAATATGAAAAAAGTCGGAATAGTATCTTGCTATTTTAAAAATAATTATGGAAGTATGTTACAAGCCTATGCCAGTAAAAAAATACTAGACAATAACAATATTCCCAATGAAACTATTTCAATAGAAAAAAATAAAGATTTTGCTAAGGGTAAAAAGAAATATTATTTATCACAAATTTTTAACTTTAATTTTATAAAATCAAAATTTGGTATGATAAAACTAAAATTTGATAAAAAAATTAATAAGGAACTAGGAAAAAATATTAGTATTAGAGATAAAAAGTACAAAGAATTTAGAAAAGAATTTAACTTATCTAGATCTTGTACAGATTATAAAGGCTTAACTGAATTAGCAAGTGAAAAATATACAGACGTCATAGTAGGCAGCGATCAGTTATGGTTACCTGTAAATGTAGTAGCAGATTATTATACGTTAAATTGGGTCCCTGATAATATTAACAAAATATCTTATGCAACTAGCTTTGGAGTATCAACAATACCCAAAAAATATAATGAAAAATATTCTTCATTTTTAAAAAAAATAGATCATTTATCTGTTAGAGAAGAAACTGGAATAAAAATCATCAAAGAAATAGCAGGTATAGACGCACAATTAGTTTGTGATCCAACAATTTTGTTAACAAGAAAAGAATGGGAAGATATTGCCACTTCAGGTAGATTTGTTAAAGATAAATATATTTTGTGTTATTTTTTAGGAAGCAATATTGAACATAGAAAATTTGCTGAAAAATTAAAACAAATAACCGGTTATAAAATAGTTTCCTTAAATCATGCTGATGAATACGTTAAATATTCTGATGAATTTGCTGACATTATTCCATACGATGTTGGCCCAAAAGAATGGATTAATTTAATAAAAAATGCTGAGTATATCTGCACGGATTCATTCCATGGAACAGTATTTTCACTAATTTTTAACAAAATTTTCTTTAATTTCAGAAGACACAATAGTAAAAACAAAAATTCTACAAATTCGAGAATTGACTCTTTATTAAATGTTGCTGGAGTAAGTAACGAAAGAATTTTAACCGGCAATGAGGACGTTTTAAAAGTTCTTGACTACAAAATAGATTACGAAAAAGTAAATGAAAACATCAATAATTTTAGAGAAAATTCTAAAAAATGGCTGTTTGAGTCAATAACCTGGAAAAACGAAGAAGAACAAAAGTATATAGAAATAAAAGATAAAGAACTTTGTAGTGGTTGTACAGCCTGCAAAAATGTGTGTCCATCGAACGCTATTGAAATGATTAAAGATGAAGATGGATTTTTATATCCTACGGTAAACAAAGAGAAATGTATTAATTGTGGTTTATGTAAAAGAACATGTCCAATATTGAATAAAAAAAAGAGAGAAAAATTTAATCAAGTTGGTTATATTTTTCAGTATAAAGATGAAACTATAAGAAAACAAAGCACATCAGGCGGCGCATTTACAGCAATTGCTGATTACATAATTGAAAATAATGGAGTTGTTTATGGTGTTGGTTTTGATAATAATTACAAAGTATGCCATCAATCAGCAACTACAAAAAATGAATTAGAAAAATTTAGAAATAGTAAATATGTTCAAAGTGATCCGAAAGATACTTTTAAAGAAGTGAAAGAAAATTTAAATAATAATAAATTAGTTTGTTTTAGTGGTACAGCTTGTCAAATTGAAGGATTACTATCTTACTTAGGGAAAAAATATGATAATTTAATTACTGTCGATGTAATTTGCCGTGCTGTTCCATCACCATTACTATGGGAAAAATATTTAAAATATCAAACCCAAAATAAAAAAATAAAAAAAGCATTTTTTAGAGAAAAGTTTTATGGTTATAAATATTCTAATTTAAGCTTATATGATAAAGATGGTGTTATTTATCACAATGGAATAGAAACAGATCCGTATTTAAGAGCATTTTTTTCAAATATTGCATGCAGACCATCTTGTTATAACTGTCACTTCAAAGAACAATTACACAAAGCAGATTTTACAATTTGGGATTGTTTTGAAGTAGAAAAGTTCGACGAAAATTTTGACGATGATAAAGGAACTACAAGAATTCTTTTAAATAGTGAAAAAGCCGTAGAGATATTTGATTCAATAAAAGAAAAACACATCACTAAACAAATTGCAGTAGTAAAACTAATCTCTAATTTCTACCAGATGTTTAATTCCATCAATTATAACAGTAAAAGAACTGAATTTTTTGAAGATTTAAAGAGCAAACCAATGGATGACGTAATAAAGAAATATTTTCCTAATACAATAAAATGCAAAGCGGAAAAATATGCCAGATTATTTTTAATAAAAATAGGTGTATATAAACCATTATTAAAATTAGGGAAAAAAATAAGAAAGCGTGATTAAAGTGTCAAAAAAGGTAAAAGTACTATATTTTGTTGACAGAATGCTAAGAGGAGGCATTCAGAGTTTAGTAATTGATTGGGTCTCAAGATTTGATAAAGAAAAAATTCACGTCGACTTTCTATTATTGGACGATGGCAAAAAATATGAGTTAGAAGAAACACTTAAAGAACTTGGATGCGAAGTATATAAATTAGAAGGAATGTGGTTACGAAAACCACTTGATTATATAAAATATAATAAGTTGTTGGACGATTTTTTTTCAAAACATAATGATTATAAAGTTGTGCATCTCCACTCAACGAGTAAAAACTACCCAGTGTTGAAATATGCAAAAAAATATAATATTCCAATTCGAATATCTCACTCACACAATATTGATTTTCAAACAAATAATCCTTTAAAAAAAATAATAGGAAATTGCCTTAAACCGTTACTAATAAAATATTCTACTGATTTCTATGCCTGTTCTAAAATAGCTGGTGAGTGGCTTTTTGGAAAGAAAATTGTGAATACAGACCAATTCAAAATTATTCATAATGCTATTGATTACAAAAAATTTCAATATAATGAGTCAATAAGAAAAAAAATAAGAGAAGAATTAAATTTAAATGAAAATACAATAGTTTTAGGCAATGTTGCCAGATTCGAAAAACAAAAAAACCACGAATTTTTAGTAGATATTTTTTATGAATATCAGAAAAAACACAAAGAAGCAAAACTTTTATTAATTGGGACAGGATCTTTAGAAAATGTAATAAAAGAAAAAACTAAAAATTTAAATATTCAAGATAAAGTTATTTTTGCTGGTTTTAAAACTAATGTTAATGAGTATATGCAAGCAATGGATTACTTTGTTTTCCCAAGTCTATTTGAAGGCCTAGGGTTAGTATTAATCGAAGCACAAGCCTCAGGTTTGCAGTGCTTTACTTCTAAAGATGTTGTTCCAAACGAAGTTAAAGCCAGTGAATCTCTTGAATTTATACCGTTATCTTTGACTGCTAAAGAGTGGAGTGACATTATAAATACAAAAAGTGTAAAAAGACATAACAATTTAGAAGAAATCAAAAAAAATGGATATTTTATTGAGGATGTTGTAAACCTTCTTTCTCAAACATATTTAAAAGGAGAACTTCAAGATGATAAAAAGTAAACAAGACTATCTATATTACATTGAATGTGACAGAAAGGCTAGGAACTTTAAAAATAAATTGTATTTTGGAATAAGAGGTGAAATACCTTTATACAAATTTCAAAGATTAATGAGAAAATTAGAATATTATAATAATTGTAAAACTGGAATTTTAAATAAAATTATAACTACAATTCTAAAATATAAATATAAAAAAAAGCAAATAAAATATGGCTTTTCTATTCCAATAAATACATTTGGCCCTGGATTATTAATTCAACATCGTGGTACTATTTGTGTTAATGGACATGCTAAAATTGGCGAAAATTGCAGAATAAACGTTGATGTAAACATAGGTACAAATATGGAAAAAGAAGGTGAAGCACCAATAATAGGTGACAACTGTTTTATAGGTCCAGGAGCAAAATTATTTGGAAAAATAAAAATAGGGAACAATGTAGCTATAGGAGCTAACAGTGTTGTAAATAAAGATGTTCCAGATAACGTGACTGTAGCCGGTGTGCCAGCTAAAATAGTAAATAATAAAGGAACAAAAGGTAGATTTAGATACTATCTGAAATAGAAAGGATAAAAAATGAAAACTTTAACAATTTTTACCCCAACTTATAATAGAGCATATATCCTTGAAAAAGCATATAAAAGTTTAGTTAATCAAACAAATAAAGATTTTATATGGGAAATAATTGACGATGGTTCAAGTGACAATACTTCAGAATTGGTTGGAAAATGGCAAAATGAAAAATTAATAGATATAAAATATATAAAAAAAGAAAATGGTGGGAAACATAGTGCCTATAATACCTTATGCAAAAATGTAGAAACAGAATTAACACTGCTATGTCTTGATTCTGACGATTATCTTACCCCAAATGCAGTTCAAATAATATTAGAAGCTTGGTCTAAAAAAAAGAAAAATGATAAAGGTATTGTTGCATTATGTGACGATGAAAAAGGTCAAAATAGCTATTGTATACAATATAACTCTGAAAAACTAAAAAATTGTTCTCTTTCTGATGCATTATCCAAAAATTATTTTAAAGCTGGAGCAGTTTTTGCTATTGAAAGTGAATATATGAAAAAATTTTTATACCCAGAAATAAAAGGTGAAAAATTCTTTACAGAGGCATATTTACTGTATCAAATGGATGAGCCTTTTATATGGCTTAACGACAAAATATGCATTAGAGAATTTAGAGAAGACGGTTTAACGAAGAATACAAAAAAACTTTTTATAAAAAATCCTAATTCATGGTATTTATTTAATAAACTTAGAGCTCAAAAAAATGAAAATAAAGTACTTAAAATAAAATATTTAATTTATATGATAAGTTTTGGAATATTGAGTAAACAAAAGAATATTGTAGCCAATTCACCTTATCGAGCACTTACCGTATTACTATATCCATTAGGAGTTGTTGGGTATATCCGCTTAAAAATGTTAAAAAGGAGTGAATAGCTATGATTCTATGTTTTGGAGCTGGAATAATTTCATCATTTTTATTATTTAACTATAATAAAAGTAATAAAAAATTATTTTTAGTTCTATCATTTTTACCATTATTTATTTTATCAGCATTAAGGTATGGAATTGGTTATGATTATTTAAAAATATATGTACCTATGTTTAATTTTATTTCAAATGGAGTAAAAGTATCGTGGGACATAGGGGCAATTTGGATTTGTAAAATTATTAATATATTCTCTAATGATTATGTTTATTTCTTTGTTATAACATCATTTTTGATCTTATTATTTACTTATAAAGGAATATTAAAATTAAGTAGTTATCCTGCCTTATGTTTACTATTATTTGTGCTTTCTGGAGAATATATATCATCATTTAACATAATTAGGCAATACATTGCATTATCAATATTTATTTATTCCTTAAATTTTATTTTAGAGAAAAAAATGTTAAAATATATAGCATGTATTTTAGTAGCTTCTTTATTCCACAATAGTGCCATAGTATTAATACCCATTTATTTTTTATGTCAGTTAAAAACATCAATGATGAAACAAATTGCAATCATTATAATATGCGGCTTAGCATTACCATTTATTTCTGATTTAGTATATTCGATTTTACCATATTTTAAATATAGTTCATATTTAAATACAGATTATAATGCTTATGACCCTTCTTACGCCAGTTTGATTTTATCAATTTTATCTTATAGTGTCATGTTACTTTTTTATAAAAAAAACAAATCAGATAAAAAATATAAATTATTTTTAAACATCAATCTTTTATATATACTTTTTGCTATACTATCATTTAAATTAATTGCTAGTTATCGATTATTAGTATATTTTAGATTTGTACAGTACTTTGGTTTAGCAAATCTCACACAATACATAGAAAAACCTAAAAATAAACTTTTATATATGATACTACTTGTTGCTTTCTTTTCAATGTACACATTAATAGGAGGATATGTCTTGAAATGGTATCCAACAGAGTACGTCAGTATATTTAATAGATAAGGAAGTGTCAAATGAAAAAAATTGGAATAGTTACAATAGTAGGAGATAATAACTACGGTAACAAATTACAAAATTATGCAGTAGAAAAATTTCTCAAAAAAATAACAGATTATCAAGTCGAAACAATCAGAAATATTGCACCTCTAAATAATGAAAAAAGAAACTTTACGGACTATTTAAAGGCCATAAAATGGATATTAAAATACAGAGTTTTAGAAAAATTTACGAAAAGATATCAATACTTTAACAATTTTAATAAATATATCAATTACAACAAATACTACTTTACTTTTTCAAGAAGAAAACAAGAAAAATTTTATTATGATTATTTAATAATAGGTAGTGATCAAGTTTGGAATCCTAACTATAGATTTAAAGATTTTGACTTAGGAATGTTTGGCAATAAAAATAGTAAAAAAATATCTTTTGCTGCTAGTATGTCTGTAGAAAAATGGCCAAGTAATATTGATAAGAAAAAGTTATTAAATTCTTTAGAAAATTTTACAGGAATCTCAGTTAGAGAAGAAAAAGCAAAAGAGTTGTTACAAGAACTAGGCTTAAAGAAAAATGTTGAAGTACTAATTGACCCAACAATGTTGCTAACAGCAAAAGAGTGGGACGAAGTATCTGAAAAGCCAAAGCAACTAAAATGTTCTAAATATATTTTAAATTATTTTTTAGGTGAATTATCAGAATCTAGAAAAAAAGAAATAGATAGGATTGCACAAGAAAATGATTGTGAAGTAATTAATATATTAGACAAAAAAAGTCCTTTTTATAACACCGGGCCTAGCGAGTTTTTATATTTAGAAAAAAACGCGTTTCTAATTTGTACAGATTCGTTTCACTCAAGTGTATTTGCAATTTTATATAATAGGCCATTTATTATTTTTGATAGAGAAAGAAAAAATGTGACAAACATGAATTCAAGATTTGATACTTTATTAAGTAAATTTAAAATAAAAAACAGAAAATTTAATGGAAAAATAACTAAAGAAAACTTGAACCACGATTATACTGAAGCATATAAAATTCTTGAAACCGAACGCCAAAAGTCAATGAATTTTTTACAAGAATTATTCAAAATAAAATAAAAGAGGTGAATTATGACAGAAAGTAGTCAAAGGAAAAGTGGTGCTATATTATCCTACTTTTCAATAATTATCAACATGGTTATTCAATTACTATATACACCATTACTAATAAAAATGTTAGGCCAAAGTGAATATGGTTTATATTCGCTAATTTCTTCTATAATTGGATATCTTACAGTATTAGATATGGGGTTTGGTAATGCACTGATTGTATATACTGCAAAATATAGAGCACAAGGAAAAATAGAAGAAGAAAAAAAATTACATGGTATGTTTTTCTTGATTTTTTGCATTATAGGGGTAATAGCAGGAATTCTTGGCTTAATATTATATTTTAATGTAGAAAACATATTTGGTGCTACTATGACTAGTGGAGAAATTGCTAAAGCTAAAGTCATGATGCTCATATTGGCTTTCAATTTGGCTATAACATTTCCATTTACTATTTACTCTTCAATAATAAGTGCTTACGAAAAATTTACATTTCAAAAAATAATGTCAATTTTAAATACTTCATTAAAACCACTTTTGATGTTGCCATTATTGTTTTTAGGGTTTAAATCAATTACAATGACTATTGTAATAACAGTAGTCAACATATTTGTTCTTTTATCAAACTTTTTCTACTGTAGAAATAAATTGAAAATAAGAATTAAATATTTAGGTTTTGATAAGGCATTATTTAAAACAATTTTTAGTTATTCATTTTTTATATTTCTAGGAGTTGTTGTTGATAAAGTAAATTGGAATGTTGATCAATTTATTTTAGGAGCCATTTCCGGAACTGCAGCTGTCTCTGTGTATTCAGTTGCTGCCCAATTGAATAGTCTTTTTATCAATTTGTCAACAGCCGTAAGTGGTGTAATGTTACCTAAAATGTCAAAAATGGTAGCAACCAAAGCAACCTCATCTGAGATAACAGATGAATTCGTAAAAATAGGAAGAATTCAATATATTATAATATTTTTAATGGCAAGTGGCTTGGTTATTTTTGGTCAGTTATTTATTCAGATATGGGTAGGCAAAGAATTTGCAGATGCTTACTATATAGCCTTGTTATTAATCCTACCATTATGTATTCCTTTAATACAAAATTTAGGATTAAGTATTATGCAGGCAATGAATAAATACAAATTTAGAACAATTGCCATGTTTATTATGTCATTATTTAATATTATCATAAGTATATTTTTAGCAAAAAAATATAGCGCAATAGGAGCCGCTTTAGGAACAGGAATAAGTTTAATAATTGTTAATGTAATAATAATTAATATTTATTATCACAAAGTCATAAAAATTGATATTATTAAATTTTGGAAAGAAATTCTAAAAATGACACCACCAATGTTAATATCAGCGCTTGTAATAGGTATTTTAACAAAAGTATTAAAAATGCATAGCTTTTTTGGCTTTATTATATTTGGAGGACTTTATGTATTAATATACTCCATCGCCGTATATAAGTTCTCAATTAATGATTATGAAAAAAATTTAGTAAACAAATTTTTAAAAAAAATAAAATTAATTAAAGGATAAATTATCGAGGTAATATATGAAAAAAAGGATTAATTATATTGATATAGCTAGAGCTTTTGCAATAATATTTATTGCTTTAGGACACACCCTTGTCCATTCTCAGCATTGCGGAATTATATTTAAATTCCTATATAGCTTTCATGTAGTATTATTCTTTATAATTTCTGGCTATACTTTTAAAATCAAAGAAAATGAACATTTTTTTGACTTTTTAAAACATAAATTTATTCGAATAATGATTCCTTATTTTTCGTGGGCGTTATTATTTTTAATACCTTACATGGTTTTAGGAGAAAATGTTGGAAATAGCATTGGTACAAATTCTTCTTTTAGTTTAAAAACACAAATAATAAATGTCTTGTACGGCAACGGAAATGCTTCAGCGTTAAAACAAAATAGCTCTTTATGGTTTTTACCAGCCTTATTTAGTATAGAAATAATATATTATTTTATTATAAAACTAACAAAAAAATTACCTAAACTAAAGATTGTTATACTAATTTCTAACTTATTAATTAGTTATTTGACAAATGCTTTTTTAAAAATAAATTTACCATGGGGGATTAATACAGCACTAGTAATTGGCATATTCTTTTATATAGGCTATTTATTTAAGGAATATAATTTATTCAATAAAGATAGAATATTTAAGTTAAAATTCATACTACCATTGCTTATTATTGGAATATTATCATTTTATTTTAATGACACAGTATCTTGTATAGATTATAATTATGGTAGCTTAACTTTAGCGTTATTATCAGGGATTGGTTTATCAACATTTATAATTTATTTATCTTATCTAATAAAAGAAAATAAAATGATGGAATATATAGGTAAAAATACTATGGGAATATTAATATTTCACAAATTAATCATACTAATATTTCAAACCAAATTAGGACCAATATCAGCATTACTAAAAAATAGTAATATTATAATAGAGTTGGCATTAAGTTTAGTGATAGTTGTTTTAAGTATAGTCTGCTCACTAATCGGAAGCGCAATTATTCGAAAGTTCATGCCGATATTAATTGGCGAACAAAGGCCTTCTCCTAAAAATTGATATTGACTTTTCACTGAAAAATAATAAAATATTGACTATTATCTGTAATATATAAAAAAATATTTACAAAAAAGGAAAATAAACATGGCTAATTATAACATTGATTACGAAATACTTAATTATGAAAAATTTTATAGGAGATTAAATGAAATTTGTTTGAATGAAGCAAATAAATTTCCTGTAGAAAAATTAGAACCACTTGGCAAAAGTAAGTGTGGTTTTAATATTGAACATTTTAAAATTGGTAACGGTCCAACTCATATAGTTTATATGGGTGGTTGCCATGGCAATGAAATAATCAGTGTAGATTATGTTACACAACTTATGAAAAACATTGCTTTAGGTTTAGGGGAATATCAAAGCTTTGACCCTAATGAGTTTACAATTGATTTCATCCCTTGCCAAAATCCCGAAGGATTCTTTACAACTACATATGCTCTTAATTCGTATATGAAAAACATGACTGTTGAGGAAGTAGAATCTTTTAGTAAAAACTATTACAATGCCTATAAAAAGGATGATATAAACGCTATTACAGTTAATAAGATAATCAATACTTTTTGTACAAATATTAATCCTTCCTTAAATAAAGTAGAATTGCAAAAGGCTTTTTGGGATCTTTACCGTAACCAAGAAATAGATATAACAAAAATAATTAACTTTTTAATGATGTATAGTAAAACAACCGAACTACAAGCAGTAACTGAATTAGTAAAATCAATATGGCAAGAAAAACTACAACCAGATTATATTATTCCTAAAGATAAATATCATAACGCTATATTTGCAGATTTAACAATTGATTGTATTCCTGAAATAGATGAAGCTCATATAAAATTAAAAGAACAACTAAAAAAATTATATAAAGATAATAAATTTCCTATCGGAACTCTTGCTAATTTCTTTTCTAATGCATCGGGTGTAAATTTAAATGATAATAATGAATTTTTTTATAATGATTTAAAAGAAAGAATTGCTAAAGACGGTAATGTTTATGGCAATCTTCGTGACAATAATTTACTAAAAAATATTCCTGGTCCAATTGGAACACCATGTGAAAATATCGATGAACCTTTTAAATATTCAGAAGAGAATATTGCACTTTTAGACTTCTTAGCTAGTCAAGAAGACCATAACTATGCTTTTATTAATTGTCACAGTACAGGAGGATTATTCTATCTTTATCCTGTAACTGAAAATGACATGATTCAAGCACACGAAAATGGAGTTGAAAGAAAATTTCAATTTTATATCAATAATCGTCTAGCGACTGAATATACTAAAGAAACCGGTAAAGTATACGAAGAATTTACTGGAACAAATGCTCCATATAAAACTCAAGGTTATCCAGAAAAAATAACTGGAGTTGGAGATGTCCTTCGTAAAAAATATTTAGCATCATTCCTTCTTGAACTTTCTAAAGCAGGTGGAAATCCAATCGCACCTTATTGTGATAGAGAAGGTAATTATAAACTTACAATGCTAGCTAATTTTAGAGCTAATGCTAAAATGATGCAAACAATTCTTGAGTTAAAGCACTTATATAACTCATCATATACAATGACCTACCAAGGACAAACTGTTAAATATACAGTAAAATAAATTATTAATAGTAAAATTTGACAAGTAAAATATAATATCATAAAATATACGAAAGAAAAGGGGGATACTATGAGCTTTTTTACGTGGTTTAATAAAAAACAACCGGTAGTACCAGCGGAAAAAATAAAAGAACCTGAACCTATAGATTTAGAAGACGAATGTCGTCAATATGAAGTTAAAATTCAACATAATATGGATTTCATGAGAATAACTGGTCATTCTGAAGAGGAAATAGAAGAAATATCTAACCAAATGCGTGATACCTTCGCTAAAAAATATAACTTAACTCACGAAGAACTAATTGATATTCTATTGAGTGTATATGAACGTGAATTAGTTGACGAACAAAGGCAACAAAATAAACTAATTTATGAAATGTTAGCCGAGGAAGACATAGAAGCCGCTAAAATGGCTGGAGCAAGTCCTGCAGAACTTGAAGAACTTACATTTACTAAAAATATAGAAATTAATTTATTATACAGTGCACCTTTGGAGGTCCTTGATTCCTACTATGACACAATAATAGATCAAAAACAACGCGATAAAATTAACAAATATAATGATGGCATACTTTTTGATTTCTGCCTTAGACAAGATATAATAGAACATATAAAAAACGAAAAATGGGGTAAAGACCAAGCTTTTAATTATTATGAAAAAAGAACGCAAGCGTATTTAGCCGGAAAATTTGATTATCCTCAAGCCAAAAAAGATTTAGCAAGAATGACTATCGAAGCTGAAGATGCAGACAAACCAGAAGGACAAAGGAGATTAAAGAATCCGAATAATATAAGAAAATATAAAGACCGTGTCGAAAAAAAACGCGCTTCACTACCAAAAATCGAAAGCGAAGTACTGAATAAAATATATAAAAAATAATCCATTATAATATTAAGAAGTAACATACTAGATAGTATGTTATTTTTTTATAAAAAGCTTGTAATACGAACAAATGTATTGTATAATTTTTATGGTAGAAAGGTGATTGGTATGAAAGGTAGAGTTAAATGGTGGAGCAATGAGAAAGGATACGGATTTATAGAATATTCAAATGATTCCCATATATTTGCATATTTAGATGAAAAAGAACAAAATAATCTTTATTTTTTAGAAGGAGAACAAATTGAATTTGATATTGAACAAACCGATAAAGGAAAATTTATAAGAAATTTAAAAAAATTAAATAATTAAAAGGAAATCCTATATAAAACTATAATATATATAATAGAAGTGAAAAAATAAAAAGACAGGGGTTTTATAAATATGAAAAAAACAAATGTAAAGCAGATAATAAAGAATTCAAAAAAGTCTTTAAAATCAATTTAATTACTTGATTTGTTATATAAATGCTGCTAACATATTTGTGTTAACGGTGATAGTATGACAAGAAAAAATTTATTTAAAATAATAATAATTATAATATGGTTAATAGTTATTTTTATGTTTTCTAATCAAAATGCTCAAAAATCAGTAAATTTAAGTAATAAAGTTGTTATTAAAATAGCTGAAGTAGTAAAAAAACGTCCTTTAACAACTAACGAAAAAATAATAATTAGTAAAAAATATAGATTATTGATAAGAAAAAGTGCTCACTTCTTTTTATACTTTGCTTTATCAATATTAATATTTGCCTTGCTAAAAGAATTTAAAAAAGATAACATTCAACTGATTTTAATCACAATTGCTCTATGTATGTTATATGCTATTACAGATGAGGTTCATCAATTATTTATTGCTGGTAGAACTAGTAAATTCCTTGATGTTATGATTGACACAGCCGGAGCAACACTTGGTACAGTTTTATCGTTCATTACTTTAAAATTTAGAAAAAAATATATAAAAAAAGCTAATTGATACATAATATTTAATAGAGGAGAAGAAATATGTTAATAAAAAGTTTTATAGTATTAATCGTACTATTTCTTTTGCTCTTTATTATCTGCGCAGTAAAAATAGCTAAAGAAGCTGACGAAAGAGTTATTTATTAACTCTTTTAGTTTGAAATAAATTAAGAAATATACTATAATTAACTTATGTCCTTGTAGCTCAGCTGGATAGAGCATCTGCCTCCTAAGCAGGGGGTCGGCAGTTCGAATCTGCCCAGGGACGCCATCTTAATATTTAAGTCTTGTACTATTTTACAAGACTTTTAAAATGCTCTAAAAAGTAAATAAAGTGTAAATACTTTAAGCTAATTAATTAGCGAAAAAAGTGCAAAATATGTCGAAAAGCAGACATACAAGATATTGACGATTAAAAAAACAAATGATAATCTTAATATAGCAAAATAGTAGAAAGAGGGTAAAAAATGAAAGACGGAAAAAATATAGTAATAGCAG
Source organism: uncultured Bacilli bacterium (assembly GCA_934096175.1). Classification (GTDB taxonomy): domain Bacteria; phylum Bacillota_I; class Bacilli_A; order RF39; family UBA660; genus Coprovivens. The sequence continues at coordinate 31,453 of CAKOLG010000002.1, forward strand.
GTTTGCTAATGGCAGTTTTATGTTTATCCGTAGCATACGCAGCCTTTGCAACAACGCTAACTATTAACGGAGAAGCAAACATTATAGGTGATTGGAAAATTGAAATAACAGATATTACCCCTGCAACTACAGGTACAGCAGTTGCCGGAGAAGTAGATAAAAATTACGGCGTTAATGCTGATCAAATTAGTGCATACTTTACTGCAAATTTATCTGCACCTGGCGATTCTATAACTTACACAATTACAGTTAAAAATTCAGGAACAATTGCTGCTAAAATTGATGATGTTACAGGTGGTGTAGAATTAACACAACAAACTGATGATTCATCAGTCATTGAATATACTTACACTACACCAGAAATAAATACATTGACTGCTGGTGAAACAACAACCTTCACAGTAACAGCAACATATAAAGCAGATGCAACCGAAACACCAAAAGAAACATCAAAAACAGCGACTGTTGCTTTAAAATATGTTCAAAATACAAATAACTAATCAACTTATAGAAGAAGAAATTCTTCTCTTTTTTATTACCTAAAGTATTTTTTTCATTTAAGAAAAATTCATAAACAATAAAATAAATATCATATTATGTGCCACAAGCTACAATTAAAGCAAACATCTTTTACATGTTATTCACAGTAGTTATGCTTTCACTTATATAGTATATGAAAATAAAAAATAATCACTTTTAATTTATGCTATAATAAAAAAAAGGAGAGATAAAAATGAAAATATTAATAACAGGTGGAACTGGTTACATTGGAAGTCATACTTGTTGTGAATTACTAAAAAATAACTACGAAGTAGTAATTATTGATAATTTAATAAACTCTAAAAAAGACGTTATTTCAAAAATAGAAAAAATTACAGATAAAAATGTTACCTTTTATAAAGGAGATGTATCTGATAAACAAATTTTAACAACTATTTTTAAAAAAGAAAAAATAGATGCTGTTATTCATTTTGCTGGTTTAAAAGCAGTAGGAGAATCTGTTAAAAAGCCACTAACTTACTATCGTAATAATATTGATTCAACACTAACATTATTAGAAGTAATGAACGAATTTAATTGTAAAAATATTATTTTCTCATCTAGTGCTACAGTTTATGGAAACCAAGATACGCCAAAATGCGTTGAAACAATGAGTTTACAAACACCAACAAACCCTTATGGCAAAACAAAATCTATGATTGAAAATATTTTACAAGATTTATATATATCTGATAACAGTTGGAAAATAACAATTTTAAGATATTTTAACCCAGTTGGCGCACATGAAAGCGGCTTACTTGGTGAAGACCCTAATGGTATTCCTAATAACTTAATGCCTTACATTTTAAAAGTAGCTATTAAAGAATTGCCGATTTTAACGATTTTTGGTTCTGATTACGAAACTAAAGATGGAACATGCGTAAGAGACTATATTCATGTAGTTGATCTTGCTAGTGGTCACTTAAAAGCCTTAGAACATTCATTTAATAATGAACCAAATGTTTATACTTATAACTTAGGCACAGGATGTGGTGTAAGTGTTAAAGAAATTGTTGATACATTTGAAAAAGTTAACAATGTAAAACTAAATTATCAATATGGTAAACGTAGAGAAGGTGACTTACCCCAAATTTATGCTGATGCTACAAAAGCATACAAAGAACTAGGTTGGAAAACGTCTAAAAATTTAGAAGATATGTGTAAAGATAGTTATAACTTTGCCATCCAAACATTAAAAAATAAAAAATAATAAGTTTATAAAAAAGAAGAGATAAAATATGAATGAAGAAAGAAAAGAACAGGCTTTAAAAATAATAAAAAAATATTTAGATGATAAATATTTTATAGATGAGAAAAATGCTAATATTTTTATGCTATTCGACATTGATCTTACTGCAGATATTGAAACACTAAGTAACACATGTAAAAATATTAGACAGATATTTCATCAAGATTTAGCTTTTGAAATCCCTTTACAATATAGATATGCTTATGAAATGATTGCCACAACCTTAGTACCATTTTTACCAACTAAGAAAACTTACGAAACTAAAGATGCTCTAGTTGATTTAGAAAGAAAAATAAACGCCTATCAGCAATCATTAAAGAATAAAACTTTTTTTGAACGAGATGCCTATATTCAAGAACAAACCAAAAAGTATCAAGAGCAAGAAGCTACCTATATAAAAAATAATATGGAACCAAGTGAGCCATCACAAGAATCCGACATTCCAAATGATTTTAAAATATATGAACCACTTATTAAAGGTCTTATTCTAGAATATAGACAAATTAAAAATAGTAAAATTCCTTTTGATGCATATACCTTATTTAAAGTTAATAGAGATCAAAATGCAGCTGATTTACAAAATAATTCCTTCATCAATCATTTAAGACAAGCTTTTTTACCAGAATATAAAGCATATTTTACTAACACAGAAGATGCACAAGACTTTATGGATTTATGTATTATTGTTAACAATTTTATTAACGAAATAAATAAAAGCAAATCTAAACCACAAGGTTATGTGTATACTTACCAACAAGAATATCCAAAATCATTCTTTAGTAGTACAATAGAAAAAAATTATTTAAATGCCTTAGAAAAAAGTTTAATAAGAAATGGTGCTACCAAAACAATTGAAATATTTACTGCTTATTTTGCAGATAATAAAAACATTTTACAAAACCCTATTTTACAAACTATAGCTGCATACAAACCAAGAGACGTAAAATTAGCGCTAGCTCGTAACTATGATGTTAAGAAAAATAACCAAGCTTTAGTTGAAAATACTTTAAACGCTTTAATTACTACAAAATTAGAATATTTAAAAATAAACCTTCAAGTAACCAAAAAACATAAAGACCTTGAATATCTAAAAAAAGCTTTAATGTATTATTGCGTAACTGGTAATGGTCAATTATTTATTGCAACAACAAATGACCTAGGTAAAGAAAATATTATAAATAATATTCATCCAGATTTAATAAAACGCTTAATTGGTGCCCAAAATGAAGAACTACAAATACTTTTAGATGATACTAAAAACGAATATATGATTTACAAAAATGACCAAGTAGTTTCAGAATTTGTTGAAAGAATGTTTAATACAGAACCAAGTTTTTACCAAAAAGGATTATAAAAATAATCCTTTTTTATATATACAAAAAAATAAAAAAATACTATAATAATTCTTGTAAAGAAAGAGATGATAAAATGAATAAAAGTATCCCAATAACAATCTTAACAGGTTACTTAGGTAGTGGTAAAACAACACTTTTAAATTATATTTTAAATAATCAAGAAGGCTATAAAATTGCTGTAATTGTTAACGATATTGGTGAAGTAAATATTGATGCAAACCTTATTGAAAAAGGTGGTATCGTAAGTGGTAAGGACGATTCATTAGTAGCTTTACAAAATGGCTGCATTTGTTGTACTTTAAATACCGATCTTCTACAACAATTACAAAATATTATTGAAACAAAAAAATTTGACTACATTATAATTGAAGCAAGTGGTATTTGTGAACCAATTCCCATTGCTCAAACAATTTGTGCTTTAGAAGATGCATACTTACAATATAACATGCCAAAACTATGCTATTTAGATTCAATTATTTCCGTAGTTGACGCTAAACGTATGAGTGATGAATTTAATGCTGGCGGTGATTTACTAAACGAAAAACATGACGAAGATGATATAGCAAGTTTGATAATTCAACAAATAGAATTCTGTAATACAATAATTTTAAATAAAATTGATGAAGTATCAACATCAGAATTAAATAATGTTAAGGACGTTATTAAAGCATTACAACCTACAGCTAAAATAATCGAAACTAATTATTCAAAAGTTAATTTAAATGATGCCCTAGCAACCAAAAGTTTTGATTTTGAAAGTATTTCAACATCATCAGGATGGTATAAGAAAATTGAAGAAACAGAAGAAGAATTAAAAGAACATGACCATCATGAACACGATGAAGAAGACCATACTTGTCATTGCCATGAACATGGTGAAGGAGAGTGTCATTGTCATGAACATGGTGAAGGAGAGTGTCATTGTCATGAACATGGTGAAGGAGAGTGTCATTGTCATCATCACGAAGAAAAACACAATCATGTTGAAGAATACGGTATAAATACTTTCGTATATTACACTAGGGATCCTATGGATCGTAAAAAATTCCTTGATTACATAGGAAAACCTTGGCCTAAAAAAATAATTAGAGCGAAAGGAATTACATACTTTAAAGATGATAAAGATATGTCATATATGTTTGAACAAGCTGGTTCACTAAAAAACCTTACAGAAGCAGGCCCTTGGCTAGCAACTGAATCACCTAAATTTATTGCTGAAGTTTTAAAAGAAAACCCGGATTTACAAAAAGATTGGGATCAATTTTACGGTGATAGAATGACTAAAATAGTTTTTATTGGTAAAGGTATTAACCAAGAACAAATTTGTAATGAATTAGATGAACTAAAATAGGAGGAAATATGAAAAAACCATTAGTATTATGTATTTTAGATGGTTGTGGCATCCGCCAAGAAAGCTATGGAAATGCTTTTAAAAATGCCAAAAAACCAACTTACGATTATTTATGTGAAAACTATCCCCATACAATTCTTGAAGCTTCAGGAAACCTAGTTGGTTTACCAAAAGGTCAAATGGGTAACTCCGAAGTAGGTCATATGAACATTGGAGCTGGCCGTATAGTTTATCAACCACTTGAACTAATAAACCACTCAATTGAAACAAAAGAATTTTTTAATAACGAAAATATTTTAAAAGTTATAAAACATACCAAAGAAAACAATTCTAAATTACATATTATGGGTTTAATAAGTGATGGTGGTATCCACTCTCATATTAATCATTTATTAGCTATTATAGATTTATGTAAAAAAGAAAATGTTGACCAAATATATTTCCATCTTTTTACTGATGGACGAGATACAGACATCCATATGGGTCAAAAATTTGTTGCCACTTTAGAAAACAAAATAAATAATGAAAATTTAGGAATTATATCTACAATATCTGGTCGTTACTATGCCATGGATCGTGATAACAACTATGATCGTTTAAAATTAGCTTATGATGCTATTGTCTCAGGAATTGGTAATAATTATGACAACCCTACAGATTTATTTACTAAATCATATGAAAATAACGTCACTGATGAATTTATTGTTCCATCTGTTCTATCAAATAATCATTTAAGTGATAACGATGGAATTATCGTCTTTAACTACCGCCCCGATCGCTTAAGAGAAATGTGCATAGCAATAACTAATCCAACATTAGTTCCAATGGAAACAATAAAGATAAATAATATAAAACTAGTTTCAATGATGCCAATTAATGAAAATGTTATTGGAACATCAGCTTTTGCACAACAAAAATTGGAAAATACATTAGGAGTATATCTAGATAGTTTAGGTTTAAACCAATTAAGAATTGCCGAAACTGAAAAATATGCCCATGTAACATACTTCTTTGATGGTGGTAAAGAAATTGAATTAAAAAATTCCAAAAGAATTTTAGTTAATTCACCTAAAGTTGCCACTTATGATTTAAAACCAGAAATGTCTGCCGAAGAAGTTACTAATAAGCTATTAGAAGAATTAGACAAAGATTATCTTGATTTTGTAGTTTTAAATTTCGCTAATGGCGATATGGTAGGTCATACTGGTGTTTACGAAGCAGCAGTTAAAGCTGTTGAATTTGTTGATCAATGCTTATCAAGAATTTATAAAAAAGTTAATGAAATAAATGGTACCTTAATCATAACAGCAGATCATGGTAACTGTGATGTAATGATTTTAGAAGATGGAACACCATGTACAACTCATACAACAAATAAAGTACCATTCATTGTTACTAGAAAAGGCCTTGAATTAAAAGAAGATGGTAAACTAGCTGATATAGCACCAACGGTTCTTAGCTTACTAAACATTCCAACTCCTATTGAAATCGATGGTAACTCATTAATAAAATAAGTATAATAACGAGTAATATTACTCGTTTTTTTTTATAAAAAAATTTCTTCTTTGATTGACAAATTAACCCTAATAGAGTAATATCAAAACTGATAGAAAACACCGTATTGAAGAGGGAATTATATGAAAAAAAAGCAAAATAAAATTTTTCAATTTTTAAAAAATTATTGGCACTTACTTTTAATAATATTAATAATCTTAAGTAGTACTATTACAATGACTTTAATCTACATGTTTAAACCTTATAAAGTAAATAAAGATTTTTCAAAAATAGATTTAACAAATGTTGAAAAACTAATGATTGTAGCCCATCCAGATGATGAATTACTTTGGGGAGGAGCTCACTTAATAGAAGATAACTATTTAGTTGTCTGTATAACTTGTGGCGTTGTCAAAGAAAGAGTCAATGAATTCATTAATGTTATGAATGCCACTAATGACAAATACATATTATTAGGGTATCCAGACAAAACAAATGGTGAAAGAGATAATTGGGATAACCATCGTGAAAATATAAAAAAAGATTTACAAGCAATTATTGATTTAAAAGATTGGCAACTTATTGTTACTCATAACCCAGATGGTGAATATGGTCACATCCATCATAAAATGAGTAGTGCTATTACCACCAGTATTGTCGAAGACAAAACAAAATTATATTATTTTGGTCGCTACCATAGCAAAAAAAATATTCCTAACTATTACAATAGCATGACCCCTATTAATGACAAAGATTTAAAAATAAAAAAAGATATTATTGGATTATATAAAAGTCAATCATTTATTCAAACAGCTTTTGATCATATGTTTGCTTATGAAGATTGGGAAAATTATTCACAGTGGGAGGATGAATTAAATGAAAAACTTTAAAAAAAGAGACATTGCTTACTTATGGATTTTAGCATTATCATTTTTAGTATTAGTTTTTGTAGTATCAAATACAATGTATTTATATGGTTCACAATTAGATTGGTATGCTGAGCATGTAACAATTCCTGAATACTTTAGAACTTTATTTTATCACACAAAAGATTTATTCCCAGATTTTGCTGCTAATATTGGAAGTGGCCAAAATATATATAATTTATCATATTATGGTCTTCTAAGTCCAATCACCCTAATTTCTTACTTATTACCAAATGTCAATATGACAAATTACATGATTATATCTACAATTATAACAGTCATAATAAGTACAATTTTATTATATATATTTTTAAAAAATAAAAATTATAGTAGTGAAACATGTTTTGTTGCTTCATTCATCTTTATTATGTCAGCATCCATAACATTACATTCACATCGTCACATTATGTTCATTAACTATATGCCATTTTTACTATTAGGTTTCTTAGGTGTTGATAAAAAATTTGCTAGTAAACGTAGCTGGTTACTCACTTTAAGTATATTCTTAATGATAATGACTAGTTACTATTTTAGTATCGGCGGCATTTTTACCTTGATAATATACGGTATTTATAAATATTTAGCTTCTACAAATAAAGTAACTTTAAAATCATTTATAAAAACTGGTTTAAATTTCTTATTTCCATTTATTATTGCCATAATTTCTGCCAGTATTATAATTCTTCCAACTTTAGCTACTATTGTAAATAATCGTGCTGCCTCTAATATAACTATCTCTTTAAAAGATTTATTATTGCCAACAATCAATACTGAATACCTTTTATATGATTCATATGGTTTAGGCTTAACAGCTATCGCTGTACCAGCACTTATTAACTTTTTCAAAAATAAAAAAGAAAATTTCTTTTTAGCTATTACACTTAGCTTATTAATTATTTTCCCTATATTTAATTATATTTTAAATGGCACAATGTATATTGATTCTAAAACATTAATACCATTATTACCACTTTATATCTTAGTTATTGCTGAATTTATTGAAAATACTTTTGCCAAAAAAATAAATTATAAAGTTTTAATTCCTATTTTATTAATATGTAGTTTAATTATTTATTTTCATAAATACAAAGAGATTTTATACTTAATAGATATAATAATTTTAGTTATATTTATATTTATTTATAATAAATCAAACAAAAAAATCTTATTAATTATTCCAATAATTTTAACAACTTTAGTATCTGCTTATAATATTAATAAAAGTGACGAACTTGTCTTAAAATATACAACTAAAGAAAATGAAAAAATAGTAAAAAACGGTCTTAATGAAATTACGGAAAATGATCATGATTTCTATCGTATTAGTAATGATCTTGACATTAGCGAAACCGTAAATAAAATTTATAATAATATCAATTATTATCAATCAACGATATATTCATCTGTTTCTAATCAAATATATAATGAATTCTATTTTGATATCATCAATAACAATATTCCATCTCGAAATAGAGCATTAACAGTAACAACAGGTAACATTATGTCCCTTATGTTGACAAATAATAAGTATATTATTTCTCGAAATAAAGCGTTACAAGGATATGAATTACTTAGTTCAGAAAATGGATTAAATATTTATAAAAATGACAATACAATGCCACTTGGCTTTGCCACATCAAATATTATGAGTTATGAAGATTTTAATCGTTTACCATATGCTGTTAAAGAAGAAGCATTATTAAAATTGATTGTTACAGATAGTGAATCAAAAAATAATTTTGCTACATCAATGAAAAAAGTTGATCTTAAACTTGAAGATTTATTTAACTCTGCAAATGCGGAAATATCTTCTGAAACAGTTAAAATCACGACTGATGAAACTTTAAAACTTAAATATACTTTACCAGCAGATATTCAAAACAAAATTTTATTTATCAGATTTAAAATGAATCACAAACAAACATGTAGTGAAGGAGATCAAGTAATTAGAATTAATAACGTCAAAAATAAATTAACATGTTCAAGTTGGAAATATTATAACAACAATGAAACTTTTGATTATGTTTTAGCAGAACAAGACTTAAAAGAACTAACAATATCTATTTATCAAGGAAAATATGAACTATCCGATTTTGAAATATACTCTTTAGATTATGCAACAATTGAACAAGCCTCATCTAAAGTTGATAAACTAGTAATCGATAAAAATAAAACTATTGGTGATATAATAGAAGGCAATATTGAAGTTACTGAAGATGGCTATTTTATGGCCACAATCCCATATGATTCTAACTTTGTTATAAAAGTAGATAATAAAAAGGTTGCTTATGAGAAAGTTGATGAAGCTTTTATTGGTTTTAAAATTTCTAAAGGTAATCATCAGATAAAAATAGAATATAAAGCTCCTTTAAAAAACTTATCTTTGCTTTTATCATTTATCGGAATAATTATGTTTGTTCTTGTTAGCTTTTTAGAATCACGTCGTAAGATATAGAAAACTATATCTTTTTTACGTAAAGTTTTAATATAGAATGTACATATATTTACAATGTATGCCATAATATATATGTAAAGAAGTGATATTATGAGTAAATATAAAATTGTTTTTGTTGATATAGATGATACACTAAATCCGGCAAACAAAAAAACATCAACTAGAACTATTGACACGATGACTAAACTTAAAAATAAGGGAATTATTGTTGTTGCTAATACTGGTCGTAGTAATAAATATGCAATTAATAAAAGTAAAGAAGCTAATTTGAGCCAATATGTAATTAGTTCAAATGGGGCAGAAGTATATAACTACGAAAAAAATGAAGTAATATTTCAAAAAAATATACCTGAGATTCTAATAAAGAAAGTTTATGAATATTGTGAAACAGTAAAACTAACTTTAATTTTAAATTCATTAGATAAAAGACTTGCTAATACTACTAACTATGACTACAATGATGAACCAGTAATACCAATTAAAAACATTGATGATGTATTAAAAAAATATCCAATTAATCAAATGATTATAATCTCAAAAAACTACGATCGAATGCTTGTTTTGCCAAATTTATTTAAAGCGAAATTCCCATCCTTAAAGACTATTCACTCATCTATAGCTTTAGTTGATCAAAAGCCAGTAAAAGGCAAACAATATTATCATGACTTAGTAATGCAAAATACTTCTAAAAGTACAGGAATTGTAGAATTATTAGATTATTTAAAAATTGATTCTGAACAAGCCATTGCCATCGGAAATGGCTATGATGATATTTGTATGTGCGATGTTGTTGGCACATCTGTAGCTGTTGATAATGCTAATCCCTTAATGAAAGAAACCGCAACAATGAAAACTGCTTCATCAGCAGACGACGGAGTAGCTATGATTTTAGAAAAATTAATATTAGATAAGGAGTAGCAACAATGAAAGAAAAAGTTAATATCATAAGTGCTTTAATTTTAATAACTATGGCAATTACCTTACTTTTTTTGCCAAGTTTTACAACTTGTAACATCAAAATAATAATGATTATAATTTTCTCCATATACTCACTTGTTAATCTAACTAAATTTTTCTTAACAAAAGAAACAAAAGACTATGAAGGATTTCAAATATTTATTGCTTCATTAGTAGCTTTTTCAATGAGTATCCTCCTAGATATTAAAAGTTCTACGCAATATCTATATTTTACATTAGTTATATGGATAATAATAATGTCATTAATAAAATTAAAAAAAATGGATTATTTCCATGATCGTCATAATAAATTATGGAAAATAGAAGGCCTAAATTTAATTTTATTTATTCTAACAGGATTACTAACATGCCTAAACTTAGGCTATTCCAATAATATCCAAATAATTATAATTAGTTACTTTATGCTAATACATGGAATTTTAGAAATTATAATCCCAATTATTAAAATAACAAAATAATTTAGAAAAAAGAGGTAATATATGAAAATAGTTAAAGATTTTTTTGAATATCAAATACTTGATATGTCAGAAGGCATGAAATTAGAAAATTGGAATGGCAAAGAACTTTTAAGACCTGATCCACAAATAATATGGAACAAAAAAATGAAACCAGAATATTGGGATAAAGTAGATGCAATTTATCATCGCAATAATAAAGGCGGTGGCAACTGGGAAATTAAAAATAAAAAATTACCTGAATCATGGCAAATACATTATAATAATTTAACTTTTAATGTTAAATTAATGGGCTTTAAACATACCGGTTTATTCCCCGAACAAGCATATAACTGGAACTACATAATAAACAAAATTCAAAAAGCCCAACGAAAAGTAAAAGTTTTAAACTTATTTGCATACACTGGAGCTGCATCAGTAGCTGCTTTAAGTGCCGGTGCGGAAGTCGTTCATGTTGACTCATCACGTGGTATGGTTGATTGGGCCAAAGAAAATGTTGCAGCAAGCGGTTTAGAAGACAAACCAATCCGCTTTATTGTTGATGATGTCATCAAATTTGTAAAAAGAGAGATTCGTCGTGGTAATAAATATGATATAATTATAATGGATCCACCATCATTTGGTAGAGGTGCAAATGGGGAAATATGGGATATAGAAAAAGACTTATATCCTTTAGTTGAACTTTGTACAGAAATTTTATCAGAAAAACCACTGTTATTTTTGATAAATTCTTATACAACAGGATTATCTATGACTGTTTTAGAAAACGTCCTAAATTTAACAGTAGCAAAAAAATATTCAGGTTTTATCACAAGTGATGAAATAGGTCTACCAATGAACGAAAGTGACTTAATTTTACCATGCGGTATCTTTGCAAGGTGGGAAAACAATAAGGAGGAACAATGATGGAAAAAACAATGGAAAAAACTCAAATTATTGACTATGCTTTACATCAAACAATGCTTGCTCACCAAGATTTTAACCAACATCTTGAACAAGTCCTTTTAAGTAATGTAAATAATCCAATAAATCTCAAAAATTTTACCAAAAAAAATGAAGCTCGCGATCTGATGACCAAAGTTAATCAACAAGATTTCGCAGAATATTTATTAGATGAATTAATAAAAATTTATAACGCTGCTTCATATTTTTATGGACATTCTGATATGTTGAAAATATATGCAGAAAATGAGCGATATTTAATTTTTAAAAATTTATTTCCTTATTATGATGAGTGCACTGAAATTATAAAAAAATTAAGTAACCTTGATGCTAACCTAGCTTTATATACTATGACAAATGAACAACTTTTAATACAATTAGCGACTATAGTTGCCAAAACTAAATTTTCAAATGCAAATTTAGAAGAAGATAAAACATATTTTTTCTATATAAATGAAAACGGTCACTCAAATACAATAATAAGTAAAGAACCTATTCAAACAACTACAGAAGAACTGCAGCAAAAAATAAAACAAGATTTTAGTAAAGTTGCAGAAATGGAGATTGAAGATTTAAATATAAATTATCAAACATTAAATAAATGCACAATTGATATTTTAAATGGTAAACAATTAACACATGTCCATAATCAATATGCTGGTGAATCGCTTTACTTAACTCAAGATATTGGCAGAAAAAGATCTAACCAAGAAGACTGTGCAATAATTTTTGAACATCCGCAAGATAAAAACATTAAACTTATTGCGGTTTCAGATGGAATGGGCGGCGTTGATTTTGGTGATAAAGCAAGTTTATACATTATTCAAAAAATTACAAAATGGTTTAATGCACTACCTCTTGAAGCAGCCCAAAATATACCTGTTCTCTCTGAATTATTTGCTAAAAAAGTTTTTGATATCAGTAATGAAATTTATCAGCAATATAACTCCCAAAGTGGCACAATAAAAGCAGGAGCTACATTTACTGGAGCAATTGTTAGTGATTATCAAACAGTAGTATTAAACGTTGGTGATTCTCGCGCTTATACAATAAAAGATGGTCAGCTTGATATCATAACTCGTGATCAGTCTGCTGTATGGAACCCTAACTTGAGTTATCAAGAATTAGGCGAGGCAAACATCGATGAAATGCGATTTGATTATGACAGCAGAAAAATTTGTAATTGTATTGGTCGCGAAAATATAACCGATATTAGAAAAACAATAATAGGCAATGAGCAATATGATCGCTTGATATTAACAACCGATGGTGTAAGTGATCTCTTATCAATTGAAAGATTTAAAATTATTTCTGCAAATACTCCAAAAGAATTGGTAACCAAATTTTTAGTTGAAGAAGCGATAAATTATAATGCTTACCGTAATAAACCAGAAAGTGAATATCATGCTCAAGTAATTGACGCTGGAAAAGATAATGCAACAGCTGCCATGTACGCAAGGAGGTAAGTTATGGAAAAAGTAATCTTAAAAAATAATGATCAAACAAAAGAATATGATGTACTTTTTACTTTCCGTTACAATGGTGAAAAATACGTTACTTATACTAATTATGAAAAAAATGAAAATGGAAATTTAATATGCTATTCATCAGTTGAAAGGAATCAAAAATTAGTACCAATTACAGATGAAAAAGCTTTAGATATCATAAATGAAATGCTAAAAACACTAACTAATTCTACAAAACAAAAATTTCAAAACAAATAAAGAACGAAAACGTTCTTTTTTTGAAAAATAAATTATATAAGTGATATAATAATTAGGTATAGGAGGTTAATAATGATATATACAAATGAAGTAGAAAACATGTGTAAAGTTGCAAAAGGAGTAGACCATGGACCTGCTCCAATACCTGAAGAAGGTAAATGGATTAAAGCGAAAGAAATAAAAGATATTTCTGGATTAACTCATGGTATAGGTTGGTGTGCGCCTCAACAAGGTGCTTGTAAGCTTACCTTAAATATTAAAGAAGGAATTATTGAAGAAGCCTTAGTTGAAACTGTTGGTTGTTCAGGAATGACTCACAGTGCAGCAATGGCTGGAGAAATTTTAGTTGGTAAAACTATTCTAGAAGCCTTAAACACAGATTTAGTTTGTGATGCCATTAATACGGCAATGCGTGAACTATTCTTGCAAATTGTTTATGGTCGTAGTCAATCTGCATTTTCTGAAGGTGGACTATCAATAGGTGCAGGATTAGAAGACTTAGGAAAAGGTCATCGTAGCCAAGTTGGAACAATTTATAGTACTAAAATTAAAGGCCCAAGATATTTGGAACTTGCCGAAGGCTATATAGTAGAAATTGGCCTAGATAAAGATGATCAAATAATAGGATACAAATATGTCAATCTAGGAAAAATGATGGACAATATAAAAGCTGGTATAGAGCCAATGGAAGCTATCGAAAAAGCAAGTGGAACTTATGGAAGATTTGCTGAAGCAGTTAAAACGATAGATCCTAGAAAAGAATAGTCAAGGAGGAAAAATATGGCATTGTTTGAAAGTTATGAAAGAAGAATAGAACAAATTAAACCAGTAATGGCAAAATATGGTATTAAAGATTTTGAAGACGCAAGAAATATTTGTTTAGAAAAGGGCTTTGATCCATATGAAATAGTAAAAAATGTTCAACCAATATGTTTTGAAAATGCATGTTGGGCCTACACTTTAGGAGCAGCAATTGCAATTAAATCTAATAGAACTAAAGCTTCAGAAGCCGCTAAAGCAATTGGTGAAGGCCTACAAGCTTTCTGTATTCCAGGCTCAGTAGCTGATGATCGTAAAGTTGGTTTAGGTCATGGAAACTTAGCTTCTATGTTGCTATCTGAAGAAACAAAATGTTTTGCTTTTCTTGCTGGACACGAATCATTTGCAGCTGCTGAAGGTGCAATAGGTATTGCAAGAAATGCTAATAAAGTCAGAAAAGAACCATTAAAAGTTATTTTAAATGGTTTAGGTAAAGACGCTGCTCAAATAATTTCTAGAATAAATGGTTTTACTTATGTAAAAACAGACTTTGATTTCTTTAATGGTAAAGTTAATATTATTGACGAAATAAAATATTCTGACGGCGAAAGAAGCAAAGTTAGATGCTATGGCGCAAATGATGTTAGAGAAGGTGTAGCAATAATGCACTTAGAAGGCGTTGATGTTTCAATAACCGGAAATTCAACAAACCCAACACGTTTCCAACACCCTGTAGCCGGAACTTATAAAAAAGAATGTATTGAACAAGGAAAGAAATACTTCTCTGTTGCATCAGGTGGAGGAACAGGTAGAACTTTACACCCTGATAACATTGCAGCAGGACCTGCTTCATACGGTATGACAGATACTATGGGAAGAATGCACAGTGATGCACAATTCGCAGGTTCATCATCAGTTCCAGCTCACGTTGAAATGATGGGACTAATTGGTATGGGTAACAATCCAATGGTCGGAGCAACCGTTTCTATTGCCGTTGCTATTGAAGAAGCAACAAAATAAAAAAGAAAACATTGCAGTGTTTTCTTTTTTTACTTCAAAAATTACTTAAGTGTTTTTGCTCTATCAACATCAATACTAACATTTTCTTCAAATACTTCATCAAATAAATCGTTATATTGCAAGCATTTTTTAATTTCGTTTTTAAATAACTCAAATCCACCATATTGGTTGTGATTTAAACGACTTGGACAATCTTTAACTTCTTTACCACACATAATACGTGCAGTTTTATGAGAAATAACTCTTTCAAAAGGAATATTCCACTTAATCATCAAAGTAGCTGCTAATTTAGCTTGATTGTGTAATGCATCACAATAACTAATTCCTTTACATACTAATCTCTCTATTCCAATACTACAAAAATTTAAATCAGTTCCAGTATGTTTGACCCAATAAGTATCTGGTATAAAATGATAGATTTTTTTATCTCCTACTAAATAATGATAACCAATAGCAGAACCATTTAAACCATCAGTTAAAATTTTATCTGCATAGTGTTGCATATCATAACTTTCTGGAGTTTTACCTAATCCTAATGATACTTCGTGTATTACAATATATTTTGGTATTTGACTACCAAGTTTCATATTGGTTGCCTCTTCAGGTAAAAAATGGTCCTCAACTCTAACACTTTTAATACCTTCACTAAGTTTATATTTCTTTTTACTCATCTAAAACTTCTCCTCAATTAACATATAATACTACATAATAAAATAAAACGCCAATTTAAACTAAAAAAAATCATATAAACATAAGTATCGCATATATTTTATTAGAAAGAGAGGAACCAAAATATATGGAAATATTAAAAGTATCTAGTAAATCAAATTCAAATAAAGTAGCAGGAGCAATTGCTAATATTTTTAGAGAAAAGGGTAGTGTTGAAATTCAAACTATCGGAGCAGGATCACTTAATCAAGCAATTAAAGCTGTATGCATAGCTCGAGGATTCGTAGCACCTAGTGGTTTAAACCTTGTGTGTATTCCAGCATTTACAGATATTGAAATTGATGGATCAGAAAAAACAGCTATAAAACTAATTGTAGAAGCTAAATAACTTCTACTTTTTTTTAATATAAAACCTATGATATAATGAAAATAGGTGATTATATGAATTCCGAAGATAACTTAAATTTATTTATTAATGATTTATACAATGAAATATATAACAATTTTACAGTCACTAAAATAAATTATCAAAGTTTAGAAAAAAAAGTTTTTTCTTTATTAAAACAATCCTTAAAAACACACCAATATGAAATAGAAATAGGTTCCTATAAAATAAATTTTAATCCTCAAAACATTTTAGTTTCCTATGAAACCTTATCTACATATTTGGAAATTTCAAATACAGATATTCATGAAGAAAATGAAATAATTGATAATATAGTGTATTATGCAATTGAAGAGGAAACTCAAAAAAATGTCGAACATATACCAGAAAAATCAGTTTTAAAAACAAGTACTTCAGTTATAAAATACGACAGTAATTATCAAGAAAACATATATATAGAATTTATAAATTGTGCCAACAAAGACTTTAAATATTATCTAAAAGATTCTAATGATATCACATATATCGGTGAAAACTCCATTATTATAAGTAAAGAATTTAGTTTAAATGACAATCGCTTAGACGTTAATAACTATTTTAAAGTTAGTATTATTCCTATAAAATATAATCAAGAAACAAATAATTTTAGCGTTGTAACAACCGCACAAACCAAAAAGCAATATCGTACAATTTTCCCAAATACTGACTACCAAAAAGAGATAATAAAACATATTTATAATAGTATTGTAAAGTTTTATAGTAACTATATTTAATAAAGTGTAAATACACTTTTTTTTAATTGAATAAAATAATATAATTATAATGAAAGAAGGATAAAATAATGAATTTTATACAAACAATAAAAGAAAAAGCTCAAGCCAATATAAAAAGAATAATTCTTCCAGAATCAATGGACTTAAGAGTACTAAAAGCTGCCAGTATTTGTCAAAAAGAAAAAATTGCTCAAATAATTTTAATTGGTGAGGAAGATAAAATCAAAACATTAACTAAAGGCGAAGTTGATTTACAAGATGTAGAAATTATTAATCCACTTACTAGTGAATTAACTAAAAAAATAGTTAATGATTTATATGAACTACGTAAAGAAAAGGGTATGACAATAGAACAAGCCAATAAACTAGTTGTTGAAGACTATATGTATTATGCTTGTATGTTAGTTCACGAAAACTATGCTGATGGTGTTGTATCAGGTGCTTGCCATTCAACTTCAAACACACTAAGACCAGCACTGCAAATCATCAAAACTGCCCCCAACTCTAAATTGGTATCAGCATTTTTTCTAATGGTAGTTCCTAATTGCCAATACGGTTATAATGGTACCTTCATTTTTGGAGATTCAGGCCTAGAACAAAATCCTACACCAGAAAAATTAGCCGCCATCGCTGCTGCATCTTCTGAATCATTTGAAACATTAACGGGTCAAAAAGCCATTACCGCTTTATTATCCCACTCCACAAAAGGTAGTGCTAAACATCCTGATGTAGATAAAGTTTTAGAAGCTCTTAAAATAGCCAAAGAAGAATACCCACAATATAATATAGATGGTGAACTGCAACTTGATGCTGCTATTATCCCCGAAGTAGCTCAATCTAAAGCCCCAAATTCCCCAGTTGCTGGAAAAGCCAATGTTTTAATTTTTCCAGATCTAGATGCTGGTAATATTGGTTATAAATTAGTACAACGTCTTGCTAAAGCAGAAGCTTATGGACCAATTACTCAAGGAATTAGAAAACCTATTAATGACTTGTCACGCGGTTGTAGTGTTGAAGATATCGTTGGAGTTGTTGCGATAACATCTGTTCAAGCAAAATAAAAAATATTTCTCGAAGAAATATTTTTTTAATGTAATAAATATAAAGTAATTAAAGTCAACGCTGCTGTAAAGACTAAAGAAAATATAAGTAATTCAAAAGTACCAGAATATCCTGCTTTTTTTTGTTCTTTTCGCAAAGTTAATTTTATTGCTTCTTCATTTTTTCCCATTTTATTTGTTGCAAAATTATTATTATCAAATTCATGTAACTTAGCTATCGCTTCAGTTTGATGAACATTTGATTTAGTATTATCAGATTCTAACCCAATTTCATAATTTCTAAAAGTTATAATTTCTTGACGTAATCCCGGAATTAAAAAATCTTCATATAATGATAAATCTTTTAAAAAAGCATAATAATCATTAACTTTTTTTTGTTCTTCTTCATTAAAAGGTGTATCTCTATTTATTAGTTGATAAAATTCATCACTACTAATCAATTCCTCTTTTTTATTAGAATTATCTTCATCACTTTTACCATTATCTTCAAAATTACTATTTAATCTTGCTGCATGCAATTTTATAATTTTAAAAATATCTTCGCTAGATAAAACACTCAAAGACCCAAAAAAAACTTCATTCGTTCCTAATAAATCATTAATATTAAATTGACTTATATCTACACGTTCATTCGAATATATTAAATATTTACCTTCCATACTTAAGTCTTTAAGACTTTCAGGAAATTCTTCATATAAATTAGCTAAAGTATTTCTATTAACATCTACTATTTCCATATTATCACCTATAATAATATTAACAAAGAAATAAATTATTTTCAAATAATAATTAATATTGTATAATATATATCGTGATTATTATGAAAAAAGAGCTAAATGAAGAATTTGTAATTGAATTATCCAAAAAAAAGCATGAACCAAGTTGGATGTTAGAATTTAGATTAAAATCATTTGCTAAATTTAAAGAATTAGACAACCCTAAGTTTGGTCCAAAATTGGAATTTGATTTCAATAACATAAATTATTATAAATCTAATGAAGAAAAATTAACTAACAAATGGGAAGATGTTAATTGTAGCATTAGAAATAGGTTCGATGAACTAGGGGTAATAGATGCTGAAAATAAGTACTTAGGTGGAGTTACAAACCAGTTTGAAAGTGAAGTCGTTTATCATAATCAAAAAATAGACGATGGAATTATTTTTACTTCAACAGATGATGCCCTACAAAAATATCCAGACCTTTTTAAGCAATATTTTAATCATTTAGTAAATTATACTGAAAACAAATTTACTGCTTTAAACGGTGCCGTGTGGAGTGGTGGATCATTTATTTACATCCCTAAGGGTGTAAAAGTTGATAGACCTCTTCAAAGCTATTTTCGTATTGAAACAGAAAGTCTTGGTCAGTTTGAAAGAACAATAATTATTGTTGATGAAGGAGCCGATTTAAGTTACATAGAAGGTTGTACCGCCAAAAACTTTAGTGTTAGTTCACTTCATGCTGGTGTTGTAGAAATCTTTATAAAAAAGAATGCCCATTGCCGTTATTCTACAATCCAAAATTGGTCAACAGATGTTTATAACTTAGTTACCAAAAGAGCAATTGTTGATGCATACGGAACTATGGAGTGGGTAGATGGTAATTTAGGAAGTAAAGTCACAATGAAATATCCTTCATGTATTTTAAAAGGTGAAGGAGCAACAGGCAATTCCATAAGTATAGCTTATGCTAAGGAAAATCAGCATCTAGATGCTGGTGCAAAAATGATTCACTTAGCGCCAAATACTAAAAGTAATATAATTAGTAAATCAATTGCAGAAAAAGGTGGCATCAGTAACTACCGTGGCTTAACAAAGATAACAAAAGCAGCAACCAACAGCCAGGCAACAGTTAAATGTGATACAATCATTTTGGACGAATTATCAAAAAGTGACACCTTTCCAACAAACATTGTCGGCAATAATAGCAGTACTTTGGAACATGAAGCAACAATTTCTAAAATAAGTGCTGAAAAATTATTTTACTTAACTAGCAAAGGTTTAGATGAAAATTCTGCTAAAGAACTGCTGATTATGGGATTTATTAGTGACTTTAAAAAAGAACTTCCAATGGAATATGCAGTAGAATTAAATAGATTAATAAAAGAGTAAAAAAAATTAAAAATACTATAAATAAGCTTTTTATAGTATTTTTTTATGTCAAAAAAAGATTTTGTATCTTATAAAAACATTTTTTTAATAAATTTTATCATCTAAAACATAAATATGGTGATTTGCAAAAAAAAATAAAACATATTATCATGCATTGCGAAAGGGGGGGACTTTCATGTTAAATCAAGTAGTCTTAGTTGGTAGATTAACTGATGATCCAGAACTTATAACATCTGAAAATGGCAAAAAAGTAACTACTGTAACTTTAGCTGTTCAAAGAACATACAAAAATAGCGATGGCCTATATGAAGCTGATTTTATTCGTTGCATATTATGGAATGCAATCGCTGCAAGTACAGTAGAGTATTGTCATAAAGGCGATATAGTCGGTGTAAAAGGTTATATTAAAACTAGTTCATACGAAGATAAAGAAGGAATAAAAAGATATAATACTGATGTAATCGCCGAAAAAGTAACTTTTTTATCAAGCAAGCCTAAAAATAATGAAGAATAACTAGAAATAAAAAAAGATATAAAATTTTATATCATTAGTCCATAAAGTACAAAGGATTAGCTTTTTTTAAAATATTAATCCGACCATCTTTTTTTGTTTTTTCTCTATTTCTAAACATTTTCGCTTTATCTTGATTCAACAAAATAAAATGATAAAGCATAGCATTTCTTTCTTTACAATTACAAAATCCATGTATTAAATCACTATATGTAATCGGTAATTTTTTTATAAGCATATCTTTTTGGTCTTTATCGTAAATAATAGGTTCATTACAAACATCTTCGTATAAATCGGCAATAATTAATTTTAATAAATATATTTTTAAAAATTTAATTTCTTTAGTTGAAAAACCTAAATTTTGTAAAATAGTTAATGAATCAAATTCATTAGTTAAATACAACCAAACAAATTTAAGAGATTCATTAATTGTATAACTTTGAATATAATATTCAAATAATTGACAAACAGTATTTCTAAGTAAATTGTTTAAAGTTATAATAGCTGGTTTTGAGCAAATGATTTTTTCCCATTTTGCAATAATGAAATCATCACCATTTTTTTTCATCAAAGCATAATTATCTTCGCAAAGCTCATGCTCAAATAAAGAATTATAATACGTCCTAATTAAATAAGTTCCAAAAGCAAAATTATTAAAAAAAAGTTCTTTAATATCAGCATAATCCATTTTACTAAGAAAAATTAAACACTTTTTGTCGGCACTACAATAACAATACGTTAAAAAATTATAAATAAAAGTCGCAATAACAAATTTAACACTTCTTTCATTTTGAAAAAAAGCATCATTATTTTTACCGAATGTTTCATTAAATATATCAAATTCATCACTTTTAGTATTAACTAATGAATTATAAACACTTTCGTATAAATTATTTGTATTATTTAACGTTTTAAAATTTTTGTAAAAATAATCTAAATCATCGATAAAGTTACCATCATCATCAAAAAAAGTTTCGTCAAAATCATTTTCATTGGGATTTTTTAAATAATAAATTGTTTCATATTCACTAATAAGCAATGAAATCATCAAATATTTTAAACTCATATAATTCACCCCTGTTAAATCATTGTATAAAAAATAAACCATAAAATCAATTTAAAACTCATATATTTAACTAGGTGATAAGATGAAAAAAATTTTTCAGTATATAGGATTAGTAGGAATATGTTTATTTAGTTTTTATTATACGGAAAAAATAGCTTTGTATGTTAAAATGAAAAATCCCTTAATGAAAGAAATTAATAGTATAAAAGATGATATGTATGTAAATAGTATTGATAGTACTTTGATAAATGATATTTACATAATACCAGGCTTAAATGGCAAAGAAGTGGATATAGATAAGTCTTTTGTTAATATGAAAGAAGACAATGTTCTCAACATAAATCAATTAGTTTATTCACCAGTAACACCAAAAGTCAGTTTAGAAGACCACAAAGAAAGAATAATAATTAGAGGAAATGAAAATAAAAATTGTGTTTCATTAATATTTGAAGAAGACAATGATTTAGCCAAATACATGTATCAAGAAGGTTACGTTATTAATCTTTTAATCAACAAGGAAAATTATAATACTAATTATGAATTAATAAATAATTCAACAATTGCCTCAGTTTATAATAATATCGAAAAATATTTAAATAAAAACAATATAAATAAAAAATTGTGTTACGTTAAAGAAAATAATGAAGTATCTAAACTTTGTCAAAATAAATATTTATTTAAAAGCTCACTAATAATAAATCACTCAAATTTAGGAGTAAACAAAAAAAGAATAAAAAGCGGAGAAATAATTTTGATTGAAAAAAGTTTAAGTCTATCCGAATTAACAATTTTATTAGATCAAATTAATTATCAATCATTAAAAATTGTGCCACTTTCAACTCTTATTTCAGAAGAAAATTAATTATTGTTAATTGATTAAATCTAAACTAAAAACATATAATTACCTATTTAAATTTAGTATATTATTGCTAACCTTTAAGATTTCTGTTATAATTACCTAGACACAAGCCTTTATATAAATAAATAATAGAAAAGAGATGTAATTTATGTGCAATATAAAAATATTTAGTTTAGGTGGCCTAGATGAAATGGGCAAAAACTGCTATGTAGTAGAAGTGGATAAAGAAATTTTTGTTTTTGATTGCGGTCTAAAGTATGCTAACGAAAATTTATATGGTATTGATTATATAATACCAGACTTTGAATATTTGGTAAAAAATCAAAAACGTATAAAAGGAGTTTTTTTAACTCACGGTCATTATGAAAATATGGGAGCCGTAAAAGATTTATTAACCACTATTCCAAATATAAAAATCTTTGCTACCAAATTTACTAAATTTATTTTAACAAATGATGGGGTAGATGAGAAAAAAATTACAGAAATAAAACCACATCACAAAATTAATTTTGGTAAAAATAGCATTTTTCCAATTAATGTAAATCATTCTGCACCAGATTCTGTAATGTTTGTTTTAAACACCAAAGATGGCTCAATAGTTTATACAGGAGATTTCATTATTGATCCTAAAATGATGGATAAATATTCAATGGATTTAGGAAAAATAGCATACGTTGGTAAACAAGGGGTTCTTGCTTTATTAAGTGAATCAGTTTTTTCCGAAAGAATTGGTCATACTTCACCAAGTCATCGTTTAACAAGCTTGTTTAAAGATACTATTAAACATCATGAAAATAGAATAATGTTTGCTGTACTTCCTACTCATATTTATACAATTCAAGAAATATTTTCTTCAGTTGAAAATACACACCGTAAAATTGTCATCATGGGTAAAAATCTTCAAAATATTATTAGCTTTGCTAAAAAAGAAGGCTATTTAAAATTTTCTGATAACATCCTTGGTGATTTATCTAATATAGATGACAAAGATTCAATTTTATTAGTTCAAGATAGTAAAGAAAATCCATATGCTTCAATTAGTAAAATAATTAATGGTTACGACAAATTTATAAAATTAAAAGCATCTGATACAGTTGTTTTTGCTGAGCCAAAATATGATAGTAGTGAAAAAACTTTAGTTAAAGTAGAAAATGACTTAGCATCTTTTGGCTGTGATATTGTAACTTTACCAAAAGATAAAAATATTTTACACCATGCATCATCAGAAGATTTAATGATTATGATCGATCTAGTAAAACCTAAATATTATATTCCAGTAAAAGGTGAATATCGCTACATGGTAAATAATGCCAATATAGCTGCTTCATTAAATATACCTGAAGATAATATAATCTTAAAACAAAATGGCGATGTCATAGAATTTATCGATGGTAAGCTAAACAAAGATAATTTTGATCATGTTAAAATTAATGACATATTAATTGATGGAAACAGCAACGAAGACGTTGGTGAGTTAGTTATAAAAGATAGAGAAATGCTAAGCGAAAATGGTATTGTTTTAATTAGTGCCACAATTAGTAAAAAAGATAAAGTACTATTAGTTGGACCAGAAGTTACAACAAGAGGATTTATTTATGTAAAAGATTCAACAGAAATGATTGATGAAATAAAAAAAATGTCTTTAAATATCATTGAAAGAAATATAACAGAAAATTTTGTTGAATATAATAAAATTAAAAACGAAATTCGTGATGAACTTGGAAAGTATTTATATCATGAAACAGAATGCAAACCAATGATTATCGCAGTTGTTCAAGAAGTATAAGCATGATTTTTTCATGCTTTTCTT
This sequence comes from uncultured Bacilli bacterium, assembly GCA_934096175.1. GTDB lineage: Bacteria > Bacillota_I > Bacilli_A > RF39 > UBA660 > Coprovivens. The sequence continues at coordinate 55,948 of CAKOLG010000002.1, forward strand.
ATTAAAAAAGACATAAAGCAGAATACTTTATGTCTTTCTATTTCGCTATTTTTATTATAATACAAAAAAATTGTAATTGGTATAAAAAAATAATAGTCATGAAATATTAACCAAATATTTTCTGCAAAAAACATTTAACTCATAAAGTATTCTGCTTTATGATAGGGTAAGAAAATGATCCAAAAAAGATTTTTAAACTTATTTTTACTAATTATACTATTAATTTGCTCAATTAACCTAAGTTTAACATATTCAAAATATATACTTAGTAAAAATATAACTGGTGAAATAACAGTTCCACAAGTAGATTTTTGTATAAGAAATGGCTTTAATAAATTAAAAGATTGTATGCTTGTCATGGAAAACTATTCCAAGAGTGTTGAATCAGCAAAATTATATATTGCCAGCAAAGGTGAAGTTAACGATTTTTCAGCTTATCCAAAATATAACTATAAAGATGATTCTAATAACTATACAAAAGAAGATGTATACTACAATTACGGAACTTATATAATGTTAGGTCAAAATTATACATTTGATGAGACGACTGGAATATATTATTTAGAAGACTATATTAAAGATGAAGTTAGTACTAACTACGTTAACTATTACATTTGCGAAAGCCCTAATGCAACATGGTGTGCTATTTTATATAAAATAAATTCAGTTGAACCAGGTACTTCAAATATTACATCTTTAACTAAAATGACATATACAAAATTAAAACCATTTAATGATCAACAAATAGGTTTATATGCTGCACCAGATGATTATGGGACCTCGTATTACTACCGTGGCGAAGTAAAAAATAACTATGTTCAATTTTCAGATAACATATGGAAAATAGTTCGTCAAAACGGTGACGGAAGTATAAGGTTAATTTATCAAAGCCCTATAGACTCAGCACCTGAAAGTGAAGCTGCCCAAGGAATAGGAGTGACCGTTTTTAGTGAAAAACATTACTCACCAAACTATGTTGGTTACATGCAAGGATCAAAGTTAGAGCTTGTCGAAGGCACAGAATATTTTTACTATGGTAATATTTATTCCGCGTTAACTTATCTTTTTTCTTCAAACTATGAAATAGACTATGAAAACCAACAATTTATTTTAAATGAAAATACAATTATTTCTGATACTTGGGATAATGTGAGACAAAATAGTAAATACAATGGTTACTATACTTGTTTTGAAGGAGGATATGGTACAAATCACAAAAATTGTAATCAATTATTTAAAGTTGATACGGATGGTACTTATAATACGTCTTACAATGCCTTAGTAAAAATGACAACTTTTACTCCAACATCATATCAAAATAATTTAACAAATGAAGTCGATTCTCAAATAAAAAAAGTTATTGATACTTGGTATCAAAATAATATCTATAATAAATATGATAATTACTTAAACGATAATATTTTTTGCAACGAAAGAAAAATTTTTACTAGTGAATCATCCACCGGTTTAGGTTTTAGAATAGATAAAACAACTTTGTATGAAGGATTTTATCGTAGTAAACCATTGTTAAAATGCAGTCAACTACAAGACAAATTTACAGTAAGCACTAATAACGGTAACGGAAATCTTACTTATCCAATAGGGTTACTAACTATTGATGAGGCAAGATATGCTGGCATTAGCTTTGGCAGTGTCAACACCGAAAACTACTTAGCTACAGCTTCTAACTGGTGGTTAATGAGCCCTCAGGAGTATGGCCCAGTATACGCAACTGCTGGTATAGCGTTTATAAATGCTAATGGATATATAAGCGCTGCCTACGCAGCTGGTTCTGCTCAAGCCAGACCAGTAGTCAATTTAAAACCAGACGTTAAAATAACTAGTGGAGATGGAACAATCACTAATCCATATAAATTATCATTATAATTAAAATTTAGTATATATTACATATATTGCACAATACTAAAAATGGTGATAAATAATGAATGAGGATACTGAACTACTAAATTATATATATCAAAATGCCAAAATGGGTATTGTTGGTATAGACAATATAAAAAAGGACATTCAAGACAGTGAATTTTTAAAAGTAATTAAAGAACAAGAAAATGATTATTATGAAATATGTACTAAAGCATTAAAATGGCTATCGAATTATAATGTTGAGCGAAAAAATATAACGGCAATGTCTAAACTTATGACTTTCATGGATGCTAAAATAAAACTAACTAAAGATAATTCAATTAGTAACATTGCCAAAATGATGATTGAAGGTAATAACATGGGTATCATTGCCATAACAGAAAAATTAAACAACTATCAAGGTGCTGATAAAAAAATTATAAAACTAGCAAAAGATCTTCTAAAAATAGAAGAACGAAACTTAGAAAATTTAAAAAAATATTTATAAAAAAAAGAAGATTTTACTTTGAACTTTCAAAATCTTCTTTTTTTATAATCTCATAAACTTCGTCAATACTTAAACTTTTTGCTTTTTTATGATAATTTGGTAAAACATGTAGATGAAAATGTTTAATTATTTGTGATTCTCCATAATTAACACAAAAACTTAAAGCCTTAGCGTTCAATTTTTTCATTACATCTTGACTAATTTCTTTAGCAACTTTATTAATGTGAATCAATAAATCATCACTAAGTTCCGTAAAATCAGTTACATGTTTTTTAGGAATAACCAACAAATGTCCATCAACTGCTGGATTAACATCCATAATTACAACAACTTTTTCATCTTCAAATATTTTTTTTGAAGGAATTTCTCCATTAATAATTTTACAAAATAAACAATCTTTCATATAATCACCTATAACAATAGTAGCATAAAAAATAATAAATGTTAAACAATTGAAGTTACTTTTATGGTATTATATAATATATAAAGTAGACTAGAGGGGATAAAAGATGTTAAAAAAAATAATATATTTGATAATTACTTATTTATTTATTACACCAACCATTATATATGCTGCAGATAATGCTTTTTTAAGCTTAAGTGCTAATACTCAAACCCCAACAGTTGGTAAAACTTTAGAAGTTCAAATAAACATAAATTTTAATAAAGAAAATAGATTACAAGAAGCTCACTACGTCATAACAATAAGTAACCCAGATTTATACAAACTAACAGAAGTTCTTTGGACTCAAAGCAGCGGTAGCTACCACGTTGATGGAAATAAAATATATATTGATAAATCAGCAGTCAATGCTGAAGATGCTTGGCAATATGGTACTCCTGTTGTCTTGCGATTTGATGTTATCCAAACCGGTTTAGCTCAATTTACTATAAATAAAAGTAGTGATTGCTATTACTTTGGTGGTAGTAAAATCTATAAACAATCATTTAGTGGTATAAATATTAATAATTTAATACCGGATACCACGACAAATTTAAAAATTTTATACGTTGAAAACTATGCAATATCTCCGACTTTTAATAAAAATGTTTACAACTACACATTAACTGTTCCTGCTAGTGTAACTTCTGTTAATGTTGTTGCCAAAAAAAATGATGAAACCCAAACAATTACAGGTGATGGCGAAAGAAACTTACTATACGGTGCTAATAAAATTACTGTTGTTGTAAAATCCGAAAGCGGTTCAATTCAACAATATACAATTATGGTAACAAGGCAAGATGATCGAACAGGTGATGTTTCTTTAAAAAATGTTTTTGTTTCATCACAAAATGCCACTTTTGATTCTGCAACCGAAAGCTTTTCTCTAACAGTTGGCAAAAGCACTGAAAACATTCTCCTCACGGCCCAAACTAACGATGCAAAAGCTGAATTAATTGGTACTGGCCAAAAGAATTTAGCAATTGGTTTAAATACCTTTGAACTAACTGTTAAATCATTAAATAATATTGAAAAAACATATAAAGTTTACATCACGAGAAGTGATGAAGAAATCAACGAAAATATAAAAAGTACTAAAATAAAAAATTTAAAAGTAAATAATTTAGCATTAGATTTATCAGATAATAAAACTGTATTTTTATATGGAACTTCCAAAGACTATACCAGTTTAAAAATAGAGGTAATTCCTGAAAGTGAAACAGCTACTGTTGATATTATAGGTAACGAATCATTAAATAGTGGTTTAAATGTAATCACAGTCAAAATAACTGAAACCACAAATGAATTTCTAGATTATAAAATAATAGTTTATAAAAATCCTTCTAATTTAACTTTAATAAATAATTTAAATAATATTCCAGTTGATTTAAAAGAAGGAATTTATTTAAGAAATGAAAGTTCTCCATCCATTATACCAAATACCGTTTTAGAAATAATCAAAAATAACAATTTAAAACTATACTACAATGTAACAGATATTTATAATGGTTTACTATACCAATTAATTTTTAACAATAAAACAGAATATAAAGATGAAATAGATACTTCATTTAATAGAAGCTCTACTAGTCCATTAACATATAAAACTAGTCTTCCAGAAAATATCGATGTAACATTATATATTGGTGATATTTATCAAGATAATATTATTTTAAAAGTTTATACTTACAACGAAAATGGCCAATATACTTTACTAACTGATGGTGTAAGTGTAACAAGCGGTTATATAAATTTTACAACAAACGGTGAACAAAACTATGTTTTTAGTACTAATGATTTAATTAACAATCCAAATAATATTATAAATTTTTTTAAAAACAATAAAATATTTATCATTATTATCCCTTTTACATTATTAATAATAATTATATTACCTCGATTATCTAAAAAAAATAAAAAAAATTCAAACGAATTAGAATATTAAGTCTTATTATTTTTTAATAAAAATTTATTTTTATAAAATCTTGTGTTATTATGAATAACAAGAAAGAGGGAATATATAATGACATTAGAAGATTTGTTATCAGAAATAGAAAAATATAATCCAGAAGAAATTCCTAGAGTAAAAAAGGCATACGAAATTGCTAGTAAAGCTCATGCTAATCAGTTTCGCGAAAGTGGCGAACCTTATATTATTCACCCCTTAAACGTTTGCATGAACTTGACCAAGTTCCATGCAGATGGTTCTTCTTTATGCGCTGGTTTATTGCATGATGTAGTTGAAGATACGGACTACACCCTTGCTGATATAGAAAAATTATTTGGTCATGATATAGCAACTTTAGTTGATGGAGTAACCAAAATAAGTAACTTACATTTCAATACCAAAGATGATGCAACAAATGCCAATATTCGCCGCCTCATTAATAGTCTTAATGATGACGTTAGAATTATAATCATTAAGTTATGTGATAGATTACATAACATGCAAACTTTAAACTTTAAAAAACCTGAAAAACAAAAAAGAAGTGCTGAAGAAACTTTAAATATTTTTGTACCATTAGCATATTTTATCGGTGCTTTTCGTTTAAAATGTGAACTAGAAGATATTTGCTTATCATACTTAGAACCAGAAATTTATGAATCTTTAAAAAATAAAGTTTCAGAAATCGAAAGAGATTATACTGATTGCATTAATGCAGCTGAAAACGAAGTAACAAACTTATTAAATGAAAATCATATAAAATTTAGTTATCGTATTAAATACTTAAATATTTATCATTTATATCAAAAAATTAACAAAAAATACAAAATAAGTTCAATCCATGACCTAGTAAATTTTAAAATAATCGTCGATGACGAACAAACTTGTTATCAAGTTTTAGGCCTAATTCATAAAATATATACGCCAATGAATAATAAATTCAAAGATTACATTGCTTGTCCTAAAACAAATATGTATCGCTCACTTCATACAACTGTTTTTGCTCCATATAACCATCTTTTACAATTCCAAATAAAGACTAAAGAAATGGATGAAATAAATACTATTGGTTTGGCAGCATATTGGAAACAATTAAAAGGTGAAGGAAAATTAAAAATGCAACAAGAGTTAAAATTAAATTACCAATTTTTTAATACTTTGCAAGATTTAAATAATTTAACTATGACAGACCAAGACTTCATTGAAAGAGTAAAAAATGAAATATTTACTAACAATATATATGTTTATTCTTTTAGTGGAGAAGTCTTTGAATTACCATTTGGTTCTACAGTAATTGATTTCGCATACAAATTACATTCCGATATTGGTAACCATTTATACAAAGCTTACATTAATGGTAAAGAAGTTAAAATAACTCATACACTAAACAATAAAGACCGTATATTTTTACTAACTAAAGACAATATAGAACCAAATAATTCTTGGTTAGATCATGTAGTAACTTCACATGCTAAAAGAAAAATAAAAGAATACCTTAAATAGTTTATTTTGAAATCAAGCTTCTGATTTCTTTTTTTGTAAATATTATCAAACCTTCTGCATACATTAAATTAGAGGTGAATAATATGTCTAATTATAAAGAGATAGTTACCAAAACTATTGTAGGAAAAGGGAAAAAAACATATTCTAACAATTATACTTTAAAAACAGAACAAACACCCAATACTGTTTTAGGCTGTTGGATTATCAACCATAAATTTTCAGGAACGAATAATAAAAATGAAGTCGATGTAACAGGTTCTTTTGACGTTAATGTTTGGTATTCTTACGAAAATGATTCTAAAACTAGTGTAACAACACGTACATTTACTTACGAAGAAATGATGAAACTACGTGTTAAAGACATAGAATCTTTAAATAACAATAATGAAATAATTGTTAGAAGTTTAAAGCAACCTACTGTCCAAGATGTCAAAATAGTTAATGATGAAGTAGAACTAACTATTGAAAAAGAACTTGGAGTAGAAATAGTTGGTGAATCAAAAGTTAAAATAGCTATTGAAGAAGATGAATTACCATGGGATGATATATATGATGATAAAGGAATTGACGATGTTAAAGAAGATTATATAACAGACAATAATTAATATTGTCTTTTTTTTATTATTTAAATACCAACTAAATGTTAACCTAAAAAGGTTGACACATAAGCTAAAGTTATGTTATATTAGTAGCAATCAAATCAAAGGAGGGAAAAACATGGCTGTTAAATTAAGATTAAAAAGAGGCGGTTCTAAACAAAGACCATTTTATAGAATTGTCGCTTCTGACGCTCGTAGTCCAAGAGATGGTAGATTTATTGATACAATCGGTATTTATAATCCAATTCCTGAAAACTATGAAGTAAGTATTGATGAAGAAAAAGCATTATATTGGTTAAATAATGGTGCTCAACCTACAGATACAGTAAAAAGCTTACTTAGCAAAAAAGGTATCATGACAAAATATACTAACAATAAAGCAGAATCTAAAAAAGAAGGTAAATAAAAATGGAATTAAAAGAATTTACTGAATATTTAGTTAAAAGCATTGCCAAAGAACCAGATATGGTTAAAGTTCAACAATTTGGTGGTGAAGACGATGCAACAATTTTAGAAATAATTGTTCATGAAACAGATAAAGGTGCTGTAATTGGTCGCAATGGTAAAATGGCCAATGCTATTCGTACATTAGTACAAGCACATGCCTACATCTTAGGCTTGAAAAAAGTGAAAATAAATATTGACTCATTTTAATGAGTCATTTTTTTTATATTGTTTTAAGTACGTTCTTGCTTTAAATTAATATAAATAGTATAATCTTCTAAGAAGGATTGATAAAAATGGAAAAATATTATCCAAACCACGTTGCAATAATAATGGACGGTAATAGAAGATGGGCTAAAAAAAATGGCTTATTGCCTTTAAAAGGTCATCAAAAGGGTTGTGAAAATATTCAATCATTAGTACCCTATATCATAAACAAAGGTGTTAAATATTTAAGCATTTTTGCTTTTTCAACTGAAAATTTTAAGCGTTCAACCGAAGAAGTAAAATATTTAATGGATCTTTTTGTTAATTGGTTTAACAAAGAATGCGAAAATATTCACAACGAAAATATTAAAATAATTTTTTCTGGGCGAAAAGAAAATTTAAGACCAGACGTTTTAAAAGCAATGGAATACGTTACAGAAAAAACAAAAAATAATACAAAAGGGATTCTTAACATATGCTTAAACTATGGAGGGCAACAAGAAATTGTTGATGCAACAAAAAAGATTTCTGAGTCCGTAGCCAATGGTTTACTAAATATTGAAGACATAAATGAACAAACCATATATAAATATTTGTATAATGAATTACCACCTATTGACTTTTTAATTAGAACTAGTGGAGAAGAACGCATCAGTAATTTTATGATTTATCAACTAAGTTATGCTGAATTTTATTTTACAAACGTTTTGTTCCCAGATTTTAATAAAGACGAATTTGAAAAAGCAATAGATAAATTTAATACAAGAGAAAGAAGATTTGGAGGTAACGCAAATGAAAACAAGAGTAATTAGTGCTATCATAGCAATTGCTATTGTAATACCATTTTTTATTTTAGGAGGGATTCCCTTTGCCATTGCTGTAGGCATTGTCGCAGGTATGGCCTATATTGAAACACTTAAATTAAAAGAAAGTCACAAACCATACCCAACATATATAAAAGTACTAGGATTTTTGTGCTTAGAATTAATAGTTTTTAGCCACCTAAGTTCAAGTTATTTATTTAATGGTGTATCTTATTTAAGTTTATGTTTACCAGCACTTGTTCTTACAATCCCCGCAATTTTTGATACAAAAGGTAAATATACTACCAAAGAAGCTTTTCACTTATTAGGAACTATTACACTTTTAGGTGTTGTATTCAATGTCTTAATACTAATCTGCAATGGTAATAAATGGTTATTATTATACTTAATTCTTATTGCTATACTTACAGATACATTTGCCATGCTTATTGGTTGCTTAATTGGCAAGCATAAACTTATTCCAAATGTATCACCAAAAAAATCAATTGAAGGTAGTATTGCAGGTTCTTTAATAGGAACTATCGTTCCGTCAATATATTATTATAATATTGTTACTAGTAATATAAGCATTCCTTTATTATTAATTATGTCATTAGCTTTAAGTATTTTAGGTCAAATAGGTGATTTATTCTTTAGTAAAATTAAAAGAGAAAATGGTATTAAAGACTTTTCAAACATAATGCCAGGACATGGAGGAATACTTGATCGTTTAGATAGTTTAACTTTTGTAATGTTTGGTTATATGTTAATTATAAGTATTTTAAATATTATTAGATAGGTGATAAAATGATGCAAACAATATTGAGTACAGTGTTAAATATATTATTATATATTTTTATTATAGGCATTCTTGTCTTTATTCATGAACTAGGCCATTTTTTAACAGCTAAAAAAAGTGGTGTTCATATATATGAATTTTCAATAGGTATGGGTCCAATTTTAAAAACAATTAAAGGAAAAGATAATATAAATTACTCCATAAGAGCATTCCCTATTGGTGGATTTGTACAAATGGCTGGCGAAATTTATGAGGACGATGATACTAAAAAAATTCCTAAAGAAAAATTCATGTGCAATCGTCCATGGTGGCAGAGACTAATTATTTTAGTAGCTGGTGTCTTTAATAATTTCTTATTAGCTTTAATTTTATTATTTACAATTGCTTTAATCTGGGGTGCCCCATCATTAAAACCAGTAATCTATAATGTTTCAGAAAACAGTGCTGTAGCTGAAGCTGGAATAGTTGCAGGTGATACCATAACTGAAATAAATGGTAAAAAGACCAAAACATGGGATACTGCTCAACTAAGACTTATGGTAAAAGACAAAGACGGAACATACCAAATAACTGTTAAACATGAAGATGGTTCATCAGGTACATATGACGTTACTCCTAAAGAAGTTGAAGATGAAGATGGTAATAAAACAAAAGTTTTTGGTATCGAAATAAAAAGTGAAGTCAAAAAAGGATTCATCCCTTCTGTAAAATATGCTTTTCAAAAATTTGGTAGCTTAGTTAATCAAATGTGGTTGACTATTGGTAATCTATTTACAGGTGGAATTTCTATAAATGCATTATCTGGACCAGTTGGTATTTACACAGTTGTCGGGGAAACAAGAGCAGCTGGTATTGAAAATGTTTTATTCTTAATAGCATACTTAAGTATCAATTTAGGTGTAATGAATATTTTACCAATTCCTGCACTTGATGGTGGCCATGTTTTATTCTTATTAATTGAGTTAATTACACGTAAAAAAGTTAACGAAAAAGTTGAAAACATTGCAACTACAATCTTCTTTGGTTTACTAATGTTACTTATGTTATATGTAACTGTGCATGATGTAATTCGCATTTTCTTTTAAGAGCAAAAGCTCTTTTTTTTATTGACAAAAATATGCGGGGGGGGGGTACAATAGAAATAGAATAATATAGTAGAAAGTAGGAAGTAAAGA
>CAKOLG010000003.1 GCA_934096175.1 uncultured Bacilli bacterium
CAACATACTTTATGAAATAGAATTATTTAATAGAAAATATATGGTTTTTATTTTTCTGCCCATTTAATTTTATATATTTATTTTTATCTTTATATGCTATAATGAAATAGATAAAAATAGAAAACCATAAAGTATGTTGCTTTATGGTTTTTTGGTATTAAAAAACTCTAGAATTTCTAGAGTTTTATAAATATTCCATTATCGCGACGTTTTTTTCTAGTTTAGCAATTAAATCTTCACGATCGTATTTAGAAAATATTTCTTCAAAAGAAGTATTTTCTAATAAAAACATATTATAAAATTTAACAAATGCATCACAATAATTTTTTACACCTAAATCTTTTAAGAAATTAATATTTTTTGAAACTTTTTCTTTTTCTTTTTCAAGTGTTTCTAACGCCTTACTTGGTAGATTTTCATTTATTGTATTTATATATTCATCATTAAAACCTAAATCTTTTAAGTATGTCATGCTGCTAGACCTCCCATTCTTTTTGAGGTTTTATTAAAACCCAAGCAACTACTGGCTATTTTATCTAAATTTTCAGTTGTTACATGAAGGTTATACATAGCTGCTGTTAAAATTATTTCTCTTTCCAAACCATCTATTGCTTGGTTTTGTTTTGATAGCATATCAACAAGTACAGCAATATTTCTTTCTAATTTGCTTTTAGAAATTAGTGTTCCAGAAACGTTGTAAATGTTTTCATTAATAATTTGGGCTTTTAAAGCGGTTGGTAAACTAGTGATAATTTTGTTGTATTCATTTAATAATTCGCTATTTTCAAAATCTATTTTTTCAAGTTGAGGACTTTGATAATAAGCATCTAAATAATCTATTAATATTTTTATATAATCACTATTACCGATAACATTCGGGATTTGTTCTTTTGTCGAAATTAAGTTTGGTAAAACTGCGTTGCCAAATGCTTTTTGAAATTCTAATTCATCATAGATATATTTATAATATTGGTTATTTTCATCAACTATTGGAATATTTTGTTCTTGACAATATTTTATTCTTCTTAGTAAACTGATAGGATTTTTACCTAAAATTTCAGGGTTGGTTTCGATTAGTTTGCTTAAATCCGCCTCATAAAAAGTTTCAATGGCAGAAGTAAGTTCTGTAGGAGTTTTCCAGAATGTTTCTAGCGCAAATTTACCATTTTTTCTAACTAATTTAATAGAATGATTTTTTAAAATATCAGCATCTGTTGTAACATAAGGACTATTCATTAAAACTGCTTCATTATTTCTAATTTCTTTATCTTCTAGTTCGATACCTTGTTCAGATAATTTTAATATTTTTACATAATAGCTAACAATATCACTTTTTAATTTTCCAATATTTTGATCAGTAATTTTTTCTTCTGTAGTTTCTAAAGCTTCTATTCTTTCAGCAAATGTTTGATATGATTCTGTGAAGTTCCAATTTAACAATTCGTTAGTTATAGTGTCATCTGATATTTGACGACTTTTTAAAATATCTATTTTACGAGAAAGTTCGCTGTCTGTTAAATACATAAAGCCATCTTTTATATCATATAGATGAGAAGCTGGAACATTTAAACTTTTTAATAGATTTAAGTTTTGAGTAATTATTTTTTCGTCAGTTTCTAATATTTTTTTTATTATTTCATCTTTGTTTGCTTCAGGAATTTTATCTATTTCTACTCCTAATAATTCTAAACGTGTTATTTCTACGTCATTGTTATTATTTGGTTCTTCATCGTTGGAAACTGGTGTTTCTGGCGTGATATATTCTTCTACTGGAGCCTGAACAAAATCTGTGAAGTCGGGATTAAAAATATTATCTGCAGTTGTTGCTAGTGGTGTTGGAATTATTGGTTCTTCTACTTGATTTTCGATTTGAGAAGTTGGTTCATTTTCAACGTTCATGTTTTCTATGGTTGGAATATCATTAACTATTGGAGCTGCGACTTCTAGTGTTGGTTCATTTTCTTCAATAACTGGTGTTTCAGTTGGCTCTTGAACGGCAGTTGGAGTATCATTTACTATCTCAACTGGTTGATTGATGACATTTTGTTCAACACTGTAATCGTTTTGTTCATTTTTTTCTACATTTTCTTCTACTGTAAAAGGATTTTTATGTTCTTCGGTAGGATAATTTTGATCATATTCAATAAGACCATTTTCAGGGAATAAAATTAGAAACTCTAAAACAAGTATTTCTTCTTCGGTAAATACTTTAAAAGCATCAAGTACTGATTTTACAAAATCACGATTATAGGAATTATTTTTTAAAACAAGTATATCATTTAGAAGAAGATTCAATTTACTTTGATCTGCTTCAGCAGTGTTAAGTCTGCTCTCGGCATCTTCAAGTTCACTAATTAGTTTCTCAATTTCACTTTCTTTTTCAGCAATTGCACGCAATGATGTTGTTATTTGATGATCTATTTCACCTTTATGAGTTGGCATTTTATCTCTTAGTTTAGCAAGAAGTGTTCCAACTGGTACATCCACACCAACATCTTTTAAAGATTCAAAGCTACTATCATCAAATTCACTAAAACTATTTAAGAATGTATCTGCTTGATTTGTAAATATTGCCAATTCATTGTTATATTTTTCTTTATTTTCTTCTTCTTGTTTTTTTTCTTCTTCACTAGTAGATTTTGCTTTTTCTAAATCAGATATTTCTGTTTTTAAACCTGTAATGATAATACTGTCATCACTTCGTAAGTTATATAGCTTGTCTAATAATATTTTTCTTTCCTCTGTTAATACCGCCATAGCCGACACCTCGCTTATTATGTATAGATTATATCAAAAAGAAAGTTTGTTGTAAATGTTTATTTTTAATTTATTGAATAGGTATTTACATACACATGTGAATAAATTAAAGAATATAATAAATTGAAACTAGGAGGGATATTTTGAAAAAATTTTTAATTGTTTTTTTGACATTAATACTTATTATAACTGCTGTATTTTTTGTCAAATCAATGAATAATAAGAAAGAAAATGATTTAGTTTCAATAAAATTAGCGGAAGTAACACATAGTATTTTTTATGCACCTTTATATGTAGCACTGGAAAATGGTTATTTTAAAGAAAATGGTTTAGATGTAGATATTATATTAACGAGTGGAGCTGATAAAGTAAGTGCAGCCGTATTATCAGGAGATGTCCAAGTTGGTTTTGCAGGACCTGAATCTGCAATATATGTATATAATAATGGTGAAGAAGATTATTTAGTAACTTTTGCTGGTTTAACAAAACGTGATGGGCAATTTATTGTTTCTAGAAAAAAAATAGAAGATTTTAATATTGAAGATTTATATGGTAAAGAAATTTTAGTTGGTAGAACTGGTGGAATGCCTGCTTTAAATTTTTTAAACGGAGTAAAAAATAGCAATGGTGACGTTACAAAAATTGAAGTTAATACAAGTATAGATTTTGCTTCATTGTCAGGAACTTTTATTAGTGGCGTTGGAGATTTTGTAAATTTATTTGAACCAAATGCTTTAAAATTGGAAAAAGAAGGTCTTGGTTATGTTGTTGGAAGTATTGGAAAATTGTCTGGAGAAATGCCTTACACTGCTTTTTACGCTAGAAAAAGTTATGTAGATAAAAATGAAGAAGTAATAAAAAAATTTAATGATGCAATTAATAAAGGTCTTAAATATGTTGCAGAACATAGTGATGAAGATGTAGCACGTAGTATTTTAAATCAATTTCCCGATAATTCGCTAAATGATGTGGCTGTAATTGTAAAAAGGTATAAAGAGGCAGACTCTTGGTTTACTAATACAACAATTCCAGAAGAAGCATATAAAAATTTAGAGAATATAATGATAGATAATGATTTGCTTGATCATTACGTGGATTTTAATAAGTTAGTTAAAAATTTAAATGAATAAGTTATTAACTGTAAATAATATAAGTAAGAAGTTTAATACTGTTAATGGTGAAATCGAAGCAATTAAAAATGTTAGTTTTGATGTTTATGAAGGAGAATTTGTAGCAATTGTAGGAAGCAGTGGTTGTGGTAAAAGTACTTTATTATCAATTTTAGCTGGTTTAACTAGTAAGACTACAGGAACCATAGAATATTATATTGATAATCCAGTTACCGGATATATGTTGCAAGAAGATGCTTTATTTCCTCATTTAAAAATAATTGATAATGTTTTATTAGGTTTAAATATTTTGAAAAAAAACAATTCTGAGAATAGAAAGTATGTTGAAGATTTGTTAATTAAGTATAATTTAAATGAATTTAAAAATAAATTCCCTAGAGAATTGTCAGGTGGAATGAAGCAAAGAGTAGCTTTGATAAGAACATTAGCAATTAAGCCTGACTTATTGTTTTTAGATGAACCGTTTAGTGCTTTAGATTATACAACTCGACTTAATGTTAGTGACGATGTTTATAAGATTATAAAGTCTTATGGTAAAACAACTATCATGGTCACACATGATATCGCAGAGGCAATAAGTATGGCAGATAAAGTTATTGTTTTAAGTAAAAGTCCAGCTTTGGTAAAAAATATATATACTATTGAACTAGAAAATAAGAAATTACCTACTGAAAATAGAAAAGATGCTAAATTTAATTACTATTATGATTTAATTTTAAAGGATTTAGATACAATTGTCTGAAGAACAAAAAAAGTTTATACGAAAATATAAACTAAGAAAATGTATAATTTTATTTATTCAATGTTTAATAGTAATTATGTTTTTAGTTATATGGGAATATTTAAGTAAGCATAAAATAATTAATCCATTTATTTTTAGTAGTCCTTCTAAAGTTATGAAGACTATATATAATTTATATATTGGTAATAATTTATTTAAACATATTTGGGTAACTGTTTATGAAACTTTAGTGGCTTTTGGAATAGGAATGTTGATAAGTATAGTGATATCTATTATTTTATATTTATATAATAGTATTTATAAAATATTTGATCCTTTTTTAACTTGTTTAAATTCTTTGCCTAAAGTTGCTTTAGGGCCAATGATAATTATAATTGCTGGTGCTAGTGGAAAAAGTATTATAATTATGGCCATATTAATTAATGTTATTGTTAGTACATTAGTTATAACAAATGGTTTTTATAGTACTGATGCAACTAGATTAAAGTTAATGAAATCTTTTAAAGCTAATAAGTATCAGATATTGAAATATTTGGTTATACCTAGTTCCTATAAAACAATAGTTTCTTCGTTAAAATTAGCTATTTCAATGAGTTTAATTGGTGTTATAACTGGAGAATTTTTAGTTAGTAAAGCTGGAATAGGATATTTAATTATATATGGAACACAAGTTTTTAATTTAGATTTAGTTGTTAGTGGTATTATTATTTTAATTATAATATCTTATATTCTTTATAAAGTTGTAGAATATTTAGAGAAGGTATTAGTAAAAGATTAAACATGTCTAAGATGTGTTTTTTCTTTGGAAAAAATTATGTTAATTAAGACTATGACTAGATATTTTTTGCTCTTTTTGTTGAGCTTCGATATTTCTTGCTACAACGTTAGCGACATTTGTAGGATTTATAGCATTCATATTGCTACTTCCACTTAAAATAATTTTACTGTCATTCATTGTGATGCATTTAATTAGATTTTTAGCGTTTAATATAGCTGTTTGTGCTTCATCAATTAGTTCATCTTTTGCATAGCCATCTTTTAAACGTTCTTCTGACCATTCTGAAAAATATTCTACTAATAAAGTTTCACATGTACTATCGTCTAGAATACCTTCAACTTGACTTTGGTAACCAAAATCAAATTGTGTATCAATACTCATAATATAACTATAAGGATCATCAATTTTATTTTCTTGCATTAATTTGATAAGATAGTCAACGCCATAGTTAGCTATGTCACTAATTTCACAGTTTAAGCTAGTTGATATGGCTTGTAGGGTGTATACTTCTATTTCATAACCGCCTTCTTGGCAATCTAGTTTAGTACCACTAGCTAGAGCTGATATTATATCTGGTATAGCTTCAAAAATTGACATGCCTAATTTGCCTGATCCAGTTAATTTATTATCATCAATTGTGTAATATGAATCATATAAACTACAACTAATTCCACCATTTTCTGGTGCGTAGGCCATAGTCATACCATGACCTAAAATCTCATGAAGTAATATTAATTTTGTTGCTGGATCATCTAAATCTGCTGTTTTATTGATAGACACAATCGATCCATCAGCAACAAACATTCCTGCTACACCAAGAGGCAAAGCTTCTTTTTCGACGAACTTTACGGTTAACTTTTCTAAGTTATAATTAAGAACAGTTAAATCCATATTAAAATTGCTTTTTTCTAATTTTTTTAAACCATCATATATTATTTTTTTAATTTTATCAGGAATATTAGCATTTTCTAAAGTATTATAAACTTCATTCCATCCGGCTTTTTCTACACCATAATATTTATAAAAGGTGCCCGGAACACATGTTTTAAATGATTTATTACTAAAATGATCAGCGTTTATATTTAAGGAGTTAAAGCGATTAATTTTAGTTATATCTACACCTGTCATTTTATACATGGAACTGTCGTCTTCCATTTGTTCAAGGCAAACGCCATTTTCAGCAAATTCTGTTAAGGCATCTTTTGTTGAAGAGCACCCACTAATTCCAAAAATCATTGAGGCAGCTAATGCTAAAGAAGTTAGTTTTTTACCAACATATATTTTAGGTTCAATTGAAAAAGTATGCTTTTTGTACCCGTGGTTAATTCTAAGGCAAGAATCAAAAGAATATTGGGCAGCTAATTCATTGTATTCTGTCAAAGTTGGATAATCTAATTTACCACTTTCAGATATTTTCATAAAAAATTTAGTATATTTTTTATTTATAAAAATTATATATGTATCACCTTTGTGTTTTACTCGACCTATAATTTTCCACTTTTCCATAGTTTTACACCTCTTATTGGCTTTATTATATCATACAAATTTATTTGAATATAAAAAAAACAAGCTGTTAAAAATTATTACAGTTTGTTTTATACTTTTTTTATATAAATAACTTTTTTAGGTTTTTTCTTTGATTTTAGTTTTTTCTTAGCTTTTGGGTGAACTGTATTAGTTTCAATTGGTTTAATTGTCCCAGTTTTATTTTTTCTATTTATTTTTTTAATTTCATGAGGATTTAAATTTAATTTTTTATTGTTTTTAACAAGGTTTTGTTTAAGTTCCATTGTTCGTGGTTGTGTTTTTTCAGGAACTTTGTTTTCAATTTTAGTTTCTTGTTTTTTTAGAGTATGATTTTTAGCTGGGATGGTGGCAATAACTTTAATTTTTCTGCCTTGTAAGAAATTATCAGGTTCTTTTGGTTCAATATTTTTACTATCTTTACGATTTATTTTTTCAACATCTTGTAACATTTTATCTAATTCTAATATTTTACGGTCGTACTCTTCTATTTTCAAAGATAAATTTTGTTCTTCATTTTTATTTTCTTTTATTGGTTGGATTTTTTTATGTGGCTTAAGAACTAAATTTACATCTTCATCTAGAGTTTCATTTTGTTCTAAATATTTATTAGTTTTAACTGTTAATATTGTTTCATTGTATTTTTCTAAAAAACCTTTGGGTTCATTAGGACTTTTAATTATAGCATCTTTAAAAGCTTCTTTTTTTCTTAAATCTTCTTTTATTTGTTCTTTTCTTAATTGTTCTTCAATTTTTTTTCGATCAATTACTGACGTTTGAATAAATCCGGTTACTTTATCTACTTTTCTTCTTAAACCAAATAATTCTATTAGCCTTTTTGCGTCTTTTATTAAATATATTATAATTGGAATTAAAAGTAAGATTAACCAAGATTTTTTATTAGCAATTAGGAATTGAAATTTGCCTAATTGCGGAATTATGATTATTTCTTTACCAATTATGTCGTTATAAGGAACTGATAAAGTATCGGCGTTTGGATTAGCATCGCCTTGAGTTATGAATTCATAAGTATCATCATCAGAAGTAATAACTTGAGTTACACGATGGGTAATGGTCATTCCTTCAGAATTAGGCGATTTAGAAATATAAGTAATGATGTCACCAACCTCGATTTTTTCTGGGGAACTAGGATGGATATTGATAACTACATCATAAACATTTATTACTGGTGTCATACTCGGACTAACAATGGTATACATAGAGAATTTAGGACGATATTTTTCATTATTAGAGTTTATTTGACTTGAAATCATATAATATAAGATTAAAAATATCATTAAACAGACTAAAGAAAGTACTATGTAGTATAGTATTTTTAAAATTTTAAATATAATTTTATTATATTTTTTATCTTTCATATATGGCCTCAATTCTTACATTAATTTAAAAGATTTGACTTGTTGTTTGTTTCTTCTACTACTATACTAGCATTATAATAATTAGATATATCACTTGTTTCTATATAGCCATTAAATTTAATATTTATGGTATAAGTTTTGGTTTCATTAGGATGAATTAAAATATTTTCTAAAATGATACTGTCTTTTAATGGTAATGCTCGATCAATAGACATTTCGTTGTTTTCAGTTATATTATAAACCAAATTATTATTAGTTGAAAGTGATGTTTTTATAGAAGATATTTTTAAATTATAATTAATATCTATATCGCCTTCATTGGTAATCGTAATTACTTTTGGATTTTCTAAGAAATAACCAGTTGTTATGGAAGGGATTTCAATTTTAGCAGAGTTGTTGTATATACTTGAAAGAATTTGATAGTGTGTTTGGATTTCAGTTTGCATTTTTCGAATATTTTTAGTATTTTGGTAAGATTTATAGGCAAAAATAAGTGTAGTTATGGTAGTGAATAAAGTTATAGATAAAATAATTAGGATGGCAATAGTTCTTTTTTGTTGTTCTTTTTGTTCGGTTTGAATTAAAATATTGTATTGAGTTTCAAGTTCGTTTTTAAATTCGTCGTTTTTGTTTTTCATTTTATCACTTCCTACTTATTTATGTTTATTTTATATGTACCTCCAAAGGCATTATTTAAGTTATATGCTTCATTTGATTGTGTTTTTATGAATTCTATTGTTATTGTACAGGTATTGGTTTTATTAGTTTTTAATTCAAGGTTTTCTAAAATAATATTTTCTGAATTATTTAGAGGCATTTGTTTTTTATCTGTTTTTTCACCATTTGAGCAGTTTAAATAATAAATAAATTCTTCAGGGTGATTAGAATTTGTATTCCATGTACTAGATACATTTTCCCAAGTTATATTGTAATAAATTGTATTAGAATTGTTATTTGTTATACTAAATGTATTGGAATAAGTATAACCTGGGGTAAGATCATATAAGTTAAGTTTATTTGATTTATCATATTGAATAGTTGAATTAATATAGATGTTGTTACTAGCTAGTATTGAATTACTATTTATAGAGGTTTTAGATTCTTCTGATAAATGAATTAAAATAACGCAAATAAAAGAGCTTATAAAAGTAAGCACAGAAAAAAAACATATTAGTATCCACCACTTTTTGCCCATTTTTATCACCCTTTATTATAGTAATTATATAATATCAAAATTAATACTTTTTAGCAAGTTTAATGTATTTTTTAAGTTATATATGTTATAATGCTTGAGAGGTGTAAATATGAAGTTAAGCATTATAATTCCTTGTAAAAATGAAGCAGGAAATGTTACTGGTTTATACGATAAGATGAGTAATACTTTAAAAAAGATTAAATATGAAATGATTTTTATAGATGATGGTTCATCAGATAATACCATGAATGAACTAAGAACATTATATGAAAAAGATATGTTACACGTTAAAGTTCTTTCTTTTTCTAGAAATTTTAAAAAAGAAGCAGCTATGTTGGCTGGTTTAAAGCATGCTAGTGGTGAGTACACATGTATTATCGATGGTGATTTGCAACAAAACCCTAATTATTTAATTCAAATGATGGAAGTATTAGATAATGAAAAAGAATATGATGAAGTTGCAATGGTTATGAAAGAAAGAAAAGCCGAAAGTGGTTTTATGGCTTTCTGTAAAAATATTTTTTATAAGTTAATGGATAAAATGAGTGATGTGCATTTTGAAAATGCTGCTTCTGATTTTAGAATGTTTAGAAAAAATGTCAGAGAAGCTATTTTAAGTTTAGGAGAAAATAATAGATTTTCTAAAGGAATATTTGCTTGGGTAGGATTTAACGTAAAATATTTACCTTATGATGTTGAGCCAAGAGTTAATGGAAAATCATCTTTTAATTTTAAATCTAGTTTAAATTATGCAATTGACGGAATCTTAGCTTTTTCAACTAAACCATTAAAATTATCTTTTGGTATAGGAATATTTTGTTTGTTAGCATTTTTTATATATCTTTGTGTTTTGTTAGTTCAAGTATTGGCTTTTGATTTAATTTTTCAACCTATATTTATTGTTATCTTGTTGATTTTATTTTTAGCTGGTATGCAATTTATTGTAATTGGTTTATTAGGACAATATTTAGCAAAAGCTTATTTGGAAGTTAAAAATAGACCTGTATATATAATAAAAGAAAAATTAGGTTTTAATGATGAAAATATTTTATAGAAATGAATATCATTTCTATTTTTTTTTAGAAAAAAATGTTATAATGCATATAATGTAGAGGTGAGTTGTTATGAAAATGAAAAAACTTTTGCAAAAGTTATTGGTTTTATTACTTGTTATTACACCGTTTGCTTTAGTTTTAAATGTTAAAGCTGATTCTGGTTGGGATTCCGATTATGATTCTGGTGGTAGTAGTGATTGGAGTTCGTCAAGTAGTGACTGGAGTTCATCAAGTAGTGATTGGGATTCTTCTAGTGATGATGGAAGTATCAGTTTTAGTCTTACAACAATTATTTTTGTAGTTATTGTGATTGTTGCGATTTGTATGGAACTAAGTAAGAAAAAAGAAGAAGCATCTACTGATTTACAATTATATCAAGATGTTAGTGAAGATAAACTTAAGGAAATATTACCAAATTTAACTTTAAGTTATTTAAAAAATATGGCATTTGATAAGTTTGTTGAAATACAAAATGCTTGGATGGAATTTGATTATGATAAGTTAAGAGAGTTATGTACTGATGAGTTATATAATAGTTATACGTCTCAACTTGATGTTTTAAAAATTAAAAATGGTAAAAATATAATGAGTGATTTTAAAGCTCTAGAAACAAAAATAATTGATATTGTAGAGCAAAATGGTAACGTAAGTGTTAAAGTTTATATGAGAGTTTCTTTCTATGATTATGTAATAGATACAACTAATAATGCTGTTACTAGAGGAAATAAAAATAGTAAAATTGTTAATAATTATGTTATGACATTTGTAAGAAGTAAAGAGGGAATTAATAAAGATATTAGTTGTCCAAACTGTGGAGCGCCTATTAAAGCAAATACTTCTGGTGAATGTGAATATTGTGGAAGTACAATTGTTAAAGATGCAAGTGATTTTGTGTTAAGTAAGAAAACTAATATAAATAAATAAGAGGAAGTGTTTTAAAACATTTCTTTTTTTGATATAATTATTATAGGGAGGATAGGATATGAGTGTAGAAGAATTTAGAAAAATTGATACAACTTTTAATGAAAGTATGTTTATAACAAAAGTTAATAATATTTTTGTTAAATTATTTACAGCTATAATGTTAGATAAGTTAGATACAGTAGAACACTTTATTAGTGAAGATGTTTATAATTATGCTAGTAATATTTTAAATAATGCTAAGGGTAATGGATGGCGTCAAATGTATGATGAATTAAATGTAAAAGAAAGTAGAATAGCTGATATAGAAGTAAATAATGATGTATATATAATAAAAGTTTACTTGCAATCAAGATATATGGATTATATAATAAACTTAAGTAATGGTACTTTGGTTTCTGGCAATAATAAGTCAAGAATTCAAGTTGATTATAATTTGGTATTTACTAAGAAAAGTAATGCATTGAAGCAGGGTATCATTAGAAAATGCCCAGGATGTGGTGCACCGGTAAATGTTAACACATCTGGTATATGTGAGTATTGTGGATCAAAATATAATCAAGAAGATTATGATTGGGTACTTACAAGTTTAGAAAAAATGAGCTAGGAGGTAATGTAAAATGGGTTTAATTAAAGCTCTAACTAATTCAGTTTCAACTGCTATTGGCGATCAATTTAAAGAGTTCGTTAATCTTCCTCAAGTAGGAACTGATGTATTAATTGTAAGAGGAAGTGTAAAACATGGAGAGGGAAATAAAAATTTCTCTGAAAATGTAATATCAAACGGAAGTAAAATTGTTATTCCTCAAGGATGGGCAATGATGCTTGTTGATAATGGTAAGGTAGAATTTTCTTCTGAACCTGGAGAATATACTTATGATAACAGTAGTGAACCAAGTATTTTTTTTGGAGGTTTAGGTAAAGGTATTTTAAATACTTTTAAAACTATTGGTAGCAGATTTACTTTTGGTGGTCAAACTGCTAAAGATCAAAGAGTATATTATATTAATTTATTAAATGTAACTGGAAATAAGTTTGGTTCTAGTTCACCAAAAGATGTTTATGATGAAACTTATCAAATGTCTATTAAAATGACTTTCTATGGTTCATTTGCTTATAAAGTTGATGATCCTATTGCGTTAGTTAATACTGTTATTGGTGCTAATCCTAAAGATGAAGTTACTTTTAATGAAGTTTTTGGTACACAATTTAAAGGCGAATTTAACGAGCAAATGCATAAAGCATTGACTAATATTATGGCTGAAAAGAAAATTAGATTCTCACAAATAGGTATTTATGGTAGCGAGATTTCCGATCAAATGAATGCTATTTTAAGCGAAAAATGGGGTTCTAAGTATGGTGTTATAATTACTGATGTTTCAATGGAAAATATTGGAACTACTGATGAATATACACAAATTATCAAAGATATTGAAGCTAAGGTTAATGAAACAAGAATGATGGGTCAAGCTTACAGCAACAATATGGCTGGTGCAATGGCTGCTGCAACTGCTGAAGCAATGAAAAATGCCTCAGCAAATGAAAATGGTGCAATGATGGGATTTGCTGGCTTAAATATGGCACAAAACGCTGGAGCTAGTGTAATGAATTCTGTTGCTGGAATGACTGCTCAACAAGCTCCACAAAGTCAAGTAAGTGAAACTCCTAGCGCAAATAGTGAAGCTGTTGCTCAACCTAGCACAACTGATTCTACTGCTAGTGCTATTCCTAATTTTTGTCCAAATTGTGGAAGTAAAACTAACGGAGCTAACTTCTGTGGAAATTGCGGGACAAAATTAAATTAATAAAGTAAAAAAGTGATTCGAAATCACTTTTTTTATTTTGTAATAAATTTATTACCTTAAATCGTAGTCATTTAATTTATCTAACTTAATTATTTCTTTGGTACTTTTAAAGATATGTTTACTACGTAGTTTATCATAAATTGTTTCGGCACCAATCCAAGTAATAATCCCTACTTCAATGCACATTACTGTATCTAAATTAGTGAATAGTTTACTGATAAAAAAGCCTATTAGAAGATTGGCAAAAATACTAATAATTGACATTATTTTTTTACTTTTGATTATTTTAGTTTCTTTTATTTTTTGGAGACATACTGTTGATATAACACCACATAAAATTCCTAACCATAAAACATTTATAAAGAGATCAAATTTAAAAGTCATTTTAACACCTCATTATAAGATATTAAAAAAAGAAGAATTATTTCTT
The DNA here is from genome assembly GCA_934096175.1 of uncultured Bacilli bacterium. GTDB lineage: Bacteria > Bacillota_I > Bacilli_A > RF39 > UBA660 > Coprovivens. The sequence goes on from CAKOLG010000003.1 coordinate 13,717, forward strand.
CTTTAATGAATTAAATTTATATATAAGGTTTGTTCGACGTGTTTTTTCTGTTTCAATATCTCTAATATAAACATTATTTTGTTCTTTTATGATATTTCCTTCTTTTATATTAACTGGTAGTAAAGCTATATTTACTTCCGTTTTTTCGCCAGTTATAATATTTTCAATTATAGCTATTTTGTCTTCTATTCGATCAATACTATATTTCATATTGCGCTCCTAACCATTTGTATCTGTTTTCTCATTAGTTATATTTATATTTTTTCCATCACTTGTTAATATTATTGTCCCTAATTCGCTTGTCATGTAGATGTTATTTGTATATTTTTTTATTCTATTTATTGTTGATGTTGCTGGGTGACCATAATTATTGTCTTTACCAACTGAAATTATGGCATATGTTGGTGTAACTTTAGCTAAAAATTCTTCTGTTGTACTATAAGCAGAGCCATGGTGGCCAACTTTTAAGACATCAACATCAATATTATTATTTATTATTTTCTTTTCTGTTTGACTGGTTGCATCACCAGTAAATAAGTAACTAAATTTACCAAAGGTCATTTTCAAAACTATTGAACTATTGTTTAAATCTTTGTTGTCTGTACCAGTGTATATTACTTCTAAATCTGCTTGGCCTAGTTGGTACGTTTCACCAATTGTTGGGACTGTAATAGATAGATTATTTTTTTCAATAGCGTTTAAAACATCTTCAAAAGTTTTAGTAGTAGTATATGCTTCAGGTAATAAGATATTTTCGATTTGAAAATTGTTAATTATATCATCTAAACCACCTATGTGATCTTCATGCGGATGAGTCCCTACAACATAATCGAAGTTGGTTATTCCTAAGTTTTTTAGATATGATACTAATTTTGGCCCATCTTCATTATTTCCAGCATCAATAAGCATATTATGGTTATTGTTAGTAATTAAGATACTATCTGCTTGGCCTACGTCTATAAAATATACATTTAAATTGGTTGAAACTGAATTAGTATTTTGAGAATATGATTCATTTATATTTTCGTTAGTTAGTATGTTATAAATTATAATAATAATTACACTAATGATTAAAAATAAAAATTTTTTTTGATTCTTTTTCATATAACTACCTACTTTGTATTAATAATTATAACATGTAATTTGAAATAGATATATAAATTCATAAAAAAACAAGCTTTATTTGCTTGTTTTTATCTCTATATGGAGGGCCTAGTCGGATTTGAACCAACGAATCAGGGAGTTGCAGTCCCACGCCTTACCACTTGGCTATAGACCCGTATGCATGTCTTAAAGACATGCTTTAATTTTATATCATGTAATTATAAAAGTCAACAGGTATTTATTCTTTAAGTTTAATAGTAAAGACTTTATTTCTAATAGATATTTTTAAAGTTATTTTTTGGGTAAAACTTCTTGTTATCATTTCTGGCACTTCGTATATTTTTACATCAGTGATGTATTTTGGCGTTACATTTTTTAGTGTTGCAACGTATGTTTTATCAGTTTGTAAATTATTATAGTTATAAACTATTGTAGCAAAGTCAGAGTAAAAATCTTTTGTGCCATTAGCATAATATGCTGTAGTATTATCCCAATCAATGTTATCTTCAATTATAGCTAAAGAATTGCCAGTTGATGGTAGTATTGTGTCTTTTACATTATAACATTCGTCTGTAGTTGTACATTTTTGATAACTATAACTATATTTTTTATCAAAAGTTATATTTCTTAAAGTATATGTTGTATTTCCTAGTAAGGTGTCTTTTAAGTTTATTTCTGTGCCTAGTTTAGCCACTCCCATATTTTCTTTTTTAGTTATATTATTTGGTTTAATAGTAACTATTTTATAAGATGGAATTAGTTTACCTGGTTCAGATTTTAAAGCACTTAAAATTTTCATTTGGTATTGTCTTTTGACTAGTGAGCTATCTATTTCATAAACTAAAACATAGTCATTAGATGTATTAGAATAAATAGTTTCACCTTGGTAGTTTTTACCTATATCAATAAAACGACTGCTACGATCATATTTTGGATACAACACTTTATTACCAATAAATATCCTAAAATTAGATTTGTCAATTGATTGATCTGTTAATGTTCTATTTTGAATAGCTATTTTTACTGCTAAGTAATACTTGCCTTCAGCAATAGTATTACCGCTATAATCGACGTCTGATATATAACTTTCTTTTAAAGTCATTGTAAATGAATCTAAAGCAAAAGCTTGGTAAACATTATATTTTTTGTTATAAATTTCAAAGTTGAGATAACCGACTATAATAATTAATAATGCTAAACCAACTCCTAGGCAAGTGAAAACAAATTTATTTTCTAATACATAATATTTTAATTCGCGAAGAATATGAACAAATTTTCTTTTTACTGTATAGCTATCCGCCCCAATTTTTAGTTCTACTTCCGCATCATCGTCGTCAGTTACTTGTAAATCGACATTGCCATCAAATCTAAATGATTTGTAATTAAAACCTAAACCTTTAGTAACTGTTGCAACCATTAATAGATAAACAGGTACGACTAAAATATTACCCATATCTCGCACAAAATTAGCAAATGTTTGATCCATTGTACCTTTTTCTATGCTTTGCATTGATGCATAAAATAAAACTGTAGAAGCTAGTAAAATTAAATAATAAATGATACTAATAATATAATATAAAGTATTTTTTTTCTTGGATTTCATTAGTAAATAAATTATTGAATTAGCTATTATTAAGAAAAGCAACACAATGTAGATTAATATAGTTATGTAGTTACCAGCTATAATTGTTTCTGGTGTAGTGTATTGTGCGGCGACATACTCCCGAAAGAAACTAGCAATATCACCAAATTTAAATGCTAAATATAGCATAGGAATTAGTAATAATAAATGAATTATTTTAAAGTTTTTGATAAGAAAAGCATAGGGCTTTCTTATTATCATACTAAAATCACCCCTATTCTTTTATTATTATAACACAACTGAATAAAAAAAAATATGATTAGTCAAAATCACATTTTTTCATTTCTTTTTACCATTAATTGCCCTGGTAATAAATATATTGTTTCATTGCTTTGAAGTAAGTTATTAATGCCAACATTAAATTTCTTCGATACTGTTTCGATTGTATCGCCGTCAGTTGTTACATAATAGCTATAATTTTGTTTTGGAATAATTATCTCTTGATCAGGATATATATAATCATTAGCATTTAAACCATTTAGTAAAGATAATAAATCAGGATTTATATTATATTCTCTAGCAATTCCATAAATAGTGTCACCTTTTTTTATTGTATAATATTCAAAATATTTTTCTTTGTTAACAGGTACTATTATTTCTCTGCCTTCTTTGTAATAGTCTGGAAAAGGCATATTGTTTATATCCATTAAAATGGATTCTTTTGTATTAAATTTGTCTGCTATACTTCTTAAGGTGTCTCCTTGTTGTATTAGGTATTTATCATACATAAAATCACTCCTAATATAACATATGTTTCTTTTTTAAATTAGTTATTAATAAATATATTGTTTTGGTAATTATATTCCCACTCACTATATTTCAAAAGGAGTGTTTCACCATCTTTAATACTGTATTTATAAAGTTCATTATCTACAAGGTAATATACTGTATCATTTGTACTATAAACTATTTTTTTTATATTATTATCTGATACTTTAATTGAATTGGAAAAATAGTTATATGTTAAATATAAATTATTATTTTTTATGTTATATATGTAATTATTTTTATATGTAAAAACTATATTTTCTAATTTTATTTTACTTATAGATACTTTTTTTATTTCATCTTCATTATATATTAAGCCTTTTTTGTTTTCAGTACCTACTATACGCATTTTTTGTTTATGAGGAACTATTTCATATTCAATGTTATTTTTTTTATCTAAGAGAAATATTGATTTATCATTAATACCTAAAATTTTACTGTCAAATGATATTGAATATTTTATTGACCATTTTTTTACTTCATAATTAGTTAAGTTAAGAACATATATTTCTGTAAATTCATAATCTTGTTCATAATTTGGAATAATTATATAATTATTTATTTTAGTTGCTAAAGGAATTTCATAAATATCTTTATTAAAAATTTTTATATTTTTTATTTCGTTATTTTCAATATAATCAAAACCTTTATATGACCATATTAAAACTTCATCAATGTTATTGTAGATTTCATAATTTTTTTTGTTATAAGAATTTTTTGAAATATCTGATTTATAATTTGGTAATTCTTTTTGTAATTCAATTGGTACTAAATTATACGATATTAAGTCATTTTTGTATGAACATAGCGGTTCTGATGATATATAATTACTATTTATTATTAAGCATGTATAATCATCATATGTTTGTTCTTCTATACTGTTAATCATTTTTTTAGTATTTATATGTTTATGTTCATATATAAAGTTATATGTAATGTTATTATATTTTATTTTATAATAATAAACTTTATTTTCAGCATCAAAATTTTCACTTATGGCAAAGTCTTGATAATTATATTCAACACTATAATCTTTTCTTTGATTTGTGAATTTTAATATTAATAAAATTATAATTACTATTATTAAAATTATTAAAAAAAAGCGAATTTTTTTCTTTAAATGTAATTTTTTTGGCATATTATCTTTCGCTATGTAATGCTGAATATTTTTTCTTTTGTTCTATCATATTATAGGTAATGGCTGTTTCAACTTCTGCCAAACATTTTTTATCAAGATTAGTGATAAAGACTTCTTCTTTAACTGTATCAATTGTAATTTTACCAAAAAATATTCCTTTATATACTTGCATATCATTAAACATATCAGGGGTGATAGAACTTAAGGTATAACCAGTTAGAATGTGATCTTGACCAATTAATATTCTTTCATTTGTTATACAAAAAGCAGATGTTGAAAATATATCTAGAATATCATTGTTTTTTTGACCAATAAATGAATATAAAGGCTCTTCGCCTGGATTCAAATGTTCTTCAATAACTTTAGCATGTTTACGGTTTCTCCACCATGATATTGTACCTGGATATTTTGCTTTAAACATACATATTTGATCATAAACTTTTCCCATATTAATTACTCCATTTCTTCAATTAATGTATTTAATTCTTCAATATTAAATTCAGTTATAGACAGGATTGTATCTTTTTTTATTGTTATTATATAGTTACCCTTTATTTTAGATAATCTTTCATCAATTTCATAAAAAGCTATACTTTCTTTTTTAGATAATTTTCCAATTTCTAATAAGTATATTTTAGTATTTTTATAAAAGCTTATTTTATTTATTAATTCAGTAAATTTTTTATATGTATTTGAATTATTATCTAGAACAGCTATGTTATATGTGTTGTCATTTTTTAGCATTTTTTTAATTTTTTTATAATTAATATTAATATAATATTGTTTTTCATTATCAAATTCGGCATCTGGACTTCTTAGTATTATATTTTTAACTATTTCTTTTTGATTGTTTTTTATATTAGATACTAGTAAAAAGTTCGTAATAAAAAGGCAGATAATTATTATTGATAATATAATATTTACTTTTTTTGGCATATAATTCACCTTTTCATATTAATATTTTATAATGATTTATTTTTTTATGCAATAAAAAGGAAACTATATTAGTTTCCAAATGTCATTAAAACATATGCTATGCCAGAGGCGATTCCGCAAACAAAGGCTACAGTTGAAACAAGGATAGCTGCGTTAGCAAAACCGGCTTTACTATTTTTTTCATGTTCAACAATTAAATTTATTTTATCTTTTTTTGGTGGTTCTTCATTTAAAATATCACGATGATCCTTAGGATTGATTGGATATTTTTTTTGAATTAGATCTAATTTAGCAGTTACTCTAACATTAAGAGATTGGGTTGCCATAGTTCTTTCTACTTTATTAATTTTGTAATCTTTTTCAATTTCTATTTCTTTTTCAGCTTGATGGGAAGATATTGTGGCTAAGTTATTTAAGATTATAGTTTCTAGTTTTTTAGCATTTTCTATATCTGTATTATTATAAATAATTCTACTTATTGCATCTATATATAGTTTTTTAGCGTCATTTAATGAAGTTGTGACTTTTTTTATTTCATTAAAATATTTATCAAATAGTACTTTTAACATGATATTTCGATCAACAATTCGATTATTAATTAAATATTCATTATCACCAATTAATTGATCTTTATCTGTACTGTTTGAAACAGAAATTGGTCCTAAATATGAAGTTTGCCAAATAGGTTGACCGTTTGTATCTATACTACTTATTAGATAATAATCAAAGCCTCTATATTTTCGACCAATTAGAAAGTCAAATAGTATCATTCTTACATAGCTTTTAATTAATGATGATTTAGACTTTTCAGGCATTTGTTGACCAGATTTAGCCTCAATGTCCATAATTAAGGCCAATATTCCTAAATCTATAATATTTCCAATTTGTTTTTCATCTGTAATTATATTGCCTTTGTGAGTATGTGGTAAACGTAAAGTTTCGCTAATTAATAAACTGTTTTCATTGTTTATTATTCCATTATTAATATATTCTATTATGTGGTTTACAATAGTTGTTGCTGATGTACGAGTTTCAATATCTTTACTGTAATTTAGTCTTGTAAAAATGCCTACATTACCATCTTCATTAACAATTCTTCTACATTCCTCGTGATTAATATCGATAAGTTCAGCTATATCTGCTTTAATTATATCGAAATCATCTATATACATCGTATCTGGATTTATACTGTAATTTTTATAAACACCAAAAACTGTTTTATTTAATTGAACTAATTTTGAACCATCACTAAAGTTATTTAAAATATCGATAGTAACTGGTTCTTCTTTGCGGATACCATTATCTAGGGATACAATATAATATTCATTTAAATCTAATGTTTCTATTTTATCCATAATAACTGCTCCTTATTGTTTATATATAAAATTATAACAAAGAATTCATGTTTTGGGTATAAAAATATTGTATTTTAAGATAATTATTAATTAAAAAAGTTTTTTTATATAAAAAAAGACCTATAGGGCCTTTAAATATCTTTTGGTGCCGAGAGACTGAGTTAAACAAGTCACCTTATGCAAACAAAGCATCCGTTCTAACGTTACAACTATCTCGGCATATATATGCTTTTTTTCAAGCATATTTATATTATAACACATTATAAAAAAATTAGTATTTTTTTATGTTTTTATTTTGCTATTTAACAATATATTGCATATATGATGTAATTTTTTGGAAAATTATTTAATTAGTCTGCTTTTATATTATGTTTTCTTATTATCATTTCTGGTTTACCCATAGTTAGTTCATCAGAAACTTTTATGCCTAACGAATTAATGAATGTTTGAATTTCATGTTTTATTTGTTTGACATCAACATCCGCATTAGTGCAATACTCTACTTCCATGAAATGACCAAGTTCTTCTACATCCTCAAAAGATATTTCATAGTCATTATATTTATATATACTTTTTTTATTATGAATTGTTAACAGTTGCTTTAATCCTAATTTTTCTAAGATTATTTTTGTAGTATCTATATCAGCAATTTTAGTTTCATATTCATCAGAGTATAACCACTTGTTATTTTCATCAAAATGATCAACTTTATAAGTTATATAACTATTATTGTTTTTATTTCGTAGTCTTAAACATTCATTAATTTCCATTTTTTTATCAGGTTTCAAGTTAGGTCTTTTGGGATCATAATAATATATATCGCAAGTTTCATGGACCCCAATATATTCAAATTTTTTTAATTTTTCGATTACTTCTTCGGGAGACGAATATACTTCGACTAATATTTCTATTTCTTTCATATAAACCTCTTTCTTTAGTGTTTATTTAAAAATAATAATAGCAAAATTAAAATTATCTAATAATTTACAAAACTATGCTATAAATGTATAAGTGTTAATTACATTGTTTTACCAGTCAATAATTGTTCCATTCTTTTTCCAACATATTCATACATGCTTTCAAATTGTGTATCCGGTTTTCCGTGATTTACGCCACATAAGACTGTTTTAAGTAAAATATCTCTTAAAATACCTTTTGCTTTTGAGTATATATCTAATGTATCTATTTTTTTCTTCTCTTTAATAAATATGTTTTCAATTTCCTGTCGCTGTTTAGAATCACCTGTCATATTAGAAACGAAATCAAAAGTCTTAGGATCTAAAACATCTTGTAATTTTTCACCTATTTTCAGATATTTTCTATCGATAATACAAATGAGTTGTATATATTTTCGATTTAATTGGTTTAATTTTTGATGAATATTATCATCAAGATAAACTACACCTGTTCTTGTTAATGAGCCATTAACTATTTCGTATTTAGGTAAAAAATCTATTACTTCAAAAGAATTTAACATATCTTTAGGTGACGCTAAAACATATAAGACATTTTGAGCAATTGTTTTTTTGCTTTCATCAAGGTTAGGATATATATTTAGAATTTCATCAATAATTTGTGTTCTTAAATTTTGTATTGAACTCTTTTGTTCAACAATAATGAGTTCATCAAATCTTTTTCTCACTAACTCTGCGCTATAAATTGCTTGACAAATCTTTTTTTCTTCAGCCGTTAGATTTTTATCTTCAGCAATTTCTTTTATCTCATTTGTTATTTCATATTCGCTCATAGTACCATTATTCGCCAATATTATCACTCCTAGCATTACATCAAAATCGTATCATAGTATTTTTTTATTTTCTAGTACTTTATAGTTTATTATTTTTAATTTTACATTTATTTTGTTAGAAATAATTTTTTTCAATATTTTGATTCATATGCCAAATGATATATTATTGCAAGGATGTTTTTAAATTTTCTTTTTCCATAAAACTTCTTTTTTTATAACAACAAAAAAACTAGATGGTATTTCTAGTTAATATTTATTACTACTCTAAGCATTCGAGTTTCTTATCAATCTGGTGCCAGCAAGAGGAATTGAACCCCCAACCTTCTGATTACGATTCAGCTGCTCTACCTATTGAGCTATACCGGCTTACAGTTATTATATTACAAGTTAAATAATATTTAAAGCTTTTTTAAGCTGTAATAATAGATTGGTAAAAATTTGAAATACTTTTAGGATTTATTATTTTCTATTTCTGCTTCATTTAAAATAATATTTTCTTCTAGTTGTTTATGTGAACTAGAGTAATTATTAGTTTGCAAATCAATATAATAAGCATTATTTTTCATAAGTTCTTCATGAGAACCTTCGCCAACAATCTTTCCTTTGCTTAAAACAATAATTTTATCTGCTATTTTCATTACATCTTTTTTATGAGTTATAATAATAATTGTATGATCTAATTTTAAATTTTCAAAAATAGTTTTAATTTTTTCAACCAATATTGTATCTAAAGAACTGGTTACTTCATCAAATATTAAAATTTCAGCTTTAGATAATAAAGTTCTAGCAATTGCCAGTAATTGTTTTTGTCCGCCAGAAAAATTGGTAGCATTTTCAGTCAATATTGTATTATACCCTTTCGGTAAACTCATAATATAGTCATGGATGCCAACTCTTTTGCAGGCTTCAATTTGATTTTCTATATTAGAATCAATTAAGCTTAAATTTTTGCGAATACTCATATTAAATATGAAGGGTGATTGGTTAACACCAACTACATTTGTAGAATAAACTTTGTTTGAATAATCGTATATATTATCGTTGTCAATTAATATTTCACCACTATCAATTTTATACTTTCTTAATATTAGGTTGGTGATTGTAGTTTTTCCGCTGCCGCTATGTCCTACTAATGCAGTAATTTGATTAGGTTTAGCAATAAAATTTATATTTTCTAAATTACCTTTATTTTTAGATTTATAGGTAAAATTAACATTTTTAAATTCTACTAAACCATTTATATAATCATTATCATTTAAACCAAATGTAATTTGTTGTTTGCTTGAATAGTTTAGTATTTTATTGATTCTAGATATTGAGATTGACCATTCTCTAAGTTGTCTAGAATATCCCATTAGTTCTTTGGTATTGGTCATAATATTTTCAAAATAAGTAATTAATAAAACAAGTATATTTACTTCGTATTTTCCAATAAATACGAAGTAAACTAAAATTAAATATAAAATTATTTTACCAAAATCAATAATAAATGGTAACAAACTCATTCTAATATTTACATATTTTCTTTTTAACATATATTGTTCTGACCATTTGTTGGCAATTATATAAAAATTACTTTTTATTTTATTATAAATATTAAATACTTTGATTTCGCCAAGACCATTTAAAATTTGAGAAAGGTTGTCAGTCAATTTATCACGATATTTTTGTTGACCACGTAAATATTTAGTACTTTTAATGTTAGTATAGTCAAATGATTTTAAATAAATATATTCTAGAAGTAATACTATCATACCAATAAATAAGTTGGTTTTTAGGAATATAATAATCATTATAATAACTTTGATAAAAACTACAATAATTTCACATACGTTATCAATCATTTCTGATAAATTTGATGTATCTGTATTTACAGTATTTAAAATTGTACCTTTAGAAATTTTGTCAGAGTATTCAACATCATATGTAAAAACTTTATCAATAATTTTTTCGCGTAGATTTTTATAACTATATTTAAAATTATGTGAGTATGAGACATAGTTTAAGTACCAAAATAGATTATTAATAATAAATGTTATAGATAATAAACCAATGTTTATGTATGTCGCTTTAGCATTTAAATTTGTAACTTCATAAATAATATTTGAAGCAAAAACAGGTATTAATAAACTTGATAAATGAGCCATTATAGAGCCAAGAAATAGAAAAAATATCCATTTTTTATTTCCTTTAACTAATTTGAAAAAATCTTTTATTATTTTTATATTGTCTTTTATCATGTTACCACATCCTAGTTGATTATATCACATTTTTATTAAGAACTAAGTATATTGCACATCTATTAAATTGATAGATATATTTATTTAGATATTATTTATTAAAAAAATAAGACCACTTTCAGATTATGTGAAAGTGGTTTTTATATTATCTTGAAAGATTTAGTACTATTTAATATAATGACTTTTTAAAAAAACTAAAATTGTTAATAATAACTATTGAATTACATAAATTAAAAATATTATGTTGTTGTCTTAAATATTTCATTAATGCATTAGTTGTTTTTACTTTCATAGGTATATTTTTTTCTTATTTAAAATAACTAATTTTTAACAGTTTGTATCAAAACCTTCTTTTGGGGTATAAATTCTAATTTTCGTTGTTGTGGTCTTAACTCTCGCATTTGTTTACAGAATTGAATTTCATCCCATATTCTATCAGTTGTTTCTTTATCACTATAAAATTTTAATAGTATTTCATAGGAGTATTCATATAAATCATTTTTTTCAAGTTGGGATACAAGGGTACCTTTAAAGTTTGCTGGATCATTAATGATTTCCCATTCCCATTGTTCTAAATATTTTTCATATGTTTCATCATCACACCAAAAAGCCATAATCAATTTTTGTTTCTCATCCAAAGACCAATTTGGATTTCTTAAGATGTAATATCTAATATCAAATTCTCCTATTCCATGTGCTTGTGTTTGATTTAATGTAGAAAACATGTAGCTCATACATTGTGATCCTGATTTTTGAACAATTGGATTTATACATCCATCAATATTAATAAAAGTGGTATCATTATCACTTATACCCATTTCATCTAATTTTTTTGAAAATTCGGTTTCACTTTGTTGCCAACGAGTAGTGCCAATTTTATTCATTGCTTCATTTACAGCAAAATTTTTTTGTTCTTCTGTTAATTTTAAATTGTGATTCCATAAGCTCATTAATAAAAATGAATAACCACCATTTGAAGCACCATCTACAACTATTCTTGCGACATCTATATTATGATAAATAGAATTGATTAAGTTATTATATGCAACTTCATCTACAGAACTATAATCTATTAACATAGAATCACATATAGCTAAACCTTTAACCATATCATGTTCAGTTAATTTATCTCTTTTAACTCGCACTGCTTCTCTTAAAACTTCTGAATTGCTTTTTATTCTAGACCATATTTCATTATAATCACCAACTCTTGGTATTCCATAAATAGATTTATATAAAGTATCATCTATTTTTTCTATATCAATCATATTTGTACCTCCTTTTGTTAATTGTTTATTATAACATACTTTTGTTAAATATTTACATTTTATAGTAAATATTTTTAGGAGTTAAAAGGTAGGTTCTTTTACAAACGTTAATTGATTATGCCAATTTGCAAGTGTGTTTCCGAATAAAAAAAATAAAACTACTTTCAATTTAATTTGAGAGTAGTTTTTATATTATCTCGAAAAGTTCGAGTTTACTATCAATCTGGTGGAGTAGAGGGGAATTGAACCCCTGTCCAAACTATTTTAAGATACAACGTCTACAAGTTTAGTTAGATTTTTAATTTCATTAAGCTATTGGCTATAACGTACCTTACACTTAACTATCCTAATAAATATTCATCATTATATATTAGGAAATATAATGATATAACTTATATATATTAACCCTTAAATACCCTATAAGTGAAAATAAGTAAGAGTGCTCCTATACCTTATATTAGGCTGCTACAAAAGCAGGAGCGAAACTATAAGCAGTTTCGTCATTTAATTTTAAATTTGAATTTTAGGTATTCCTACCACTTGCAGTCATATTTAAATATAATCTGTCGAAACCAATCTACCCCATGTGCCATGATTATAACAAATAATATTTTTTTTAGCAATTATATTAGCAAAAGTTGACATTTTCTTTGCCTTATGTTAGTCTAGACATCGTCGAAACGAATTCTGTTTCATAGGGGGGATTTTTGTATGATTAGTTTATATGAAAAGCTAAACGTAAGTGAGACTGCTTCTTTAAGTGAGATTACTTTACAATATAATAAAATGCAACGACTTATTAAAGAAGCTATGGCAAATAATAATGATCCAGAAAGAAATGCACGTTTAGTTGCTGATTTAGAAGATTTAGATATGGCTTTCGAAATTCTTTCTAATCCTATAGCTAGAAAAGAATATGATAAAAAATTGAAAGAAAGAAAAGCTCAAGAAATAGTAAATAAGCAATTGAAATTAGAAACTGGTGCCAATTCAACAAAAGGATATAGTGCATTTAGCGATAAAATGAGTGATGATGAAGAGTTAGCTAAAACAGGAGCTATCATTGTAGAAGAAAAAAGTGATAAGAAAAAAGGTGGAATTGCTAGAAGCATAATTGCTATTATAGTAGCTGGTGGAATTATTATTAATACCGCATTAATATTCTATCTTTTAAATAAATCAAATAAGAATAATTCTAGCCAAGATACTTCTATAACGAGTACTGTTGATTCTGAAAATAATATTGATGATGAAGATAATGAACCAGATAAAGTTGATGATTCGATAAAAAGTTATGGAGATGCAACTGATGAAAAGGTTGTAAACGAAAAAGTAAAATCTATTTATGATTATCTTTTAAAATTACAAATTAAAAATACATATACTAATAATTATTATACGGAAGAAGAAATTAAAAATATTTTATTATATATGAATGGTGCTTTTATACCTAGTGATGAAGCAGAAGCTTATAGTCTTGTTGATAAACAAATTGCCTTAACTTGTGGATTATTATCAACACCACTTGCGATAAATATGGTTAATTATATGGCTAATAGTGATGTGATAACTGAAGATATGGTAAAACAAGATATTGAAAATTATCCAACTACGAATATTGTAAAATTATTCTTATTGGGTGATAGTTATTGTTATCCTTATTTAGAGTGGTTTAATGAAAAATATAATGCAATGATTACTACTACAGATAAAGAAGAGTTTAAAAGTATTCATCGAGAAATAGCGGCGAGTTTAGCTGATATATGTTATGGTGATGGTTATACAATTGATGGTAACTGTTATAAATTAAATGATTTTGCTTCATTAGGTGATGTTAATGATGGTAATGTTTTAACAATGTTAGTCAATATGTTTTCTATATTCAATGTAAATGATGTTCAACATACTTTTAAAGTAAAAAATAAAGTAGCAGGTGAATCTACTGTTGCACTAGAAGAAATATTAAGTAATTTTGATTCTGTTTGTGATATAGAAAATTTAGCGAAGTTGCAAATTAGTGATGAAGGTTTGTTAGTTGGTGAAGTAAATAATTATCATCAAAGATTACAAATTAATACAATTAATGCAGCACTAAGAAACTATATGCTAGGTAATTTAAATGCTTACGAAGATAGTTATAATTTATCTTTACAACATAAATAATTTTTAAGGAGGGTTTTGTATGTACGAAGAGAATGTAACTTATAAAGTAGGAATTAACTGGAAAGATATTATAATTAAAGTTGTGTTATTAATTTTATTTATATTGTTCTTGCTTTGGTTATTTCCTAAAAAAGATTTAGATGTATTATATGACTCTATTTATAGAGAAAATATTAATACAATGAAAGAGGCAGCAAGAAATTATTATACTAAAGATAGACTACCTCAAAATGTTGGTGAATCTACATCTATGACTTTAAGTCAAATGCTTGATAAAAAATTATTAATTAGATTTACTGATAAAAATAAAAAGTATTGTGATGAAACTTCAAGTAAAGTAGAAGTTACAAAAACAGCAGAAAATGAATATGTTTTGAAAGTTCAATTAAATTGTGGAGATCAACAAGATTATATATTAGAAACAATTGGCTGCAATGATGTTTGTCCTAGTGGAAATTGTGACGTTGTTGTAGATCCTGATGTTCCATCAACAGATGATGATTTAATTTCAACTACTTATTATCAATTTAGAAAACCTGTATATTCTACAGTAACAAATTATACTTGTCCTTCAGGTTATACTAAAAATGGATTATATTGTATAAAATCAACAAATGGTGCAACAATTGATGCAACGCCTGTTTATGGGGAAGATAAAACTATTACAACTGATGCTAAATATGTAACTAGTGGAAGTTATAAAGTTTATACAGATCCAATTAAAACTTATGTAGGAAATGCTTATACTTGTCCTTCAGGTTATACTAAAAATGGATCATATTGTATAAAATATACACCTGCTAATGAATATATAGATACAGATTATGTTTGTCCTGATGGTTATACTTTAAGTGGAACTAAATGTTCAAGAACTTATAGTGCTACTTATAGACAAGGATCAAAACAATATATTTGCCCTGATGGAGGTACATTAGATAGTAAATTAAATTGTGTTGTTGAAACTGATAAAGTTAAACATACAACTTATACTTGTCCTTCAGGTTATACTAAAAATGGTACTAGTTGTTATAAAGTTTATAGTGCTGATTCTTCAGACAGTGATTATACTTGTCCTGAGGGTTATACTTTAAGAGGAACAACTTGTTATGGTAAAAAAGAGATAGATGCTGTTAAGTCATCAGGCTACGTTTGTAGTAATACTAGTGATACACGTAAGGGTGATACTTGTTACCATAAAACTACAACTGATGCTAAAGCTAATACAAATTATGGATCTTGGGTATTAAAAAATACTTTATATTATTCTACAGCTAATGCCGCTTATACTTATGAAAAAGCTAAACTTGTTTATATGGGAGCAATAAGTGGTTCACAATGTGGTTCTGCTTGTGGAAATAGTGGTATATGGTACGTTTATAATTATTATACTAGAACTGCTGATACTTATTATACTTGTCCTAATGGTGGAACTGTTGAAGGATCAAAATGTGTAACATATACAACTTATAAAGCTGATTCTAAACCAATTTATACATGTTCTACTGGAGTACTAAATGGTACTAAATGTGTCGTTCCTGATAGCTTCAAAGCCACTAAAAAGCAAAAATATACTTGTCCTGATGGTGGAACTTTAAGTAACGGAAAATGTACAATTACTAAAAAAGCTACTTTAAGTTACACATATTCTTGTCCTTCAGGTTATACTGAACAAGATGGTAAATGTGTAAAAACATATAAAGCTACTTTAACTAATAATAATGGTTATTATATGTGTATGGAAGGTGGAACTCTTAGTGGTACTAAGTGTACTATAACAGTTGATGCTTCACAAACTCATACTAAGAAATATACTTGTCCTGCTGGTTATGAACAAGAAGGATCTAGTTGTAAATTAAAAATTAATGCTACTAGAGAAAAGGTTTATTCTTATACTTGTCCTGCTGGTTATATTACAGAAGGAAGTGGAGAAAATACTAAATGTTATATTATAAAACAAGGTACTAAAAAATATTATTGCGAAGACATAAATGCAACATTAAAAGGTAGTAAATGTATAAAAGTTGTTAAAGGTGATATTATTGGATATACTTGTCCATCTGGTTACAATCAAAATGGAAATAAATGTACAAAAATTTCAACTGAAACTATTAATGCTACTGCAACTACTAGTACTAAAAAATCTTATAAATATACATGGAGTACTTCAACTGTATTAGAAGGTTGGGAGTTTACTGGAAATACTAAAGTTGTAACTAACAAGTCTACTTCTCAAAAATAGAGCTATTGCTCTATTTTTTTTATGAAGTAATTTATTATTTTAAAGCACAAAAAAACTGGTTAGCTTCTTAATTTAGCTCCAGTTTTTTCTTCTACTTCTTTTATTATTTTATTAAATGTTTCCATTACTTCAGTATCAGTTAATGTCCTATTATTGTCTTTAAATACTAGTTTATAAGCAATAGATTTTTTGCCTGGTTCAACGTTTGGATATAAATCAAAGATATCACAAGAATCAAGGATACGGCCACCAGATTTCTTTATTTGTGATTTAATTATTTCACATTCAATATTGTTATCAATTACAAAGGCTAAATCCTTAATTATTTCTGGATATTTTGATGATTCTTTATACTTAATTGGTTTTATTTTGTTATTGTATATTTTTGTCATAGATAATTCTGCTACATAAATTTCATCTTTTTTTATACTTGGATGAACTTTACCAATAATACCTATTTCTTCACGATCTATTAATATTTTGGCACTAATTCCAGGATGTATATCTGGTAGTTCTGCTTTAACAAAAGTATATCTATTTTTGAAACCTAAGTAATCCAATAAATTTTC
This sequence comes from uncultured Bacilli bacterium, assembly GCA_934096175.1. Lineage (GTDB taxonomy): Bacteria > Bacillota_I > Bacilli_A > RF39 > UBA660 > Coprovivens. The sequence continues at coordinate 30,886 of CAKOLG010000003.1, forward strand.
AATTATTCCTTTTAGTAAATAAAAATCTGCTTTTATTGTACTGTGTTGCCATTCGTTAGTTATGTAGTTACCTTTCATTAAAATAGCAATTTTTGTTTCTTCATTGTAATTTATATCATACGTTTTGGCTATTTCATATAAGAAAATATCTTTGATATTTCTGGCTTTATTATATTCATAAACGTTTAATAGTGATTGGAGTAAACTTGTTCGCATAACAGATTTATCTATACTCATCGGATTTGGTAGTATTATTTGTTCTTTATTTTCATATTTGAATCTTTTAGCCATTTCTGGGCTAACTAATGAGTAAGTTTTTGTTTCGTTTAAGCCAAGACTTCTTAGTCTTTTTGAAATGTCTTTTCTAATTTTAATATCACCAACATAAATTCCTCTTTTTGTTGATACTTTAGGTAAAGTAGATTCAAGGTTATGGTAACCATATAGTCTACCAATTTCTTCAGCTATATCGTTAACATTTGGATCAATATCTAGTCTACGTTTTGGAATAGTAACAATAAATTTATCTTCTTCAATTTTATAATTAAAATCTAATCTTTTTAATTCTGTTTCTACGTCATAGCTTGTTAATTTCATACCAAGTAGTTTATTTAACTCTTCAGTTTTAAAGATTGTTATTTTATCGGATTTATCTACTTTATCATGTATTTTAGTTCCATTTAAAATTTTAGCATTAGCATATTTTTGAAGTAAGTAGCATGCTCTATCTAATGCTTGGTTAGTGTATTCATAGTTTAAACCTTTACCATATCTTATAGAAGCTTCGCTTCTTAAATTAAGACGATTGGCGGTATTTCTAATGCTAACAGGGTCAAATATTGCACTTTCTATTAGAATATTTGTGGTATTTTTATCGACTTCAGTATTTTGACCACCCATTATTCCTGCTATGCATACTGGTTTATTTCCATCTGTGATAACAATATCATTAGTAGTTAAAATTCTTTCTTTATCATCTAATGTAATAATTTTTTCTTCAGCCATGGCATTACGAACAAGAATATTATTTCCTAGTTTATCTTTATCAAAGAAGTGTAATGGTTGACCATATTCTAACATAACATAATTAGATATATCTACAACATTGTTTATAGGCCTCATTCCTGCTGATATAAGCCTTTTTTTGATAAAGTCTGGGGATTCATCTATTTTTACATCTTTGATGATTCTAGCTAAGTAATAAGGGCATTTTTCGGTGTCTATTTTTATGTTAATTTTATTATCAATATTTTCATTAATACAAGTATATTTACTTATTGGTAAAGTTACTTTTCGATTAAGGATACAAGCTATTTCGTAAGCAAAACCAATATGAAAATAGCAGTCATTATTACGGTGTTTATGAATATCTAGTTCATATAACGTATCGTTAGTTCCTAAATAAATATTAGCATCATCACCAGGGTTTAATTTTGTATCTAATATTTCTATACCTTTGTTATAGTTTTCTTCAGTTTTTTCAACTATACCAAGTTCAAATAAAGCACAAATCATGCCATTTGATTTTTCATTTCTAATAGTACCAGCTTTAATTTCATTATTACCTGGTAAGACACATCCTGGTAAAGCTACTATTACTTTGATATCTTTTTTTACATTAGGAGCACCACAGACAATTTGAATTACTTCTTTACCAACATCAACTTGGCAAATATGTAAATGGTCACTATCTGGATGATCTTTACAATCAAGTACTTTACCTATTACTAAGTGATCAATGTGTTTTGTAATAACTTTTTCAATATTAATACCAGCTTTAGTAATTTTAACTGCTAATTCTTTTAAATCTTGATCTGATATATCAATATAATCTTTAACCCATTCTAAACTTATCATTATTACACATCCTTTCGATCAAAGTTTTTTACTTCTCTTAAATCAGTATTATAGAATACTCGACAATCATTAATTCCATATTTTAACATGGCTAATCTTTCTGCACCAAAACCAAAAGCAAACCCTGACCACTCTGCTGGATTATATCCACAATTTTTTAAAACATTTGGATGAACCATACCGGCTCCACATACGGTTATCCAACCAGTATTTTTACAAATAGAGCAACCGCTACCTTTACAAGCAAAGCATGAAATATCTATCTCAACTGATGGTTCTGTGAATTGGTAATAAGATGGTCTAAATCTTGTTTCACATGATTCACCAAAAAGTTTTTTCGCGATGATATCAATTGTACCTTTAAGGTTGGAAAGGCTGATGTCTTTGTCAACTAGTAGGCCCTCAATTTGAACAAATTGATGAGAATGTGTTGCGTCATCTTCATCTCTTCTAAATGTTTTACCAGGACAAATAATTCTTACAGGCTTGTTGCCACCAGCTGCTAACATAGTTCTAACTTGAACTGGTGAAGTTTGACTTCTTAATAATATTTTTTCATCTTCGATGTAAAAAGTATCTTGGGCATCTCTTGCTGGATGTCCTTTAGGAATATTTAATAATTCAAAATTATATTTATCTTCTTCTACTTCTGGGCCATCAACAACATCATATCCCATTGACATAAATACTTCTTCTACTTCTTCAATTAGTTTTTCCAGAATATTTGGGGCACCATTTGAAATTTTTGTAGCTGGTAAAGTTATATCAATTTGTTCATTAGCTAATTTTTTATTTAATTCTTCTGTTTCATAATGTTGTATTTTAGCATCTATTTTTGATATAAGTTCTTGTTTTAAATCGTTTAATAGTTTACCAAATTCTCTTTTACTTTCTTGATCTAATTCTTTCATATGTGAGCTCAATTCTTGTACTGGGCCCTTTTTTCCTAAGTATTCTACTTTTATTTCATTAACTTCTTTTAAATTTGTAGCTGTTTCTAATTTTGTAATTATTTCATTTTTTAAAGCTTCTACTTTTTCTTTCATATTTATTCCTCCAATAAAAAAAATCTAAAACTAAGGGACGAATATAATCCGCGGTACCACCCTAATTCTAGATAATCTAGCACTTTGTATAGATATAACGCATCTATTTGCGATTTAACTCCGACGGTGAATTTCATTATATCATTTATCTTTAAATGTTTTCAGCCTATGACATTTAATCTCTTTAAAAAGAACTTAATATAATTACTAAATTCGTCATCAACGTTTTCTGCTTTTTATTTTAACATAAATTGTTATTGTAATCAATTAATTAAAATGGATTATTTTTTAGAAAACTCCACTATATCTGAATAGTTTTCTAATATTTCATTTCTTTCGTCTTGTTTATAGTTACTTAGTAGTTTATTTAATTTATCATTTTCTTTTAACTCAGTATTTTTTAATTGTTTTTCAAATGTGGAAATAACTCTTTTAATGCTTTCTTCGTCTGATAGTCTTTCATATGATGGTACTTGCATTATACCAAATTTAGTTTCTTTTTTAGTAATTAGACCGATATAAGCGTTTAAGTTACGATATAATTTAGGTGTTTTACTATTTTCATAGATCATTATTGCATAAACAAGATTATTTATAAGATCAGATTTACTTTTAACGTAAGAAGAATAAATATTTTTAAATTTTGCATATTCCATTATTACTTTTTCTTTTTGATGTTTTTTATTTTTAATTTTTTCTTCGATAGTTTTGTTTTTAGTTGCTTGACTGTATAGTGAAGTTATGTAAAGAATAATTAAAAACCATATAAATCCTTTAATTTCTTCAGGATTTGGGATAACTGTGTTTACTTGCTTAATAAAATAGTTATATGTAAATAAGCTTAAGGCAACGCTTATGATGCTTTCAAAAATAAACATAATGTTGCTTATATTATTTTGCTGGTTAGTTATATTTGTAACATAAAAGTTTCTAATAAATATTTCAAATATTACAATTAGGAATATATTTTCTTTTACTATTGGTAAAATTGCAGAAATAATGATAATATAAACTGATGGAATAATTATTTGATTTAATCTGCGATTTTCTTTATTTTTGAAAAAATTAATAATTATTGTTAATGGAATTGTCAATAGCACTTGTAAAAGTATAGTAGTTAGTGTCATATATATTCTCCTTTTTGTCTGCTATACTACTATAAAACATGAGAAATGTCAACCAAACAAAAAAGCAGTTTTAACTGCTAAATTTGTGATTTTAATATTCTAGTTAAGATAATTATTAATTCTGGATCAGTAACCCTATCAACGTAAGTATCTTGGCCATCGATTATTTCTTTAACTATTGCGACATTTGTAGGTATAACGTCTTTTTTTTCATCTACACCCATTACTAAAAAGTATTTAGTCCCACCGTATAGGGTTTCATTTAATACAACATATTTTTCATTATTTTCTAAACTTATAATTGTATTAGTTTTTAGACTCATATTATCTTCCTTTTTTATTCTACTGTTGTTTCTAAGTTATTTATAAATGTTTTAAATTCGTTATTTATATTGTTATCAATATTAGTAGGTGCTGGTTCTTCTAATGGTGTTGTTAAGATTGGTGAAACATCTACATTTGATATTTCGGCTGCTGGTGATAAATTTTCTACTTCAGGTGTTTGCGTAGTTTGTGATGTTTCAGTATTTTCTAGCGCAGGACTATTTTCATTTAAGCTTATTCCTAAAGTTTGTTCTAATCTAGCAGCAATTTCTGATGGTTTTTCAGCAAATTGACGACGATGTTTGATGTTAATAACTGTCGTTGCTAATTCTTTTAGTTTTTCTTTATCTTTTGCTTGGGCATTTATATCAACCATACCTGCTTTTTTAGTAGTTAAGTTTTTATTAATGTCAGCTATTTCTGTTTGAGCAGCATTTATTTTTTCTTTTAATTCAGCTATTTGTTGGTTAACAATATAATTTGCTTCATTAATGTCGTCTGTTTCATCTTGTTTTAATAATACAGCAATTTTTTCTGCTTCATTTAAAGCTTCTTTTGTATCGTCTAAAGCTACTTTTAAAGATGCTTTCGTACTTATATTTATTTCTGGTTCATTTTCGTATTCAGTTAAATATTTATTATATTCTTGTTTTAATGAATCAATGATATCTGTTAATTTATTATTTTTTTCAAAATAATTAAATTCTTGGTCATTGTCTATACTACTAGCTTTGCCTTCAAGTTCTGTAATGTTATTTTGCCATTTGTTTATTCTAGCTTTTAAAAATTCTATTCTTATTTGTTGAGGGTTTGTTGTATCTAAAACATTATATTTTTTGTGATCGATTTCATTTGCAAATACGTCACGAGCTTGTGTGGCTCTAAGTAATTCATCTTCTAAACTATTATCAGCATTAACTTCCATATATGGAATGCTTTTCGCTTGATTTATAAGACTAAGTAAATATGGTCTTGCTTCAAAATTATCTTCATTATTTGTAATTATTTCTGCTATTTTAGTTTCTAAGTATTTAGGATTTTGATGAATTTCGTTTAATTTTTCAACCAATTTTGCTATTTTAGCTTCAATATCATGAATTTTTTTCAAACTACGTTCTCTTTTACCTTGATCAACATAAACTTCTTTATTTTGCAAGTTATATTGTGTTTCTTCCAATTGCGTTGTTTTTTTAGAAATTTTGTCTTCTAATTCACTTATCATTTGAGTTAAACGTAAAATAGAGTTTTGAATTGCAGAATATTTATTTGTAAGCTGTTCTAATTCTATGGTTTGACTAGTAAGTTCTTTTTGGGCTTCTTCTAATAATCTTTCATATCTTGTCTTTATTTCTTCATTTGTATTTTCTTTAATTCTATTATTAATGCTTTCTATGTATTCGTTATTCTTTTTAATAGCGTCTTTAACTATAGATATTTTTACATTTGTATCGTGTTCTTGTTCTTTCAAATTAGCTAATTCATTATTTTTGATTTTTAATTCGTTTTTTAGAGATTGAATTGCTTTTTTTAGGATTATTTCGATATTTCGATCAGCCATTTCAGAAGCGCTATCATAGCTTTCATCATCTATAGAATATTTGATATCATCAATTTCTGAATTATATTCTGTAATTTTACTATTAATTTCTTCTTCTTCAATTCTTAGTGAAGCACCATCACTTTTAGAACGGCACATTTTTACTAATGTTTTAAGGTCCTCAAATACTTTTTCTCTATCGCTCATTTTATACACACCCTTTTATTCTAGACTACTCTAATAATAGCATAAATTGTAAATAATAGCAATAAAAGTATTATAAAATTTATTTTAATAATATAATAATTAGTAAGTGGGGTGTTTTATGAATAATTTTCCCCCAAATCTAGATCCTAAAATTTATACGATAAGTGCTGCATTAATTGGAATTGCATTAATTGACCATTTTACAGCGGCCGAGCAGAATGCTATTGGAAACTGGTTTATGTCAATCGGTCAGCTTTTGGAAAATAATTCAGCATTTCAACAAATGATTGAACAACGTATTGCTGGTTCTACAATTAATATTAATAGTAAGGAATTTAAAGAGACTGGGAACCCTTATATGAACAATGAAGCGTGGTTTGGTTCTCCGCAAGATAAAGAAATGGAACAATTAAAAAAAATAATTCAAATTATGCAAGAACAGATTAAAGAACTGCAAGAAAAAAAGAACTTAAACAAGTTCTAATTTTACTTCTAAAGCGTCGTCGCCTTTTCTTTCTTTTAATTTAATAATTCTAGTATATCCACCATTTCTAGTTTCATACTTTTTAGCTAATTCATCAAATATTTTGCTTACTACAACAGCGTCATTGTTTAGGAATGCTAATGCTTTTCTTCTTGATACTAAAGTACCTTTTTTGCCATAAGTAATCATTTTATCAACAAATTTTCTGACTTCTTTTGCTCTAGCTTCTGTTGTAACTACTGATTCGTTCATTATAACATCTTTAGTTAAGCCAGCTAAAATGCTTCTACGAATACTTTTTTCTCTGTTTAATTTTCTATAATTTGCCATAAGTATTTACCTCCTTTTTTAATCGCGGAACTTAAGTCCCATTTCTTTAACTTTATCTATTACTTCTTTTAATGATTTCTTTCCAAGATTACGTATTTTTGTAACTTCTACTTCTTTTCTAGAAATTAAATCTTGTACAGTATTTACGCCTGCTCTTTTTAAGCAATTGTAAGCACGAACTGAGAATTCGATTTCTTCAATTGGTGTTTCTAATGTTTTAGTAATTGTATCTACTTTTTTCTCAGCCATTAGTCCTGATACATCACTGATTGAATTTAAATCAGTTAAAATATTAAAATGTTCAATTAAAATTCTTGAAGATAGTGCTATTGCTTCTTCTGGAGTAATTGAACCATTAGTATAAACATTCATAATCAATTTATCAAAGTTTTCGTTTTGGCCAACACGTGCACTTTCTACTTCATAGCTAACTCTTTCAATAGGTGAATAAAGTGAATCTATTGCAATAACTCCTACTTTATTTTCGCCTAACAATTTTTGATTTGCTTTTGAGTCAACATATCCTCTACCATTACCTACTGTCATTTCCATTTCTAGTTTTCCACCTTTTTCAAGGTTAGCAATAACTAATTCTGGATTAATAATTTCGATATCAGCATCGTGTTCAATATCACCTGCTGTAACTGGTCCTTCAGCATTTGCAGATAGTCTGATAATTTTATTATCTTCAGAATGATTTTTAATAACTATGCTTTTTAAAGCTAGAATGATTGAAGTTACATCTTCAACAATACCATCAATTTTTTGAAATTCATGCATAACACCTTCAATTTTGACAGATGTAATTGCACTTCCTGGTAGTGATGATAACATAACTCTTCTAAGAGCATTTCCAATAGTAGTACCAAAACCTCTTTCAAGTGGTTCTAGTTCAAATTTTCCATAGTGATTACTTTCAATATATTCGCTAATTTTATATTCTGGTTTTTCAAATCTTAACATTTCCTTAAGTCCCTTCTTTCAAAAAATTAATTTCTTGGACGTTTTGGTGGACGACATCCGTTATGTGGAACAGGAGTTACGTCATTAATTGTAGTGATTTCTAAACCTGCAGTTTGTAATGAACGAATTGCATTTTCACGTCCTGCGCCTAAGCCTTTAACATAAACTTCTACTTTTTTTACACCATTATCCATTGCAGCTTTAGCAGCAGCTTCTGCGCTTAAACCAGCAGCAAATGGAGTTTTCTTTTTTGATCCTTTATAACCAATTGTTCCAGCAGAAGCCCAACTTATAACGTTTCCGTCTTTATCTGTTATTGATACAACAGTGTTATTGTATGTTGAGTGAATATGTGCTTGTGCTTCAGGAATATTCTTTTTAACTTTTCTTTTTCTTCTATTATAAGCCATAATTTAACCTCCTATTTATTATTTAGTAGCTTTCTTCTTATTAGCAACTACTTTACCTTTACCTTTTCTTGTACGAGCATTTCTTGAAGTTCTTTGACCATGTACTGGAAGACCTTTTTTATGTCTTGTACCTTGATAGCTGTTAATTTCCATTTTATTTTTGATATTTAGTTGAACTTCACGACGAAGATCTCCTTCTACAGCATGTTTGTCAACTTCAGAACGTAATTTTGTAATTTCTTCTTCAGTTAAATCTTTTATTTTTTTATTTCTTGCAACGTTAGCATCATCACATATTTGATTTGCTAAACTTCTACCAATTCCATAGATTGCTGTTAGTCCGATGCAAGTATGTTTTTCTCCTGGTAATTCAATATTCTTAATACGTGCCATTTCTTGTACCTCCTATTAACCTTGTTTTTGTTTGTGTTTTGGATTTTCACAAATAACCATTATTTTACCTTTTCTTCTTATTATTTTGCATTTTGCACAAATTTTTTTAACTGATGGTCTTACTTTCATAATTTACCTCCATTATCTTTTATTCCATATTATGCGCCCACGTGTTAAATCATAAGGCGACAATTCTATTGTGACTGTATCACCTGGTAAGATACGAATCATATTAACTCGCATTTTACCAGAAACGTAGGCTTCTACAGTATGTCCGTTAGGTAATTCAACGATTGGAGTTCCACCTTTTAGGATCTCGACAACCTTACCTTCTACTTCTATTTTTTCTTCTTTAGCCATATATATCTCCTATTTAAATTTCATAACCTATTTGAGTTTTGGATGTGAATAACTTTTTAGTTATCCACATCTATACTCTCAAGAATTCTTTCTATGTTTTTAAATATCTCTTCAGTACTAAGACTTGCGTCAATAACATGAAGTTTATTTATTTTACTATAATAATCTAATAATGGATTAGTAACATTTAAATATGTTTGAAAACGATTTTTAAATGTTTCTTCATTGTCATCTACTCTTTGTACTAACTCATTATGACATTTATCGCATATTCCATTCTCTTTTGGCATCAAATTTTGAAAATATTTATTGTAACTTGCCCTACATTTTGGACAAATTAGTCTTCCAAGGGCTCTCTTTTTAGCAGTTTCAAGATCTAAATCTAAATATATAACAATGTAATCATTTATATTTAAGTTATCAAGTATTTCTGTTAAAGTTTGAGCTTGATTTAAATTTCTTGGATAGCCATCTAAAATGAATTTTTGATGATTGATATTTTCTAATTCATTTTTTAAAAGTTTCGTGATTAATTCATCACTTACTAACTCGCCTTTAGATATAATATTTTCGATTTGCGTTCCAAGCTCTGTTTTATCTGCTATTTCTTTTCTTAGTAAATCGCCTGTTGAAAGATGAGTATAATTATACTTTTTTTCAAGAAGTGAACTTTGTGTTCCCTTGCCAGCAGCAGGCGGAGCTATAAATATAATATTCATTATTTTTGTCTTCCCATTCTGTGACTGCGACTTATCAAACTACTCTCAAGTTGTTTGTATGTTTCAATTGCAACACCTACAACTATTAGTAATCCTGTTCCTCCAATAGTTACTGAACTTGATAATCCAGAAAAATTTGAGAATAAGATAGGCAATCCAGCAATTATAATTAAAAATATGGAACCTACAATTGTTAGTTTGCTTAAGACATTACTAACATATTCGACTGTATTATTTCCAGGTCTTACTCCTGGGATATATGCACCACTTTTACTTAAGTTTTTAGACATTTCTTCTGGATTCATTTGTAAGAATGTATAGAAATATCCAAAAAAGAATATAAGTAATATATACAAGATAAATCCTGTTAAACTAGTATTAACTATATACTTATTTACAAAATCAATTGCAGATTGATTTTTAATTAAGTTTACAATTGTAACAGGTATTGTAATAAGTGTTGTTGCAAATATTACTGGCATTACACCAGCAGAATTTATTTTTATAGGGAGAAAATTTTGATGTCCTCCGTATGCACTATTTGTTCTGTTAGCATATTGAATTGGAATTTTTCTTTCAGCAAGCTGAATCCATACCATTCCAACAATTATTAATATATAAATTATGATGAATGCAGCAAATAATAATGAGCCAATTACTTTTGTAAATGTTCCTGCTAGGACTAATTCGTTAAATGCACTAATGAAAATACTAGGCATTGATTGAAGAATTCCAGCCATTATTAGTAATGATAAACCATTACCAATACCATGTTTGGTTATTTGATCACCAATCCATAGCAATAAGCAGGTTCCTGCTGTTAAAACAACAGTAGTTTTAAGAATTGTATAAACATCAGTCGTTCCTGAGAAGACAACTGTAAAGATGTAGCCTTGAACAAAAGCAAATAATACTCCTAAATATCTAGTAATTTTATTTATCTTTTGTTTGCCTGTGTATCCTTGTTCTTTTAATTCTTTAAAGTATGGAATTATATCCATTTGTAAAAGTTGGGTTATAATTTGCGCTGTTATGTATGGGCTGACACCTAAGGCAAAGATGGAAAATGATTTTAAGCCACCTCCAGCCATTAGGTTAAAGATTTCTAGGAAGCCTAGTTCTTCATAAACATTACTAGCCCATGGTACTGTTATTGCACTTCCTAAACTAAATATTGCTAAACAAAATAGTGTAAAATATATTCTTTTTCTTAAATCTTTATTTGAGTGGTTGAATAGCTGTTTTAGATTTAAAAACATCTAGATCACCTCAGCTTTTCCGCCAGCACTTTCAATTTTTGTAACAGCTGAACTTGAGAATCTATTAGCTTTAATAGTTAATTTTTTCTCTAATTCGCCATTGCCTAAGACTTTAATACCACAAAGTTGTTTTTTGATAATTCCTTTTTCTTTTAATGCTTCAGGAGTAACTACGTCTCCGTCATTAAAGTTTTTATTTAAATCACTTAAATTTATTGTTGCATATTCTACTCTGAAACGAGCATTATTAAAGCCACGTTTAGGAATTCTTCTGTATAAAGGAGTTTGTCCACCTTGGAACCAAGCAGAAATGCTTGCTCCAGAACGTGATTTTTGACCATTTTCTCCACGAGTAGCAGTTTTACCCATTCCGCTTCCTGGACCACGGCCAACTCTTTTTCCTACTTTAGCTTCAGGAGCTTTGTTTAATTCATTTAATTTCATATTATAACTCCTCAACTTTCTTTCCTCTTAAAGCAGCAACTTTTTCAGGAGTTTTTTGCATCTTAAGAGCTTCTAATGTTGCTTTGGCAACATTTATTTTAGTATTTGATCCAAGTGATTTTGAAACTATGTCATGAACACCAGCAAGTTCAAGAACAACTCTGGCAGATCCACCAGCAATAATTCCTGTACCTTCTTTAGCAGGTTTAATTAGTACGCGAGCGCGTCCCATTTCTCCTATAGCTTCATGAGGAATTGTTCTGTTATCAATTAAAGCAACTTTTGTTACATTTTTATTAGCTGCTTGAATAGCTTTTTTAATTGCTTCTGGAACTTCGTTAGCTTTTCCAGTTCCGATTCCTACTAATCCTTTTCTATTTCCAACTACAACTGTTGCTGAAAATCTAAAATGACGTCCACCTTTTGTAACTTTTGTTACACGGCCTATTGAAACAACTTTTTCTTCAAGCAAATTTTTCTTAGAGTCCATTTTTGTTTTTGGCATAATCGTACCTCCCTCTTAGAATTCTAGTCCATTTTCACGTGCAGCTTCAGCTAAAGCTTTTACACGACCATGGTAAAGGTATCCACCTCTATCGAAAACAACTTTATTGATTTTTAATTTTTTAGCTTTTTCGGCAATGTCTTTTCCAACAAGGCTAGCGCCTTCAACATTACCACCATTTTTTATTTTTAATTCTACTGATGAAGAGCTAACAAGAGTAACGCCCTTAACATCATCGATAATTTGAACAAATATTTCTGTATTTGATCTAAATACGCTTAATCTTGGACATTCTGCTGTACCACTTATTTTATTACGAATACGAGCATGTCTTCTTTTACGTACATCATTTTTTGATTCTTTAACTATCATAATATCTCGACTCCTTACCCTTATTTAGCAGCTTTCTTTCCTTCTTTACGACGAACATATTCACCTTTATAACGAATACCTTTACCTTTATATGGTTCTGGTTCTCTTATAGCACGAATATTTGCCGCAAATGCAGAAACTTGTTGCTTATCAATTCCTGAAACTGAAATTTCAGTATTGCTTACTTGTTCAACTTTTAAATCAGCAGGAACTTCTAGAACTACTGGATGAGAATATCCAGCAGAAATATTTAATTTATTTCCTTGAACTTGGAATCTGTATCCTACTCCTACTGCTTCAAGATTTTTTTGGTAACCTTCAGTTACACCAACTATCATATTTTTTACTAAAGCATTAGTAGTTCCATGTAGTTGTTTTGATGTTTTAACATCATTTGGTCTTTTTGTAATTATTTTGCCTTCAACTTCTTCAACTGTGATGATATTAGCTTTTTCGTAGCTTAATTCACCTTTAGGACCTTTTACAGTTACAGTATTATTATCAACAGTTACAGTAACACCAGCAGGTACTACTAATTCTCTTTTTCCTATTCTACTCATAACTCAATTTCCTTACCAAATATAGGCAAGTACTTCTCCTCCTAGACCAGCTTCACGAGCTTCTTTATCAGTCATTAATCCTTTTGAAGTTGAAATGATGGCAATTCCTAAACCGTTAAGTACACGAGGAATTTCATCACTCTTGGCATAGACACGTAATCCTGATTTAGAAATTCTTTTAAGACCAGTAATTACTCTTTCTTTTTTAGCGCCATATTTTAGTGTTAAAGTCATTTTATCACCTTTAACATTTTTTTCATATTTATAATCTGCTATGTAACCTTCACGTTTTAAAATTTCAGCGATTCCTAAAGTCATCTTTGAACCTAAAACTTCAACTGTTTCATATTTCATTTGATTTGCATTACGTATTCTTGTAAGCATATCAGCTATTCTATCTCCAACCATAATCTAAATTCCTCCTTTCTACCAACTTGACTTTTTAACGCCTGGAATTTGTCCGTTATTTGCTAATTCTCTAAAACAAATACGGCATATTTTATATTTACGAAGAACTCCATGAGGACGTCCACATCTTTCGCAACGAGTATAAGCTCTTGATTTAAATTTAGGAGCTCTTTGTTGTTTTATTTTTAAACTTGTCTTTGCCATAAATATTTTCCTCCTCTATTACTTTCTAAATGGCATTCCGAATCCACTTAGTAATTCGAATGCTTCTTCGTTTGTTTTAGCTGTTGTAACGAATACAATGTCCATACCTCTAACTTTAAGTACTTGATCATATTCTATTTCTGGAAATATAATTTGTTCTTTAATTCCTAAAGTGTAGTTACCTTTTCCATCAAATGCATTTTTAGATACACCTCTGAAATCACGTACACGTGGAAGTGAAACTTTAATTAATTTTTCCATGAAATTATACATATTTTCACCACGTAATGTAACCTTAGCTCCAATTACTTGGCCTTCTCTTAATTTGAAGCCAGCTATAGATTTACGAGCTTTTGTTACTACAGGTTTTTGACCAGCAATTAATTCTAGATCTTTTACTGCAGCTTCAATGAATTTTGAATCATGTGAAGCTTCTCCAACTCCCATGTTAATTACTATTTTTTCTAATTTTGGAACTTCCATAATAGATGAATAATTAAATTTTTTCATAAGAGAGTCAGTAATTTGTTCATTATATAATTCTTTAAATGTACTCATATTTTTCTCTCCTAACTAGCTTTCTTTTCTGTTTTTTTTGTTGCTTTTTTTGGTTCTTTTACTTCTTTAGCAACTTTTTTTGTTTCTTTTGTAGCTTTTTTAGTTTCTTCAACCACTTTTACGTTAGATACATGAATTGGTGCTTCTACTTCAACAATAGATCCAACTTCATTCATTCTGTTTGGTTTAACATGCTTTTTAATTATATTTACTCCTTCAACAACAACTTTGTTGTCTTTTTTTAGAGTTTTGATTATTTTTCCTTCTTTGCCTCTATCTTTTCCGGCAAGAACTTTTACATTATCTCCAACTTTAACTTTCATATCTAGTCCTCCTATAATACTTCAGGTGCTAGTGAAACAATTTTCATGAAATCTTTTTCACGAAGTTCACGTGCAACAGGTCCTAGAACTCTTGTTCCAATTGGACTCTTATCTTCTTTTATTAATACGCATGCATTATCATCAAATTTGATGTATGAGCCATCAGCACGTCTCACACCTTGAACAGTTCTAACGATTACAGCTTTTACTACTTTTCCTTTTGGAACATTACTATTAGGTATAGCTTTTTTTACTGTTCCAACTACGATATCACCGATATTACCAGTTTTAACTTTACTTCCGCCAACTACTCTAATAACAAGTAATTCACGAGCTCCTGAGTTATCAGCAACTTTAAGTCTTGTTTCTTGCATTACCATAATGATACCTCCTATAGAACTACAGCTTCAACTAGTACTTCAACAAGTTCATATCTTTTAGTTTTAGATAATGGTCTAGTACTAATAATCTTAACTGTGTCTCCTTCTTTTGCTTTATTCAATTCGTCATGAGCTGTATATTTTTTTGAATATTTAACTCTTTTTCCATAAAGTGGATGCTTTTTATATGTTTCAACTAAAACAGTAATAGTTTTGTCATTTTTTGCACTAACAACTTTACCAACTAGTGTTGTTCTTTTAGTTTCTGCCATTATTTTTCGCCTCCATTTTCATTTTTTCTTTCATTTAGAATTGTATTCATTCTAGCTACATTTTTTCTTAATTCACGAATCCTAGATGGTTTTTCTAATGAACCAGTTGATTGTTTTAATCTTAAATCGAATAATTCTTTTTTTGCTTCTTTAATTTTTGCTTCTAATTCTTCGTTAGATAAAGCTCTTAGTTCTTTAACTACTTCATTAACCTTCATTAGATTCACCGCCTTTATTTTCCTTTTTTACTATTTTACAAGTAATAGGTAATTTATGTGATGCAAGTCTTAAAGCTTCTCTAGCGATTGCTTCATCTACACCACCGATTTCAAACATTATTTTTCCTTTTTTAACAACAGCAACCCATTGTTCAACACTACCTTTACCTTTACCTTGACGAACGCCTAATGGTTTTTTAGTTAAAGGCATATGTGGGAAAATGTTAATCCATACTTGGCCACCACGTTTCATGAAAC
Organism: uncultured Bacilli bacterium; assembly: GCA_934096175.1. GTDB lineage: Bacteria > Bacillota_I > Bacilli_A > RF39 > UBA660 > Coprovivens. Next base: position 46,404 of record CAKOLG010000003.1, read on the forward strand.
GAGTCATTGCAATACGTGCTGCTTCAATTTGTTGTGCTGTAATCCATGCACCTTCACATGCTGCTAGACCATATTCTCCATAATGAAGTTCTGTATTTCCTTTAGCACGTCCTTCGTATGATAAACGATGAAGTTTACGATACTTAGTTCTTTTTGGCATCAACATTTTTAACATCTCCCTTCGTTACTTTTTTAGTAGGAAGAATTTCTCCTTTGTAAATCCATACTTTTACACCAATTTTTCCATATGTTGTATTAGCTTCAGCTGTTGCGTAATCAATATCAGCTCTGATTGTGTGTAATGGAACTGTACCTTCTGTATAACCTTCAGTACGTGCCATTTCAGCTCCACCTAATCTTCCTGAAACTGATGTTTTAATACCTTTTGCTCCAGCCTTCATTGTATTTCTAATTGCTCTTTTTTGAGCGCTTCTAAATGGTGCTCTTGCTTCAATTTGTTGAGCGATTTGTTCTGCAACTAATTTTGCATTTAAATCTGGATTTTTAACTTCAATAATTGAAACAAATATTTCTTCATCTACTAATTTTTTTAATTCATTTCTTAATTTTTCAATATCTTCTCCGCCATGTCCGATAATAACACCAGGTTTAGCAGTATAAATCTTAACATCTGTTCTTTTTTCAGTTCTTTCAATAACTACAGATGCAACAGCAGCGTCTTTCATTTTGCTAGCTAAAAATTTACGAATTTTATTATCATTATTTAAAAGATTACCAAATTCTTTTTTGTTAGCAAACCAATTAGCTTCCCAATCTTTATTAACGCCGATTCTTAGTCCTATTGGATTAACTTTTTGTCCCATACTATTTTACCTCCTTATTATCAGATACTTTTACGGTAATATGACTTGTTCTTTTGTCTCTTCTATCAACTTTTGTTCTTGAACCAAATTTGATTCTTTTTAATACTTGTCCTGGATTAATATAGCATTCAGAGATTACAAGTTCAGATTCATTTGCTCCAAGGTTGTTAACAGCATTAGCTATTGCAGAGTTTAATACTTTTAAAATCAATTTGCTAGCTTTTGTGTTTGTTGTTTCTAAGATTCCTTGTGCAGTATGTACATCTTTGCCTCTTATAAGGTCAAGTGTCATTCTAGCTTTACGAGGTGCAATCATTGCGCCTTTATGTATTGCATATGTTTCCATTTACTTACTCTCCCTTCCTACTTTTGTCCAGCATGTCCGCCGAATTTACGTGTTAATGCGAACTCACCTAATTTATGTCCAACCATATCTTCAGTAATATAAACTGGGATAAATTCTTTACCATTATGAACAGCTATTGTATGTCCTACAAAATCAGGATAAATAGTTGAACGACGAGACCAAGTTTTAATAACTTCTTTTTTGTTGTTTTTATTTAATTCTTGAACCTTTTTAAGTAATCTTTCGAATACATATGGTCCTTTTTTCAAACTTCTTGCCATTATTATTTCCTCCTATTTTTTCTTACGACTAACAATTAGCTTGTTAGATTTCTTCTTACTACTACGAGTTTTAACACCCATAGCTTTTTTACCCCATGGAGTCATTGGTGCTTTACGTCCAACTGGTGTACGTCCTTCACCACCACCATGTGGGTGGTCATTAGGGTTCATAACAGAACCACGGTTTGTTGGTCTAACGCCTAAGTGACGAGTACGACCAGCTTTTCCCCAGTTTACTAATTCATAGTCTTCATTACCAACTACACCGATAGTAGCCATACATGTTCCTAAAACTTTTCTTGTTTCACCAGATTGTAATCTAATTAAAACATATTTGTCTTCACGTCCTAGAATTTGTGCACTTGTTCCTGCGGCACGACACATTGCAGCGCCTTTACCAGGATTTAGTTCTATGCAGTGTACTGTTGTACCAACTGGAATATTTGCGATTGGTAAAGCGTTACCTACTTTAATATCTGCATTTGGTCCGCTTTCGATTATTGCACCAACAGTTAAATCTTTTGGAGCAATAATATATCTTTTTTCTCCATCTCTATAATTGATTAATGCAATATTTGCGTTACGATTTGGATCATATTCAATAGTAGCAACTTTTCCAGTTATACCAGCTTTATCTCTTTTAAAATCGATAACTCTGTATTTTTGTTTAGCTCCGCCACCAATGTGACGTACTGTCATTCTACCTTGATTATTTCTTCCACCTGTTTTTGGTTTAGAAACAAGTAGTGATTTTTCAGGAGTAGAAGTTGTTATTTCAGTATTAGCTAATGTTGTCATCCCACGACGACCATTAGTCGTTGGTTTATAATTTTTTATTGCCATTATTCTTCACTCCTTCTATAGTTCAATTTTGTCGCCATCAGCCAAAGTGATGAACGCTTTTTTATAAGTTTTTGTTTTTCCTGTGTATCTTCCAACTCTTTTAGCTTTTGATTTAGTATTTAAAGTATTAATTTTAGTTACTTTAACACCAAAAGCTTCTTCAATTGCTTTTTTAATAGCAATTTTATTTGCATCAGCAGCAACTTTGAAAGTATAAACATTTTTTTCTGCTTGTGCAGCAGATTTTTCTGTAATTACAGGTGCGATAATAATATCAGTATAATCTTTCATTATTTAAGTCCCCCTTCAATTACTTTAACTGCATCTTCGTCAACAACTAAGATATCAGAGTTTACTATGTCATAGCAATTTATTTCGTTAGCCATAATTGCATAAGCATAACCTAAATTTCTGCTAGCCATGTATAAATTTTCATTTTCATCGGCAGTAACAAATAATACTTTGCCTGCTAAATCTAATGTTTTTAGTAAGTCTTTAACTTCTTTTGTTTTTAAAGAATTCAATTTAATGTTATCAACTACTACTAGTTCTTTATCTTGAAATTTATGAGTTAAAGCACTTTTAAGAGCTAAGCTTCTTTCTTTTTTGTTGATATCAAAAGTGTAATCTCTTGGTGTAACTCCACCAGATATTCCACCACCACGCCATTGTGTAGCACGGATAGAACCTTGTCTTGCTCTACCAGTTCCTTTTTGTCTCCATGGTTTTCTTCCACCACCTGAAACTTCAGAACGTGTTTTTGTTTTTGCAGTACCTTGTCTAGTAGCTGCTAATTGTAAGTCAATTGCTTTTTTTAGAACTATATCATTAGTTTCAATGTTCCATACGCTATCAGCTAAAGTTAAATCTTTTAGTTTTTCACCTTTTATATTAATTAATTGTATTTTTGCCATATTAGATCACCTTTCTAAGTAAATTACTTACTTTCTCCTTGGTTTTCTTCTGTAGCTTCTACAACCTCAGCATTTTCTGCTACTGGAGTTGAGTTTTCTACAACTTCATCAACTACTGTTTGTTCAACATAGCTTAAGATTTCTTTTGGTTCATTAGAACCATTTTTCTTAACAGATGTTTTGATTAAAACTAAAGATTGTTTAGCTCCTGGAATATTTCCACTAACTAAAATATAATTTTCTGCAGCATTTACTTCAATTATTTCAAGATTTTGGATTGTTGTTGTTTCAACACCCATGTGTCCTGGTAATTTTTTACCTTTCAAAACATGCATTGGTAGCATTGTTCCTAGTGAACCAGGTCTTCTGTGATAACGTGAACCGTGAGCCATTGGGCCTCTTGATTGATTCCAGCGTTTGATAACACCTTCAGTACCATGTCCTTTACTAGTACCAGTTACGTCAACATATTCACCAGCAGTGAACACATTAGCGCTAATAGTATCTCCTAAGTTATAAGTGCCTTCGTAATCACGAATTTCTTTTAAGTAGCGCTTAGGAGTTGTGCTTGCTTTTTTAGCATGACCTATGCTAGCTTTACTAGCGTTTTTTTCTTTCTTATCTACTGTAGCTAATTGAATTGCATTGTAGCCATCTGTTTCAACAGTTTTGATTTGTGTTACAACATTTGGTTCAATTGAAACAACTGTTACAGGAATAAGTTTTCCATCTTTTGTGAAGACTTGAGTCATTCCGACTTTACGTCCTAAGATTCCTTTCATTTCTTTACCTCCGTTTATTATTTTATGTTAATAGCTACGCCACTTGGTATATCTAAGTGTGCTAAAGCTTCAACAGTCTCTTTTGTTGGATTCTTGATATCGATTAGTCTTTTATGAGTACGACTTTCGAATTGTTCTCTTGAATCTTTGTATTTGTGAACCGCTCTTAATACTGTAACTTTTTCTACTTCAGTAGGAAGAGGTACTGGTCCAACAACTACGCCTCCAGTTCTTTTAACAGTTTCTACTATTTTTCCACAAGCTTGATCAAGAACTCTATGATCATAAGCTTTTAGAGTAATACGAACTTTGTTACTTGACATTGTAATGTCCTCCTTTCGCCTATATCTAATATAGACTTGCTCCGCAATGAATTCCCCGTCAAAGAAAGAATTTTACAACTCTTCCTAGTGTATCGGCAACCTCACACATCTAAGCAGTCATACAAAAACGATTATAGCAAAGGAGCTAAGGAAATGCAAGCAAAAATTGCATTTTTTCAACAAAAAAATACCGATTATTCTTCTATGAATAAATTTTCGGTATCTTTCATTTCTTTTGGCAAGGAAATATCCATGTATTTTAAAATTGTTGGAGCCACATTTGTCAAATTCCCATTTTTTAGTTTTACCTTTTTGTCCAATATTATAAATGGAACGGGATTATCGGTATTTTTAGTTATAATATTGTTTTTTCTGTCAATAATTGTATCTGCTTTGCCGTGGCTACCCAAGATTATTACTTTATAAAAATTTTCTTCTGCTACTTCAAGGAGTTTTCCTAAACACACATCAACAGCTTGCAAGCTATTAATGGTAGCTTGGTAATTTCCAGTATGACCAACAGAGTCGGCATTAGCAAAGTTAACAAAAATAATATCATAATCTTTTTCCATGCATTTTATTGCCGTTTTGGCAACCGTAAGTGCATTCATTTCTGGTTTTAAGTCAAATCTTTCAACCATCGGGCTATCTACGATATAAACATCGCTATTTGCGTAACTTGTTTTTTTAGAACCGTTAAAATAGTAAGTGAGAGACGGTCTTTTAACACTTTCAACTATTTTAGCTTCGGATACTCCTAATTCTTGCATGTATTCGCTTATGGGATTAGTAATTTTTTCTTCTTCAAAAAAATAGTTTTTGTTATATTTTTTATCTATTTCAAAGAGACTATATATTTCAATTGATACCTTGCGAATAGGGAACTCTATAAAATCATCTTTGGTAAGAGCTTCTAAAAGTGGTTCTTGGTTAAATTTACTAAAGTTTAAGAAAAGAACAACGTCTCCATCGCTAATTCGTTGGTAATTAGAAGTTTTTAGAGGTGGTATATATGTATCGTTTAATTTTTTTTGATAGCACAAATTAATCATTTGCTCAAGATTATTAACTTCAATACCATCGCCAAATAATAGTAAATTATAAAACATTTTCGTCCTTTTGTAATCTTTAGTTTCATCTAAAGCGTAATATCTTCCACATAATGATGATATACATATTTTATTATCAAGTAATGGTTCAATGTTTTGTAAATATGAATTAAGAGAATTTTTATCGCTATCAATTCCATCAGAAATTAAATCTAAATATATTTTGTTAAGGAAATTTTGTTCTTTTAATATAGTCAATATTTTACTTAAATAGTTAATATGTGAAGATACTCCACCATCGGAAAGGAGAAATAAGATATGTAAATTTCCTCCGTGTTCTTTAAGAGAGTTGACCATTTTTATAAAATTTGCATTTTCTTTAAGTTGGTTATTAGATAGTTGTTCATTTATTTGAGACAGTTTATGTTTGATAGGGCGGCCAGCACCAATTATTTTGTGGCCAAAGGTACTATCAATAGTCGCTTCTTTAGTAATGCCTAAAGCTTTATCAGAAGTTTTTAGTAAACAATGGGGGTAATTATTCCATGCATTAATAAAATTACTCATACCAGCATTTTTAATAGCATTTCCATATGAGTCTTCTCGCATGCCAAAACCATCTAAAATAATAGTTAAAATTTTTTTCATATAATCATGCTCCTACATAAATATAGCATACTCTTCGTGATAACTCACGCTTTTTTGTGTTTTTTGCGTAGCATAAAAAAATTGCTTTTAACTAATTGTTAATAAGCAACTCTTCCTTCTTCGAGCATTAATTTATCTACAATTATAGCAATAAATTCGCCATTGGTAGGTTTGGTTTTATAATAGTCTACGCAATTGGAAAATAGATCGTTTGAGTATTCGTAGTTGCCTCTATCCCAGCCTGTTTCAATAGCACTCCTAATAGATCTTTCTATGCAGCTTTCTTTTTTGCTAAAAGCAACAGATACCATTGGATATATTTCTTTGGTGATGCTAGTGAGTAATCTAGGATTTAGATAGCATTCATAAATTGCTTTTCTTAAATAATGAAAGCCATTTTTGTCTGGTGCAATCCCTAGTTTTTTTAACATTTCTGCTATTTTTTCATAAGTATTTATTTTGTGATAATTGTATTTTTCTTTTTTATTATTTATTTCTTGTAAGGATATTATTAATTCTTCTATTTTGTAATTTTTAGGTATTATATTAAAAATTTGATATTTAGATTCTGATAAGTTATAACAATCTAGTTTTATATTATCGATTATGATTGTTCTAGATAATAATATTTCATCATCATATTTTTTTAATAAATCTAGAACATTTTCATCTTCTAATGTTCCATCAACAATTATAGCATCTATTTTATTTTGTTTGTCATTTATTATTTTTAAAGCTTCTTTGTAATTATAAGCTTCATATTTAATTTTTATTTCGGTGCTTCTTTTACTAAATTCTTCTTTTAAAATACTGATTTCTTTCTTACTACATACTACTAATGTGTTTATTTCATTTTTCATATGTGTCCCATCCTTTTATTTTATTATAATCATTTAATAATAGATTTTTGTCGATTTATGTTTGGATTTGTTATTCATCACTTATATTGTCAATGCAAGGTAAACTACCATTGATTATATATTCTAGTGTAGCTCCACCACCAGTAGATAGAAACGTAAAATATTCTTCCAGGTTAAAGTGTTTAACAGCACTTACGCCATCGCCACCACCAACTATTTTAATAGCTTTGGATGCAGCTATACTATTTAATATTTCTCTTGTACCATTGGCATATTTAATGTCCTCATACTTTCCTGCAGTACCATTAACAAAAATTGTAGCCGATTGTTCAATTATTTGTTTATATTTTTCGATAGTTTTAACGCCAATATCATAAATGATATCATCGTCACCAATTTGGTCAATTGGAACAATATTAACAAAATCTTCGTTATATTCTCGGCCTATTATTGCATCAACAGGAAGCATAATTTTATTTTTATTATTAATTAAGAATTGTTTAATTCGATTGATGGTTTCAGGATCTGTTGTTCTGAGTGAACTGCCAACATTAAAGCCCAAAGCGTGTAAACAAGAGTTAGCTATTCCTCCTGTAATTAACAAGTGATCACATTTAGGAAGTAAAGATTCAATTAAATCTACTTTGTCTTCTACCTTCGCACCACCCATTACGATTGTAAATGGTTTAGTAGCGTTTAAAATATGCTGATCTAACATTTCTATTTCGTGTTGAACAAGAAAACCGATACAATTTGGTAAGTAGTTAGCAACCCCATAGGTTGAAGCATGTTTACGATGAGCAGAACCAAAGGCATCAAAACAATAAATATCCGCTAGACTAGCCCAATATTCAGACAATTGAGCATCGTTTGTGCTTTCTAATTTATCAGGAACGTCTTCAAATCTAGTATTTTCTAAAAAAAGTATTTCCCCAGGATTAAGAGAATTTATTTTTAATGCTAAATTTATATTTCTAGTTTGAGGTGAAAAAAATATTTTAGTTTTAATTAGTTTTTGTAAATGAGCAGCTACTATTTGTAAGGAGTTATTTGCTTTATCTTCTTCTTTTTTAACTTTGCCAAAATGAGATAGAATTATTATTTTAGCTCCATTATTTATTAAATAATTAATAGTGTTTAAGGACGCCATAATTTTACTATCGTCTAATATTTTATTATTTTTTATAGGAACATTAAAATCGCATCTTAATAAAACTTTTTTATTTTTTACATCCATGTCTTGTATTTTTCTCTTCATATCGGTCACCTATTTTATTATAAGTTATGTATCATTGATGTTCAAACTAACTTGACTGTTCTTTACATAAAAAAAGTGTCTATTAGACACTTTTTTGTTATTCAATATTCATTAACTTTTTAGCTGTTCTCATCATTTGGGCTGTATAACCCATTTCATTATCGTACCACGCAACTATTTTTACAAGTTGTTTGCCTTCGCTTTCTAAAACATTAGTCATCAATCCATCAACTAAAGCACCTATTTTTTTGCCAATTACATCGCTTGATACAACGGGATCCATAGTTATTTTTAATGTTTCATTTTGATTTTTAATAAACAGTTTGTTTATTTCTTCAACAGTGGTGTTTCTTTTTAACTCTAAGGTAACATCTATTACTGAGCCATCGCTTACAGGAACACGGAAAGCATTACCATCTAATTTTCCATTTAAGCTTGGAATTACTTTACCAATAGCAGTTGCTGCGCCTGTTGAAGCAGGGACAATATTCATTGCACAAGCTCTACCTCTACGAGCTAGGATTCCTTTTTTATGTGGCATATCCAATGTAGCTTGATCATTGGTATAGGCATGAACTGTTGTCATATACCCTTTAACTATACCAATGTTGTCTTCTATTACTTTTAAGACAGGTGCTAAACAATTAGTTGTGCAAGAGGCAGCTGAAATTATTGTTTCTGTGCCGTCTAAGTTTTCTGAATTTACATTATATACGATAGTTTTCATATAACCTTTGCCAGGTGCTGAAATTATTACTTTTTTTGCACCAGCTTTGATATGTTTCTCGGCATCTTCTTTTTTAGTAAATAGTCCTGTACATTCAAGTACTACATCTACACCAAGTTCTTCCCAAGGAAGATTGATTGGATCTTTTTCAGCATAAACTTTTATTCTTTTACGATTATTTATAATAAGTTCATCGTTTTCAAAAGTGATTAAATCTTCATGAAAAGAGCGATGATTTGTATCATATTTTAAAAGATAAGCTAATGTTTCTGCATCTGTTAAATCATTTATTGCTACTACATCAAAATCATTTCCTGTTATCATTTCTCTAAAAGCCAATCTACCGATACGGCCAAAACCATTTATTGCTACTTTTATCATTTTTTATTCCTCTTTCTATTTGTAATGCTCAAATGCACTTTTCCCTATAAATTCACATAATATTGAATCATCTAAAACATAATCTGAAGGGATTGGGAAGAAGTTTTTTAAAAAGTTTATTAATCTTCGAGCTTCGTTATATGCTGGCGAATCGCTTTTTACGGAATATAGTAATGGTTCTACATATACTTTTAAAACGCCAACTTCATAGACTAATGAAGTGTTCACTATTTTATCTACGTTGTTAATGTATGGAAAAATATACTTTTCTTCTCCTGCTCGTACAACATTCCAATAACTGATTGTTTTTCCGACATCTGTGGCACGAGTTCGATTATCACGGACAATGCGACGCATTAATCTAAGATCTGTTGTTGATATATAATTATGACGGTCAATATTAAGGGGCATAAACGGGCTTAAATAAACTTTATATTTTAATGATGCGTCTAAGTCTGGCGTCATTGCATCATTAATACTGTGCAGTCCTTCCATTAATATTATAGCGTTATCACCCAATTTAGTTGGGGTACTAGCAAACTCTTTTTCACCGGTTACAAAGTTAAAAGTTGGTAACGAAACCTTTTTCCCAGCAATTAAATCTTTTAATTGTTTATTAAGTAATTTTAAGTCAATTGCTTCCAAGCATTCAAAGTCATAGTTGCCATTTTGATCTTTAGGTGAATCTTTTTTTTCTTTAAAATAGTCATCAACTGAAATCATCAGCACTTCATATCCACGACTTCTTAATTGTAATGCAACTTTTTTAGTTGTTGTTGTTTTACCAGATGAAGAAGGCCCTGCAAATAATACGTAACGGGCTTTTTTCTTAATAATATCATCAACAAGGTCATGTAATTCATTGTTAAAATTTGTTTCTGCTATTTTTATAAGATTTTCTATTTTACAATCAGCAATGCGTTTGTTTAAATCAGCAAGATACGGTATTCCCAAGCTCCTAATCCATTTTTTGCTGTTATCAAAACATTTTATTACGTTTTGATAATGAATATATTCAGGAACTTTAAATTTTGTAATTGGCGAAGGAAATAGTAAAACTAATTTATTTTCACCTAAATAAACTAAATCATATTTGTTTAAACAGCCTGTACTATATGGCATTTCTGAATAAAAATAGTTAATATAATTTCTTAGTTTATATAATGTAACTATATTGTTTGTTATGTTATGAATATTCTGCGCTTTTTCAGGCGCTTTTACTTTATTATAATAATTAATAGCTTCTTTAGTATCAACATTTAAGTTATAAATTCGTTCATCATTATTTATTATTTCATTCATTTTAGTTTTTAGCTTTTTTGCATCAACAAGAGTAAATTTTTTTTCACTAATTATCGTCATATGAATGCCGTTAGCAATTGAGTGATCGAAATTAATTTCATAATCTTGACCAAAGGCTTCTTTTAAGGAAACTTCAATTACAAACTCTAAACCATATTTATTAATTTTATAGCCATTAGTACTTGTAACATCTAAAAATTTTACTTTAGTTGCTTTTGTTATCTTAGTTTCCATAGGTATTGTTTCATTATTTATTTCGGCACCAACTATATTATATTTTCTTTTTGGTTGCACTATTTGACTTAGTTCATATAATGTTGTACCTTTTTCAACTTCAATAGTCGAATCATCTTCAAAAGTTATAATGGGTTTATTTGCCATTGTTATCCCTCTCTTATTTTTATTTAATTATACTATTTATTTTAAAATTTGTCACAGCTTTTATAATGATTTATTTATTTTAGACATTTATTATTTTTATATAATATGTTTTTATCAGATAAAATGTTTAAGAAAAATAATTTTTTATAAAAAAAAATTTAGATTACTCTAAACTTTCTTTATTATGTTTGGCTTTATGGTTTTCAGCAAGTTTCTTTATTTTGATAAAATAATGATTAACACCAGATTTGCCTATTGCTCGACCTGTTTCTTTTGATATTATATCTGCTAGCTCTGCTAAAGATGTTTCTGGATATAATTCACGATAATGAATTGCTTCTTGAATGTTTTCATCTAATAAGCCTAGTAAATCATGTTCCTTTAGATAGTTTATAACTTCTAATTGTTTGAGACCTGTTTTTAGGATTTTTTCTTGGTTGGCAATCTCACAATTATTTAAACGATTTACCATATTTTTATGATCACGATAAATTCTAATATCTTCAAAGTAAAAGAAACAATTGGTAGCAGAGAATAATTTAATAAGATCACTAATCATTTCAGCACTTTTTATGTAGACCATATAATGATTTACTCTTTTTAAAATTTTAGATGTTATATTAAATTCTTTTAAAATTTTTTTTATAAATTCGCCTTCATTTTTTTGAGACGATGTGAATTCTAAATGGTATCCAGCTGTACTTGGGTCATTGATGCTGCCACAAGCAAGGAATGCACCTTTTAGAAAAGAAACTTTATCGGCATTGGACTCAAGGAAATATGAATTTGGTAATGTTTTTTTGCCATTTTTAGAAATATTTAATGTTTCTAGAATATCGATTATTTTTTCAGTGATTTCCAGTATGTATATCTGTTTTATACGAAATCTTTTTTGAATACGAACCGTTATGTTAATATTAACTGCAAAATTTTGTTTTATATCTTTATAAATTCTTCTTGCAACCGCAGCATTTTCGATTGTTAAAGTTATTTTATTTTTCTTTATTTGAGCAGCATATCTTACAAAGGCTGAAAGTTCAACTAAAGAGTCAATTTTATCAACAGGTATAGAAGTTATTTCTTCTTTAAGTCTTGTAGTAAAAGTCATTTTATTCGTCGCCCATTAAGTACGAAAATATTAAATATGCTGTTTTTAAGGAATCGTGACGAATATAGCCTTCTTCTATTTTAGCTATTTTATCTTCAATAAGGTGTGCACCTATTTTCTCAATATTTTTATAATCAATTTGAACTGGTGTCTTGCTTTCTGATTCAGCTAATAATTCCATATTTTTAGTTAATTTATTGTTAGCAATTACTACATCAATAGATTTTGGTCCTAAGTATTTTTCTAAAAATTTTAGGTGGTCACTAACTTTGAAACCGTCTGTTTCACCAGGTTGTGTAATGATATTACATATATACATTGTTTTAGCTTTAGATTTTTTTATAGCTTCTTGAATCTCTGGAACAATAATATGCGGCATTATACTTGTAAGTAGAGAGCCTGAACTAAAAATAATTAAGTCAGCTTTTTTTATTTCATCTAGTACTTTTTCTGTAACTTTTACTTGACGATTATACTTTAAATCAACTATTTCGCGACGTGATTTTGTTATTTCACTTTCGCCAATTATTTCATAGCCTTCTTTGGTTATTCCTATTAAGTCAACATTATCTTCTGTTAATGGCAATAATTTTCCTTTAACTTTTAATAAATCACATAAAATAGGAAGGGAATGAGCAAAATCACCTTTCATTTCTAATAAAGCAGCCATTATTAAATTTTTTATAGAATGGTTACCAATACTACTATCGTCTTTAAATCTGTAATTAAATAAATCTTTTACATCTTTTGTTTCGGCAGACATTGCCATCAAGACTTTGGTGATGTCTCCTACTGCAGGAATTGAGAATTCTTCTCTTAAACGTCCTGTACTTTTACCGTTGTCAGCAACGCTAACAACTGCAGTGGCTTCCATTGGAAATTGAATAATTCCTTTTAATAATTGTGATAATCCACTTCCTCCGCCAAATATTACAATTCTTTTCATAGTTTAAATCCTCCGTTTTTAATCATATCATAGTTTTACTTATTATTAAATGATTAAAATTATGCAAAAATAAAAAAAGCTTTAAAGCTTTTTTAACCTCTATTTGTCCAAGTCCATCCTTTTCTGTTTTCAAAACCAGAAATTGATTTGACAGATGTTGCTTTAGTATTATTTTTAAATATACTAAAACCGTTCCAAGTAGCGTCAGTGAAATAATAACCGTATGATATAGCGTAATGAAGATGGGTTCCGCTAGTACAAGAGTCATAATACCAGGTACTTGGATCTCCTCCAACTGTGGCAATTATTTGACCTTTACTAACTACGTCACCTATATTGACTTTTATAGATCTTAAGTGGGCTAACTCAACTGTATATTTTTTGCCATTAACATAAGAGTGCATGTAAATTATGTTACCGCCACAATTGTACTTTCTTTTTACATAAACAACTGTGCCATTTGCCGGAGCATAAATATTTGTGCCAGGAGTATTACCACCTAAATCCATTCCACCATGTGGAGCATTCCAAGCTTGTGTTATACGTCCTTTTGTTAGTGGGCGTGAGAAACTTGCTGAACCACCTAATTTTGCATAATAACAGTCATCAATGTCATCATTATCTTTGCACCCAGCCGCTTCATAAATTTTTACTAAACCTTCTTGGGCTTCAATTTGACTGTCATAATCAAGACCAATTGATGCTAGACTATCTATATAGTCATGTAATTCATCTAATTGTGATTCATATTTTGTGATAGAGTTTTCTAATTCAACATTGTCGTTTGCCAATTTAACTTGTAGTTGCTCATTTTCATTTATTAAAGCACTTAAGTTGTCTAGCTCTTCTTGGGTATAGTTAGCAATTTGACTAATAACTGCTTGACGTTCCATCATTTCTGAAATTGATGAAGCAGAGAAAACATAATCAATGTAGACTTCATTATTATTAATTTCCGTATATTGTAAAATATTTATTACATCTTTTAATTCTTCTGTTTTAATTTTGATTTGTTCTTGGCTTTCAGCCACTAATGTTTTAGAGTTTTCTACTTTATCTTCATTAGAAGATATTGTACTAGTTGCCTCAGAAATAGCATTTCTTTTAGCTTTAATTTTTTGCTCAGTTTCTGCTGTTAATCTATTATTGTTGTCTTTTTTAGTTTTCAACTCTGCAACTTTGTTTTTATAATCTCTAAGTGTATCAGCTTTTACTGTTGTAAGTGGTGCAAAACTAGCAAAAATAAAGGCTAGTGCTAATATGGTATTTGTTATTTTTTTTATCATATTTTTAAATATCTCCTTACAGTCATGTAACTTCCAATCATGCCAACTAAGGCGCCAACGCCAACTAACATTAAAGATAGGTAGATAGTAAAAGGCATTGGATTTAACATTTCAATAAAATTAGTAAATAAGTGTTTGTCTAATTTATCAAAGGCAATTATGTATCCCCAAATTGTAGCTACTACAGGAATTATTGAACCTATTATACCTAAGAATAAACCTTCTATAACAAAGGGAAGTTTTATAACAAAGTTGCTATTTCCTACTAAGCGCATTATTTCTATTTCTGTACGTCTAGCAAATATAGTAAGTCTTATGGTGTTACAGATCAAAAATATTGTAACTAGGACTAAACCACCTATTATGACAATGGAAACTTTTTTTACAACGTCAAATACAGGCAGCATTTTATCAATTACATCTTTACTGTATTGTACGTTTGTTATATGCTCAATTTTTTTTAAGGTTTCTGCTGTTTGTTCAAGTTGTTCTATATTTTTAACTGATATTATAAATTCTGATTCTAGAGGATTGTTTTCTGTTGTCCAAGAATTCATTACTACACATAATGAAGAATTGTTATTCCCTTCTTGACACATATCATTGATTGTTTCTTCTTTTATTTGTTCTTTAGTTTTATATTGTAATTCATCGCTTTTAACATTTTTAATTTCTAATATTTTACTTTTTACTAAGTTTATATTCTCATCTGTAGCATTTTTGTCAACAAAAACCAAAATTGTTAATGTTTCTTCTAAGTCTTTAGTAAAATTATTAATATTTACTGATAATATTGTGGCTATAGATACTATAAGTAATGTTATTGTTGTGCAAACGATTGAAGCTACACTTAAACTAAAATTTCGCGAAATACTTTTTAAAGCACTTCTGACATTTCTACCGAATATTCTAATTAATTTCATCTGCTGTATATTTTCCTTTCATAGTATCGTTGGTTAAAACACCATTTTCTAAGGTTATAACTCTTTTTTTCATTGAGTTAACGATTTCTTTATCATGGGTTACCATAATAACTGTTGTGCCCATTTCTTTGTTAATGTTGTTTATTACTTTGACTATTTCTTTTGATGTTTTAGGATCTAAATTTCCAGTTGGTTCATCACAAATTAATACTTTTGGATCATTTACAATAGCTCTGGCAATACATACTCTTTGTTGTTCACCTCCAGATAGTTGATTAGGAAAACTTCTAATTTTTTCTTTTAAACCAACTCTTTCTAATGCTTTTAAAACTAATTTTTTTATTTCTTTTGTTTTCATTCCTAAGTTTTCTAGGCCAAAAGCTACATTTTCATATACTGTCAATTTAGGCAGAAGTTTAAAATCTTGGAATACAATTCCAAGCTTTCGTCTTAATTTATATACTCTACTATTGTATAATTTGGCAACATTTATGCCTCCGACCATTACTTGACCTTTGGTAGGTTTTTCTTCTCTATATAAAAGCTTAACAAAAGTTGATTTACCACATCCTGATGCGCCAGTAACAAAGACAAATTCGCCTTTATCAATAGTTAATGTTAAATCAGCTATAGCTGTAACTCCATTTTTATAAACTTTATAGCAATTTTTAATATCTATAAATTTCATGTACATCACCATCTACTTTAATTATAACAAAAATAACCATTTAAATAAATGGAAATTTTTCTCTTCGATGTCCACCGTAAACTTCGTAACAATCGCTTATTATAAAAAAAGCTTGAGGATCAATTGTTTGAATTGTATTTTTAAACATGTAGTAATCTTTGGTTGATATAACACTCATGATTATGTTATTTGTTTCGTTGCTATGTCCTCCATCTGCTTTCATGATTGTATAACCGGTATTGATACTTTTTATAAATTCAATTATTTTTTCAGGTTTTTTGGTTTGAATAAAAAACATTTTGCTATCAGATATTCCTAGCATTATTTTATCGACTAAGAAGCTATTTATTAAAATTACAATAGTAGCATAAATTGCTTTACTAGGGCCAAAAATCATTGCTCCTGTTAGAATAACAATAATATTTACACAAAACGAAGCTGTTCCTGCAGGAATTTTTAAGTATTTACTAATAATTTGGATAGGAATGTCAGAGCCACCCGTTGTAAAACCTGTCTTATATATAAAACCGTTGGCAGTACCAAATAATAAACCACTAATTATCGCTATAAGAATAAAATCATCAAAGATTAATTTGGTAGCCAAGTAATCGCACATTCCACTAGTTAGAGAAACAAATAAGGGATAAAGTAGTGCACCAATTATCGTCATTCCAGTTTTTCTAGCACCTAATAAGAAAAAACTAAGAATTACAAAGATAACGTTAACAATAAATAAAAAAATGGCTGAGTTAAGTCCGGTGTAATGGTTAACAATGATTGCAAGTCCACTTGTTCCACCAATTACAAGATTATTATGTAATAAAAATAAGTTGTAATTTACGGCAAGAATAAAGGCTCCGATAATTGTTATGATTATTCTACTTAAAAAATCTTTAGAACAAACTTCGTCCATAATTTTTTTATATTCAAATTTCATATTTTTCACCTATTATAATTATACTATATTTTTTTGTTTTGGCATATACTTTGGTGAGGTGAAAGAAATATGAATGGAACATATTACCAAAATCCAACTTTTCCGACTATTGATAATTTAAATTATAGTAATTCAATGAATGATAATAATACTCCTTTGGAAGATTTACCTATGCAACAAAGTTATATCGAAAATATTTTAAGGCATAATAAAGGGAAGAAAGTTAAAGCCTACGTCAGTTTTCCTGATGCTAATGAGTGGAAAGATAAGATTTTTGAAGGAATTATCGAACAATCTGGAAGAGATCATTTAATTATTAGAGACCCTAAGAATGGACATTGGTATTTGATTTTAATGATATATTTGGATTATGTTGAATTTGATGAAAAAATTGATTATACAGAAAAAAATCCATTTCAGAAATAATTACTGAAATGGATTTTTTCTTCGCCTAATGTAGTAGCTGGACCATGTCCAGGATAAATTTTTGTATCATCAGGATAAGAGCAAATATTTTTTAAGCTTTCTATCATATCTTTGGTGTTACCACCTAAGTCTGTTCGACCAATACCATTTTTAAAAATAAAGTCGCCAACAAACATAATTTTTTCATCAACAAAATAAAACGTTTGGGAATCATTTGTATGTCCAGGTGTTGCAATTATTTCCATTTTAAAATTAGTACTTTCTAATTTATTTATATTTAAATTGTAATAGCTTAAACATTCTTCTAATGCACCAATATGATCTAAATGAAAGTGGGTTACTAAACAGGCCACTACTTTTTTATTATTAATTATTTTTTTGATTTCATTAAAATTATCTGCTGGATCTATTATTATAATTTCATTATTTTTTTCTAAAATATAACAATTTGTTTGCAATTCGCCTAATTGTAAAGTTTTTATTTGCATTCTATCACCTGTTTACATTTTAGACTAAATTTATTCCTTTGTAAATTAAATAATATGGTATAATCTTTTTAGAATTGAGGTTTTTATTATGGTTATTCTTTATAGTTTTTTGTTTATAGTTATAATTATTGGTGCTATTGGTATTTTATATGTCTATCAATATAATAGATTACAACATTCTAAAACAAAGATTAATCAGGCGGAATGTTTAATTGATGAAGCTTTAAGACAAAGGTATGATATATTAGTTAGAGCAGATGCTTTTATAAAAAATGAATTAAATAATAAAAAAACTTTCTTTAAAGACTTAGATAATTTGAAGGACACTAATATTAGTAATTTTGATTTAGATAGAAAATTAGTTGAGTTAGTAAATTTATTAGTGCAAATAAAAAATGATAATCCGGAATTAGCTGATAAAAAAGAATTTAAAAATATTTTAAATGAAGATAAAAAAGCCGCAGAAAAGTTGCAAGCTGCGAAGTCATATTATAATAAATATACTAGTGAATTAAATGATTTAGTCAGAGCATTTCCATCAAATATAGTTGCAAAGATGCATGGGTTTGAAATAAAAGCTTTCTTTGACGGCAAAAATATGGAAGATGAAATCATTGATGATTTTAAATTATAAAAAACTAAATGTTTGTTATCATGAACTTGTCAATAAAAAGTAGACAATAAAAAACTTTTATTTAAACCCTAGTTGAGTTCTATACTCAATTGGGGTT
>CAKOLG010000004.1 GCA_934096175.1 uncultured Bacilli bacterium
TTTATCTCGCAAATTAATTTTATCACATCTTTTTACAAAAGAAAAGAGTATTGAACTTTGTCAACACTCTGAAAAAAGTTACACAGTTAATTGTGTAACTTTTCTATTTCATAAATTCCTCTATTTCTTCCAAACTTTTATAACCAACACTCCTATTTTTTTCAACTCCATTTTCAAAAAATATTAATGTAGGTACACTCATTACTCCATATTTTACTGTTAAATCACTAAAAGCATCAATATCAACTTTTAAAACATTATGTTTTTCAGCAAGTTCCTCCAAAACAGGTTCCATCATCCTACATGGTCCACACCAAACAGCTGAAAAGTCAACTATCCATTTTCCAGAATTAACAACTTCAGCAAATTTTTCTTCATTACCATAAATTTTCAACATTTTAATCACCATACTTTTCTAATAAAACATCAATATTTGGAATATCAATCTTTTCTTTTTCAACTAAAGTTTCAACATTTTCCTTCACAATAATATCATACTTTAATAATATATCCAAAGCCTCATAATTATATACATCCTTGCTATTAATACTATCGTATTTTTTAGCAATACTTGAAATGTCATTCAAAGCATTTACCGTAGGACCAAATGTATTTTTTAACACAGGCACATCCAATATATCATCTGCCAAAGACTTTTCCATTTCATAACCAGCCAAATTAGTACCAAATTTCACTACAAAAATCAAAAAATATAAAATAACAATTGTCTCTATAAAACCAACTATAGCGCCCAATATTTTATTTGGTAAACCAAATAACAAAATAAAAGATAATAATCTATCAACTAAACCAGTTATTTTACAAACAATCTTAATCACTACCAATAATATTGTTAAAACTACTAAAAAAGCTATTAACTCATAAATTAAAATATTAATTACAGTTACGCCCTTAAAAACACCACCAAGTTTAAAAAAAGGACAATAAGTATACAAAAAAACCGAAACTGGATTTTTTAAAATATAAGCTCCTATAATTGCTGCAATAAGTCCTAAAAATCTTACACTGCTTTCTAAAAAGCCTTTCTTATATCCAGCTATGATTCCAATAACTAGAACAAATAAAATAACCAGATTTACAATAGCCACTACCGGACTTGTAAAAGCTAAATTAAAAAGTATTTCCATGCTATCACTCCTACAGTAATTATATTATAATAATAGTGAAAATAAAAGTAAAATATGTTAAGATACATAAAGAGGTGTACTATGAAAAACAATTTTAAACCAAGCACAATAGTTTTTAAAGTAAGTGATAATATTAAAGAACTAATGATAAAACATTATGAACCTTTAAAATGTGATAAAACTCCACCATATGCCATATTTCAAGTTAAAGATTTTGATTGCGTAACTACTTTATACGAATCTGGTAAAGTTATGTTTCAAGGAATAAGTGCTGATATCGAAGCAAGCTACTGGACTGAGCAAGAACGCGTATTAAACGGTAAAATTATCGATATTTCTACCAAAGCTAAAAAAGAAGAAACTAAAACATTTATAAATGATTCAAGCGTTGGCTCCGATGAAGTTGGTACAGGTGATTATTTTGGTCCATTAGTTGTAACTGCTTCATACGTTTCTAAAGAAAATTTCTCATTTTTACAAAACTTAGGTGTCAGAGACTCAAAAAAATTAACCGATGAAAAAATCTTAAAAATAGCCCCTGAAATAATCAAACAAATTCCTCATACCACAATTATTTTAAGCAATCCAGAATATAATGAATACCACGCTAAAAACATTAACATGAACAAGATGAAAGCAATTCTTCACAATAAATGTTTACTTTCAGTTATAAAAAAAGACAATATTAATTACAAAAAAATTGTAGTTGATCAATTTGAAGAGCCAAAATATTACTATGCTCACTTATCTGAAGTGCCAGAAAAAGTAACAAATATTACCTTCATGACTAAAGCAGAAGACCAATGCTTATCTGTGGCTGCTTCATCTATCATTAGCAGATACAGATTCTTACAAGAAATAAAAAGACTTAGTAAAGAATATAACATCGATTTACCATTAGGTGCTGGTTCTATCGTTGATGAAATCGGTGCCGATTTAGTAATAAAATATGGCCCAACCATCTTAAATAAAATTGCTAAAATAAACTTTAAAAACACTGAAAAAATAAAAGCCAAAATAACTGCGAACAATTAATTCGCATTTTTTATTTACACATATCTATAATAAACATTGTTAGTGCTAATTTATTACTAATTCGTCCACTTTTGATTCTATAATCAAAATCACATAACTTAACTAAATAGCCTTCCAATTCACTTTCTTTAAAAGAATAACCATTATTAATAATTTTATCTATTTGAAAATCAAATCTTATTCCTAAAATTTCCATAATTTCTTTTTTACTTTTTTTCTTAATCATTTTTTTTGCAATAAGCATATTTCTAACTTCTTTAGCAATCATATTTAATAGCATTATTGGTTCAACTTTTTGCAACATTAAATCATCATATATTTGAAAAGCATCTTTAATATTCTTAGCTACAACTGCATCTATAAATTTAAAATTATTATCTTCTATATTTTTGCTAACAATTTCTACAACATCATCAAATTTTACATTACATCCCTTACCATAATATAACTTAATTTTTTCTAATTCATTATATACTAAGTCATAATTATTATAACAATTATTAATAATGTAATAAATCGTATTATAATCAATTTTATACCCACTTGCTTTCATCATTTTATCTACTTTATCATAAATATCTTTAGGTTTTAAATCATCAATATTAATCAAATTATAATTATCTTTAATAATTTTAGATATTTTCTTTTTTCCATCAACATGGCCAAATAAAGTAAAAATAAGCACAGTATTTAAATTAGGTTCCTCTAAATATTTCAACAATTGCTCATCTTTCTTAGAACCCTTATCTTCTTCATTTTTTTTATTAACTTTCGTTCCAAAAATATTAGCATTTCTAACCACAATATACTTTTTTTCTGCAAAAAACGAAAAATATGCAGCTTCTTCCAGTACATCATCCAATGATGAATTATTCAAATCATACGTAGTAAATGGATTATTATCAATAATTTTATTTAATTCTTCGTCTAATAATCTATAACTATTACTTGCAATTAAATAAACATTATTCACAAAATCACCTCTAAAAATAATTATAACACAAGAAAAAGAGTCATCAAACTCTTTTTCAATTTATATAAAACATTATATAATGTTACTATATTTTATGGCTATATTTTATAAATGTTAATGCTTATTCAATATGAATCAATTATTTTTTTAAAAAAAAACGCTATGGTTTATAAGTTTTTATACTTAATTTTCCACTTCTTATTTTAAACATAACACTACCATCTATATCAGTCCTATAAATAATAGAATCTTTTAAATTGTTTAAGACTTCGTCATTAGGATGTCCATATCGATTATTTTTCCCAACACTTATTATAGAATAGTTAGGTTTAACACAACTAATAAATTCTTTACTAGAACTAGTTTTACTTCCATGATGCCCTACCTTTAAAACATCAATATCACATATCTTATATTTTTCTATTATATTTTTTTCTACTAAAACACTTGCATCACCTGTAAATAAAAATTTATAACTATCAAATTTAATATAAATAACACTTGAATTATCATTTTCATTATCATATTTATCATTATTTAAAAACAATAATTTATTAGCGGTAATACTTAGCTCTTTTATACAACTGTCATATAAAATATCCTTTTTTTCTAATATATCAATTAAATTTAATTCTAATCCATTATATTTACCACAATTAAATATTACTTTTTTAACTGTTATATTATTAACAACATAATTGCTATCACCCATATGGTCATAATCACCATGTGGTAACATAGGTTTATACATACACATAAAAAAACACATCAAAAAAAAGAATAATTAATTTGCAAATTATTCTTCTTAATATTTTTTTTGAGATCTGTAAATAGGTCTTTTTTGGTATACAAATTTTGATTGATAATTAATATTATCAATATCCTCTTCAGAGATAACTCCATCATCATAAATAAATATTGATTGGGGATCATGATGTCCAATAGCATTAGCAGTCTTCTGGCCAAACAATAAATATTTTCTTGTGAAGGATAATCCTATTAAACCTTCTTCACTCATATTTTCATTTCTTGTAATTGACCATGTGTTATCAAAATAATAATACTTCCCATCAATTAATACTTTATTCCAAACATGACTGCATCCATATACTGATTCAACTTCTACATCAACTTGAGGATTATTCAATAATAAGGTCGATGCATTAGCTATTCCCATACATACTCCATTATTATCATTTATTACTGTTTCAACAAGTCCACTTTTACTTCTATAGTCATTATATTCAGGAAAATCTGGTGTAATAAAAGTTCCTTTTGAGGATACAGATTCATATCCATCTATATATTGTGTTTGACTTTGTATATAATCAGAAATAAGTGCAACCTTTTCTTTCTCGTTTTTACAATTAAATTTTGATAATTCTTCAATTTTTCTGGAAATACTAACATAATCATCATAAGATAACTTTTTATTTCCATTAATACTTGTAGGATTAAGATAATTTGATTGAGTATTGTTTATAAGAAAACAATATGTTTCTATTGAATCATTAAATTTGACACCCCACATCAAATAATTCAGAGGAATAGTTAAATTAATATTCCTCAAAATAGTTAAATCAATATATTCTCTATCTTTTCTTAATGAATCATCCATTAAAAAAGTTTTATTTATTATTCTTCTTTTTAAGATTTTATCAATAAATATGACACTTTCAAAATCCTTAAATTTTAATTGAATTTCCTTATCATGATCCAAAAGTTCAATTAATTTATCCATACTAGCTGATAAATCATATATACTAATTACTATTGCATTTATTTGATTTGTATCTATATTATTTCCTGCAATATCACTATAACTATAATCCTTTTTAATTAATAACTTATCATTGCTAATACCTGGCCTTCTTCTAGGTAATTCAACCATACTTGCACCCCCCTTTTTTAATGGCTAATATATTATCACATTATTAAATAAAAATCAAGATCACACTAATTCATATTCTCTAACAACGATCCTCTCATCTGAGCAATATTCTATAACAAATTTGTTTTCCCTCTTACAAATTAAAATACCCATAGTATTATTGTTACTTATTTCTTTTATATTTTTATCTATGTAATTCATATACTTTTGAACCTGTGAAATATATTCAACTTTAAATTGGGTAACTTTTAATTCAATTACTACATAACAATTAAACTTTATATTAAATAATAACAAATCTATATAATGATTTCTATCACCTATTTTTATTTTATATTCACTACCTATAAAACTAAATGAATTACCAAGTTCTCTCATAAATGATTCTATATCTTCAAATATTAAATTATGTAATACTTTCTCAGTAACTATTTCAATATTATTTTTATTTCTAATTATTATAGGATTAGGGACTAAATCTTTCACTTCAATTTCATCAGCAAGTATTAATTTGTTTTTAGTTTCATTAGGTAATCTTTCATATTCCTTGTTTCTAATTATTTCTCTTAATTCTCTTTTAGATAAATTTCTTTCATATGCAATATTAATATAATATATCAATTCATTTTCATCTTTAATAGATAATAATTCAGAATAATGGCTCCAAGACAATTTGGTCGCCAGTGGCGAGACCGTTTTTCATCTTTAAATATTCTATAATATTGTCTAATACGTCTCAATGTTCTCTCATTATACTTTTTTCCCAACTCAACAGCCAGTCTAATTGAATAATCATTTAAAATATTATCTCCATACTTACTACCAGCTTCATCCAACAATTTACCAACCTCAAAATATGTAATAACTTTATGCCTTTCCTTTGAATAATCTTTTACTTTTGAATATATTTCATTATCAATTAATTTGTTTTTTATCTCATTGTAATAATTCATATTACTCCTTCCTACGGACTACAAGTTTCTTTTTTTAACTTATTACTTTTGATTTTAAACATAATACTACCATCTTCATCTGTTCTATATATTTTTGTGTTTGCTAAATTATTTAATACTTCTCTATTTGGATGACCATATCTATTATTCTTACCAACACTAATAATAGAATATTTAGGAGTAATCACATTTATAAATTCTTTACTACTACTTGTTTTAGATCCATGATGCCCCACTTTTAATACATCAATATTTGATAAGTTATACTTTTGTAATATTTCTTTTTCCTTTTCTATTCCAGCATCCCCCATTAATAAAAACTTATAATCATATATTTTGGTATATATTACATTTGAATTGTCATTTTCATTATCATATTCTTTTGTTTGTAAGAAATAAAAATTGTTATTATTAATGGTTAAACTTTTAATACAAGAAAAATATTTAATATGTTTTTTCTCTAATTCTCTGATTAAGTTTTTCTCTAAAACGTTATAAGATCCACAATTAAAAATTACATTTTCTACTTTAAAATTATTAATTAAGTTAATTGCTTCTCCCATATGATCGTAATCACCATGTGTTAAAATCATAAAATCAATTTTTCTTATTCCTTGAGCCTTTAAAAAAGTAATAATACTTTCGCTAACATTATATGAATTATTATACTTACCAAAATCATTCTTTCCACCAGTATCTATTAAAATAACCTCTTTTCGATATGGCGTGATTACTAAAGAAGCATCACCCTGTCCAACATCAAAAAAAGAAATATAGGCACTATCATCAAAATATGGTTTTAAATAATTAACTAACAACATTAAGATTAAAATAACAATCATTTTATATTTCTTATAACCAAAAATAATTATTAAAAATATGTAAAAAATTACAACTTGAATTACATTAAAAGACATATAAACTTTAAAAAATTCTATATCATTAAAAAAATCACAACTTTTATTTAAAACTAAAATCATAAAATCAAAAAAAGAAATTAAAAAAGGAAAGAACAAACACAAAATTGCTAATGGATAAATAACCATGCTAATTAACGGAATATAAAACATATTATAAGCAACACTTAAAATATTTATAGTATAAAAACTATATAAACTAATTGGTAGACTAAATAAAAAACATATCAAACTAAGCTTTAAAGCCATTAAAAATTTACTACTAGATTTAATAAAATTTTCACAATACAAGATTCCACCAACCGTTAAAATAGAATATAAAAATCCTATATCAAAAATTATAAATGGTTCTACTAATACAAGGGAAAAAATCGTTAATAATAACACATATATTTGTTTAACATTAAACTCAAACATTTTAAATAAATTGTTTAAAATAAAAAATACAATGCATCTTTTAATCGAAGATGGAAAACCAACTAACATTCCATAAAATATTAATATTAAAAATAATAGAAAATATTTTAGCTTCTTATTTACTCTTTTTAACATCTTTAAAATAATCTTACTAAGAACTCCTATATGCATTCCTGAAAGCGCGAATAAATGTGCTATACCAATATTCTGGTAATTAGTATAATCATCATCTGTTAAATAATTTTTATTACCTAAAATAAAAGCTAATAAATATCCACTATCATCAATTTTTTCTATTCTTTTAGTTAAATAATTTTTTATTCTATAACCAAAATTTTCTTTTTTAATAACTTCGTAAGAATCAATATCTAATAACCAATAAACTCCTTTACTGCTTAAATAATTACGATAATTAAAATTATTTGGTACAGTATTATTGCTGGGAGTTTTTAACTGACCCTTTACTCTCAAAGTTACACCATATAAAAATTCTTCATCTATCATATTACTATAATACGTTCCAACAATTTTTTCCTCACCTAATAACGTAAAAACCACTTTTTCATCTTTCTTATCATAATTAATAACTTTTACTATAAATTCTGTTTCATCGCCTTGATAAAGAGAATTATGTTGCAAAATAAACAAATAAAATACTAAATACATAATAAGAAAAAAAAATAAAATAATATAAAATTTTTTAGAGTTTAATATTATTCTTAATTTTTTCATATAAAGACTCACTAATACCATTCACATTTTTTATATCTTCTATTTTTTCAAATTTTCCATGCGTAGTTCTATATTCTATTATAGCAGTAGCTTTTGCTTCCCCAATGCCGTTTAATTCCATAAGTTTTTCTTTACTTGCTTCATTAATTGAAATTTTACCATCTAAAATTTCCTCATTTTTATTTTCTTTATCCGTAATAATAATACTAGAACCATTTTTTACACACGAATCAATATTTTTAACTGAACATTCACATTCATCATCTATTACTTGGCTTTTTTCAAGTTTCGTAACCTCAGTCTTAGTATAAATATAAATTATCATTTCTGCTTCTAATTTCTTACTTAAATTAAGATATTTGGTTGATGCATTACTTTTTAAACCATCAGCCATCACAACCACATCATTAACAATATTATTATCGCAGGCTTGATAAACCCCAGGGTTATTTACTGCACCCTTTATATCTACATAAAAACACTCAGGTTCTACCACATCTAAAACTTGTTCCTCTTCTATAGATGTAGGTTTAATCGCCTTCTCCGCTCCATCAATTTTATCGTTTTTAAATAACAAAGTACCCAAAAAAGCCCCAATTAACAATAGTAATCCTAAAACTACTCCTTTATAAATATAATTTAAATTAGTCCTAAAAAAATTCATATATGCATCTCCTCTATTAAATATTTTAAAGATTATATATGAATATCCTTTTATTTTTATAAATTTTCTATTTTTCTTCTTTGCTTATCTAATTGATTTTCAACATTTACTCTTTGTACAATAAATAAAGCAATAACAACACATAAATTATAAGATCCACCATAACTTAAAAATGGCAATGGAACACCAGTTAAAGGTATAATTCCTAATACTCCTAACAAATTAATTAAAATATGAGCTAATAAATAACAAAATACACCATAAGCAAGAATACTATTTCGCAAATTATCAGCTTCTTTGGCAATATTTAATATCAAAAGCAACATTATAAAATATCCCAAAACAACAATTATTCCAACAATTATTCCAAGTTCCTCACAAATAATTGGAAATATAAAATCAGTATGAGCTTCTGGTAAATACAAATATTTCTGAGTTGACTCCCCTAATCCAACGCCAAACAATCCACCATTATGAATTGCAATGAAGCCATTACAAACTTGATATCCCGAATCTTCCATATACCTTTGGCAAGGATTTTTATAATTTAAAATACGACTAACCTGATAAGAACTCAAAATATTCTTACCAAAGCATAAGACTGCAACAACCAGCACCGCTACACCTATACCACAAACCGTAAAAATAGTTTTCTTATGTTTTTTACCTATTGGTAAAGAAATAAAAATCATTGCTGTAATCATAAAAATTATAAAAGCGCCACCAAAATCTGGTTGTAAAGCAATCAGAAAAAAACAAATTGCAGCTAATATTATTGGAAATAACATGTTCATTAACGTTATATTTTTCTTTGTTGCTATCTTATGATAATAAACCGCCATATAAATAATTAATACAATTTTAGCTAGTTCCGTTGGCTGAAAATTAACAACACCTAAATCATACCAACTTTGCGCTCCACCAGCTACTACTCCCACAAAAAATAAAAAAATTAA
This sequence comes from uncultured Bacilli bacterium, assembly GCA_934096175.1. Taxonomy (GTDB): domain Bacteria; phylum Bacillota_I; class Bacilli_A; order RF39; family UBA660; genus Coprovivens. The sequence continues at coordinate 9,687 of CAKOLG010000004.1, forward strand.
TAAAAATAATATTAAAAACATGGCAATTTTACTAAAATAGCGATAAATTTTTGTTGGAAAATTTAATATAACAAATCCAGCAATAAAACCTAAAATAATAAATATTAATTGCCTTACAAAAAAATAATTTGTAGATACTTGATACCTTAAAACAGCTGCAATAGAAGACGCCGAAAAAATCATTAACAAACCAAAAGCCGAATAAACTATCATTAATATAAATAGCCAAACATTAATTTTTGAAAATGTTTTTTTCATAGTCTTCACTCCTACACCAATTTTAACATATAAATCTAAAGTTATAAACTTAATTCAAAAAAATAGCTATTTTTAATGTCAAAATTATACACCTATTAATAAAATATAGTAGATACATAAAGGAGGTTATTGTATGTATTATTATGGTAATAATGGTTACTACGGTAACTATAACGCTGCTATGCCTAATTGCGGATACGTTGGTTATACAACTGGTTCTGGAATAGGTGCAGCAATTTGGATTGTATTATTTATTCTTCTAGTAATCATAATCGGTGCTGGTTGGAATTGGAATAATAACTAGAATAAAAAGGACTAAAAATCCTTTTTAATTTGTTTTTTTTTCATTTTTTTGATACAATGTATTTCGTTGGTGATGTATATGAGTAAACTACCTAAAAATTTACCTGATATTAAAATATTAGATGAAAAAAATAAAACGCTAAGAAAAAAAAGTTCTGATGTAACTTTTCCTCTTCCAAAAGAAGACGTCAAAAGAATAAAAGATATGATGGATTATCTTGAAATGAGTCAAATTGAAGAAATTCGCGAAAAATACGATTTAAGAGCTGGTATGGGACTTGCCTACATTCAGCTAGGAATTGCGAAAAGAATTTTTGTAATTGTTGAAGAAGTTGAAGAAGGAAAATTTGAACGCTATGTTGTCATAAACCCTAAAATTAAAAGTACAAGTGAAGAAATGGTATACATTTCAGAAGGCGAAGGTTGTTTAAGTATTAATCGTCCGACATACGGAATTGTTCCTCGTCACGCTCGCATGACCTTAGAAGCCTATGATGAAAAAGGTCAACTTTATACTATAAGAGTAAGAGAAGAACTATCAGTTGCTTTTCAGCATGAAATAGATCACCTCGATGGCATACTTTTTACTGATAAAATAGATAAACAAAATCCTTACAAAGGCAAAGACATTTATCGTGCATTATAAAAAACTAGAAAATTGGAAGCGAACCATATTTAGTACGCTTTAATCAAAAGGACTTTTAGTGTAAAATAACACCTCACTTTCTTGAGGTGTTATTTTTATGGCTTCTAAAAGTCAAAAATTAAACAAATAATCAAGAAATCTAAAGGTACACATGGATATCGAAGGATAACAGTTAGTAATTGACACTTTAAATGAAGCGATAGCGATATCAAAAGAAAAGATGTACATGGACTTATCATTCACAGTGATCAAAGTTTCTAGTATACATCTTTCGAATACAAATCCATTTGTAAATCTAACAGAATAACTATTTCTAGATCTAGAAAAGGTACACCAATAAATGATTCACCAATAGAAAGCTGGCATGGTTTCTTAAAGAAAGAAACCTTGCATGACAATAATATCACTTCTTTATAAGAGTATCAAAACTTTGTAGAAGATTGAATATTATTTTATAGCACGTCTAGACTAAAGTTAAAAAAATAGGAAGTGAAATTTAATCACTTCCTTTTAAAGGACTTTTTTATTATTGTGAACTATTTAGGGTTCACTTCAAAAAATTCTATTCTTTTTAAATTTGAAATATTCTCTTTTTACGGCTTATCAAATAAGCAGTAATTGCAACACCAAGTCCCAAAAGTAAAAGTCCAAAAGAGACAAATTCACCTGTATTAGGATTACCGTCAGTCGCATCACCGCTCGGACGATTCATACTCAAATTAATAGTATACTCCTCAGTTGTTGTTCCATTTGTTGCTTTAACAACTAACACATTCTTCCCTTCAACTATTGGTACTTTTCCTACACCTTCTATAGTAACATTTTCATTGGCTGGTGTTGCAGTAATCGTAGCATAATCAAGGGTTGTTGTTAACTTTAAGGCAAAACTTTTTTTACTTACATCAAGATTACCTATTCCATCAACATTCAAAGAAGTAATCAACCCCTGTGCATTTACCAAGAAAGGTACAACAAAAAAACACAAAATCCCCATAATAATCCAACTTGAAATTTTCTTCATATTCACACACCTCTACTATAAATAGTATACAATGCTTATAATTAAAAAGCAAACAAAAAAAGAATTATTTTATTAATTCTCATTTAATATTTTATCCAAAACAGCATTAATAATTCTTCTAACATTATCATCAGTATATTTTTTAGCAAGTTCAATAGCTTCATTAATAGCTACAATATTAGGTGTTTCAGATTCAAACAAAATTTCATATATACCAATTCTTAAAATTGCAGCACCAGTCTTATCAATTCTATCAATAGACCAATCTTTTATATTCTGGTTTGCTAATTCATCAATTTGTTCAAGGTGTGTAATAACACCATAAACCAAATTTCTAACAAATTCATTATCAACCTCTAAATTCTCACTAATCAAACTTTCAACATTAAATTCAATTTTATTATTCTTTAAAATATCTATTTGATATAAAATTATCATTGCTTTTTCTCTTAATTCACTTCTAGTTTTCCCCATTTCAATGCACCTCACTCCAGAGATTATACCATAAACTCCTAACGAAAGAAATATTTTTATTCCTTAATACACCAATCTTTTTTTATAAACAATAATATAAATACTACTCTTCAATTTTAAAAAATAACTTTTCAACTTCACTACTTTTAGTAAAATGAATCAAACCCTTCGTTATAGAATAAAATTTATTTAATCTCATTAAATCATTTTCGCATTTAGCATATTTAGCTAAATCACTTTGTTTCACTTTTTTCTTCAAGAAAAAAGGTTTTAATAATTTATCATTAGGCAAAAATCCTGGTATTTTAACTCTATACCAAGCTCCTATACCTTCTATATATTCATAAATCATCCCAGGTATTTCATAATCACTATAATACCTATTTAAAACTTTTAAGAAAATCAAATCAAATTGCATTAAATCAATATTTTTATCTTTCCTAGTATCCTTTAAAACTGTATCTACAAAATTACTAGTTTCAATTACAACAACTTCATTATTTTTTTTAAACACTTTAATAATAACTTGTTCTTCTTTAGTAATATATTTTTTTAAAAGACTAGCATAAACATTATAATGCATTAGATCTGTTAAACCATAAAAATAGTCCTGACTATACATTATTTTTTAGAAAGCTCCTTTAATTCATATAATAAATTAATCGCATCAAGCGGTGTAACTTTTAGAGGATCAATGTTTTCAAGTCGTTCTAAGACAGGTGATTTTACCTCTTCAGCAGTAAAATCAAAAGTAACTTGCTCATTCGTCTTAACTGGAGTATCTTTTTTATTACTTTCATAATATCTAAGTATTTCCCCAGCTCTATTCAAAATTTCACTTGGCATTCCAGCCAGTTTTGCTACATGAATACCATAACTTTTATCAACTGCACCATCTTTAACCTTATGTAAAAAAGTTACATTTCCATCCTTTTCATAAGCCTCAACATGAACATTTTTAATTCCACTTAAAGAATCTAAAGCAGTCAATTCATGATAATGAGTACTAAACAATGTTTTACATTTAATATCTTTATTCACATATTCTAAAATAGCTTGGGCAATACTCATACCATCGTAAGTAGCTGTTCCACGTCCCAATTCATCAAATAATATTAAAGAATCACTTGTTGCATTAACTAACGCATTTTTAGCCTCCATCATTTCAACCATAAACGTAGACTCTCCAGATACTAAATCATCACTTGCACCAATCCTGGTAAAGATTTTATCAAATATTGGTAATTTTGCCATTTTAGCCGGTACAAAAGAACCAATTTGTGCCATTATTATTATAATTGCCAACTGTCTCATATAAGTCGACTTACCACTCATATTTGGTCCTGTAATCAAAAGTGTGTTAACATCTTCAGGCATCATACAATCATTAGATACATACTCTTTTTTACTTACTCGTTCTACTACTGGATGCCTTCCTTCAACAATCTCAACGCGACGTTCTTCCAATAAATCTGGTCTAACTAAATTATATTCATCAGCTGCCGTTGCCAAACTAATTATAGCATCAACTTCCGCTAAATCATGTGCACAAGCTTTCAACTTAAAAATATCCTTTTTAATTGCTTCTTTTATTTCCATAAACAAATTATATTCAAGTTCAATTATCTTTTCTTCCGCATTTAAAACTAATGCTTCCTTTTCTTTCAATAAAGGACTTATATAACGTTCACAATTAGTTAAAGTTTGTCTTCTTTCATAACCAAATTCTTCTTTTACTTTATCTATTTGACTTTTACTAATTTCAATATAATAACCAAATACTTTCGTATATCCCACTTTTAAAGTAGTTATCCCTGTTCTAGCCCTTTCTTGTTCTTCTAATGAAGCTATAAAATCTTTACCACCACTACGAATCATTTTAAGTTCATCAAGTTCTGCATTATAACCATCTTTTATTAAATATCCCTCTTTTAAACCAAGAGGCGGATTTTCATAAACTGCCTTTTCAAGCAAATCATATAAACTAGACATATCTGCAAAAGTATAATCAAAACCAAGTTTCTTTATTCTATCAGAAATTAACGGCAACATTTCTAAACTTCTTTTTATTTGTAAAACATCTCGTGCATTTAAATTTCCACAAACTGTTTTACCGCAAAGTCTTTCTAAATCATAAACTTCATCTAAATATTGAAGAAGTTCCTCTTTTACAATAAATTCCCGACGCAACACATCAATCATATCATAACGTTTAAATATTGCCTCCTTATCTTTTAATGGTTTACTCAACCAATTTTTTAGACACCTACTTCCCATAGCCGTTTTTGTTTTATCAAGTAACCAAATCAAACTATAAGTACGTTCCTTCAATCTTAATGTTTCAAATAGTTCTAAATTTCTAATTGTATGAATATCCATTTCTAAATATTCATCTGGATAAATTATTTCTACATTATTAATATGATCTAAATTTTTTAATTGTTTTACTACCAAATAATACATTAAATGTTTAATTCCCAAAATATATCTCATTTCTTTAATGTCTTGGTAAACATTCTTATATTGATCTTCTAAATACTGACTACTAATACTTACTTCAATACCATAATTATTTTTTAATAAATTAATTAACTCTAAATTATCATTATTAAACAAAACTACTTCTTTTAATCCAAGACTAAGAATAGCATTTATCAACTTAGTTTCATTTTTCGGAATATCCATAATATATAAAGAACCTGTAGAAATATCTGAATAAGTTATAGTATATATATTTGTAAAATCTAAAATACTGCCAATATAATTATTATCATAATCTTTAAGCATTTCATAATCGACAACAGTTCCTTTACTTATTACTTGTATAACCCCTCTTTTAACCATTCCTTTAGTATCTTTAGGATCCTCCAACTGCTCACATATAGCAACCTTATATCCTTTGCTTACCAACTTTTCAATATAAGGCTTAACACTATGAAAAGGAACCCCGCACATTGGCACACGTTCATCTAAACCGGCATTTTTACCAGTCAAAGTAAGTTCTAATTCCCTACTGCATAAAATTCCATCTTCAAAAAACAATTCATAAAAATCGCCTAGTCTAAAAAACAATAATTCTTCTGGATATTGATCTTTAATTTCCATATATTGTTTCATTCCAGGACTTAATTTTTCTCTATCTACTTCGCATCTTTTCATTTCAATCACTTAAACTATTATAAATCAAATCTCATCTTTTGCAAAGAAAAAAAGACGACTAATCGTCTATCTCATAAGGATAACTTTCTGTTCCTTGTCCTTTTATATCGGCTTTAATATTAATAACTGGATAAATATCTAAAGCAGTATGACTATCTAAAGTTACTTGTTTATCATCCTGTAAAGCCCACACATAATCTAAATCAAAACCATTTCCTAAAACCATATTATTTTTTAAATAACTACTTTTAACACCATTATTTATTAAATTCATTTCTCGTAAACTAAGTAAACCAACATTAAAATTACTATAACCTTCAAAATTAATTAAATTTTTAACATCCATAATATTTTCATAATATTTTGTAGTATCATAATCATTAAAAATTATATATTTATTATCTTTGAAATTAGTATTTAACCAATTTTCTAATATAGAAACAATTTCACTCCTATCAAAAGTATTATTGTCGCCATACGCATATTTACCAATAGAATCAGCAAGTATAAGTCGTAAACTACCGTCGCCATTAACTCTTACAATTCTAAACATCAAACCATTAAATTTAAAATAATTATTATCACTATCACCTTTATAATAATATGAATAGCCATGATTATCATTAATCATATTCAAAGAAGCCAAATTTATTGCTTTTGTACCGTCATTCATAAATGACAAAATACATACCGTGTCTTGATAAATATTATCACTATATATAACATGATTTTGTGGATCATATGCCAAACTGCCTTCCGTACAATTTATTCCACCAAACGTTGCATTACTATAAATTGTATCCATAAATGCCCCACCAGACACACTTTTTACATAATAATCCTCTTGTCCATTAATTATATCAATTTTTATTGTATAACTAGCATCATAATCAGGCTCTTTTAATGAATAAGAAGCGCCTATCATTACTAAACAAGAACAGAAAAAAATTAAAACAGGTACAAACAAACCTTTAAACTTACTTTTATTAGAAAAAATAACTTTATCCTTATTCTGTATTTTACTTAACTCTTTTTCCGGATCAAATTTCTTCATACATATCCTCCTATATCATAAACAATTTTACAATACATTTATAAAAAAAGCAACGCTAACAAAAAAAAGACAATTAAATGTCTTACATTTTCACATACTAATTGTTACCAAAACAAATATAATAACTAAAATAACAATTGCTAAAAATCTATGTTTACCATCCAACATAATACTATTCCTTCCATCCAGCATAAACAGTATTATAAGATATTTTTTAAAAGTTTTTCAAGTTGTTTTCTCATGTTTTACACCAATTTAACTTTTAAAAACTTATTTTTATAAGTTAAAATCAGCAAAAGATTTCTTTAAAACTAACAATTTTATCAATAATCGTTATAACATAGCCTTCTGCATACTTGGGTGGCGTAAAATTTAAAGGAAACATATGTTTTCTTATCGAATCAGTTACTTTTTTATTCTCTAATTCTGGGAAAAATTTAATATAATTTTGCGCTGCCGCGGCCGCATGAACAAAGCCATGCCTTTTAAACAAAGGCTTATTTACTCCACATTCAGTTAAATACATTCCATTATCAATTTCAGCAAGTTTTTCATTATAAATCCAAGCATCTGGATAAAAATCATGTAATAAGCCTGCAATAGCACAAACTTCTTTTGAAACACCTAAAACTTTTGCCCATCTATAAGCCTTAAAAGAAACTTTAATTGAGTGTTCCCACACCGTTGTATTATAATGATGAAAAAATAATTTTCTCTTTTGAAATTCTTTACTTAATAAAATACTTTTAACAATCCTATACCAATCATCAAAAAAAGGACTCAAATAAATCCTTGGGTCAATATCAAATGCTACATTCTCATTATAATACTCAACCATTAAATCCCCTCCAAATAATCAATAGCATCTTGTAATTTTTCTACCTTTACTATTTCAATAACATATTTCTTTGCTTTTTTTACCTCCATTGCTTCATCATAATTTTCTTTAGGAACTAATATAACATCAGCCTTATTTTTTACTGCTCCCATAACTTTATATTTTATTCCACCTATTTCGCCTACAGTTCCATCAACTGAAATAGTTCCTGTTCCAACAATTTTTTTACCATGCGTCAAATCTTGCTCAGTCAAAGCATTATAAATCATTAATGCCATCATCATTCCTCCACTAGGACCTGACTCACTTAGTTTTGTTTTTATTTGAATATCTTTAGAGCTTTCAATATCAAAAGTTGTTACTACTGAAACACCAGCATACTTTTCACCATCTTCTTCATATATTTTAGCTTTTTTCAAAACTTCTTTTCCATCTCGTGAAACCGTAAAAGTTACTGTATCACCAACATTTTTTTCAGCCACAACCTTTTTTATTTCAGCTACATCACTTACTTCAATTCCTTCGCATTTAATAACATTATCACCAATTTTTAAATCAGTATTTGCTTCTTTTGTAATATATATAACTGAATTTACTTTATTATTAATTTTATAATCAATATTAGCTGCTTCTAAAGCAGATATAATAGCATAATTCTTACTTTGTTCTAAATACACTCTATCTCTTTTATTTGCATCTTCTATTGTTTCATTATCATAAGTAACATCACTTACTTTAATAACATCCCAATCAGGTAATATTGTCCCTAATAGCACATATGGAATAGAGCCTTGAACAACACTCACATATGCCATATTAAAACTACCTTCAATATCTGCATCTTTTCCATCAACAGTTATTCGATCACTTAAATCAATAATTCCCCCTGGCATTTCTACTTCATAAGGCAATTTTACTGTTACCAAAATTACCATTACTATTAAAGTAATTACAAAACCAATATTATTCTTAATAAAATTTTTAATCCCTTCATATATTTTATTAAACATTTATATCACCTCAAATATTATATCATTTAAGAAGGTAAATTATGAAACAAACCATAAAAGAATTATTAATATTTACAATTTTAGTCATCTCATTTTTTTATATTTCTTCCTATAATAATTATATCTCTAACCAAATAATATATTCAGTAAATATTTGGCTTACCAAAATAGTCCCCACTTTATTTCCCACTTTTATCTTAGTAGACGTAATATACGCCTCAAACATTCCTAAATTCTTAGAAAATAAATTACACATTAACTATATATACATCCTAAGTATCATATCTGGTTCTCCATCAAATTCATACATTCTAAATAATTATAATATCGAATTAACCAAATTACTAAGTACAACTCAATACACATCTTTAGTATTCACATTTACTTATTTAACTAATATATTTAATAAAACCCAAGCTATTATAATAATCATTTTAAATATCTTAACAAATATTATTTTAATAATATTTCTAAAACCACCTAAAATAACATATATAAACCAAACAAATTCCTATATCAATACCATTTTAAAAAGCATTAACAAAAGTATCTTAACCTTAATAAATATTTTAGGAACCATTATCTTCTTTAATATTTTACCAATTAATTTAATCCAAAACAATTACCTTAAATCTTTTTTACTAAGTATACTAGAAATAACATCTTCCTTAACCAATCTTTCAATAATTAACATTCCCTTTAACTTTAAAATTATTCTAACTTGTATTTCCTTATCAACCTGTGGCTTATGTATTTTTTGTCAAATAAAAAGTATTGTAAATAACCAAAAATGCAACTATCAAAAATACTTAAAATATCGTTTATTACACCTTACACTATTTACAATACTCTGTTTACTAACATTTAATCTTTTACTAAACTAATTTTATAATCAAAACTAATATTATTACTTAATATATCATCCGTACTATTTAAATCATACCAGAGCTTAATCAAATGGACTTTAGTATAACCAGCTTTTAATTGATATGTTGTTATTACATAACCGCCATTATCTCTTTCTAACTCAGTTAAACTATAAATCGCTAAATCATCGACTCCCACTTTAACATGCTCCAATACACTATTATCATGAACATTAGGAAAAATAACTAAATTATACTTTTTAATCTCCTGATTATTATTAGTTACAGTATATGTAACTCCACTTTGCAACATTCCCTCGCCATCACTAGTAATTTTTAAAGCCTTAAACTTACGATCATCTAAAACCGTAACCATTCCATATTGACTACGAACATCATTGTCTTGACTTTTTTTTATTGCATATGAAGAATATATCACTGCCATTACTAAAAAAAGTAAGGCCACTATTTCAATAATTATTTGTTTACCTAAAATTTTACTCGCCATAACTTACCTCAAACGGTGTTTCTAACGTTCCGTTTCCTTTTAATACTTCCAATTTTTCATCAAGCCAAATAACTTCTTTAGCGTTTAAAATATCTCCTTTTCCCCTAACTTCTATAGACTTATCCTTTAAATAATAAGCATTACTATCATTAATTATATCTTCTAACCAAAACCCGTTTTCATCATTTAACCAACTATCATAATCAAAAACATTATCTAAATTAACATTTACATCATTAATACTTTTTAAATAATCTTCTATACTTAAATAACTTGCATCACTTTCTTTATAACTGCCACTATAACTATTTAAACTAATTAATTTATACTTATTATCAATTAAACCAATTATACGATATAATTGATTTTTATATTTAATATAATTATTAACTGTTAAACCATAATAACGATAATCATTACCATCTTTATATACTAAATTATCATTTTTAATAATATAATCTAAATCACTATTTTTTAACATCTTAACAGTAATTTTAAACTTATAATTAATTTTACTTAAAGACCATATCTTTATATTTACTTTTTCTATATCACCTTTATTACCAATTTTTTTTAATATTCCTGTTGTTAAAACCTTACTTTCAAGTTTCGTACTAACACTATCATTAATTTGATAATAAACATCATCATAACTTCTACCATTTTCTTCTTCTACAACAATTTCATATGAAGTATTTAACGAATTAGTATTTATTAGAACCAAATCAATTTCTTGATTTTCTTGCAAATTCAAATAATTACTTTTTGAATATGTTACACTTATTCCATCAATATCCTCTTTAATTAAAACTGGTTCATTAACAACACCTGTATTTTTGGCATAAGAAAGACCGAATAATAACAAAGTCAAACCTAATACTAAAAACAAAACCAAATAATACTTCTTATTATTCATCAGTTTCACCATCCGTATCTTATCATTAACATAATATCACAAAAAAAGAAACATTTAAAGTTTCTTTAACATATTTTATATTAGGTGATCTTATGTACCCTAAACATAGTTTTTTACTTTTAATATCTATATTTTGTTTATGTATTTTAATTTTTTACCAAATTATTATAACTCTTATACTACCTCTACGTTTTAATATAATAGTTCTTCTAATCGAGTCATTTATTCTTTTTTATCTTTTATTTCGCTTACTGTGGCCCTATTAAGAAGACAAAACAAGTTTTGACGATTTGTTCAAATATCCTATTAACTTTCTAATTTCTCGGCAATCACGTAACATATCACTAGATAACTCTACCTTAGTTGGTATACTTATTAAAATATCCAATAAAATTTTTTCTTCTTCCAAAAGTTCAAAGTCATCATTATATTCTTTAAACAAATCACTAAAAGACAAATTATACCATTCATTTTGATAAAATTTATACAAATCAACAATCGGACTATCTATTGTATAATTATCCCAACTTATCAAATAATCATTTTCATTTTTAATATAATGATCTAATCGCAAGTTATTATGAACTAAGACAACTCTTTCTTTTGTCTTATCACTAACTTTATTATACCATTCATCTATTTTAGCTAGACAATATTTACAAGCATTATAGATTAAAGAATAATTTCTCAAAAAAAGATAATGACTTGGCATATAGTATTCTTCACTAATGAATCTATCAAACATTTCACCATAGTAATTATCTATAAATTGCACATTATTCTTTAAATTCTCATATATTTCCTTATATCTATCCTTAGTTATTTCTTTAAAATAACTAGTTTTACTATGTAAAAGCGCAACTAACTTAATTAAATCTAAACCCTTTTGATTATTATCAATAGAGGCATCACTTTGATACTCAAACACAATAGTATTATCTCGACTACTATCAACAAGTTTAGGCAAATACTTAAATCCCCGAGTATACAAATAATTATATAAATCCAAATAATTTATTTTAGGTTCGGTTTTTACAACATAATCTCCATCCATTGTATTAAATAAAATACACTTATTGATTCTAGTTATCCTATATGGTTTATAAACTTGCGTTAAAACATCTATTGATCTATTCATCAATATTATCAGGAATAATTATCTTATCTCCAACATTTATATTCGTAATCTCATTATATATTTTTATATTATCAATATTAGTATTATACATTTTTATTATATCTTCTAATGTTTCATTTTCATTTACAATATGAATATGATACGTTACATAATCATTATTACTATCATTCATAACCGTATTCTCCCCTTCAACATTTATATTTCCAACTACATCATTACTATCAACAACATCACCAATTTTTAAAGAATCATCATCTCGTTCATAAAAAAAATTATCGCTTGCATCAATCACTTTTTCTTCTCCTTCATCACTTGCTTTAAAAGCCATACTGCTTTCTTCGGCATTGTCCTCAATAACTACATCTTGACAATCATCTGCAATATTTTTAATGTCATTTTTTCCTAACAACTCATCAATTTTTCTATCAAGTTCTTCATCATCTTCATTTCGATTAGTCTCCGTCTCCCCATTTTCTATTTTATCTTTTTTATTATCTGCTGTTATTAAAAAATCAATATTAACTTTAATCACATCACGATCAATAACATCATACGTAAAATCTTCAATATCAACTTTTACAGTTTCAAAATCAATATTATCTGGTAATAAAGCACTAAAAGGCAAACGATACTTAAATAACTCCTTCTCTGTTGTATCACTATGCACCTTATAGTCACCAAATACTATAAAATCCCCAGATACTTCTCCATCAAAAATCTTTTCCTCATGTTCTAAAGAAATACTAGTAATACTAGCTATATTGTTTTTAAATACAATTTCTTTAACAAAAGGTATAACTTGTTTCATAATAATCCCTCCTATTTAAAAATATGAAAAAAAAGATATTTAATTACTGAAAATAGCATTAAATATCTCATTATAATTTTTAACAGGAATTATTTTAATTTCTTCTCTAACAATTTTTGGAATCTCCTCTATGTCACATTGATTTGTATAAGGAATAAAAATTGTTTTAACTCCATCGTTATAAGCCCCTATAAGTTTTTCTTTTAAACCACCAACTTTTAAAACATCACCGCGCAAACTAATTTCACCAGTCATAGCAATATCTCTAGCAACTTCTTTATTTAAAAACAAACTTAATAAAGATGTAGTAATTGCGACTCCAGCTGAAGGCCCATCTTTTTTTACAGCACCATCCAAAAAATGTATATGTATATCTTTATGTTCGAAATAATAATCATTAACTAAAAAATCACTAGCTTTACTTTTAATATAACTAAGTGCCACTTCAACAGACTCATCCATCGTTTGTCCAAGCATACCTGTTACTTTAAAATTACCTTTACCATCATACATTGAAGCTTCAATAGGCATAACCAATCCGCCCGCCTGAGTATAAGCAAGTCCATTAACTAACCCCACAGCCATCGTAACAATTTCGTTTTTTATATCATATTTATAAGGTCCTAAATACTTTTGTAAATCACTTTTTCTAATCGTAACCTTAATCGGTGAATTAATCTCTCTAACCGATTTAGCTACTACTTTTCTAACAATTGTACTTAAATTTCTTTGTAAATCACGAACTCCAGCTTCTTTTGTATACCTATTTATAATTTCCAAAATAATATCATTCGTAAATTTAATTTCTTTACTACATACCAAATGTTCCTTATAAATATTTGGTATTAAATAATCTTTGGCAATATCTAATTTTTCAAATTCTGTATAACTAGATAACTCAATAATTTCTAACCTATCATATAAAGCATCTGGAATATCATCTTCATAATTAGCAGTTAAAATAAACATAGCATTCGATAAATCAAAAGGTTCTTCAATATAATTATCAATAAACATAGCATTTTGTTCTGGATCAAGAATATCTAGCAACACAGAGGCTGGATCACCTTTATAATCCTTTACCATTTTATCAACTTCATCAATCAAAATCAGAGGATTACTTGTTCCACATTTCTTAAATGCTTGAATAATCTTTCCTGGGCTAGCACCAATATAAGTTCTTCTATGCCCACTTAGCTCAGCACTATCATTTAACCCACCAACACTAATCTTATAAAATTCTTTCTTCAAAGCTTTAGCAATCCCCATTGCTAATGATGTCTTTCCAACACCAGGGGGACCAACTAAACAAATAATTGGGCTTTTTAAGGCCTTATTACGAATTTTTACAGCTACATATTCTAAAATACGATCTTTAATCTTCTGCAACCCATAATGAGTTCCATCAAGTTCTTCTTTTATTTTTTCTAAATCTACTTCATCTTCACTATACAAACCATATGGTAAATCAAGAATAAAATCTAAATAATTTCTTATATTACTTATTTCTGGACTACCTTCAGTAGTATAATCTAACTTTTTAACTTCATTTACTAGCTTATTTTTTAATTTTCCGTCACATTTTAAATTATTAATTCTTTCTAAATAGTCACCTATAACTTCATCCTTTAAATTTATTTCGCCCAATTCTTTTTTTATTTCATCAATTTTGTTACGTAATAAATATTCTTTTTGATTACGCTCAAAATCTTCCCTAAGGGCATCGTCCAATTTTGAATCAAGTCGTGCAACTTGTAACTCAATTGACAAATCATAAACAAGGGCATTAGCACGATGTAAAGGATTAATTTCTTGCATATATAATAATTTTTTTTCAATGGAAAAAGGCATAAAAGAAACAATTATATCTGAAATTCGACCTATATCATTTATATTTTCTATGCTAGATAAAACACTATTACTTATAACAGGAGAACATTCTATATAATTATTTAATAGCTCTAAAAGTTTCCTTTTTAAAGTCGTTTCTTCAACTTCATCAAACTTAGGAAGTTCTATTTCCATAGTATGAGCTTTTAATATATCACCATCTAAAACTTCATTTACATATTCTAATATTTTAACTCTTTTAAAACCGCTTACTATAATACGCAAATTACCATTTTGCAATTCTAATTTACTCTTTATTTTTCCAACAACTCCAACAGATGGTAAATCAGACACATCAGGGGCTTCTTCATAAGGATCATTTGGACATACAATTAAAATTTCACTATTATGTTTTTCAATCGCCAAATCAATAACCTTACTACTTATATCATTATTCAAATCAAGTCTAACATCTTGCATCGGAAGCAATACTATTTTTTTTAGAAGCATAACTGGTAAATTGTTTTTCAAGTAAACCGCCTCCTTAGCAAACATTAATGACTATTATAATTTTTTTAGATATTTTTGTCTACGAATTTTACGTTTTTTTACAAACTTTTTTCTACAAAATATTCTTTTATTAAAAATAAATATTTATTTTTATTTTTTAGCAAAAAAATAACTGATATATTCTATCAGTTATCTAGCAATTATTCACCAAGAAGCTCTAAAGCTTTACGCATTCTCATATCATATTTAACAACTTCTAAGCCACCAAAATGACTTAAAAATTCTTCTTTATCAACGCCATAATTTGTTGCCATTTTTTCAGCTTCCACCATAGCATCTTCATCAGCTATTTCTATTTTTTCAGCATCAGCAACAGCTTCAATTAAATAACGATATTTAACTCTTTTACAAGCTTCAGGAGTCATTTGCTTTTTCATATCTTCACTTGATCCACCAGTAAATTGGAAATATTGTTGTAAATTAATTCCTTGCATTTGTAATTGTTCTTCAAATTGATGCATCATTCTGTGAATTTCATCGTCAACAATTTCAGGATTAATTTCAATAGTCATATTTTTAGCAGCTTCTGCTAAAACATCATCCAAATATTTATTCTTAACTTCTTCAGCTTTTCTTTCTTCAATAGCTTTTTTAACTTCTTTTTTAAATTCTTCTTCTGTTTCAATATTTTTATAACCTAAGTCAGCATAAAAATCTTTATTCATCTCAGGTAGTACTCTTTCTTTGATTTCACGAACAGTTACATTAAATTTAACTTCTTTATTAGCTAACTCTTTTGTATAATTTTCAGGAAATTTCAAATTTAATTCCTTTTTGTCTCCAACTTTCATTCCAACAATGCCTTCTTCAAATCCAGGAATAAATGTATGAGAACCAATTTCCAAAGGATATTTTTCACCACTGCCGCCTTCTAATTTTTTACCATCTACAAAGCCTTCAAAATCAATAACAGCTGTATTTCCTTCTAATACTTCGCCATTTTCTTTAACAACTATTTCTGCAAATCTTGAAGCAAGTCTCGCTATTTCTTCATCTATTTCTTTTTTACTTACTTTAACTTCATCTTTAGTTATTCCTAAATCTTTATACTTTCCTAATTTAACTTCTGGTTTTGTAATAATTGTAAAAGCAAACTTAACATGGTCTTTATCAATTTCTTTAATATCCATTTTTGGTTCACAAACTGGCATTAAATCGTTCTCAGTTATTGCTATTCTATAAGCTTCTTGACAAGCATCATCTACTGCATCCATATATAATGATTCAATACCAAATTTATTTAAATAAACATTTTTAGGACATTTACCTTTTCTAAATCCATCTACTTTTAAATCTTTATTTTTTTTCTCAAAAGCAGCATCAAGTGTTTTTGTCCAATCGCTACCTTTAATTTCAATTTCTATATCGTGTACATTTTTCATCTAAACACTTCTCCTTCAATACCACATATTATATCTAAATTAACTACATATTACAATATAATTTAACATAAAATACTTTTATAACTATGAATAAAAATTTCCTTAATTAAAAATTAAATAAACATAATTCTAACAAAAAATCTATCTTCATAAGATAGATTATATTAAGCAATTTTAGTTATTTTAACTTGATATGAACCATTTGGTCCTTCAACATTTATTATATCCCCAACTTGCTTACCAAGTAGTGCAGAACCAATAGGTGATTCATTGCTTATTTTATTTTCAAATGGATCTGCTTCCAAAGATCCAACAATTTTATATGTATCTTCATCTTCATCATCTATATAATATACTGTAACATCACATCCAATATTAACACGTGTTTTATCAGTGCTATCAATAATTGTTGCATGTTCCAATTTATATTCTAATTCTTGTATTCTTGCCTCTATTTTAGCTTGTTCATCTCTAGCTGCATCATATTCAGAGTTTTCTGACAAATCGCCATGACTTCTAGCTTCTTTAATAGCTTGAACATTCTCCGCTCTTTTATTTACTCTTAAATCATTTAACTCTTCTTCTAATTCTGCATATCCAGAAGCAGTTAATAAAATTTCTTCATTTTTTGCCATTTTAAGACTCTCCTTTAAAAAAACATCTTTTTAAGAATACTATAAATAATTAAAAATGTCAAACATTTTAACTCTCATCATATCCATCTCACTTAAGTTTATATCACATTTAAATTTTACAATCATTTTAGGATGATTTGCAATTTTTATAAGTGTATCATTTTCATCAAACATCTCACTCGGGATTGTAAAAGTAATAGGTTCTTTACTAGGTCCAAAAAATTCTACAACATCACCCGTTTTAAAATAGTTTCTTTGTTCTAATACAACAATATTATTATTCTTATCATAACTTTTAACTATTCCTAAAAAATCTTTGTTACTAACCTCATCTCTACCTAAAAAATATTGTTCCTTATTCGTTGGTAATTTACTAAAAAATTGTAAAACACTGTCCCTATTAGCACATCGATTTAATACATCAAGACAATAATTAGTATATGCTTCAGTAATCGTATTATTACATATTTTATCAATTAAACTACGATACACATAAATAATAGTCGCAATATAATAAATACTTCGCATTCGTCCTTCAACTTTAAATGAATTTACACCAATTTCTATCATTTTTTTTAAAACTGCAACCATATTTAAATCTTTTGGTGTCATACTAAAGATCTTATCACTTAAATTATTATTAAAAACAAAACGACAAACTTGAGCACAGCCTCCTCTATTACTATCCCTATTAGTCGCATAATTCGATAAAACACACCTGCCACTGATGCTTGTACACATAGCACCATGAATGAAACATTCGATTTCAATACCGGTTTCATCTTTTATTCTTTTTATATCATCACAGCAAGCTTCTCTAGCTAAAACAACTCTTTTAGCACCTATTTCTTGATAAAATTTTACTGTTTCATAATTCAAAGAAGAAGCCTGTGTACTAACATGCAACTCCATTTTTAAATTCAATTTTTTCCATAAATCCATAACAACAACGTCAGAAGCAATAATTGCATCAACAGAATATTTATCTAATGTTTTTAAGTACTCCTCTAAACCATCTAAGTTTTTATCATGAAATACTATATTAACAGTAACATAAACTTTTTTATTTAATTCATGAGCAAACAAAACGGCTTGTCTAATTTCATCTAAACTAAAGTTTAAAGCATTAGCCCTTAAACTAAAATTTTCTCCACCAATATATACCGCATCTGCGCCATATAAAAAAGCAATCTTCAGTCTTTCCAAATCCCCAGCCGGAGCAAGAAGTTCTAATTTTTCCATATTATTTGCTCCTTTCTTTTAACTTATAAATCGTTGGTTTATCTAAAAATCCTTCATCTGTATCATCACTTATAAAATTATTTGTATTATTTAAAAAATCCATAACAACTTTATGATCAATTAACATTGTATTAACATAAAAAAATTTAACATTTTGAAGTTTTAATAATCTTACTCCATTAAAAATTTTTGGACTATACATAACAGTACCATACTTATTTTCAAAAGCTCTAAACTTAGTTTTAGTTGCTATATCTTCTATCACCATACTATTTTTATAAGCTACATTAAATTCATTACACCAATTTGTTATTAACAATCTTCTTGAATACATAGTTTGATTATATCCAAACAAATGTAAACACACTTCATTTTTAGCATTTTCTGTAATATACTCAATTTCTGGATAAGTTAATTCATTACAAACAAAACAACTATTAACTTTATCTAACCAATAATTAATTGAAAAAACATTAGCGGCAAAATGGTTTTGAAAATATATCAATTCTAAATTCAAGCCCATCTCTAAACAAAGTTTATAAACACCTATATCTTCAAAAACAATTCCTTTAATGCCATTAAGATTACTTAAAATATCCTTTAACTTATCTATATCTTTACAATCAAGGATTCTATTAACTAGTAAATATTTATTTGAAACATCAATTTTATTAATTTCTTCCACATCAAACGTTTGATATCCAACACAGAAGTCTTTTAAAGCAAAAAGAAAAGTAGCAATTCCCACTTTTCTATAGTCATTAATATATTCTAATTTTTCTACATAAATAAGTATCTTAGATTTCATTTTTTCTAATGCTTACAGATAAGCCGTCTCCAACATCATAAAATTTTGTTTCAAATTCTTCATTATTTTTTAAAAAATCTATATAATTTTCAATTTTCCCAACCAATTGTCTTAAATTCCTACTAGCAATTTTACTCCTATTGCCAACATGTCCATGAAATTTTAAGTTATCTGTAATAATAACTCCGCCAGGTTTCAAAAAATATTTATATTTTTCAAAAAACTTTATATATTGCCCTTTTGCCGCATCAATAAATATCAAGTCATAAGAAACACCAGATAGATTTACCTCCAAAGCATCTTGACACACAACATTTATTTTATTTTGTAAATCACATTTTTTCACGTTCTTAAGACATTCCATATATCTTGCCTCATCACGTTCAATAGTTGTTACTTTAACATCTTCTTTAACACTTGCCATTAAAATAGATGAATAACCAATTGCACTACCAATTTCTAATATTTCTTTCACATCATTTGCTTTAATAAATTTCATAATAAATGCAATTGAATCTTTTTCAATAATTGGAACATTATACTCTTTTGCATACTTTTCCATTTCTATAATTTTTTCTCTCATAAAATCACCTTATTTATATTGATACCATAATCCTTCAGCTTTTAATTTATTAATTATTTCTATATGCTGATTATAATTTTCACTAAAATACGTTTTCTTATTTTTATCTGCTACAAAATAATAGTAATTATGTTCTAAAGGATTTAAAACCGCATCAATTGATAAACTACTAGGACTACAAATTGGTCCAACTGGTAACTTCCCAGCCATCGCACTAGATCTTGTATTATAATCATTAACTGCGTCTATTTCATATTGATATAAATCTCTATCTCCAAAGTCAATTTTAGCTGCATAATAAGTTGTAACATCACTGCCCAAACTCCAGCCACTATTTAAACGATTATAAAAAACTCCAGCAACGCCTCTTCTATCGTCACTATTAGCTCCCTCCAGTTCAACTATACTAGCCATAGTCAAAAGTTGATGAACTGAATACTCACTATTTTCAATCAAATCCTTATAATTTGTCAACACTTTATCAGTTGAATTTAACAACTTTTCAATAATTTCTTCAACAGTTGCATCTTTATTAAATAAATACGTATTAGGATATAAATACCCTTCTAAAGGATAATATATTTTATCATTTAATATTTCATCAGTTAAAAACCAATACTTATCAATTAAATAATTTAAATAATCATCTGAACTAATTTTATCAAATATTTCTTCTTCAGAATAAGTAAAATTTTCTGCAATTTTCTGTACAAAATATGTAATCCTTTTGCCTTCAACAAAAGTTACAGCAATACTATTATCAACAACTTCTCCTGAATTAATCTTATTCATAACTTCTAAAAAACCCATGTCATTTGTAAGCTCATATATACCTGCTTGTAAATTAAGATTTTTATTAAGTTTAATATAAGTATAACCAACATACTTATTTTTCAAAAAACCAGCATTATAAATAGTATCAATTACTTGTTTCGAAGTCATACCTTGCTTTATTTCTAAAATAATTGTATCTTCCAATTCCTTATTATCATTTTTACCTGTTTTACTATTAATTCGTTCTTCTTTTAAAGTTTTATTATAATAAAATACTAAACCTCCAAGTACTATACAACCAAATAACATTAAAAAAAGTAAAATAACCAATATTTTCTTTTTCATACATAACCTTTTTATTCAGATGTTCCAGCTGTAGCACTTTCAATTTTTTCTTGTGCGTAATTTAAAATGTTTTCAATAACAGCCCATTCCTTATCGGTTTCAATTGGCATCAATGATGAATCTTGGCCAGTTGGATCATAAACTGAAGCATACACCTTTGTATTTCCAACTTCGTCCAAAGTATTATCTGTATAGACTATATAACTTTTCTTAGTTTCTTCACTATCAAAAGTAAATAGAACTTCACACTCAATTTCCCTTCCCTCATCATTAACTATTGTAAAAACACCTTTTTTTTCTTCTTTCATTTTATTCACCTTTCATCTTTAAATACGTATCGAGAATAATACTAGCCGCTACACCATCAACAACTTTTTTTCTTTTTTTTCTACTCATATCTGCTTCTAAAAGATAATTTGTTGCTTCAACTGTCGAAAGACGTTCATCAACGAGAACAACTTTCGCATCATATCTTTTTTCTAAAGCTTCTTTAAATTTCAAACTTCTTTCAGCCGCAAAACCCAAAGTATTATTCATATTTTTAGGAAGACCTAATGCCAAATCAGTAATTTCATTTAAAGAAATAATAGAATCCAAATCTTTAAACAAAATATCATAATTCTCTCCATCATAATGCAACACTTTATAAGGACTAGCTATAATATTTGCTTTATCTGATAAAGCAACACCTAATGTTTTCGTTCCTAAATCAAGGCCTAAACATCTCATATTACTTTAAATATTCCTCCAAAATAACTGCCATTACTTCAGCTCGGTCAAATTCTAAAAGTTTAGTACGCGAATTTTTATAGTTAGATATATAACCAGGATCTCCACTTGTTAAATATCCTACTAATTGATTTATAGGATTATATCCTCTTTCCTTAAGTGCTAAAAAAACTTCTTTAAGCGTTAAAGATATAAGTTTCTGTTTAACCATACTTATATCATACAAACTAGTCTTCTCATTCATATTCATTCTCCTAAGTACAATACAATTTTATCATCAAATAAGTAATTTGAAAAGGGTTGAGAAACATTTTATACGCTATTTATTTTCATGATACTCAATAGATAAATGTTTATACGCCTTTTCCGTCGCCACACGTCCTCTCGGTGTGCGTTTAACAAATCCTTCTTGTAAAAGATAAGGTTCAACAACATCTTCTATAGTTGTAACTTCCTCGCCTATTGAAGTCGCAATTGTTTGAGCTCCTACCGGACCACCATTAAACTTCATTATTAAAGCCTCTAAATATTGTAAATCTATTTGGTCTAAACCATAATCATCAACTTTTAAACGTGTAAGTGAAGTTTTTGTAATTTCTTCGTCAATAACATCTTGCTCAAAAACTAATGCAAAATCACGTACCCTTTTAAAAAGTCTATTTGCAATACGCGGTGTCTTTCTGCTTCTACGCGCCAACTCATTTGCCGCTTCATCATCAATTGGCATATTCAAAACTTTACTCGTTCTTTTTACTATTTGTTCCAACTCATCTTCTGAATAATAATTAAGCTTTGCAATAATTCCAAAACGATCCCTTAACGGAGCTGAAATATCACCAGCTCTTGTAGTTGCCCCAACCAACGTAAAAGGTGGTAAATCAATACGCAAATTTCTTGAAGAACCATCTCCATTAGTTATTACAATATCCAAAACAAAATCTTCCATTGCAGGATACAAAATTTCTTCAATATAACGTGGAATTCGATGAATTTCATCAATAAATAAAACATCTCCCGGTTCCAAAGTTGAAAGAATTGCCGCTAAATCGCCACTTTTTTCAATAGACGGACCAGAAGCCGTTTTAATATTAGTGCCCATTTCATTAGCAATAATATGTGCCAAAGTTGTTTTCCCTAATCCAGGAGGTCCATACAAAAGCACATGGTCTAACACCTCATCTCTCATTTTGCAGGCTTTTATAAAAACCTTTAAATTTTCTTTAATTTCTGCTTGTCCAACATACTCTTCAAGAGAAGCAGGTCTAATATTTTGATCAAACTGATCCATATCAGATTTCTTACTATCTATTATTCTTCCCATTTTATCTACCTTTCTAATCGGTTTATGCTATAAATATTTTTACCAAACAAATATCTTACTTCATTAATAATTTTAAAGCTTCCTTAACTTGAATTTCAACAGAATTAGATGCATCAACTTGTGGTAATATCTTTTTAATATCAGCTTTTTTATAACCTAAACTTTCCAAAACATTGCATAACTCATCTAAACCATCATTAGTAAACAAATCATCATTACGTACTAATTTTCCTTTTAAATCAAGAATTATTTGCCTAGCAACCTTATCGCCAACCTTAGGAAACTTAGTTAAATAAAGTATATTTTCTCTCTCAATCGCATCATATATTGCATCTACTGGACTAGCAAGAATTGGCAAAGCAAGCTTAGGTCCTACACCTTTAACATTTATTAACCTTAAAAACAAATCTCTTTCTTGTTCACTTTTAAAGCCATATAAAGTCTGTTCTTCCTCTCTAATATGATGATAAATATATACTTTATACTCATTATCTTCTTGATATGCATAGGGATTTGCAACAAATATCATATACCCTATGCCATTATTTTCTAAAGTAATATAATTAGGTCCATAGCTTAAAACATTTCCTTTTATATAATTATACATTCCTTACACATCCTAACTAAAAACATTATAGCATACATTTGTACTTCTACAACAATAATAATATATTTAAATTAAATAATATAAAATAAAAAAGTTTCCCTTCACTATATATATTATAGCCAAAAGAAACATTTCCTTTACAATCTAACTAAATTATATAAATTAAATATATCAATAAAAGAATTATCATCATTTATATTAATAATTCCATAATACTCATAATTATTAGATATATACCTAATACTATGTAACCCTCCTAAAATTTTACTAATATTACACGCTTCTTCATAACAACTTAACTCATGATTATCCAAAAAAAGCTGACTATTTTTTTCAATCTTCAAAGTAATATTCTTAAATATCCCTAGAGTACTTTTAATACCATTTTTACTACTAACATAAATTCTATCATACTTAAATTTTGCTCGCTTAAAATAGTTAGTTTCTCCAATTTTTATAAATTTCATATTTTCCAAGCTTAAAACATTTTCACCATAATAAAATTCATTAAAAAAATCATCTAAAGTCACAAAAATATTACCTTTATAATAATCATTATAAATTTTTTCTAAATCATTTTTATTATACATTAAACTAATTACGTCATTAAAATCATCTATTGTAAAATCACTATTATCATTCAAATTATTAAATACCTTATCATATTTTTTTTCATTATAATAACTTAAAAAAATTTCTTCTTGTCTTTTATCATAATACACAAAACAATAAATCGTATAAATCAAAACAAATATAAAAACAAATAAAATACTTGAAACAACTAATGCTATAAACGTCGATCTATCTTCCACAAAATACCTACTTTCTATCCAATTTATCAATATACATTTTAATAAATAACCAAATTGTAAATATAACTGCAACAATTAAATATAAATAGAATAAAAAGTTCTGTTCAGCACTATTAACTCCATTAGCAACAATTAAAGCCGCACCTACGATAAAAGCAACATCTAAAATACAAACGACAATTCGATGTACCATTTTCTCAAAACGGTCTATTTTTTTATTAGAATCCGTAACCTCAATATTAAACTTTGCATCACCATTTGCCGCATCACTTAAAAAATTATGTAAATCATTTGGTATTTTATTTAAACTCCTTAACGAATTATAACTGTCTGTTATCACTTTTTCAAAATTATCTTTGTTCAAAAGTGTTTTAAGACTACTATTTTTCATTCGTTCATTAAAAACTTCTATTAAATTAATATTAGGGCTCAATATTTCTAAAGTACCTTCTAAAACAACAATTCCTCTCGCAAGCATTGTAATATCCCTTGGTAAAGTAATATTATTATCACCTAACAAATTCAACATCTGTTCCATAAACACTTTAATATCAATATCTTTTATTCCAGTAGCCTTATTTTTATCAAGAATCATCTTAATATCTTGACATAACTTACTATGATTAACCTCACCATGACATTCTCCTAAAATAAGCAAATACCTCTCAACACTTTTTATATCATCACTAATGATAGCAACAATACATTTTTTTAGAATTTCCTTATTTCTTGCATTAAGTCTCCCCATCATTCCATAATCAATATAAACTATTTTACCATCTTGAATAATAATATTACTCGGATGAGGATCCGCATGAAAATACCCCACATCTATCGCCTGATAAAGATAATTTTGAGCTAATTTACTGGCTATTTCATCTAAATCATAACCATTTTCTTTTAAATTTGCAGTATCAAATATTCCAATTCCGTCAATATATTCCATTACTAATACTTTCTCTGTTGTCAAATTTTTATAAATTTTAGGAACTTTCATAAATTTGATATCTTTACTCACATTATAAAACTCCGTAATATGTTCAGCCTCTGTTAAAAAGTCAGTTTCTTCTAAAGAAATAACCAATAATTCATCTAAAACTTCATCTAATGAAATAATATTTTTAAATATCTGCTGAATATGCAATATTTTAAAAGCCTTTTTTAAGAGTTTAATATCTGTTATCATTGTTTCCCTTATATTAGCCCTTTGAACTTTTACAGCAACTTTATCACCATTTTTTAACTTAGCTCTATGCACTTGAGCAATTGATGCACTGCCAATTGGATTCCTATCTATGCTCAAAAATAATTGGAATATTTTCTTATCATATTGTGCATTAAGAATATCCAAAACCTCTTGATAAGACATTGGTGCTACATTATCACGTAATTTACTTAACTCATCAGTGTAAGCTTCTGGCAACAAATCAGGTCTATTAGATAATATTTGTCCAATTTTAACAAAAGTTGGTCCTAAATCTTCTAAAATCATTCTAAACTTAACTGGAGTCAAACCAGTTAAAACATTATTTTTCTTTAAAACATTTAAAATTTCATTTAAGCGCTGACCACTATTTGCTCTTTTCTCCTGTTCCTTCATCTTTATTCCATCCCTTTTTAATTAATTCATCAACAAGACTCTTTTTTTCTTCATCAGACAACTTATTTATTTCAGCTAAAATATCATCCTTACCTAAATTCCCATTATATTTTTCATTAACCTTCTTAAGTGTAGTCTTCATATTATGTTTCAACTCTTCATTTAAAACAATTCCTTTATCATACAAATCCTTACCCTTTGCAAGTAATTCATCTTTCATCTCTACTACTTTTTCACCAGTCGTACTCACTACCCCCAAACCAATATAAAAAATATTTTTTAAATCATTCTGTATATCTTTCATTTTATCACCTACATTATTATAACATGAATAAACGACAACAAAAAGAATTAAATAATATAAAAAAACATGTTTTAAAACATGTTCTACCAATAATTAATAACCTAAAATAATTACTTTTTCTTATCTTCACGTACTGGAGAAACCTTATAAGATTTATCATTACTTAGTTTTATAACAGTTGTTTTGTCAATATCATCTAATATTTTATGATCAACATCCTTATTATTTTTGTTTTTAACAATTTCCGCAATAGTTATATCTAAAGGACACACAACATCATTATCCTTCTTCATAACATAAACAACAGCTTGCTTTTCATCTAATAAAACAAAAGCACATGAGTCTTCATATTCCTTATAATAAACAGGCTTTCTAACACCAAGTTGCGCATCTATTAAATTTTCTATACTAACAGTTTTAATAATATCACGACCAGTTAAATCAGGAAGATTACTAGTAGCAACCAAAACTGCATCATAAGTTTTTAATACTTTATTAACCTTTTCCTTAAAATCATTCATATTTTCCTTATTAGTAAATAAAGAAATAAAGAAAACCAAAGCAAAAGTTAAACATACTGCTGCAGAATAAATAAATAAAGCTGTAATACCTGCCTGGAAATATAGGAAAATTCCTATTGAAACAACTATCAATAAAATTGATATAACAATCAATACTTTCTCACTTTTTTTCATAAATCATTAATTCCTTTCCAATACTTCTGAAATATAAACCGCCGGATAACCTATATAAGGTATTCTAGCACTAACTGTTCCAATTATATCATCACGAGTTAACGCCAAATTATCCTCTGTATTATTAAAATCACCTTTAGTATGATAATAGATTACTCCACCAACCATTTCGATACCAACAATTCTATGAACAATAGTCTTATTTTCATTTCTAAAAGCAATTATTGTTCCTTTTTCCAAAGCAGTATTATTTTTTAACTTATGAATAATTACTGCATCACCTTTATTTATCTGTGGAGTCATGGATCCAGATCCGACTCCTATCATATGATATGGAAAGAATCCAGAAACTAAACAAATTAAACCAACAAAGAATATAATAAATGGAATATCAATTAGTCTAAAAGAATGCTTATTAAACTCATGTTCCACTCCTTTATAATATTCATTAATAATACGTGAATTATACAAAAATATTAAAAATGGTAAAGCAACACTAATAATTGATTTCAAATAATCGCCTAAATCAGGTGAAATTGGAATCACAAACACTGACAAGTCAACAATTAGTCTATATAAAATTGCAGGTCCATAACCAACATGATATGTTAAATAACTCAAAGTCGCATTTTTGACAATTGCAGGTAAAATCGTCAAAGTAAGTATTTTAAATATATCATTGGCAGCCAAAGATCCACGAATATTAATACTAAGAGCTAAATCAACAGCAATAAAAAATATAGTTACTAAAAAAGGTATACTTTTTTTATCTTTATTAGAACTTATAATCACATACCTTAAAAGTTCCATACATAAAAGCATAATAAATGGTGCAAATATATTATCTATTATTGAAAAAAATGATAAAGAATAAGAATTCTTTAAAAAGCCAACTACTAGTCCTAAACCATAAGTAATAGCAAAATAAAATGCAATTTGTGTCGCTGTAACCATCATAACGCTAGATTTTAGCTTTGTTTTCTTATTAGTTTGAAAACCAAGAAGTAAAATAGCCAACGCAAGTATTACTAAAAGAATTGAAGCAAATAATACCTCTGCATATTTCAAAAATTTTACAACTAAAACTAAACGATAAAATAAAATTAATAAAATTAAAGCAAAAAATATAATCAAATTAGACAAACTTCTCTTATTCATAAAAAATCAATCCCTTTATTCTTACCGGTTTTATACTTTATATATACTAACACTACAATTAATATATATAAAATATAAAACATTGTAACTACCCCGAAGGGCAGTTACAACATTAAATATTATTTTTGAACATATGTCATAGCAAAATTAAGTTCAACACCTGATTGTGTAGTATCAGGTAATTGAGATGCTTCAATAGTATCATCATATTCAATTCTTACTTTAACAGTAGCAGTTCCGCCATTAGCAGCTAAAGTATCGCCAACAGAAATAGTATTTCCATCTGTATAAGTTACAATATAATTAGCATAAACATCAACTTCGCTAGATAACGCATCCTTAGTTACATCAGCTAAACGAGCATCTAATGTTCCATCATTTACTACATCAACAGTAAATTCATAGAAGTCTCCAGGTTTAGCTAAAGCAACAGTATAATCAACTTTTAAAGGATTTGTACTATCAATAGTAGCTGCACTAGTAGCGCTTACACTACCACTAGTAACATTAACATTTTTAAAATGAATGTCCCAGTCAGCAGAATTAATACTTGTATGTCCTTTTATATTAAGGCCAGTAGATAAACCAGCATAACCAATTGTAATACCTACTAATAAAAGTAAGATAACTGCTGCAACTATATAGTTTTTACCTTTTTTCTTATTATTGTCTTTCATAACTTCACTCTCCTCCTATGATATAATCATACAACAACCAAACATTTTTTTCAACAAAAAAAGACATAATTTACAAAAAATAAATAGCTGATATTTTATCAGCTATTTCTTCACCAAAAATTTATATTATTTACATTAACAAATCTTTATTGTGTTATTTTTTTTAATAGCTTATGTTCTTCTAACAATTCCATATTAGACTCATTAAATTGTGTAGACACATAAGTTGTTGTATAAAATTCATTTCCTTCCAATAAAACTGATTTCACATCATCTTTTCTAAAACTAGTAGTATCTTCAGCAAGTCTAACTTTTAATAATGAAGTTCTACTTAACTTTAATATTAGTTCATCCAATTTACGCAAATCATTTTCAGAAAGTCCATTAAAACACTTCATCCTAAAAGCAATTAATTGATATAAAATTGTACCAAAATCTGCATTAAAAACAGAACTCGTTGCCAAACAATTTTCAGTACTTGAAACAACTGAATATTCCTCTCTTATTATAAATAATGCATTGGCTAACGAACTATCTTGGCTAACACCAGATTCAATTTTCTTCCATTCATGTTTCCTTATAAATTCTAACAATTTTTTATCAGTATACATTCGGCTACGATAAGCTTGTTCTGGTGAGACTATTTTTCTAATATCAAATATATCTTTAATTTTAACCAATAATAAATTTTTTATCTGATCTTGAGTATATAAGTCAATAAAATGCACCTTTTCATTTGTTATAACTTTTAAACTTTGAACAACAAATTCTGTTAAATTTTTAAAACATAATTCTAAATCAACAATGTATTCTTGACCATTAACCAATACTTTTTTACAAAAACGAATTTTTTTATCTATCTCTTGTGGTGTTTTTAAAATAACTTTCCCGCCTTTTAACGGAACTGGTACAAAGCCTTGATGATACTCATCAGCAACAATAAAATTTTGCCAAACATATGAATCAAGAAAACTTTGTATAGCATTAAATTCATTTTCTGAGATTTCAACATCACTATTTTTTTCCCAATTTGGAGGTATTAGCATAAACATTTGCTCCTTTCAAAAAGCAAAGTTTATTATACATTATCATCCCGTAATTTACAATTATAAGTATAAAGCACTATCTAACCCCAAAAATAATTACAAAATATTAATATACTAAACATTATTATTATCAAAAATAAACACCAAAAACATATTTTAAAAGGGACCAACTTATAATAATTAATTATTTCCCTGTTTTTCTTTTCCTTCAAACATTCTAACTGTCTAACAATAGTATCATTAACATTGTTTCCCATTCTATTTGCTTCCATAATTGACACAATTATATTCTTAATATTTTCACTAGGGCATCTGTCCAAAAGCATTTCTAATGCCTCATCTAATGATTTACCAACATTAACTTCATCAATAACTTTTTGAAATTCTTTACCTAAGATAAAATTTTCTGTATTTATGCTTAAAATTAACGCTTTTTTTATATTTTTATTATTTTTCAAATTTAATAAAAAAACAGGAAAAAAAGTCAATGCTTCTTCTTCAAGTTGTCTAGTTCTCTTTTTTATTGCCCAATCTAATAAAAAATATTCAATAAAATAATAAAGTACCAATGTCGTCAAAGGAGCTATTATATATCCATCTTCCAAAAATAAGAATAATATTAAAAAAACTGTAAAGCAAACTAAAAATCTAAAACTGATAAATATTGTCGGATTAAGTTTTAAACCAAGATATTTTAACTTTTGGCCAACTTTTGAAGCCTTGCTTTTTTTATATATTCTATTTGTCAAACTATCTTCCATTAAAATCTCTCCTATTAATTTTTCTAATAATAAACAAATAAGCCACATAAACTACCAATAACAAAACAATTACCATAAAACCATTCTTACCAAGAATTAAATTATAATAATCAATATTCAAATAAATTAATACAAACACCATAAAAATCGGTAGTACAATCATAAAAACTATAAAAATATTATTAAAAACTTTTATATCATCTAACTCTTTCTGCACATTCTCATTATCAACTATTTTCTTTTCTATTAAATCAAATATTGAAACATAATCAGCGCCTGTTCCATCCGTCATTTTTAAAATATTTGCTACTTCAAAAACAACATTAAGTAAAGTTCGTCTATACATTCTAAAAAAAGCCTCATGAACACTTATTCCTAATTTTATATCATTAATTACTTTATTAAATTCATCTTTAATTGGTCCATTAAGCCTTAATACAACCTCATTCAAAGCTTGATCCATACTTTTATTAGCTTTAAAACTATTACTCATTATAATAACTGCACGTAAAATATCATTTACAATAACCCTACGTCTCTTATCATATTTAAATACTAATACAAGATCAACCAAAGAAAAACCAATTACAAAACTTAATAAAATTATAAAAGAATCAATTTTTTTCAAATATAAAACAGCACCTAAAATATATAAAAAAATTAATAACAATCCAGAAAATATTTTTAGTGTAATAAAATCCAAACCAGTTCTAAAATTTTTATCATCACTACTTAAATATTTATCATAAACATGAGCAACTGTATTAAATATAACCATTTTTTTTAAAATATCACTTAATTGATGAATAATTTTAAAAAAATAATACTCTAAATTTAATTTACCATTATTTTGCTTAATTGCAAACGCTTCAATTCTTCTACTTCTTATAACAGAAAAAATTAATTTTATAATAAAAAATACTACTAAAGCAACTAATACTATACCCAATATTTGTAATATATTACTATCAATATTCACAAATCAACACCTTCTTAACTTTTTCTAGTTCTCTTAAAAATATCATCAATATCATTAATTCCCATTGCATGCATTTTATTTAAAGCCTTCGGTTTACCAGGATATAAAATATATTCTCCCTGAACAACATCATCATTAGTACTACTACTTTCAAATGCAAATATATCTTTAACAACTAAATCTCCATCCAAAACATCAACCACTTCTGAAATACTAGTAACCTTTCTTTTTCCATCTTTCATACGTGTCATATGAACCACAATATCAATTGCATTTTTTATATAATCTCTTGTAGCTAGGACTGGAACTTTAAGTCCATCCATTAATACCATTGTTTCTAACCTACTAAGTGCATCTCTAGCACTATTTGCATGTAGTGAAGTTAATGACCCATCATGTCCGGTATTCATTGCTTGAAGTAAATCAAACGCTTCTGCTCCGCGTACCTCACCAATTATTATACGATCGGGTCGCATACGCATTGCATTTTTTACTAAATCTCTAATTGTAACTTCACCTAATCCATCATAATTTGCTGCTTTTGTTTCCAATGAAACAACATTGTTTTGTTTTAAATTTAATTCTCTAACATCCTCTATTGTAATGATCCTCTCATCTTCCGCAATAAAATCACCCAAAATATTAAGCATAGTTGTTTTTCCTGAACCTGCTGCTCCTGAAACCAAAATATTTAATTTAGCTTTTACAGCTGCTTGTAAAAAACGAGCCATGTAAGGCGTTAAACTACCATTACCAACCAAAGTATCCATATCAACAATATTTTTTTTAAACTTACGAATAGTTATCACCGGATTTTCAGATAACGGTGGAATTACTGCATTAATTCTACTTCCGTTGCTTAACCTTGCATCAACCATTGGGTTACTTATTGAAATAGTTTTGCCAACCGGTTCTATCAGTCTTTCAATCGTTCTAATTATATGTTCTTTATTTATAAAGGAAACTGATTCATCCTTTCGTAGTTTACCTTCTATTTCAATATATATATCACAAGGACTATTAACCATTATTTCACTAATATTCGGATCCTTTAGTAGTTCCGTCAAGGGTCCATAACCATTTACTTCACCATCAATCAGATTATACAAATAACTTCTTTGTAAATTTGTTAAATCATAACCTTCTGTAATTTCATCTATTTCCTGGTTAATCAACTCTGGTCTTATTTTTTCCCCCATAAAACCTTTATCACTCAAGTCTTCTAAAATCTTTATTCTAAAATCATCGGCTAACTTCTTATCTTCAAAAGCCGAATAATCTGTAACATTATAATATTCATTTTTATTACTTTTAATATTAAATGCTTCTAATAAATTCCTACTCATTTTCATTATTCTCCTCTAACAAGTCAGTTGCCATAACTAAAAACGTTTGATAGTCCTTACTCATCATATTTGGAAATTTTTTATCTAATGACACTATTGAGCCATTCATTACATATCTTTCCATATCTTTTAAAAACATTTCTGTTGATAATGTGTAATCAATATTATGTTTTAAAATATGCTTTATATCATACATACTAAAATAATCTTTAAATGGATCACGACTGTTATTCAATAACACTTTATAATTTTTAAATTCTAAAGAATTAAAAATAGCTAATAAAGACTTCATATTTTTTAAATCAACAGGATCATTAGTTACAAAAAATACCACTTCATCTACAGCAGATAAAGTCATCAAACTTATATCATTAAGTGCATGATTAGTATCTACTAAAACAACATCATAATTAAGTTTAGCTTTATTTATAATATCTTGTACATAACAAGCCTCAATCTTTCCAGCATCACGTGGATCTTTAGGCGCGCATAATATATCAATATATTCATCAACTTTTACAGCATATTCTTTAATACTTTTATAACGATTATTAACTAAATCATCTACAACATTAAAAATACTTTGATCAAACTTCTTATTTAATGAAAGTGCAATTCCTCCCCCATACAAATCCATATCAACAATAAGAACTTTCTTCTCCAATTGTTCAAAAATTCCTGCTAAATTGATAATATTAACTGTTTTGCCAACGCCACCTTTACCAGAAAAGAAACATAAACTCTTACCCTTACTTAATTTCATAAAATCACTTACTTTCTTTATTATACATTCATCTATTATGTATAATTATAGCATTTAATCATTAATGCCTCAATAAAAAAAGTAACAACAATGTTACCTTTTTAAAATATCTCTAGCAGCAATCAAACCAGTTGCCGCCGCAGTTATAATATTTCCCGCTTTACCTGCTCCATCACCGACAAAATAAATATTATTATCTTTTAATTTAAAATTATTATCTGTTTCTATTTCATTGCTAAAAAACTTAATTTCTGGACCATACAATAAAGTATCATCGTTTGCAACACCTGGAATTATTTTATCCAAAGTTTCCAAACCTTCCAATATA
Organism: uncultured Bacilli bacterium; assembly: GCA_934096175.1. Taxonomy (GTDB): domain Bacteria; phylum Bacillota_I; class Bacilli_A; order RF39; family UBA660; genus Coprovivens. Next base: position 43,981 of record CAKOLG010000004.1, read on the forward strand.
TTTGTAATAATACGATGAGGCATAACCAAAGCCAAATCACCAGCAACACAATCTTTCAATGTTGGTTCTATAAAACCTTTATTTATTCTTCGCCAATCACTTCTACGTCCGCCTTTCAAATCTTTTAAAGATTGAATAATTGGTTTACCGTCACCCAAAACATTAGCAATACGTGCAATAGACTCACCATATAACCTTGTATTTGTTACCGGCTCAGTCAAATTAACTTTAGAAATAAAAGCAAAATTTGTATTATTTGACTTTACATCTTTTAAAGCATGACCATTTACGCAAATGTAACCATAATAATTTTCCTTAGCTACAAACCCTCCCGGATTAGTACAAAAAGTTCTTATTTCATCTCCATAAGTTGCTGTTTTAATAAATATAGTTGGATCATAAATAACATTAGTTATTTCTTCCATTATATCTTTTCTAACTTCAACTCTAACACCAATTTCAATACTTTGTGATAAATAAGGTATGCTATACTTATCAGCCAGCTCTTGTACCCATTTCGCACCAGTTCTTCCTGGAGCTACTATTACATTTTTAGCACTCAAAGTAACATTCTTTTTACCACTAACATAAGAAACTTCATGTCTATCACAAGCAATTGATTTTACATCAACAACATCTGCTCTATCAATTAATTCCACACCATTATCAATTAAATATTTGCAAATTCCTTCAATATATTCTGGAAGATGATCACTCCCTAAATGTTTTTGTTTAATCACTAACAATTTAGCTCCCGCAATAGCCACTTTTTTACGAATTTCTGCCGCTTCTGCCTGATTGCTTGGATATACTTCTGCATCCATATTAAATTTATTAAAAATTTCTTCAGTTTCATCAATTAATTTATAAGCCTCTGATTCACTCATATACTTAGTTAAATCACTTTTTCCTAGTTTTGGTATAAAATTTAACTTACCATCTGAAAAAGTTCCAGCGCCACCATACCCAGCTAAAATCGCACACGGATTACAATTTTGACACGGAATACCATTTTTATTCATTGGACAAACTCTTTTCGCTACTCTATATCCTTTATCTAAAATTGCCACTTTTAATTTTTTATTTTTACTAATTAATTCATAAGCACTAAATAAACCAGCAGGTCCCGCACCTACTATTATTACATCATAAATCATATCAAATCCTCCTTTTTAATTTTAACACAATAATATATATGAACACCACATTTTTTACATCAAAAAAAGAATAATTCTAATCAAAATTATTCTTTAAAAGTAAACATAAAATCTAAAATTTGTACATCATCACCAGGTTCAGCACCAAGACTTTCCAGTTCATCATCAACGCCCATTCCACGCAATTTACGAGCAAATCTTTTTACTGAATCATCCTCTTGAAATTTAGTCATTTTTAGTAACTTTTCAATTTCATCGCCTTTAATTATCCACACACCAGCATCATCGCGTGAAATAGTATATGGCTTTTCTTCCTTAAATTTATATACTACGTGACTTTCTAAATTAGTTTCTTCATAAACAGGCTCTAAATCTGTATTATCAAGCAAATCTGCTAATTTAACAATCATTTCATCTATACCTTCTCTATTTACTGCACTGATAGTAATAATCATTTTATCCTTAAATTCTTTTTTAAACTCCTCCAAATTTTTTTCTGCATCAGGCAAATCCATTTTGTTAGCAATAATAATTTCTGGTTTACGAGCAAGTTTCTCACTGTAATTTTCTAATTCTTTTCTAATTACTTTATAATCATCAACTGGCTTTCTTCCTTCATAAGCGCCCATATCTAAAACATGAGCTATAATTTTTGTTCTCATTGCATGCTTTAAAAATTTTTCTCCTAAACCAGCACCAGTAGATGCTCCTTCAATCAAGCCAGGTAAATCAGCCATTACAAAAGTTCTTTGATCTTTTAATTTAACAACTCCTAAATTAGGATTTAACGTTGTAAAATGATAAGCAGCTATCTTAGGACTTGCTGCACTAATTAATGATAAAATAGTACTCTTTCCCACACTTGGCATTCCGACTAATCCAACATCAGCTAAAACTTTAAGTTCACATTTAACAATTCTTTCTTCACCTGGCTCACCATATTCACTCATTTTAGGAGCTGGTTCCTGTTGCGTTGCAAATGCTCGATTTCCACGGCCACCACGGCCACCATGGCAAACAACAAACGAATCACCATCTTTTATTAAATCACAAATAACTAACCCAGTTTCTTGATCAATCAAAGTAGTTCCTTCAGGAACCTTAACAATAACATCTTCAGCGTTAGCACCATGCATATCGCTACCTTTACCATTAACTCCTTTGTCACCTTTAATTTGTTTTTTATATTTTAAATCAACTAAAGTACGAAGACCTTTTTCTACTTGGAAAATAATATCTGCTCCTTTACCTCCATTACCTCCATTCGGTCCACCAAAAGGAATATACTTTTCTCTTCTAAAAGATGTACAACCATCTCCACCTTTGCCCGCTGTAACTTTTATTATAACTTCATCAACAAACATAATATCACCCTCTTTTTTTGCAAAATAATTATATCATAATTAAAAGGCCTTAATAAAGGCCTTTTAATCACTAAGCTTCGTAAACACTAACTTTTTTCTTATCTCTACCTAATCTCTCGAATTTTACAACACCAGAAACAGTAGCGAATAAAGTATGATCTTTACCCATTCCAACATTAACGCCTGGATAAATCTTAGTTCCTCTTTGACGGTATAAAATGCTTCCAGCAGTAACAAATTGACCATCAGCTGCCTTTGCACCTAATCTACGACCTGCAGAATCACGACCGTTTTGAGTAGAACCTTGAGCTTTAACGTGAGCAAATAATTGGATATTTAAACTTAATAATTTCATCATTTAGTCCTCATTTCTAATCTCAATATTTTTAGGATACTGTTTTTCTAACTCAGTTAACATATTAAGTAAATTATTTAATAACTTATTATTAACTTCTGTATCCTTTAAAACTCTGATCTTTAACAAACCAGATTTTTCTTCATAATCAACAGACTCATCTAATAAAATAATTGAATTAACAGTAGTTATTACCATACTACTAACAGCAGCACAAACAATATCCTTACCATATTCATCATAATTAGCATGACCCTTAATTATAATTTCATAAACATTAGCATTACTTTTTTTAACTGTAACTTTAATCATAATTACTTAACAATTTTCTTAACAGTTAATTTAGTATATGGTTGTCTATGACCTTGTTTATTACGGAATTTTTTCTTAGGTCTGTATTTGAAAACAATAACCTTTTTTTGTTTTCCTTGTTTTTCAACAGAACAAACAACTTTTGCACCGTCAACTACTGGAGTACCAGCAACACCATCTACATATAAAACTTCTGTAAATTCTACTTCAGAACCAACTTCAGCATCTAACTTTTCAACATAGATAGTTTCACCTTCAGAAACATAATATTGTTTTCCGCCAGTAACAAATATAGCTTTCATCTTCATACCTCCTCATATTTTTTAAGACGCGCCCTTAAGGTGACTTCAAAGTACTTAAACCTTCTCAGTGCGGTTTTGATGAGTAGCTCTTCAAAACATCTAAAATTATAACAAAACAACGAAATTAAGTCAAATAAAAAAGTTTTTTCTCTAAAAAATTACTTTTGAGAAAGTAATCGTCGCAATTTTTTCATAGAAATTCCTGTTATCTCCGAAACTTTTGCTATAGCAATTCCATTTTTTAAAAAAGCAACTGCACTTTGCTCAATTCCCCTTGCCATACCAACTTTTTCTCCTAAACATTTTTCTGTATTGGCAATCCTTTGCCATTCAATAGTTAACTGTCTTAAAAAATTAAAATCTTCATCTTGTGCTAACTTATTTAACTCCATTCTATACTTTTCTATAAACTCATCACCTATACCAAAAGTACTTAACTCTCCATCATTTAAACAAAGCATTATTAAATGCTTATATTCCGCAATTTTCTGACTATCCTTTTTAAACCAGTACTCCATTAGTGCATCCATATTAAATTCAATTACCTCAAAATTTTCAATAAATTTAGTTCCATCATAATTCATTAGACAATACTCTTTATACTCATTCTTATTTTTTAAGCCATATATTAAGCCAATGTATACAAATCTTTCCTCACTTAAATATTTTTCACTTGTTTTAATTGAATTATAATATATTTCAGAAAAACAAGCATAATTTCGACCACGCATATAATCATTACAATAAATACCCAATCCAACATGAACCATTTCATTTCTTATCTTAATTAAAAAGTAAAAAAATTTATCAGTCATTTCTTCATTTTTAAAATCTATTACTTCTACATCCGTTTTAAAAATTCTCTTAAAAAATTCTTGCAGCATTTTTATATTTTCACAATTACAAAATATTTTTTTAAATACTAAATTTTGTAGCCCAGGATAACCCTTCATCACATAGCCCCCTCATATAATATTTTATCTAATAATTACTCCATTTCCTTTTTTATTTTTTACTCCTATACCACAAAAAATAGGCACAGTCTTCCTTGTACCTAAATATCACTTCCCATACTTGTTTTTTTTTATATAATCTTTTTCGTTAACATATTTACTATTAACTTTAAAAAAATATAACTTATTTAACTTTATCTTATCTACACTATTACAATTGCTAATTATCCCATCATAATAATGCTCATACATAATTCGTTCCAAATAAAATTTATTTAAAACATATTTATAATTTTTAATAACATTGAATAACTTACTAATTAAAAATATATATAAAATTATATCATTTAATTTAAAAATAAAATTATAAATTATAAATAATATCAAACTTAAAACACCAACTATAACCATTAATATATAACTTATTTTATAAGGTAAAAATTTACTAAATATAGCAAATAAAAATTTACTTCCATCAAGAGGAATTATTGGGATTAAATTAAAAGCTAAAATACTTTTATTATAAAAACAAAATAAATTATAAGTACTTTCTAATATAATTCCCTGATAAAATAAAAGAAATCCTAACAAGAAAAAAAGCAGTTGGAATAACACTCCTCCAATACTACATAATATATCTTTATAAATTCTTTCATGAAGTCTTTTATTTATCAAAGTAACTCCGCCAAAAGGATATATCTTTATACTAAGAATATCAATTTTAAACAAAGAAAAAAAGAAAATATGTCCAAGTTCATGAGCCAAAACAATTATTAATATGATAAATACATTTTTCATATAACCTGCAAACAAAGCCAAAATTATTAAAAAATAAGTAGAATAATCTATGCTAAATTTATTTAATATACTCTTCATATTTTAAATAATTTCCATCATTAACAAAAGTTAAATATATATATTCATCATTACTTGTACCTAAAGTTTCACCTTTAGAAACATAATCATACATTCCATAAGTTGTCATATTGACATTACTATACCAAATATCTACACCATCATTACCTTGTACTATAACAGTATTACCTAATCCATCCTTTTCTCCAACAAAAACTATAATACCTGGCTTTAAAAAATTTACTAAATACTCTTTACCAACTTTCATTTTATAAGAGTTATTATATTGTTCTATAGATTCATAAATAATCCCTTCATTAAAAGTTAACATATCTTTAGCAGAATCATCTGTTGCCTTATCTTTTGCTTTTGTCGTCGTTTTACCAATATATTTCTGATATAAATTATTTATACTAGCAAAACTAATATTATCTTCCAAAATAACTTTCTTATAATTATCTAAATTTTTATCACTAAAATTTACATAAATTAAACTAATTAAAACAAAAATAATTCCAATTAACAGCTTTGTCAACCAAAGTTTATTAACTACCTTTTTACATTTTCTTTTATAATATTTACTTTCTTGCATATAATCACCCAATTAACTATATGCAAACCTCGTACTTTTTAACCAATATAATATATAAAAAATATGTCAAAATTCCACCTATCAAAGTTATTAAGTAATTAAATATATAAAAATTAAAAATAAAATAAGATACATTAAAATATATAAAAAACAAAAATAAATTTTTAAAAATTAAATACTTTTTTTTAATCTTAATTTTTTTAGCTAATAAATACAAAATAACCAAAATCAACAAATTAAATAAAAATTTATTATATATAAAATCCAAAATCAAACCTACAATAATAACATCTATTAATTTATTATTCTCAATATTATATACAACAAAATAACTATTTAATGGACTCATTAAATTTATCAAATAATCTAAAACAAAACCTAAATAAATCATTTTAATCACCTACCAGTATCGCTACATAATTTAAGTTATTATTATTAATCAAATTAACTTCTAATCGCTGAGTCAAATCATTTTCCGTACGCGAAACTGCCAAAACTTCACCAACAAATATATCCTTTGGAATACTTGTAAGTCCTGATGTATAAACCTTATCACCTTTTTTTATTTCAACATATTTATCATTTAAAGTGACATAACCATTATTTAAATTACCATAGGCCCCATTTACAACAACAGACACATTATATTCCCCTGTAAGTAATTTAACAAAAGAGCGGTCATTTTTCACATCACTAACTAAACCTATCAACCCATCACTATTTACAACAGCATTTCCCTTTTTTATCACTCCTTCACCTTCATCGACTACTACTTCACTATAAAACTTATGAATATCCCTCACTATTACTCGAGTCATTACATAATCGGGATTATGCTCTTTTAAAGACATAGCTTCTAACAATTTTCCATTTTCATCTTTCAAATTTTGATTTTCTAATATCAATACTTCCTTTTCAATCACATCTTTATCATTATATTTTAAATACGTAACATAATAACTAACAACAAACATAAAAAACAATCCTAAAAATATCATTAAAACTTTTAAGAAACATTTTTTAATTAATTGCAAACAAATCACCATTTCTTTCTAAAAAGCTATAAAAATCATTCTTTCCAATAATCAGATGATCCAAAACTTTTATATCAATTAATTTACCTATTTTAATAAATTCATTTGTCAAACGAATATCTTGCATGCTTGGCACAACACTTCCCGCAGGATGGTTATGAATAATTATTATTGAAACTGCATTACATTTTACTGCTTCTCGAAAAACATCTCTTGGATGAACTGTACTATTATTAACTGTTCCCACAAACATAACTTTTTCTAATATAATAAACTTTCTAGTATCTAAAAACAAAACCAAAAACTTTTCCTGTAACTCATTTTCTAACTTTTCCTTAACAAAATTATAAACATCTAAACTACTACGAACTTGTAATGTCATATCTCTTTTACTAAGCACTCTTTTACCAAATTCAATAGCACTAAGTAATACCATTGCTTTAACATCACCAATTCCATTAATTGCTTTAAGTTCATTATAATTTGCATTTGCAAAATCATGTATCGGAATCGCTTTTAATAACTCAAAACTTAAATCACAAACAGATTTGCTTTTACTTCCACATCTTAACAAAATACTAAGTAACTCTTCATTACTAAGTGATTCTACGCCATAATTTTTAAATCTTTCTCTAGGTCTTTCCATTAAAGGCAAGTCTTTAATTAAATAACTCATAAATATTCTTGATATTTTGTAAGTACATCACTATTAATTGTACTATAAGTATCACTACTACTTTTTTTTAACATTTCTTCATAAATTCCTATATCATCAACAAAACTGCTACTTACAATTACATCCTTTATATAATAATTAAGACCTATATTTTTATAATAACTACCCAACATATTTATCACTTCCTGATCTTTAAACATTGCAACGTAGACACGATAAACATCATTATCATTAACCACAATTCCATTATTTCTTAAAGCAACTTTAGAAGCATTTTCATAATTAGAAAAAACTCCTATTTGAAAAGCACTTATCTCCTCATAGCCATCTTTTTTATCATTTTTTTTAACAGAACCATTAAAAAAATAAAAAGCAAGTCCCCCTCCTATTAAAAAAGAACATACAACTACCAACAAAATTTTTTTCATAATTATCACCAACTAAAATATAACATTTTATGTTCCTAATAAAATGTCGAAAATTCCCTCTATATATATTTTATATAAAAATTTTTTCTATCCTTTTAAACATTAAAAAAAACACTTACAAAAAGTGTTTTAATTTTCTAATTTTACACTAACAAGTTTAGAAACACCTGATTCTTGCATTGTTATACCATACAAAACATCTGCATATTCCATTGTTCTTTTTTTATGCGTAATAATAATAAATTGACTCTTTTCTTTACGTGACAACAAATAATTACCAAATGCATCAACATTAGCTTCATCTAGTGCAGCTTCAACTTCATCTAAAACTACAAATGGAACTGGTTTTACATTCAAAATAGCAAATAACAAAGATATTGCCGTTAAAGTTTTTTCACCACCAGACAATAAAGCAATAGAATTTAACTTTTTACCAGGTGGTAGCGCTGATATTTCAACGCCAGTGTTTAAAATATCATCTGGATTAGTTAATTCTAAAACTCCTTCACCACCTTTAAATAAAGTTTTAAATACTTTTTGAAACTCTTCTTTTATTTTTTCAAATGTTTCAATAAATTTAGACTTCATAATTTCATCCATTTCAGTAATTACTTGCATCAAACTGCTAACAGATCCCTCTAAATCATCCCTCTGTGTTACCAAAAATTGACGTCTAGTATCCAAGCGATCATACTCACTTATACTACCTGTATTTACTTCACCTAAATCTCTTATTTTTTCTTTTAAACTATTAACTGTTTGTCTTGCAGTTCCTTCATTCATTCCAAGTTCATATTCTAAATGAGCCTTCTCATAAGTAATTGCATAATTTTCGCTCAAAGTAGCTAATAAATTATCTAACTTAACATCCATTTTCCCCATTTTAACTTCTTCGGCTTTAAGTTCATTTTGCTTAACCGTAATTTTAAAATTTTGCTCTCGATAAGCTTTCTCTAACTCATTTATTTCTGTAACTAATTCAGATTTTTCCGCCTTTAATTTATTCAAATCCTTAGTAATAGAATTTCTTAATGCCTCTTTTTTATAAAATTCACCTAAAATATCATCCAATTCTTTATCCAATGTATTTCCCATAACATTTTGCGTTCCAACTAATTCATTTTCTTTACTACTAATCTTTTGTTCTAAATCCTTATACGAAGTATTTTTTAAAACCAGTTGTTCATTCAACAAAATTAATTCTCTCTCACTTGTTTCTAATTGATTTGAACGTTCATTCATTTCTTCCAACAAATGTTCTAAACTATGTTCTAATGTACTTAAATTATCTTTTTTTATATTTAACTCTGTACTTAAATTATCTAACTCATATTTTTGGTTTAACAAACTGCTATTATTTTTATTCATTCCTCCTGTAATAGCTCCACCAGTATATAAAATTTCTCCATCTAAAGAAACAATTTTATATTTATAACTTATTTTCTTACCAACTAAATTCAAAGTATCTATATTATCAACAACTAAAACATTTCCTAGTTGATTCATCACAATATTTTCAATATTTTTCTTATAATTAACTAGTTGCGCTGCTGTTCCTATAAAACCTTTAATATCTTTTAACAAAGCCAAATCTTCTTTTGCCACATTACGAGCTTTTATAACTGAAATTGGAAAGAATGTTGCTCTCCCTAACTTTTGTTCCTTCAAATAACTAATAGCTTCTTTTGCACTACTCTCATCATCAACAATTATTACATTCATATTAGCTCCAAGAGCAGTTTCAATAGCCGTAACATATTGTTCTTCTATTTCTAATAATTTCCCAAAAACTCCAACAATTCCTTTTAATCTAATATTATTTATTACACTCTTTACACTAAAAGGAATTTTAGTATCATTATTCATATTATCTTTTAATATTTCTATTTTATTATCTAAATTTAAAATATCTTTATTTGTACTATTTATTTGAATTTCATAATCTTTTTTCTTTTCCTTTTGGGTATTAATAACTTTTCTAATTTCCATATTTTCCAACTGCTTAACTTCAATATCTTTAGTAAGCAAAGCAGCTTCATTCTTCAAATTATCCAAACTATTAGTTAAATTAAGCAATTCTTCCTTTAAAGCAATCACATTATTTTGTAATTTAGTATCATCAACTTTATACTTTTGTCTTTCAATAGTGATCTGTTTTTTACTTTCTAACTGAGCCAATTCCTTAGTTAAATCATTTACTAAAGTATTTTTACTTTCAATATCACTATCCAATTTTAAACTAACTAACCTTAATTGTTCTACTTTTGAAGTATCTGTATTATTTGTTAAATTTAAATTTTCAACTTCATTAGTAAGTTCCCTTACCTTTTCTTTTACTAAATTATACTCATTATTAATTTTTTCAATATCATTAGCTAATAGAGCAATTTCAATATTTTTTAATTCTTCTTTAAACTCTAAGTACTTAGTAGCAACATCTCGTTGCTCTTTAAGTGGTTCTAAAGTAGTTAAAAGTTCATCAATAAGTAAATTAACTCTCGCTAAATTCTCATTAGTTTTTTCTAATTTTCGATAAGACTCTTCTTTACGTTTTTTATATTTCAAAACACCAGCTGCTTCTTCAAATATTACACGTCTATCCTCAGGTTTACTATTTATTATGTCACCAACAGCTCCCTGTGAAATTATATTAAAAGACTCCTTACCAGCACCACTATCTAAAAAAAGATCAGTTATATCCTTTAACCTAACCTTAGTATTATTTATATAATACTCATTTTCTCCAGTCTTATAAACAACTCTTTTAATTTCAATTTCTGTAAATTCACTATTCAAATAATGATCTGTATTATCAAATGTCAAACTAACACTTGCTCTATTTAAAGCATTACGGCTTTTACTACCAGCAAATATAACATCAACCATCGAATTATCACCACGTAACGCTTTAACTGATTGTTCACCCATTACCCAACGAATTGCATCAAGTACATTGCTCTTCCCAGAACCATTGGGTCCAACAATCCCGGTAATTCCTTGCGTAATATCTAACTCTATTTTGTCAGCAAATGATTTAAAACCATTTACTCTAATATTCTTTAAATACATCTACTTCACCTATCTAGCTTGCTTATTGTAAGCATCATAAGCTGCTTTTTGTTCAGCTTCTTTCTTAGATTTACCAATTCCTCGTCCATAAATAATACTATCTATAACAACTTCTACTTCAAATAACTTATCATGAGCTGGTCCACTTTCTTTTACTACACGATATTCTAACGATTTTTTATTTGTTTGTACTAACTCCTGTAATTTACTTTTATAATCACCTAAAAAAATACTATGATTTTTTACACATGGAATTACCACTTGATTAAATAAACTTCTCGCTGCATCTATTCCACAATCTAAATAAATACACCCCATAATACTTTCAAAAATATCTGCCACAATAGTACCGTTAATATTATTTATTTGTCCATGACCAACCCTTATATATGGCACATACTCTATTTTCTTGGCATATTCAACACAAGCACTTTCGCAAACATAAGCGGCCCTTGTCTTGCTCATTTCACCCTCTGATATATCCATATTACGATATAAATAATCACTCATTAATATTTGTAATACTGCATCTCCCAAAAATTCTAACCTTTCATAATTTTTACAATTATGTTCATTAGAATAAGAAGAATGAGTAAGTGCTGTCAATAATAATTCCTTATCTTTTATTTTAATACCAAATTTTTCTAAAAAGTCCATTTATAATCACCTCAATAATTATAACAAATTATTAACTTTTTTACTAAACTTATTTTACAAAATATATAAATTATAGTAAAATTAATAATATCGACAAAATAACGGAGGATTTATGAAAAAAAGAAAATTTTTATACTTAACTATAATAACATTATTACTCATATTAACAAGTGGTTGCTACTCAAAAGATGAACTTAAAGGTTCAACAATAACTACTACTGTTTACCCAATAGAATATTTAACAGAAAGATTATATGGATATAATAGTACAATAAATAGTATTTATCCAAATGATACGGATACTAAAACTTATGAATTAACTGAAAAACAAATTAAAGATTATGCCAAAAAAACCAACTTATTTATTTATAATGGTCTAAGTAATGAAAAAGAAATAGCCAAGACATTCCTAAACAAAAGCAAAAAAATTCAAATAATTGATGCCGCATATGGTATAAAATATAAATATGGTATTGAAGAACTTTGGTTAAATCCTAATAATTACCTTATGTTAGCAAATACCATAAAAAATGATTTAAAAGATCTCAGTGCCAATAAATATACTGCGCTAAAAATCGAAGAAAACTATGCCCAACTAGAAGAAGAACTATCTATCTTAGATGCTGAATTCCGTAACTTAGCTAGATTAGCTACTAAGAATAGTAAAAATACAATTGTAGTTGCCTATGATACATTTAGTTATTTAGAAGATTATGGATTTGAAATAATAAATATTTCAAATGAAAATAACATTACTACAGCTATCAAAAATAAATTTAAAAATAAAACATATAAATATATTCTTGTCAAAGATGCAAAAAATACTCCTGATTATATTAATGATATCGTTGATAATTATGGAACAGAATTATTAGAAATTGATACCTTAGATACTTTAACTGATGCTCAAAAAGCAAATAAAGATAATTATCTAACTATTATGAATGATTACCTATCCAAACTATCAAATATTGTCTTAAACTAAAATTCCTTTAGCTAAAGGAATTTTTTTAATACCTCAAAAAAAGACTTTATTTACTAAAGTCTTCAATAAAAACTTGATAAAGTTCATCACAACATCCTTTATCCATTTCATTAACGTTTTTATAAGGATATTCAATTCCTAATACATCATATTTTTCACTACCTAATTTATGATAAGGTAAAAAATCTACTCTTGTAACATTTTTAATATATTTTTTTATAAACTTAGATAAATCTAACATATACTCACGATTATCATTTACTCCTGGTATAATAACCTGTCTTATCCATACTTCAACATTTGTTTTATTTAATTCATTTACAAAATCAAAAAATTTATCCAAATAATCTCTTTGTGTAATATTTCTATATCCATCACGGGTTATATGTTTTATGTCTAAAAGAACCATATCAATATTATCTAATAATTCACTATAATTACCTAAACCAATCCCAGCAGTATCAATTGCAATATGAATTCCCTCTTTTTTAAAAAGTTTACAAGTTTCCACCAAAAAATCATATTGCAAAAGTGGTTCACCCCCAGAGAAAGTTACACCACCTTTGTTTTTAAAATAAGGCTTATTTTTTTTACATTTTTCTACGACTTCTGCTGGTGTATAATTATCTTCTTGCAATCGCCACATTTCAGGATTATGACAGTATTTACATCTCAATTGACAACCGTTTAAAAAAATAACAGTTCTAATACCTGGTCCGTCTACAAGACCAAATGTTTCAAAAGAATTAATCGATCCTTTTACCATTATATTTTTTCATGAAAAGTTCTTGCAATAACTTCTTCTTGTTGCTTTCTAGTTAATCTATTAAATCTTACTGCATACCCAGATACTCTGATAGTTAATAAAGGATATTTTTCTGGATTATTCATTGCATCAATAAGCGTTTCTCTATTTAAAACATTAACATTTAAATGATGGGCTCCTTGAACAAAATAACCATCCATTAACGAAACCAAATTTTCAACTCGATCATCATCATTAGTTCCTAAAGAATTTGGTACAATTGAGAAAGTATTAGATATTCCATCTCTACAACAATTTGTCCAATCAAGTTTTGCTACTGAATTTAATGAAGCTATAGCTCCAGAAGAATCCCTACCATGCATTGGATTAGCCCCTGGTGCAAATGCAACGCCTGCTTTTCTTCCATCAGGTGTTGCGCCTGTTTTTGAACCATAAACAACATTTGATGTAATAGTCAAAACTGACAAAGTTGGTTTAGCATTCCTATAACAAGGATGTTTAGCTAACTCAGTATATATCTTATCCAAAATTTCTTTAGCTATATTATCAACTCGATCATCATCATTACCATATTTAGGATAGTCACCTTCAATTTCAAAATCTGTTGTTATACCATCTTCATCACGAATTGGTTTAACTTTCGCATATTTAATTGCTGATAACGAATCCGCAGCTACTGACAAGCCAGCAACACCATAAGCCATTAGTCTTTGAACATTAGTATCATGCAAAGCCATCTGACCTGCTTCATAAGCATATTTATCATGCATGTAATGAATAATATTCATTGCATCACTATATATTTTAGCAACCTTTTCAAGCATTTTAAAATAATTAGCTTTAACAGTATCATAATCTAAGTACTCTTGAGTATTTTTTTCAAAACCAGGAATTACTAATTCATGTTTAACCTCGTCAACACCGCCATTTAAAGAATACAATAATGACTTAACTAAATTACAACGTGCTCCAAAGAACTGCATATCTTTGCCAATTCTCATTGACGAAACACAACAAGCAATAGCATAATCATCACCCATTGCAGGACGCATTATATCATCATTTTCATATTGGATAGAATCCGTTTTAATACTCATTTTTGCACAGTACTTTTTCCAATTATCAGGCAAATCTTGTGCCCATAAAACAGTCATATTTGGCTCTGGTGCTGGATCTAAATTAGTTAAAGTATGCAAAATTCTAAAAGATGTTTTAGTAACCATATTTTTGCCTTCAGTAGAAATTCCTCCTAAAGAACAAGTTACCCAAGTTGGATCTCCAGAAAATAACTCATCATATTCAGGTGTTCTTAAATGTCTTGCCAAACGTAATTTAATAACAAATTGATCAATTAATTCTTGAACTTCATCTTCTGAAATTTCACCACTAGCTAAATCTCTATTAAAATAAACATCAAAGAACGCATCAACTCTTCCTAAAGACATGGCAGCGCCATTATTTTCTTTAATCGCTGCTAAATAGGCAAAATAAGTCCATTGTACTGCTTCTTGTGAATTTTTAGCTGGTTTCGATATATCATAACCATATTTTAAAGCCATCTTTTTCATATCATCCAATGCTCTATATTGCATTGATAATTCTTCTCTTAAACGAATAGTTTCTTCATCCATTACCTCAATAACCATGTTATCCCATTCATTTTTCTTTTCTTCCATTAAAAAATCAATACCATATAAAGCCACACGTCTATAATCGCCAATTATTCTACCACGACCATAAGCATCAGGTAATCCAGTTAACAAACCAACATGACGTGCTTTCCTAATTTCTTTAGTGTAAGCATCAAATACACCTTGATTATGAGTTTTTCTAAACTCATTAAAATATTTATCTACCTCTGGATTTAATTTATAATTATATGCCTCAAGTTCTTGATAAACCATACGAATTCCCCCGTATGGATTAACAATTCTTTTTAATGGCGCATCCGTCTGTAAGCCAAATATAACTTCATTTTCTTGATCAATATATCCAGCATCATACGCGTTAATTGCTGCCATATGATCAACATCTATATCTAAAACATGTTTTTTAAGTTCTTCTTTTAGTAACTCTTCACATTTACTCCAAACGTTAGCTGTTTTAACAGTTTTTCCCTTTAAAAAACTTTCATCACCTTCATAAGGAATATAGTTATTTTTAATAAAATCACTTACATTAATTTCCTTACACCATAATCCTTCTTTAAAATTTTTCCATTCTTCCTTCATTTTCACATACCTCCATCATATATTCTACCATACTCATCATTTATTATTAACATTTTAATAAAACTTTTACATCAAATTTAACAAACAAAAAAACTCTCCAAAAAGAGAGTTTACAATCATATTGGTGTCCCCTTAGGGATTCGAACCCTAGACCCACTGATTAAGAGTCAGTTGCTCTACCAACTGAGCTAAGGAGACATTTCTTAACACGATATTAATTATACTACACATAAAAAAAAAAGGGAAGCAAAAAAATAACTTTTCTATAAAAAAATGGAACTATATAAATTTATAAATATATGTTAAAATAACTACTGAGGTGTTCACATGTATAATAAACTTAGTAAAAAAGAAAAAAAAGATATTCAAATTAAATATAGTAAAACCAAAAGAGGTTTAAAAATGTTGCCTATATATAGAAGACTATTTGTTGAAGGTATATTATTAATTTTATGTGGAATAATAACTTTTATCAGTCTTTTAATTGAAAATACACACTGGTGGTACTGGTTTGCTGGTAGCCTATTTCTAATATCAGGACTTATATTTTTCATTGCTCAAATTATTTTAAAACACAAAGATTACAATGCAATGTTAAAAAATTCTTCAAAATAATCAAAAACATAATTTTAATTATTGACTAGTAAAAAAATATTAGTTATAATTACTTTGTTACCTTGGTTATGGAGCAGTACTCAAGAGGCTGAAGAGGCGCCCCTGCTAAGGGTGTAGGTCGGGTAACTGGCGCGAGAGTTCAAATCTCTCCTGCTCCGCCATCGAAAAATAACTACTCATTTTGAGTAGTTTTTATATTGTTAAAACATTTTTTAAAAACATCAACTTTCTTTAACAAAAATATATTTTTTCCCTTTATATATAACATTTTTTACAAAAGTTTTCTTTTTCAAAAATAAAAAATCTTCTGCTCTAACCGCATTCTTTATCACATATTCTGTATAACCTAAAGCAGTCTTTTTTTCCCAACCTGCAATTTTACCACAAGCTACTTCTAAATGAATCTGACCATTAACATTTTTAAATAAATAATCACCTTGGCAAAATTGCTGACCTTTTTCTAGTTTAGTTATTTTTCCAAAACAAGTAATACTCACAGTTAAATAACCACAACAACCATTAGGAGATAAAACTTTTTGTTTACTTGTTAACCAAATTGTACTTACACTTTCATACATATTTTTAGGTCGATAAACTTTTGTAATCTTGCAATCAAAAGGTGCCCAAACGACATATTTTCCCTTTAAATTCAAAGCAAAAGATAATTTATGAGTTTTCGACTTTACCCCATAAC
>CAKOLG010000005.1 GCA_934096175.1 uncultured Bacilli bacterium
TTAGATAATTTAAAAGTTTTTAAAAAAGCAAATTAACTTTCAAATATCATAAAAACCATAAAGCAACATACTTTATGATATAGAATTATTTAATAGAAAATATATAGTTTTTACTTTTCTGCCTATTTAATTTTATATATTTATTTTTATCTTTCTATGCTATAATGAAATAGATAAAAATAGAAAACCATAAAGTATGTTGCTTTATGGTTTTTATGATATTTGAAAGTTAATTTGCTTTTTTAAAAACTTTTAAATTATCTAAAATAAACTCTGATAATAAAATAAGAATTGCAATTACAATTATGTATATATGTTCATTAATATATTTAATAAAGTAGCCAACGTAAGGAATATAAATTTTACTTACCTTTCCTTTTATATCAGCATATTCTATTAATTGTTGATCAGGGTTGCCGTTAGCATCTCCTTTAGTTTGATATTTTCCATCGTTAATTTCATTAATACGGTGCGTAATTAAATCCTCACTATTTCCATAGGAGAAAGTAATAATATCAGCTTGTTTTAATTCATCTTCTGGAACATGATGATAATATATAACATTACCTACTTTAAATGTTGGTTCCATACTTCCAGATAAAACAATAACTGGCTTATAACCAAATAATGCTGGGGCAGAAATTAATGCATATATGATTATTAATATATAAATTATATTAGATATAAAATCTATGGTTTTTTTATAAATTCTTAAAGCTGTCATATAAACAACTCCTTACTATATTTTTAGTATAGCACAAATTTAAATTTTTAAAAGAAAAAAAAACAAAGCTTTAAGCTCTGCTTGAATATTTTCCATCTAAGGTAGAAACAATAATTTTTTCACCATTTGTAATAAATAATGGAACTTTTACTACTAGTCCGTTTTCAAGTGTAGCATCTTTTTGGGCATTATTAGTAGTATTACCTTTAACTGCATCAGTTGTATCAACAACTTCATATTCAACTTTTTCTGGTAATGTAACGCCAATAATTTCGCCTTGATAAAAAGCTATTTGAACTTCCATATTTTCTTTTAAGAATTTCTTTTCATCAGTAAGTTTATCTTCAGAAATTTCAGTCTGTTCATATGTTTCATTATCCATGAATACATATCCTGTTCCACTATTATATAGATAAGACATTGTTTTCTTGTCAACATGTGCTTTTTCTAGTTTTTTATCGCTATTAATAGTTTCTTCAGTTATTGTTCCTGTTTTTAAGTTGCGCATTTTAACTTTCATAACTGCTGCACCTTTGCCTGGTTTAACATGTAAGAAGCTTATAATTACACAAAGTTTACCATCATAAATGATAGTCATTCCGTTTTTAATGTCATTAACATTTATTAAACTATTATTCATATCTTTTACCTCTTATATTATTTTTTTTCTTTATGAACAGTTGACTTGTTACACCATTTACAAAATTTATTTAATTCTAATTTTTCTGTTGTATTCTTTTTGTTTTTTACTGTAACATAGTTTTCATGTTTGCATTCAGTACAAACTAATGTAATGTTAGGTCTGTTTTCATTCTTGGCCATAGTACTGCCCTCCTTTTTTTAATCCGTTCCTATTGTATCATATATTTTTTATTTTTCAAATATAATTTTACTTACTTCTTTAGATATATAGCGATTTATCGGTGCTATATAATTATCATTTCCGTTATTTAAAGAAATATTAGGAGTTAAAACAACTATTGAATATTTAGGATTATCATAAGGAGCATACATTGCATACGTTTGATTAATAGTAGTAATATTTTTAGCATAAATCACTTCGGATGTTCCAGTCTTACCGGCTGGTTTATATTTTAAATCGGTATAACCATTAGCGGTACCACCATTTAAAACCGCTTTAAATCCTTCATGAATTCTCGGAAAATTACTATTTTCTACTGTGTTTAATAAATTTGGTTCAAAATTATATACGTTAGGTATTTTTTTCAAATAATGAAGGGAATATCTTTTACCAGATGTCGCAATTGTATTGATGTAGTTAACTATTTGAAGTGGAGTGTAAGTATCATACTGTCCAATACTTAAATTTAAAAACAAATCAGCTGCTATTGTTTTTCCTTTTATTCCATAAAATTCATTTTCTAAATCAATGCCAGTTGAGGTTCCTAAACCAAATGATGCAAAAGTATTACGATATTTGTTGAAATCTTCTTCGGAAACAGCTAATTGCATATTATATTTATATGTGTTTCCAGTCGATTTTATTGCTGTAATGAATTGATAATAGTTACTTGATGTTTTAAGAGCTGTTATGTCATCTATATAACCTAACCTTTTAAAAGAGCATTTAGCTGGTACTTGGTAAAGTTTAACGCATGAATCGTTTATTTTTTTGCCAGTATTAATTAAATTATTTTGATAACCAACGGTACTAGAAGCACCTTTTATAACGGACCCGACCGTAAAAGATGAAGTTAAAATATTGGTTGTCACGTCATGGTAAGTACCATTTATTTTTGTAATTCCGCTACTAGCAATAATTTCACCATTATTTGGGTTGCTGACAATAACATATGCTGTATTAAAATATTTTGTATTTTTTAATTTTTCGGCTTTTTCTAAATTTTTTTTGATAATTTCATTGATTTTTAATTGGATGTCTATGTCTATACTTAGGTATATATCATTACCAGGTATTGCTTCATTAATAAGAGTTAAGGTATTATCATCATTTACTTTGTACATAGCTTTACTTCCCTTTAAATAATCATCATACTCTTTTTCTAAATAGCTCAAACCTACTTCATCGTCTAGTGAATAACCTTTATTTAAATAAAAATCTTTATTTTCTTTGGAAATATTTCCGACAGTACCATATATAGCATTTAATGTGTCGTAAAGATAAACTCTTTTAACACTATATTCACATTTTAGTCCAGCCAAATTTGTTTCATTAATAAGAGCGCACTCCTGATCTGTTGCATCTTTTTTTATTATTTTTTTATCATAAAAATAGCCTTTCTTTAATAAAAAATAGAAATTTATAATGTATTTTTCATCTTCTGTATAATTTTTTATAAAGTCATCTAAACGAGACATTTTTAATTCTTCTACTTCTTTTGTAGTTATTTTTCTTAAATCATATTCTTTTAATTCTTCATTAGTTAATAAAAAATCAGTTTCGTTGTTAAGTAAATAATATTTTTTTAATTGTTCTACGGTTGCTGGGGTTTTATCAGTTATAATTTCATTTAATTTTGTAGCAATCTCGGATTCATTTGTATTATCAATATTGTAATAAACTATGGTATTTGATGCAATATTATCTACTAATATTTTTCCATTACGATCTAAAATACGACCACGTGGTGCACTTTGACCATAGACAATTTTATTTGTTATATTTAAGTATTTTTCATAATAATAATCATGTTTATAATAGTGTAAGTAAATATATCTAGTTAAAACTATCATAGTAAGAATAGATAATATGATGTAATATATTTTTTTCATATAATCACCTTTTATTAGTATTCTTATTTTGACAATAAACATACAATATTATAGGTGATTATATGTTTGTTTTAATAGAAAGATATATGAATAATATGAATATTTTTGATTTAAAGAACTTAGCTATTTCAAAAGGAATTGATTTATCTGATGAAGAATTAGACTTCTCTTATAGGTTTGTACAAAATAATTGGCGAACTATATTATCTAATCATGGAGTTTTTGACATTGATAAATATAAAGATAAATTTTCTGAGGAAAACTTTTTGAAGATTAAAAAATTAATAAAAGAATATTCTATAAAATATAGTAGTTATTTATAGAAAAATAAGAAACTTTGTTGGAAGTTTCTTATTTTTTATTTATGGTAATAATTTCGGATTTTATTTCTAAATGATGCATCAAATGTTCTGTTTTTAATCATTTCAATTTCAAATTTGTATGGTGGATATAAACGATTTTTATCTTCATCGCTATCACCAATATAAGGAGTTTCTAGTATTTTGGGAATGTCTTTTAACTTTTCATTATAAATAATATTAATTAAATTGTTAAAGCCAATATAACCTGTTCCTAAGTTGGCATGGCGGTCTTTATGTGCACCAAGGGGATTTTTTGAATCATTAATATGGATGCAACCAATATATGAAAGATCAATTTTTTTAGAAAATTTAGCTAAGTAGTCATCAAATTTAGCCATATCATAACCACTGTCAGACAAATGGCAGGTGTCTAAACAAACGCCTATTTGTTTTTGATTTTCTACATTATTAATGATATAAGCAATTTCTTCAATAGTTGTTCCACATTCACTACCTTTACCAGCCATAGTTTCAATAAGTATACGGCATGAAGTTGTGCCATCTAAAATTAAGTTTAGGGCGTCAACAATATTTTTTAAGCCTTCTTCTTTGGTAATGCCAACTGCACTTCCTGGATGTAAAACAATTTGCTTAATATTCATTGAATCACATCTAGATAATTCATTTTTTATAAAACTAATACTAAAATTATATTTAATAGGATCCTTGCGATTAGCTAAATTTACAATGTAAGGGGCATGACAAATTACATTTTTTAAATCTATACCATTAGCGTTCATTAGTCCAATAGCTTGTTCAGTTAATTCTGAATTTATTTCTTTGCGAACTGTATTTGCAGGAGCTCCTGTGTAAAACATAAATGCATTAGCTCCGTAACTAATAGCTTCTTGAGTTGCACCTAATAATTGAGTTTTACCAAAAGAGACATGACTACCAATTATTAACATAATATCACCTTCATATATTATAGCAAATAAAAAGCAAATAAAAAAGAACGTTTTTAAACGATCTTGTTGCTTATACACTGTGTATTATAAGGAGTGTTGGACTTGACTCCAGTAAACGAATCAGTTACTTTAGCACTAAAGTTTTCATCTTTGTAGTTTGTAATTCCATTTTTAGCTGTTAAATCTTTTATTTTTTCAGAGTCATAACCAGAAATAACAAATTTTTTATTAGTTAACCATAAGCTGTAATTAATATTACCATTGTTTTCTTCAATGACAACATAGCCGTCCCAGTCAGTTAGTTCTTTGCTATAGAAACCATTTTTATACAAGCCTGCTAGTGTGATACACATTCCCTCGTAGGTATTATCAGCGTTAGTAATAATATATTGTGTCTTGTTTTGTTTTTTTAATGTATTATAAGAATTTTTAGCAGATTCTACAATAGTTTCAGCTGTTTCTTTAAATGTTTTTATTTCAGCATTTTTGGTACATATAAAGACAAATGCTAAACCTGAAATTAATATACAAGAAACTAAAACTATTATGAAGAGAACTTCAATTGTCGAAAAACCTTTATTATTTATTTTCATTTAAATCATCTTTTCTATTATATTTATTTTAATATAATTAAAGGTTTTTTTCAATATTCATTTTATTTTAATGTACTTATTACGCTACTTACTAATTCTATATCGTCAATTACACTGCTTACTTTATCTGTTACTCTTAAATGATATTTATCTTTTAAAAATTCTTTAAAATTTTTATAACTATTGGGATTACGGTTTAAATCTTTAATAAAGAAGGAATTTTCTTTTAAATAATCATAATACTTATCTTTCATAATATTGTCTAAGATAGCTTTTTCCATTTAATCTCCAAAAAATTTAGTAATTGGTCTTTCTACTGGATTTGTTGCAGCAGTACTGGCTGTATCTGTTCCTTTTGTAGTTAATTCGCTTATAAAATTTAGAGCTTTTTGAGCACTTTCAATATGTTTTTCAATAGAATCAGTATCTAAATTATTCATGAAATCACTAACCTTTTTAGTTTTTTTGGCAGGATATTTATTCCATACTTTTTCATCTTCACCATACATATCATATAATTCGTAAAATTTTTGCCAGGTCATTGAATTATCTTCTATGTAACTGGCAAGTTCTGGTTTAGTTTGAACAAATTTTTTAAAATCTTCTTTTCCCATTAAAAATCACCTATTAAATTTTATGTTTAATAAGTGATTTTTTTACCTATAATTTAAAGTCTTCTATAAAGTCGTCAATAGTTAATTCTTGGGAATTATCAGTTGGTTGTTCTGGTCTTGTAATAACTTCATTTTCATTTATTTTAATTTCTTTTAATTCACTAACGATAAAGGTATCATCTATTGTTTTTTTAGAAAGTGTACTTCCAGTTGAAGCGAGATCCATTATTGGAATTTCGGTGATTTTGATTCCTTTAAATTCCCCATCTATTTTTAAGCCTAAGATGTCATGAATTGAAACTGGGAAAACATTTTTGATTTCATAGTTTGTTGATTTTACTTTTTTTATTAAAGTAGAACCTTTTTTACCTCTAGACATTGTTTCAAGATCTGATATTTTTATACGTTTAGAGGTGTTTTTATTGGTGACGATGTTTAAGTATTCGTCAGTTGTACTTGGAGAAATACAACTAATTACTTTATCGTCTTTAACGCTTATACCTTTTATTCCAGAAGCTTTAGCACCAACAATAGGTATTTCATTGGAAGCAATATTTAAGTAATGACCTTTTTCAGTTATAAATATTGCATGACCATTATCCTTTATAACAGATACTAACTCATCATTATCTTTTAATTTCATAGCGTTTATTGGTTTGCTATAACGACTTACTATTAAATCTTCTAGTCTTGTACGTTTGGTAATACCAAGTGCTGTAGTCATGATAATATTGGTATTTTTGCTATCAAGTATCATTGATGAAATTATTTTTTCTTCGGCATTTAATGGAATCAAATTACTGATGTGCTTGCCTAATTCTTTCCATTTAACTTCGATAATTTCATGAACCGGTACATATAAATAGTGACCTTGATTTGTAAATAATAATAGAGTATCAAGTGTTGTTGTGCTGTATAAGCCTGTAATATAATCGCCTGGTTTTAAAATAGTTGGTTCGCCATTTGCGGAAGTGTATGATTTTTGGGAAACACGTTTAACATACCCTTCGTTTGTTGTTACAACAACAACATTTTCTTTTGGAATCATTTCTTTTAGGTCAATTTTAATATCAGTTACTTCGTCTTTTATTTCAGTACGACGAGGATTACCAAATTCTTTTTTGATTTCACTCAATTCTTGTTTCATTTGCTTTTTCAAAACATTTTCATCATTTAGAATTAAGTTTAAGAAATCTATCATTTTATGAAGGTTTGATTTTTCTTCAAGTAATTGCGTAATATCAGTGTTTGACAGACGATACAATTGCATCGTAACAATTGCTGTTGCTTGTTCTTCTGTAAATGCAAATTCCTTAATCAAATTGGCAATAGAATCAGCTTTGTTCTTAGATGCTCTAATTACACGAATAACTTCATCTAAGATATCCATTGCTTTAAGTAAGCCTTCAACAATATGAAGTCTTGCCTTTGCATGTTCTAAGTCAAAATTTGTTCTTTTAATAATTACGTCTTTTTGATGGCTTATGAATGCATCTAAAATTTCTATTATACCAAGTTGTTTTGGGCGTCTATTAACAATAGCTACCATGTTAAAATTGTAATTAACTTGTAAATCGGTGTTTTTTAATAAGTAATTTAGGATTAGCTCAGCATTGGCATCTTTTTTTAATTCAATTATTATTTTTGCCATATGCTCTTTATCAGAAATATCAATAACATCAGCAATTCCTTCTACTTTTTTATCTATTTTGATATCTTCGATTTTTTTACGTAATTGTTCTTTTAAAACATCATAAGGAATTTCATGAATAATTATTTGGTTTTTATTTTTTTCTTTGATAATTTCGGTTTTTGCTTTTACTACTACTTTTCCACGACCAGTTTCATAAGCTTGTAACAAACCGGCTTTGCCTTCTACTACACCGCCAGTTGGAAAATCTGGTCCTTTAACGATATTAAGGATAGTTTCTAAGCGGCAATTTGAATTGTCAATACGATATATTGTAGCATCGATTACCTCAGCTAGATTGTGAGGTGGAATATTGGTAGCATAACCGGCTGAAATACCGGTTGAGCCATTAACAAGCAAGTTGGGAAAATTAGCTGGCAAAACTGTTGGTTCTAAATCTTCATCGGAATAATTCAAAGTCATTTCTACTGAATTACGATTAATATCTTTAAGCATTATTTGTGCTAATTTAGTAGTTCGGCATTCTGTATAACGATAAGCAGCTGGGCCATCACCATCAATTGAGCCATTATTTCCATGGATATCAATAAATATTTCACGCATTTTCCAAGCTTGTGACATATAAATCATTGCACCATAAATTGAAGAATCGCCATGAGGATGATATTTTCCCATTACATCGCCAACTGCTTTGGCGCATTTGCGATACGGTTTATCATATGTGTTTTTATTTTCCCACATTGTATAAAGGATTCTTCTTTGAACTGGTTTTAAGCCATCACGAACATCTGGCAATGCTCGATCTTGAATAATACTTTTTGAATACCTTCCGAAACGTTCCCCCATTATGTCTTCTAGTGTGTAATCATATATTTTTTCAATGATTGTTTTTTCTTCATTTTTCTTTGCCAAGCTCAATTACCTCCTAAAATTATCTTCTAAAGTAAAGTCGACGTTTTCTTCTATCCATTCTTTTCTTGGTTCTACTTTATCGCCCATTAAAACAGACACTCTTTTTTCTGCTAAAGCGGCGTCAGTGATGCTAACTTTTATTAGGCTTCTAGTTGCAGGGTTCATAGTTGTATCATAAAGTTCTTCTGCATCCATTTCACCTAAACCTTTGAATCTTTGTACTTTATATGGTTGTTTTACTGTTTTTTTCTTTTCTTCTAATTCTTCATCAGTCGCAACATATTCTTTGTATTTACCAAAATCTAAAGCATATAGCGGTGGATTAGCGATATATAGCATACCAGATTCAATAAGTGGTCTCATGAATCTGTAGAAAAATGTTAGTAGTAATATTTGAATGTGAGCTCCATCATCATCAGCATCGGTCATAATAATTACTTTGCCATAATTACTTTCTTCAGGATTGAAATCACTACCAATACCGGCACCAATAGCATAAGTTAAGGTATTTAATTCTTCGTTATTTTGAATATCATTATTGGAAGCTTTTTCGCAATTTAAAACTTTTCCTCTTAATGGTAAAATGGCTTGTGTTTCACGGTTACGGCCAGTTTTAGCTGAACCACCTGCTGAATCCCCTTCGACTAAGAAAAGCTCGTTTTTAATGCTATCTTTACCGGTCGCTTTAGCTAATTTACCACTTAATATTTTATCTTTTTTTTCTTTTCCTTTACCATTTCTAGCTGCTTCACGGGCTTTACGTGCTGCTTCACGTGCGACTTTACTGCGCGAAGCTTTTTCGACAATAGTTAGCGCTATTTCACGATTTTCTTCTAAGAAAAATTTCATATTTTCATATGTTATTTGTTCTGTTACAGTACGTGCTTCTGGGGTTCCAAGTTTACCTTTTGTTTGGCCTTCAAATTGTAATAATAATTCAGGTATTTTTAAATTAATTACAGCGCTTAAACCTTCTCGAACATCAGAGCCTTCAAAAGAAGCGTCTTTACCTTTTAAAATATTATTTTCTTTTGCATAATCGTTAAAAGCTTTCGTTATACCTGATTTAAAACCTGTTTCATGAGAACCACCATCACCTGTTTTTACATTGTTAACAAAACTTAAAATATTTTCATTATAACCTTCTTGGTATTGTAAAGCGATATCAACTTCTATGCCTTGTTTAATACCGTTAAAATTTATAACTTTATGTAAAACTTTTTTTCCTTCGTTAATGAACTCAACAAAGTTTACTAAGCCGTTTTCGTAATGATACTTAGCAGAGCGTCCATCTTCTTCATCTACTATTTCAATAGTAATTCCACTTAATAAAAACGCACTTTCTTGCATACGTTCACTAATGGTAGTAAAAGAAAAATTGGTTGATTTAAAAATTTCTGCATCCGGTTTAAAGGTTACTGTTGTACCGGTTCTATTGGTAGTACCGATTTTTTTTAACGGTTCTTTAACGTGACCGCCGTCACTAAATTTAATCGTATGAATCGCACCATCTTTGTAAATTGTAACTTCCATCCATTCTGATAAAGCGTTTACTACTGATGCACCAACGCCGTGTAAACCACCTGATACTTTATAACTACCTTCTTCAAATTTACCTCCGGCATGAAGAATGGTGTAGATTACTTCCGGTGTAGAATGGCCACTTTCATGCATGCCTGTTGGAACTCCACGTCCATGGTCTTCAACTGTGACAGAACCGTTTTTATTTAGGGTTATTTTAATGTAATCACCGTAGCCATTTATGCTTTCGTCGATTGCATTATCTACTATTTCCCAAACTAAGTGATGTAAGCCTCGTTTGTCTGTTGAGCCAATATACATTCCTGGTCTTTTGCGAACTGCTTCAAGGCCTTCCAATATTTTTATCGAATTTTCATCATACTTTGTTGTTGTCATTTTTTTCACCATAGCTATTGTAACAAAAAAAGAAATAAAAAAAAAGAGCTTTGACGCTCTAGTTGTCATTTTCCGCCTTAGTTAAAGCAGTTTTAATCAATTTTTTTGGGTAAAACTACGTCTAGCATTTCTTCTTGTTCTTTGGTTGTAAATGCAACATCGCTTTCTGTACTTTCAGTGATAAAAGTTGGCAAAACCGCCGTATCTTCTATTTCATTGATGTCAAGAATTTTAAATGGTTTAGTGTTGGTAAATAAAGATTCATCTTTAACTTCTGGTTTAACTTCGCAAGTTATTTCATCATTGCTTATTTCTTTTTCAATATTATTTTTATATTCTTCTAAATTTTTAGTTAATAAAGACATTTCAAAAGTTACATCTTCATTGATTGCTTCATTTTCTTTTGGTAAATCAATATTAAAATCATTGATATTTTTAAAAATTGTAACTTTTTGTAAGATTTTGTGTGAATCTTTTAAACCTAAAAAAAGAATTATTAGAAATAATAAAATTAATACTATAACGCTACTTACAAGAATTGTAGAAAAATTAGCTGCTGAATATATTTTATTAAAGATATCTAGTATCATTACACACCTTCTTATTTTATTATATAATAAGAATATCACAAATATGGTTAGTTGAACACAATTTTTTTATTTTTTTAAGAAAAAAAGACTATTAAGTCTTTTAACGATATTTATTCATTTGTTGCATTACTTGTCTAACTTGTTTTTGGCTAGGTTTTCTTCCCATACTACTCATCATTGCTTCAATCATTTTTTCGTTAATAGGAGGATTTTCTTCTAATTGTTTAGTAAACATTTTTTTTGCTAACAAAAAACCTACAACCAAACCTACAACAAGTCCTAATAAAATATACAATATATCAACTAACCATATTGGCATTATACATTTCTCCTTTATATGCTTATTTTACTAAATTATACATGATTTAACAAGCTTAAATGACATCTTCAAGCCAAAAGTAATCTTTATTTTTAAAATCACAGACAAATATATTATCTTTTATATTTTCTAAAACTTTTAAAAATGATGGATATTCTTTTGTTGTTTTAATTAATAAATATGTTTTATTGACAATTAGTTTTGATTGTTCATCAGTATAGTAATCATTTATCATATGAATGTTTTGAAATTTTGTATATGTATGTTTGTCTTTGTATAATTCATAAATGTTGTTGTTTAGATATTCCTTATTAAAATTTTCTTTTAAGTTATCAAAAACATTTATTTTATACTTTAATTCTTCTGGTTTTAAGTGATAAATATTTTCCATGGTTTTATATAAATGATATGGGTTTTTTTTAGTTAGTACAGCATAATATTTTTTGATTTTAAATATATAAAATGTTCTCATAAAATCACCAATAATATGATAAAACTTATTTTATTAGTAATTTGTCGTTTTTTTAGAGAAGTTCGTCTTCAATTTTTTTAAGAATAGAAGCATAATCAAAGTGTAATTTTTCTAAAACGTCTTTTTTAGAGCCACTGAAACCAAATTCATCTATGCCAATGGCACAATTAGGTGATGCAATTTTGTACCATCCAAGTGTTGAGCCAGCTTCTATGGTAAAAACTTTAGTACCTTTGGGAATTACTTGTTCTTGGTATTCTAAAGGCTGCTTAAAGAAAAGTTCCATAGAGGGCATAGAAACTAAGCGAATATCATAACCTTTTGATCTTAATTCTTCACTAATTAGATATGTTGTTGTGAAATCTTGACCTGTACTGACCATTACACAGTCTACACGTTCCTTTTCTGGTTTAACAATATAGCCACCAAGTTTGGTTAAGTTGCCGTTGGTACCAGCTAAAATATGGGCTTCATTTTTGGAAAGAATGATGGCTACCGGACGGGGATTGTTAACGATATAATCCCAGCAACCTATAACTTCGTTTATGTCAGCAGGTCGAAATACAATCAAATTAGGTGTTGCACGAAGAGCAGTTAATTGCTCGATTGGTTGGTGGCTAGGTCCGTCAGAACCGATTGTTACAGAGTCATGAGTAAAAATATAAGTAACTGGCAAATTCATTTGACAAGACATTCTTAAAGCCGGTTTTAAATAATCGGAAAAAGCAAGAAATGTTGATCCATATGTTCTTAAGCCACTTAAAGCAATTCCGTTTAAAATAGCGGCCATAGCATGTTCACGAACTCCGAATATTAAATTACGACCAGTGTAATGGTCTTTAGAAAAATCAATATCTTTATATAATGCAGTGTGGCAAGATGATGAAAGATC
This sequence comes from uncultured Bacilli bacterium, assembly GCA_934096175.1. Taxonomy (GTDB): domain Bacteria; phylum Bacillota_I; class Bacilli_A; order RF39; family UBA660; genus Coprovivens. The sequence continues at coordinate 12,709 of CAKOLG010000005.1, forward strand.
CGCGCTGCCGCCAAGAAAAAATTTTGTTCTTTCACTAACAATATTCATCATTTTAGAATTTGACTCTCTTAGTTCTTCACTGTAATCATTTTGGATTTTAAAATTATTACAATCAAAATTACAATTGATATTTTGCGTTTCAAGAAAATTTAAAATAATCTTTAGTTGTTCGTTTTTCGTATTATTTTTTACTTCATTGATGTTTTGATGCCAAGTTTGGTATTCATTTTGCATGCGGTGATTTATACAATCACGCATATATTTAACAGCACTTTGTGTTATTTCCATTGTATTTGTATTAATATTATATTTGTTACGAACATTTATTAAATCTTCTTTACTTAGCGGTTTACCATGGACAATGTTTTTACCTTCATTGATGCTGCCACGTCCTATTACAGTTTTTATTTCAATTAGGGTTGGTTTTTTATTAATTTTTGCTCGGTCAATTGCCTTGTCTATTTCGCGAGTGTCGTTTCCTTCAGCAACATAATCGACCTCCCAACCAAGGTTTATAAATTTTTTAACTATTTCTTCGCTTGAGGTTTTACGCAATTCACCATCTAAAGTTATGTTGTTTGAGTCATACAAAACAATTAAGTTATCTAGTGCTAAATTACCAGCTAATGAAGCAGCTTCATTAGCTACTCCTTCTAATAAATCGCCATCTGAAACTAGGCAATATACTCGATAGTTGACTATTTTTTGCTTAGACATTTCTTCTTCAACAAGACCTGCTAAATATTTTTCAGCTATTGCCATGCCGACGGCATTAGCAAAACCTTGTCCTAAAGCGCCGGTGGAAACTTCAACACCAGGAGTTGTTCCGTATTCGGGATGACCTGGAGTTTTTGAATTTATGCGACGGAAATTTACAAGATCATCTATTGAGACATCAAAACCAGCCATGAAAAGAGTTGCATAAAGCAAGGCTGACCCATGACCGGCGGATAAAACAAAGCGGTCGCGATTAGGCCACTTGGGATCTTGCGGATTTATTTTTAAATGGTTCGCGTACAAGGTGAATATAATTGGCGCAGCACCAAGGCAGATACCAGGATGACCACTATTAGCATACGAAATCATATCAACGCTTAAAATTCTTAGACTGTTTAGTGAATGAATTAAATCTTGATTCATATGATCACTCTCCTACTTTATAATTATAAGAAATTTTTTATAATTAGTAAATCAAAAAAGTATATACTTTTTTAGTATATACTCTCAGTTGGTATCAAAGGAAAATTAATTTTTTAAATATTCCATAGCTATTTCATATAGTTTTTCCATAGCTTTATCATTAGTGTTATTTTCCATATTGTTTTTCATTTCATCAATTATTTCGGGATTTTTAGAAATATTTTTCATGTATTTGGTAAACATAAAATTGGTTTTAAAACGTTTTCCATAACCATTTTTAACAAAATATTTATAGTTTGCAACTTCTTGACCACCGCTACAATTAATCATTATAACTGGTTTTTTAAAATATAAACTTTCCGTTGTTTGTGCTCCACCTGGTTTTGATACAACAAAGTCGCAGATTTGTAATAGCTCTGGTACATTGTTGACGAATCCTAAAGTTTTAATATTAGTAGCATGATATTGTTCTATCCAGTTGTCTACTTTAGCTTTAGCTGCTTGATTTTTGCCTGCAACGTAAATAAAATCTATATTTAAATTTGCTTTAATAATATTATGAATATATGGTAAAGAGTGAGTTCCTCCATTACCACCGCCACCAAAAAATAAACAAATAGGACGTGTTCCATCAAAGCCATATTTGTTGGTTGCTTCAATAACATCAAAATTAGTGGAAGTAATTGGGTGAATTGGAATTCCAATGGCTTTAATTTTATTTCTATCCACACCTTTTTTTACTAAATAATTAACTTCGTCTTTGTCTGCGACAATAATAGCTTGCTCTTTTTTATAACCTTTTAACCATAATGAATGTGCTTCATAGTCAGTTACAACCGTTATTAGTTTGCTTTTGGTTACACCTTTGCGATTGTAAAAATCAATCAAACTGCTGCCAAAAAAATGTGTCGAAATGGTCATATCAGGGTTAAAATCAGTGATTATTTTTTTCATTTTTTTGTTTTTAAACAAGCTCATACTTGTCTGACTGGCAATTGCACTACTAATTTTAGTGTCAAATAAGTCATAAATTATTGACCAACCTAAAGGGAACCTTAATAAAAAGAAATCAGTCATTTTTTGGCTAAATCTTCCTAAAACTGGAGTTGAGTATTTTAAAAGGTCAATGGCTAAAATTTCTAATTCTGGGTCTTGACTTTTAAAGTAACTTTCGATATATTCAGCAATTGCACGATGTCCGTTACCATACATTGCATATGTTAAAAGAATTCTTTTTTTCATATTATAACCTCTGTTTTGATTATACAATATTTTTTTGAAATTGCCTAATTAAAAATGTCTTTTTTTAGCGTTTTACGATAAACTTCTTCTATATATTCTTTGCTTCCAGCGGCAAAATGATTTAATTGTGGCTCGTTTGGAAGATAGTCTATCCCTAAATTTGCAAGAACTTGTGGTTCATATACGACTATACCATCGCTTTGTAGACCAGTTAACTGTAAAATAAGATCATGGCATAGCAAAGCTAATTTATTTTTTTCTTCTTTGCTATTTAAGCAAGATGAAACTACAAGTAATTTATTTAAATTAACCTTTTTTAAATTTAGACCTTGCAAGTTGTCTTTTTGAAAACCATAGTCAGTGTTGACAATTATATTTGTAAGATTTATTAACATTTGCTTTGAAAATTCTAATTTTTTTCTTTCTAGAGCAATAGGATTTGCTAAAGGACTACCAATAATTGGTGGGTGTATTGCAATTACTTTTTTAATTCTTGGACTTAAAGTGGCATATGCCCCAACTAGCCCACCAGCGCTTTCTGTTATAAGAGTAACATTTTCAAGTTTAAGTTCGGTAATACAAGCAAGTAAATTGTTAGCAAAATTAGCAGCATTATAGTCGCCTTTGTTCCCACTTAAAGGATAATCGTAAAACCATGAACCATCAAACATATTATGACCAGGATCAAAAGTGCAACCAGTTAATCTTTCTAAGACATGACAGCGATGTTCCATTTGACCACCAATGTATATAACAGGATGATAGCAATCCCTTTTTTCTTTTATATATAAACTACCTAAGTTATTTTTTACTATACGTAATTTATTTTTTCGATAATTTTCCATGGTCTAAATTGCTCCTTTTGGGTTTGTAATGTTTGATATTATAGTTTTTTTCATAAATTTAGTCAAATTATTTTATAAAAAAAGTATCAATTGATACTGTTGTAGGAAGCGCTTGTTGCTTCATTCATATTAACTATACGAGCATTGACGGCTATTATACCACAAATTAGTATAAGATATAAAAACATAACCCCCATTACATTTTGAACTATTTCTTTTTTCATAATATCACTACTCCTTTTACCATCTTTATTATATATCGTATATTTGTTCGTGTCAACACAAAATAAAAACATTTGTTTGACTAAATTTAAAGCGTATGATATTATGATTATGGAGGTAGCTTATGATAAAAAATGAGATTACGAAAAGACAAGAAGATGTTTTAGTATATATTAAAAAATATGTAGTTGAGCATGGTTTCCCACCTTCTACTAGAGAAATTGGAGCGGCTTTAGGGTTATCTTCACCAGCAACTGTTCATACTCATTTAAAAAAATTGGAAGAAGCTGGATGTATAAGAAAAACAAATTCGAAATTTAGGACAATAGAAATTGTTGGTGAGAATGAGTTTGAGAAGAAAAATGAAGAGTTAGTAAAGGTGCCTCTTTTGGGAAAAGTTACGTGTGGAACACCAATTGAAGCAATTGAAACACCGGATGAATGGTTTACTTTACCTGCTAGTTTGATTCCTAATAAAGAAGTCGTATTTACTTTGAAAGCTAGTGGCGACTCAATGATTAATGTTGGGATTTTTGATGGAGATATTATTATTGTACAAAAGCAAAATGTTGCTCGAAATGGTGAAATTGTTGTTGCTATGACTATGGATAATGAAGTAACTTTAAAAACTTTTTATAAAGAAAAAAATTATATTAGATTACAACCGGAAAATGATACTATGGATCCTATTATTTTAGAAAATTGCACTATTTTAGGTAAAGCGATTGGTTTATACAGAAATTTATAAAAAAATGGTTTATTTTATTTAATAAACCATTTTTTATTTAAAGAAAATCATATATATACAAAAAGCAATAAAGATAGCAAGGCATATGGCTCCATTTATACGCTCTGATTTTTGACTTTTTCCTTCAATACCTAATAGCATTGTTGTAAATAAGCCCCCCAAAAGGCCACCAATATGACAAGCATTGTCAATATTTAAGCCGGGTAAAAATCCTATTGCTAAATTGATAATTATAATTGGGATTATTTGAGTTTTTAAGGCACCGCCTAAATATGTTCGGTAATGAAAGCCAAAATATAATAATGATCCTAGTAAGCCAAATATTGCACCAGAAGCTCCAGCGGAGACAGTATTTGGAAAGATAACACAAGATAATAAGCCTCCACAAATTCCACTAATAAGGTAAACTATTAAAAATTTAACTTTACCAATAAAGTTTTCTAATTGAGTACCAATAATGTAAAGAGAATACATATTAACTAAAAGATGGATAATTGACCAATGATTAAACATATAAGTCACTAAACGCCACACTTGTCCTGCTTTAATAAGTGGGAAGAAGTTTGCTCCTAAAAGCAAATTTGTAATTAAAGAAACGCTACTTAGGGCATTTAACCCATCAAAATATAGGCTTGTACCAAACATTATGATACATAAGATAATAATAATTGGCGTAATAATAATCTTTTTTGGTTTGAATGTTTTTTCATATGCTTTATTTTCCGTCTCAGTTTTTTCATTGATATCTTTCGTAACATTTATAATTAAATCAATTCCGTTGGTATCACTAAGCATTCTTTCGTTTATATTAGGGAAAGCAGCTAAAATATCTTTATTTGTTATATTGGAATCGTTATTAAAAATTGGTGCTGCTTTTATGTTTTTGGTGTTTTCGATTGATAAATCTTCATTAACATCTAATAAAATATTTAAGGTATTTATTTTAAACGATAAAGTTTTTTTCTTAATTTGTTTTACTATATTTTCTATTTTAAAGTAATCATAATTTAATTGTTCTTTATTAAATATGTTATTGGAGTTTATTCTTATAATGCGGTATGGACCATTTGCATTTTCTAACCAAATTTCATCTTTAACTCCGTTAACTACTATGGGATTGTAATTTTCTTCTGTAATAAAATAATGTACAAGTCGCATAATAAGCTCGTCTTTTTTATTCATAACTACTGTGGTCATAATATCCCTCCATTTGATATTTTATAATAAATCTTAGTATTAGTAAAGTAAGATAATTACTCATATTTTAAATCATTAAACATATTATTTTTTAGAGGCGATGCAATGATTTACATACTTTTAATTATTTATATTATTGTTTTATCTTTATTAACATTTTTATTTTGTCACATTATTCATGATAGCAAAATGAAAAATGATTTGGCTTTTTTTGTTATTTGTAATTTTATTTTGTCTTTTTCTTTTTTAATATTTTTCTTTTATTTTCAAGATTATATTTTTAGTTTCGTAAATATTTTATTGTTGTTAATTAATACAATATTTTTGAATTATGAAATTAAAATTACTTATGATAAATATAAATTGCTTTCAATCCCCTATTTAATTTATATTGTATTTATTTTCTTTATTATTTTTGATTTGCTTCTAATAAATCTATAAATTCTTGAAATTCTTTCGGCAACGGGCATTCAAAATGCATTGGCTGTTTTGTTATAGGGTGAATAAAGTCCATTTTGGCTGAATGAAGGAATTGCCCAAAGCTTGTTGCTTTTTTTGTATTATAAACTGGGTCATTATAAACTGGATAGCCTATATAATTCATATGAACACGTATTTGATGGGTTCTTCCTGTTTGTAATATAAGACTTACTAAAGTATATTCTTTATATCTTTTAAGAACTTTTAAATGAGTTATAGCTGGTTTTGAGTTGTTAGCTATAACAGTCATTTTTTTGCGGTCTTTTGGATCGCGGCCGATTGGCGCATCGATTGTTGCAGTATCATGGGGAAATACCCCACATATTAAGGCAATATACTCTCTTTTTACTTCTTTATTTTTAAAATAATCAGTTAAAATTGCGTGTGTTTTGTTATTTTTAGCAACCATTAATAAACCAGACGTGTCTTTATCTATACGATGAACGATTCCAGGTCTTTCTATACCATTTGTGTTACTTAAGTGAGTGGTATAGTTCATTAAGCCATTAACTAAGGTATTGTTATAATTACCGCTACCAGGATGAACTACTAAACCACTAGGTTTGTTTATGATTAAAATGTCGTCATCTTCATACACTATATTTAAAGTCATTGCCGTTTTGGTAATATTAGTTTCTTCTTTAAGTTCACCAATTATTTCAATTACGTCTTTTTCTTTTACTTTATAAGATGCTTTAGGAATTTTTCCGTTTACTAATACCATGTTATTTTCTAACATTTTATCGATTGTTGCTCTTGTGTATTGTGTATTTGTTGCTAAGTATTTGTCTAACCTACTGCTTGATTCTTTTACTTCTATTTTCACTAATATCTTCTCCTTTAATAATGGCAACAATTAATAATATAACTCCTGTAACAATGCAAATATCTGCTATGTTAAATACAGGAAAATCATATTTAAAGATGTATATATCAAAAAAATCTACTACATAACCAATGACGATTCTATCAATTAGATTGCCAGCTAAGCCGCCAATAAGTAAACCAAACGCTATGTTATTACGGTTATTTGTTTTAAAGCAATATATAAAATGATAGATGATTACAATCGCAATAATTGTAAGAATAATAATTAAAATTTTTTTATCGCTTAAAATGCTCCATGCAGCACCTGTATTATGACATAATGTTAAATAAAAAAAATTAGGAATTATTGCTTTACTAATATTGAGTGTTAAAAATGCTTTGGCAATTAATTTAGATATCTGATCAATAGCTAGTGTAATAATAGCTACTATTAAAATTTTTTTATTCACAGATTGCCACCTCTTTTTCATTATATCATAAATTGACTAAAATTACATCCTCGCCTATTTTAGAAATATCATCAAAAGAAATTTTTGTTTCAGGATTTGGGGTCATGAACTTTTTAAAGTTTTTTTTGGGTTCAACCATTAAAAAAATTATTCGGCCTTGATTATTAATTTCGGCATCTATAATACGTCCTATTCTGCGTCCGTCTTTAGTACTAATAATATCTTTGTTTTGAAGTTCAGATAAAAACATATAACCACCTATATAATTATATGTTTTTATTTTTTAATTATTTTCTTATGATTAATAATTATTTAATAAGTCTTTTTATATTTTCTAAAGCTGATTTTTCAATGCGAGATACTTGAGCTTGTGAAATACTAAGTTCATCACTTAATTCTGTTTGGGTTTTGCCAATAATGTATCTATTATAAATCACTTCTTTTTCACGTTCTTTTAGGGTACTAATAGCTTTTTTTAAAGCAATGTAAGTTTCTTTATCATATTCTTTTGGTTTGTTGGCAATTTGATCTAAAAGATAGATTGTATCACCACCATCGTTATATATTGGTGTATAAATACTTAAAGGTTCTTTTAACGAAGCCAGAGCATATGAAATGATATATTCATCAATATTTAGGGCTTGGGCAATTTCAGAGTTGCTTGGTTCTTTACCATATTTGTTTGAGTATTGTTCAATGTAAGTTAAGATTTTGTACGCTATATCTTTAGTTCCGCGGCTTACACGTACTGATGTCGCATCACGATTTGCACGACGCATTTCTCCTAAAATTAAGGGCACAGCATATGTTGAAAACATGACTCCTACAGAAAGGTCAAAATTTTCTACAGCTTTCATTAATCCCATACAACCAGTTTGAAACATGTCATTAATGTTATCTGGTGTTGTGTTAACCCTTTTTAAGATTGATAGAACTAATTTTAAATTTGCTTCGATTAGTTTGTCTTTAGCTTGTTTGTCTCCTGCTCGATATTTTTTAAATAATTCAATTGTTTCTTCGTTTTTTAAAACTTCTAATTCGCTAGTATTAATTCCAGGGATTTCAACTTTTTTGTTATACATAAAATAACTCCTTTCAAAGTCTGTTATGGTTTGAAAAGAGTTATTTTATTCAATCATATTTGTTTTCACTAAATTCTTCGAAGATATCTAATAGGTAGTCCTTACGTGCTAAAACGTCTATCCATTCTTTTGGAATATAGTCAATACCAAAGACAATTCCCGCCAATGCTCCTGTTAAGGCACCTACAGTATTTGTGTTGTCACCTAAATTAATTGCTCCAATAATTGCTTCTTTATAATTTTCTGATTTTAATAAAACCCACATTGAAGCTTCAAGCAAGTCAACTACATAATCAGTTGACTTTATTTCTTTCAGACTTAACTTACTTATATCTTCTTTAATAAGACGTTTATATTGTTCTTGTGTTTCTTTGCTAAACATCGAATAGTCAACACACTTACTCATACTATATGCTGATAATTTATCTTTACCATTTAATAAAAACATAGCATAGCGAACATAAAAGTAACAACCCATGATGCTAATTTCACCCGAATTGGTAAGTAAAGAAATGTTTTTTACTAATTCTAAAACTTCGTAATCTTTGAGTTTTTTTTCAATTGCATAATAAGCAATTGGCAGAATTCGCATTAGTGAACCTGAAGTGTTTTCAGCTAAACCACAAGTAAGCGGATCTAGACGAGACTCGTCGTAATTAGTAATAGCTAAATCACAATTTTTTTCAAGAGAGAATACTTCATGAATGGCAGTATAACTAGCGTGATTTTTAAAGGCTATAAAATTAAAAGCAATGTCAGAAAAATCTATTTTGTTTTTATTATTAATTGAATCGATGGTGGCGATTAGCATTGATGTAACGTCACTCCATGTACCTTCTGGAAGATTATAAGTGCCATAACCAATCATTTTGGTTACTGGTTTTAGTAATAATTCTTCTCTAGTTTTAAATTTAAGTGGTGTACCCATAGCATCACCAACAACAAAGCCTACTAAGCCATCCATATATTTTAATGCCATGATATCACCCACCTATTTCAATTATACTACATTTTATTTGTTTTTTTAATGTATTTTTAAAGATGTAATTATTATTGTTCTTCTAAATTTCGTATTTGAATAGTATTAAAGTTAGCTAAATTTATTAATTTTAAAAGATTGTTTTCATATATAATACAGGTATGTTCTTTATTTTGTCTTGGCAAACCAACACTACCGGGATTAATGTACTGACCAGAAAGGTTATAGACATGAGTATGTCCAGATAGTACTAATTTATCTTTAATTTGGTCTAAATACCAACTTATTAAATGACCATGTGTTAAAAAGAAGGAATGCCCATCTATATTTAAAGTAAGATAATTTTTATTTAGGGGAAAAGCAGCTAAATTTTTTGTTGTTGTATCGCAATTACCACAAACTGCAATTATTTTATTTTGATATTTATTTAGAATTTCAGCAGTTTTGTTTTGATCAAATTCAAGTAAATCGTGGTTATTTTCTTTAAAGTTAAATAAATCACCAAGTAGAATTATGTAGTTAGGTTGTTCTATATTTATTAATTTTTCTAATTTTTTTAGATAAGTAACACAACCATGAATGTCGGATGCAATTATAATTTTCATTTTGTTCTCCTTTATAATTTCTATTATTAAAAAAATAATTTAATTTTGCCATTTAATTAGTAAATTATCTGGTATTTTAGATGCATCAAAACGGTAATGACCTGTAACTTCGGAATTTGTGAGGTAGTCTTCTTCTCTATTTAATTGACCATTATTATGAATTACATATGGTTGGCCTTTTTTATTGCGACGATCAGAAATAATGCCGATGTGTTTGTCTTTAAAAATTACGATATCACCGGGTTGCCAATTTTCTATTTCTTCTATATTTGTTGTGAGGTTTTCAGCATATTTATTAAAATAAATTTTCAAATTAGCGACACGGCGAAAATCAATATTAGCGTCTCTATTTATAATATCGGGATAATCTTCAGGAAAGTTTTTGATATCATTATCAACCATATCTTTTAGTGAATAACCTGCAAATTTAAAAGCTCGCCAAATAACATCTGTACAAACACCTTCATTGTCTGGTGGGTAACCATTTTCATAATATTTACTAATATAAGTTGGTTTATTTTCAGCATCTTTTCTTGCTCCTAAAACAAAAGCTGTATAATCATCTATTTTATCTTTGTTGAAGTCGGTACTACTATATATTGTTTTAATATTAAAGTCGTTGGCGCTGTAATATGTTTTATTTAAGTTAGTCATTATAGTAATACTAAAAAAAACAAAGATTATTATAATTAAAATTGTGATAAAAGATTTAATAATTTTTCTTTTAATATTTATTTTTAATTCTTGCATATTAGACCTATTTTCTATTTTTTAATTCATTGTTACGAGGGATTATTATTGCACGATAAATTATTAAAGTTATTATAAGACCTGTTATTTCTAAAGTTATTATTGGAGGAAGATATTTTAAAAATGGATAAAGGCTCATTACATTATCAGGAATTTTACTTGAAAAAATATAATTGGTGTTAAATTTAAGATTAAAAGGAACCATAAGTAGGATTAAAAGGTTTACTAAAATTATTGTTTTTATGTAATCTTTTTTAGTTATTTCATAATTTAAGGCATAGTAAGAAAAAAAGCTTGTGCACATGAAAAAATGGTGGGAAATAACATATTGCCAAAAGTTATAATTATCAATAGTTGAAACTAAATCTGGCCATAATATTGCAGGTATTGGACCTAAAAAAGACAGAAACAATGTTAATTTTAGTATATTTTCTTTATTAAAAAGTATGCCATACATAAAAAGGTAATTAGATATAAAACAAAGATGAAATGGTAAATCTTTTTTGTAATCAAAGCTACCATAATATAAATTACCAAAAGTATAAATAAGCATATTAATAAGTAATATTATTGCGCATATTTTTAGTATTTTAGTAGATTTTTCTTTATTTATTTTAGATATTTTATGACGATTTAAATATATTATTATGACACCAATTAAAGCTATTATAATAAATATATTGTGAATTAAACCAAACTGTTTAAATAAAAAATGAGGGTGTTCATTTACAAAAAATTCTCTTAACATATTTTACTTCCTTACTTAATTTTATTGCAAAATAATTTTATCACATATTAAAAAGAGGCACAATATACCTCATCAATCTTTAGTAGTTCTTAATTGGTATATTATGCTTATAATAATTAAAATAATTGATATTATGTTTATTGCTATATTTGGGATATTAAATATTATTGGTAAATTGATAGCGATTAGGGAGGCACCATAAATACTACTGACAATTATTATAATTGGTCTAATTAATTTTACAGAAAAAGCACCAACAAGTAAAGAAAGAAAGCCATTTATTAAAAGTGTTGTGTTTGGGTTATCAAATATTAAGTATATATTTAATGCTTTATATGTTAAGTAAGCAACGGCTATGTAAACAGCTAATTTTTCAATTTTATGACCAATCATAGCTAAGAAAATGCCTATTATAATGGAAGTAATTAAAAGAGTTGTTTCGTTAGTAATAAAATGGGGCATTAATAAGCTTGATAAGTTGAAACCTATTAAAAACCAAGCAAAAGTAATTAATATTTTTTTAATTTTATAACCACATAAGCTTAAAACTAAGCCAATTATTATTAATATTATTGGGGTAAATTCTAAATTCATATTAAGACTCCTTATTAAAGATATTATAAATTATTTTATATATTTCATATACTACTATTATTATTAATGATAAGAATAATAATTTTATGATAACAATAAATGGTAATGGGGTTAAATTTAAAAATTTAGCACTTACTGGAATCTGAGACATCATTATTTGTAATAGGATTGAACCAATGATTGTTATGCTTATAAAATGGTTAGTTTTTAAAGATTTTTTAAAAATACTTTTCTTTTCACTACGACAGTTTAAAACGTTAATATTTTGGATGAAAACCATTAACATCATTGTAATTGATCTAGCAGTCGTGAGGTCTGTTTGTTTGTTGAGTAAAAATACCCAAGTGCCAAAAACTATAGCACTTATTGTTATACCAAGGATAATTACTTCGATCATTAAGTCTTTCGAAAATAGCGATTCTTTAGTATTTCGTGGTTTTTCTTGCATTATTTCATTTTCTGATGGTTCGAAAGATAATGCAATATCTTGTAAACCGTCGGTTACTAAATTTAACCATAAAAGTTGAATAGCAACAAGTGGGATATCGTAGCCAAAAGCGATCGAAAGGAGGAAAAATGCTACTTCCGCAAACCCACAGCCAAGTAAAAATAAAATTATTTTTCTGATGTTGCTGTATGCAGTACGACCTTCTTTAACGCCTGCAACAATTGAAGTAAAGTTGTCGTCAGTTACAATCATTGAAGCTGTTTCTTTGGCAACGTCGGTGCCGCTTCCCATAGCAATACCGATATTGGCTGCTTTAATCGCCGGAGCATCATTTACTCCATCACCAGTTACAGCAACAAATTCGCCTTGACGTTTTAACGAATTTACGATATCTAATTTATCTAATGGGGTTACTCTAGCGAAAACTTTCACTAGATGAATAAATTTATCAAATTCTTTTTGTCCTTTACAACGATATTTTTCAATATCAGTACCTGTAGCGACTTCGTTTTCATTTTGACAAAGACCTAAGTCTTTAGCAATTGCATAAGCTGTAAGTGGATGGTCACCCGTAATCATAATTACTTTGATGCCAGCGTTTTTACACTCTTTAATTGATTTTTTTGCTTCTTCACGAATTGGATCAATAAATGCGACTAAACCTACAAAATCTAATTTTTTGATGTCTTCTAGATTTGTTCCTTTGACCTTGCCATTTGCAATTGCTATTACTCGATAGCCTTTTTTAGTTAGTTCCGTATTTTGTTGAATGTATTTTTCTTTTTTGTTGGAAAAAGACATTATTTTTTCTAATGAACCTTTGACAGTGCAATATATTTCGTTATTTTTTTTATAAAATACTGCTGAAAATTGGTTGGCTGATTCGTAAGGAATTCTAGTAATAATTTCTGGTTTAAATTTTATATTCATTTTTTGACCAAGGCTTAAAAATGCTATATCAATTGAATCACCAAAGGAAAACCATTTGTTATTTTGCTGTTTAAGATGTGCTTCATTATTTAGCACTCCTAATAGGGCTAATTCTTTTGCTTTTTCAAGGTCTGAACCGTTAAGGGGAGTAACTTTACCAGTGTTGTTATAGCCTGTTCCACTAATTAAATATCTTGAACCATCGGCTAAAATTATTTCTTTAGCAGTTTGTTCATTTACGGTGAGCGTACCTGTTTTATCAGAAGCGATTACAGTACAGCTTCCTAATGATTCAACAGCATTTAGTTTTTTGACAATAACATTTTTTTTAGCCATTTTTTTGGAAGCTATTGTTAAAGCCATAGTTAGTGCTAAACTTAAACCTTCAGGCATTGCAGAAACTGCAAGAGCTATTACAGATAAGAAGATTTCATTTAGAGCATTATTTTTGCTAATTAAAATAATAGATGTAATTATTGCAACAATTATTATAATTATACTTATTTGTTTAGAAAACCTTTCCGTTCTAATAGTTAAAGGGGATTTCTCTTCAACCGTATTTGTCACTTTATCGGCAATTTTACCAATTTCCGTTTTTATACCTGTGGCAATTACTAGAGCTTTGGCACGGCCAGTTATAACTGAAGTACCAGCATATATCATATTTTTTCTTTCAGCTAGTGGGGTGTCAACTGGCATAAGGTCGTTGTTTTTTTCAACTCCTATGCTTTCGCCAGTCAACGCTGATTCATCTACTTGAAAGTTTTGGCATTCAATAATTCTAGCATCGGCGCTAATTTTATCGCCACTTTCTAAAATTAAAATATCTCCTACAACAATTTGTTTAGATTCAATTTTTATTTCTTTGCCATCTCTTAAAACGCGAGAAGTAATTTTTAACATGTTAATTAAGCTCTCTGCGTCTTTTTTAGCGCGCCATTGTTCATAGGTTCCTAATATTACATCAATTAAGATGATAATAACTAATGCGATAGCGTCGATTGTCTCACCAACCATAAAAGATAAGATAACTGTTATAATTAAAATCAATTCCATTGGATTTTTAAACTGCGAAATAAATATTTTAAAAATACTATCTTGTTTTGGTTTAGGCAATTCATTTAAGCCATATTTTTCGAGAAGATTATTAGCTTTTTTGGATGATAAACCACTAGATGTTAAATTTAATCTTTTTAATATTGCTTCATTTGTTTCATTATAATATTTCATTATTGTATCTCCCCTATTATATTTCATCTTATCATATTTTTCTCAATATTGTATAAAAAAAACACTTAAAGTGTTTGATTGCAATCTTTGCAAATACCAATTATTTCTATTTTATGACTAATAATTTCATAACCTTCTTTAGTTAAGTTTGCTTTAATTGACTCAATTGGGCAACATGCTATTTTGATTTTTTTATGACATTTGATGCACGTTATATAATGACTGTGTTTTTCTTTTAAATAGTAATATACTTCATTGTTATAATTTATTTCTTTGTCTATGATATTTTTTTGATAAAAATATTTTAATATACGATATATTGTTGACTTGTTACAAGTTAAAGATTCTTTTATGATATTTTTTATAGTAGCATTATCACTTAGTTTTAAAATAATAGCAATAATTTCTTTTCTTTGCTTAGTTATTTTAATATTATTTTCGTGAAAAATATTTTCAATCATATTATTAGTCCTATTAAATTTATTATTATCCCTGAGATTGCACCAATTAAATATACCGTAAGAAGAATTAGAAGATTTTCTTTTATATTTTTGTTTGTTTTAAATAAAACTAAGATGGAGATACCTGCTCCTGATAGAAGTCCAGAAATCATTGTGCCAAATGTTAGAGCTTGGTTTAAATATAATTCAGTTATTATTACGCTAGAAGCACAGTTTGGGATTAAACCAATAAGGCTTGATAAAAGTGGTGAAAATAGTGAATCTTTTAAAAGTAATTTGGATAGTGAGTCTTCACCAATATATTCTAATATTAGATTAATGAAAAAAGTTATTATTATTAAAAATAGGAATGTTTTTAGGGTATGAATAAGACTAGATTTAATCAAACCATCTTTACAGTGACAACTTTCTTCTTCGCATATTTCATAATTCAATTTTGGTTGGTTATTTTTTTTATGTAGTATTATATCGATTAAAAAACCAAAAAGCATGCCAATAATAAATTTTATTAGTAAAATTTTTAATATAAGTGAAATGGGTGCTTTGGTTGAAATCATTATGGGTAACATTTCATCACTAGTTGATAAATATATAGCAATTAGTGTTCCAATACTAATTATTCTTGTAGTATAAAGATTAGTAGCGAGAACACCGAAACCACATTGGGGTATTAAGCCAAGTAAACTACCTAAAAATGGTCCAAATTTTCCAGATTTAGAAATTACTTGTTTTGTTTTTACACTAAAGTTATGTTCTATTAATTCAATTATTAAAAATGCTAAAAATAAGAATGGAATTAATTTCAAGCTATCTTCTAATGTGTGAATAATTACATGTTTCACTGTTTCTCACTCTTTCTAAATGCGAATAATTTGCATTTATAATTTTACATAGACAATTATATTAAGTCAAGAAAAAAAAGCTTATCTTTTGATAAACTTTATTTTTTATTCCAACGATTATTAAACATATTATTTAGGTAATCTACGCCAAAATATTTATCTAAATATATTTCAATTTGGTTTGCTGGAGGAATATTTTTTTCATAGTTTTTACCACGTGTAATTGCTCCAATAGTTAGTAAAATATCAAATGAAAGAAAAATTATTAAAATTTTCATAAATATTAAGCCAGTTTTTTTATCGCATTTATTTAATGATTTTTTTATTTTAGGATACACTATTTTGATCCAAAATATACCTAAGATTCCCCAAAATATGGAATAAGATAAACAGATGCGGCCATTTAAATTAAATGGTTTGTATTGATAGTTCCAAGCAACAAAACCAAGAAAATATTCCATTAAGAAACTCATAATGTATTCTAATACAGAGCCGGTAATAAATGAGGAAAAAAAGATTTTAATAACGCTAGCATCTTTTAGTTTATGAAGCATGATTGTTAAAGCTACAGCACCAATACCATAAACAATATTAAATGGTCCAATAACAAGCGCCGAATGATTTATAATTAAATTTTTTTTAATTAAAGACCAAAAGCCTTCAACAATCCACCCTACTGCACAACCAATTATGAAAATATAAAACAAATCATAAAATGTCAGTTCATTTTTTTTCATATATATTCCCCATATCTCGTCGTAATTATAGCATTACTTTGTATTTTCAGCAAATTTATTAGTTTCTTTTGAATTATTTAAAGCGTTTTGGGCTAATAAAAGTGCATCTTCTAAAGTTTCTGCACAAGCTAAGAAACCACTTATATGAACAAATCTAGCGGTTTTAATTTTACTTGCATTAATTAATTCTTCATCATGAAGGCCACGATATTCTTGGCTGAAATTAACAACAAGTTCTTTAGATTCTTTAGATATTGTCATAGGTTTTATGTTATATCCACCTCGATTGGATGGAAAAATTACAATTTTTATAGTTTTTGCTAAGGGGTTTTCAGAGTTAAAAATAGCGTCATGATAAGGAAGATATTCTGATAAAATAAGAATTCCATTTTTAGCACTCGGAATTTGCTCTTCAACTAATTTAGCAGCTTTAATTTTAGCATTTTCTTTTTTTAATATTCTTGTAAATATTATGTCAGCTATTTTCACTGCCTCTAAAAAGTTATCATCATTATCACAGTCTTCATCCCAGCATTTATTAAATAAATCAATTATTTTGTCTAAATCAGTTAGTTTGTAATCAGCTTCAATTTTCGGAAATAACCCATTGTCAATTGCATCAATTTGCATAATTAAATTTTCGTCAATAGCTTTAAATAATTTTTCTTGGTTTTCACATTTTATTTGATTTAAATATTTGTAACCAAAGGTTTTCCATAGTAAGCCAAAAGAACAATATTTTATTTTTTCATTGCGCATTAAAGCGTTAGGACCGTGATGATCAAATTCTGTGTAGCCAATATCATAAATAATAGCTCCTTCTTTTGTGTTTTCAACTTTGGTTGTTCGACAAACAAGTGGTTGGTCAATAATTTTTGCTAAAAACATTGTTGAAAATACATCATCAGGATGGAAAGTTCCAGCATGTGTTATAAGATTAGCTTCTGTTATATTTTTTGTTATTTGTATAGACATTTTTCTTGTTTCCTTTCGTATTAGTTAAACGAGCAATTTTAGTAATTTCAAATATTATTGTACTTAGAAAGGCAATTAATATCGCCGCTAAGTAATTTTGGAATCCAATGTTTGCTGTATTAAATAGATTAGTGAAATTAATTATTATACTTAGTAAAATTGTTAGTATAGAGTAAATTAGAATATATTTATTTTTTATAATATAGCTGAAATTATAGAAAAAGTTTTTTTCAGTTAATAATATGTACTTAATGAACAGATTAGAATAAATAATTATTATGAGATAGACAGTTAGAACTGTATTTATGTTTGCGCCATTTGTTATTAAATAAATGTATACTAAATTTGAACCAAAAAAGACAAACATTGCTTGAATAAATAATAAAACAAGTTCTTGTTTATAAAAAAATTTATTTTCTTGTAGTGGATTTCTATGCATTAAATCAACATCTTTCGGGAAATTTATATATAAAAAATTGCTAAATAATGTAGTTATGAGTTTTATGATTAATGATAGATTAAGCGAATAATTTACAGGGAAAGCCATAATTTTTAAAAAGAAGTACGAAATTATTAGAGGAAAATAAGTTAAAAAATTATATTTAAATATTTTGATAAATTTATCTAAATAATTTCTTGATTCATAAATACTATCGTAAATATTAGTAAGATTGGTGTCAGCTAAATAAATTGAACTACTTTTCACTAATTGATCAATAGTCTCGAATTTTTGCTTATTGAGGAAAAAGTTATTATTACAATTGTTGTTTAAATATGTAAGGTTTGGTAATTCTTTTAAATTTAAAGTGTTTTTTTTGGTATATGAAATTATTTTTATACCGGCTTTGTTAAACTTTTTTAAAATCTTTGGAGTAATATTTTCTTCCGTGATTATTGTTTTTACATAAAGATATTTTTCTTTGTCAGCATCCTTACTATATAAAAATAAGGTTTCTAAAGGCAAAGAAAGAATTAAAATTGTTATTGTATTGTAAATTGCATTTAATGTATTTTTAAAATTATAATTATCTAGAGAAAAAAGCTCAATAAAAAAGCTTGCAGTAAAAACAATAATTGATAGTATACAAAGTATACAATGATATTTTTTTAAATTATTATTTAATATCGTTTTTGGTTTAGTTTTACATTTTTTTATATAAGTTAGTAAATAAATAAATAAAAATAGTAAAATTAAAATTGTAATAACATATTTCGACATAGAATTCACCTCTACACTGAAATGCTTAATTGGCTTTCACTAATTTCTATATTATTAAGTGGGTCATTTATTTTTAGTAGTTCATCAGTATAAATATCTTCTTGCTCTTTAGAACTATAGTATCTTGTAACAGTTATGATAGATTGACTGGTTTCAAATATTGAATCACTGGTACGTATTAAATTTTTCTTACCATTTATAGATTGACGAGTTATATCTAAATAAACTTTTACTTCACCTGGCGATTCAATAATGTTAGCTTCGAAAGTTCTATTTTCTACTTGACCCCCATCTTTTAATTGTAAAATACCGTTTACAGTATAGATGTCTTTATCTCTATTAGCAGTAAATTCAATAATTTTAAGTTCGGTTGTTAAAGAGTTTTTTAACGGATAAGCTGTGTCTCTTATTTCTTTGCAATATCCTAAGATTTCAATTATTCGACTGCGTTTTTTATCTGGTATACCTATTAATCTAAAATATTGTTTCAGAAAGCATTTAAAATCATGGGAATTCATATACTACTCACTACTTTCACTTATAAAATAATTTTTTTATGCTACCGTCTTTATTTTCAAGATAAAATTCTGTATCAAATAAGTCATGTAACAGTTCTGGTTTTGATTTCAATTTTTTTATTTGTTCTTTTTCTAATAGAAGTTTATTACGTTCGCTGGCAATGTTAGTAATATTTTGTTCAATTTTAGAAATGTCTTCAGCTCTTTTTTTATCTTGTTTTTGAGCTTTGACGCTATAGTCTGCAGCTACGAAAACGTTACTTATAAGGGTTGGAACAATTAAACATGTTGTTAAAATTAAAGGGTTGATTTCTAAGAGATTATTAAGTGCTTTTACATTAGCGTAATTAAGAACCTCTTTTAAAGTTGGGGCACCAATAGAGAAAAAACTACCAACAATAGTTCCAGCAAGAAAAAATGTTTTTATTTTGCCAGCCATACTTGATTGAGTGTTGTTGCCTCTTTGTAGACTTTTATAATTTATGTATGAAATAAATAGCTCGGTAAAGATAATAGTTAAAAATGCAGGATTTATTGTTGAGAGAATTATCAAACAAACAATACCAAATGTTTTGTCAGATAAAGCATCTAAAAGACTGCCAAAAAAAGATTGGACTTTTAATTTACGAGCTAATTTGCCATCAATAAAATCGGTTAAGAAGAAAATAATTGCTGATATTCCTGTTGCAAAAGCACCTAAATTTAAAAATATTGGAATGATAGCAATTGAGCCTAATGATCTAATTCCAGTAATTAAATTAACCAATATTTTGTTTCTTATATGTTTTTTTTCACGACTCGCTATTTCTTCTTTTTTCATATTTATTCCTCTTTTAACTGTTATAATACAAAATAGAATATTTAAAGTCAATATAGGATATTAGTAAATTTTAAATCATATACTTCGTAAGCGTTACTAAGTTGAATTTCGGTAATGTCATCATAATTAGTATATATAATTATCTCTGTTGAGTATTTGTCCAAAACTAATTTATATGTATATGATCTTTTGCTGCCGTATTTATTTTCTGTTGGTTGGATATTTTCTATTTGTTTAAAAATATATGCAACATCTAAATTATTAATGTTAATATCACTATAAATTTCTTTTTTAGTTTTTTCATCATATGATGTCTGTTCTGGTTTTGTACAAGTACCACTTTCTTTATTGTTATTTAATGTGCCACTACAGTTATAAACAGTATTACCATATAAGATATCGTAATCATAGTCATATTGTTTATTCATAAGATTCTTTTTTTGAATATTGTAATCAGTAAATGTTCGTTGCTCAACTTGATCTTTTTGTTTTTTGGAAAATAAACTATCTGGAGCAATAAATAATATATATATTAGTAAAACTATTATGATAAGGGCATATATTAATAAAAATATACTTCTTTTGCTAATTTTTTTGTTCATTATTTTACCAAGCTATTTAATACTTTTTCTTTATTTAGACCGTTTATGTAATCTAAAGCAGGCATTTCTTTTTTACCAAATGGTTTTACTTTTGTTATATATATTATTTTGTCTTTTGTACATATACCGATATTATCTTTATTTACTTCACATATTGTCCCAGGTGAAAATTTGCTTTCTTTGTTACCAATAAAGCATTCTAGTATTTTGACTTCATTTTCGTTAATTATGCTGTATGCTTTGGGCCATGGGTTTAAACCACGTACTTGGTTATATACTTCTTTGGCTGTTTTATTAAAATTAAGATGTTCATCTTCACGGTTAATATTCCATGCGTATGTTGCTTCTAAATTATTTTGAGGAACTTTTGAATTAGTACCTTCTATAATACTTGGTAAAGTTTCAATTAATAATTCAGCACCTATTTTACTTAAAATATTGTGTAAAGTTTCTACATTATCAGTATCTTTTATTTGATATTCTTTTTGAGAAATAATAGCTCCTGTATCCATTGTTTTATCCATATACATGATAGTAACACCTGTTTTGGTTTCACCATCAATAATTGCATGATGAATTGGTGCTCCGCCTCTTAATTTTGGTAAAAGAGAGGCATGAACGTTAATACAACCAAGGCGTGGAGCATTCAAAAGGATTTCGGGAATAATTTGACCATAAGCACAAGTTATAATAATGTCTGGTTTTACATTTAAAATTTTTTCATACTCATCTTTGATTTTAAAAGGTTGATAAATTTCTATATTATTTGCAAGTGCCACTTTTTTTATTGGAGTTGGTTCAACTAATTGTTTACGTCCCACTACTTTATCGGGCTGTGAGACAACCAATACGACATTTGTATTTTGAAGTAAAGCTTCAAGAACTGGAACAGCAAAATCCGGAGTTCCCATAAATACAACTTTAAGATTTTTCATTTTAATCACCAAATCAATTATAACAAAAAAATAGCATAATTAATGCTATTTTCATAATTTTTGACACATATTTTAATTTCTTTTATTTGTACCAATTAATTCCATATCTTCTGTTAACTGTTTAACTCTTTCAATAATGCGACGCGCTTTGATTTTTTCATCAATATTAGAATTAATTATCAAATGTTGTTCTAATTCTTCAATGTTTAAATTTGAAGTAAAAAAAGTGGTTTTATAATTGTTCATTCTTTTTTGTAAAATTGTTCCTAAGATTTCATCTCTACTCCACTCTGTCACTTTTTCAGCACCGATATCGTCTATTAAAAGTAAATCTACTTCTTCTAAATAAACTATACGGTCAGCAAACGTATCAAAATCACTTTTTAAATCTCTTAAAAGTTCAGGATAATAAACAATTTCAGTAGTAATTCTTTTTTTAGATAATTCATTAAAAGCAGCAGAAATTAAATATGTTTTACCACAGCCAAATGTACCGTGCAAATACAATCCTTTGTAATTGCCGTTTTTTTCGTAGGTGTCACAAAATTTTTTAAGCCAGATAATAGCTCCGCTTCTTTTTTTATCGGTCAAATCAATATCACGCATACGAGCACTAAATATTTCTTTATCTCGACTCATTTTATTTTCTTCACGAAGTTTTAATTCTTTTTGATATTTACAAGGGCAATAAGAAAAAATTAACTGATTGTTGTGTTTTTCTGGTAGTTTTATATATCCTTCTAAATAATTTTTACAGTAAATTAAGCCTGAACAGTTGGCGCAATTATTTAATTCTTTAATAGTTTGTTGTAATAAAGTTGTATATTTCATTGCAATTTCATCGGAAACTTCTAGTTTTTTTAATAAGCGTTTAAATTCTGGGTCGGCAAGGGCTTCAGCATAATTTTTTTGCAAGGCTTTTTTACTAAACTCACTAATATATTTTATTTCTGTCATTTAATCACCTATATTCCTTAAACATCTCTTCAAGTTCTTTTAATTCTTCAGGAGACATTTCTTCTTTTGTTATTTCTTGATTAAGCCAAACTGGTTCGATATTTTTATCTTTAATTTTATTATTTTTGGTTTCTAATTTTTTATTGTATTTATTATTTTCTTTTTTAGCTAAATTGATTGCTTCTTGAGCTGTTTCAACTCCACATCTTTTCCATTGTCCGGCAATTGTTTCAACAAAGGCTTGATTTAATTTATTATTATTCTTTTTAAGAACGTAATCAATTAAAACGTTAACAACGGCTGGCTGGAGCTGTAAGTCAATTAGTAATGATTCTAAAAGTCGTAAATCACGAGGTGTCGGATTTGAACCTTTGTTTTTCATTTTTAAAAAGTCATAAGGGGCTGTATTTTCAAACATATAGATTATTTTAGCTAAAGGATTATTGTTACCTTCAGGAGTTTTTAAATATTCTGGCTGAGTACGATAAACTAAAGTTGGTAATTTACCATTGTTGTTGTACTGGTAATATTTTCTAGCACTTTTGCGTAATTCTTCTTTGTCAAACGTCCCCTTGTCATTGATTGTTGTTCTAAGCAATTCAACTATTTTTAAAGTGTCTAAATCATAAATAAAAGCTAATTGTTCAATGAGTTCTCTAGTTTTCTTGTTCAAAGCATTTTCTTTTAGTAAGCCTTTTGGAATTGAACTTAATATTAAATCAAAATCAATGTTATTTTCCAAGTGTATATTAAGCGAATTTTTTTCTTTTGTTTCTATTGGTTCCATAATCGATGAGGATTTAAAAGTTAAGTTTAGTTCTTTTGAAATATCAGAATATTCTTTTAAATCAATTTTTGGTATTTCATATTCAGCTTTAATTAGTTCGTATTCATTTTTACCAAGATTATTAAATAATGTTACATTAAAAATTGGGGATGAAAAAAATTCTTTTGGACTTAATGGAGAATAAATTTCATAAACATAAGTGTTAGGTTCCCCTTCCTTGAAATATGTTTTTATTAGTCCAACGCCTTCTAAAGATTCGCGAGCAATTTTTATTATTTCAAGGCTACTTTTCATAATACTCATTAAATGATGATGAGTGTAGTCAATACTAATTATTTGTAAAAGATTTAAATCTCTTAGTAATGTAAAATAAAGACTGACTGCAATAGGGCCTATTATTGGTTCATATAGAGAGATAATATTTTTTTTATCTTCTTCTGTTATGATTGTTTTATTTACAACTGTGTAGGTGTCCGCTGGCAATAAAGAGATAATTTTCATCGGTCCACCTTCTTTCATATAGTATTATAAACTATCAGTTTATTTTTTCCAAGAAAAAAGATGATTAAAATCATCTTAGCAAGAAGTTTCAACTGTACAACCATCTTCTAGATATTTTGTTATCATGAGTGTATATATGTTATATAATTCTGTTTCTTCTTCAGCTGTTAAGTCGGGTAATGCCCCATCTGTTTTAGCATGGTTATTAAGGGTTCCAATATGAACGTCTAAAATGGTGCCATTTTTTACACTAACAACTGTTGGAGCATTTAAAATTTTTTTGCCAGTATTGATTTTTTTACCAGTTTCATTTTCTACAATATAGTCTTCTAGATATTCGGCTAATAAATTCAATATTTCATTGTATTTTATAGAAGACGCTTCACGAGTTTTAATAACTTTGTTTTTTACTGCTGTAAAAGTTTCTCTTATATCTTGGTCTTCATTGTTATTAGGTCTTAAATTGACATAGTAAATTTTTTCAAGATTAGAACTTGCCATTGCTTGTAACAAAACAGGTATAGCATTTCGACATGACGCACAAGACGCATAACCAAAATAAATTATTCCACTCCCTTTTTTTAAAATATCTGCAGATTTTTCGATATCAATATATTCAATATTGTTATCAATAATTATTGATAGGTCTTTGTTAAGAATTCCTTCATCGTTAGTAAATCCGTTTATTTGTTCATATTCTGTTTTAAATTTTTGTTCATCAGCAGTTGCTTGATAGTTTAAAACATTTTGATTATAACTTGTTTTATTTTTTAGATTATATGCAATAAAAGCACCTGCTAAGATAATGATGACTAAAATTGCCGCAATGACAGTTTTGGTGTATTCATTTTGCCATTTATTTAGCTGCTTGCTGATTAAATTATTTCTTTTTTCGTGTTTTTTAGTTTTTTTTGTCATATAATCACACCTTTTTAGTCGCATAAATTTAGGGAGAAGTTTAATTGATTATTACCAATTATTATTTGGTTGTTTTTTGTAGGGTTACAAATTAATACATTGTAAGAATTCATTTGATATAATGTATCGTTATTAGCATTGGTTTCTGTTTTAAGGCTATTTTCATAAATATTATTTACTTGTAATTTATTAGATGATAGTGCAAATGATAATTCATAAGCATTATTTTGTGGAAATGTTACAGTTACTTCATTTAAGCAATAAGAATAAAGGCTAGTGTTATCATTCGAATAAATTATTTCTTTTTCATTTGCGCAATCGTTTTGTGAAAGAACATTTATTTTATAAGAATTTAAATCAATGGTTGAAGCTACTTCGCTTTCATACATATATATTGTGTATTTGTTGTTTTGATATTCTAGGTTTTTTATAACACCAACCACGGTTATTTTATCATAAACATCGTACTGATCTAATTCAGGTTCGGGAGTTTCAAAGATTATTTTTAATGTTATGTTTGTTGCAAATTTAACATAACCATTTATTGTAATACTGTCTTGTTCATACGGTTGCATTTCAATGTAATTTTGACCGTTTTTTTTGCTTATTTTACCATTTATTTTTATAAAGTTATTTTTATAAGAATCATAGTTCTCAACTATAGAATTTAAGAAAGAATTTGAATCAATTGCGTCCATATCAGCAATATCGCAAGTGAAACCTTTTTCGTAAAATGGTTCTACTTTAATATTTTTTGTATTATTTTTATCACATTGCCAAACTCTTAAACCAATGGTATTATAAACCACTGTATCGTTATTAGTTATTATATTATAGGAAAAAATTGGTATTCTTTTAAATAGTAAGATTGCTGCAGTATCAAAAGTTAAGAGAATTATGAAATATAAAGTGAAGTATAAAGGGACATATTTCACTTTATTTTTTTTGTCTTTTGTTTTTAATAAAGTAATTATTATTATAGAAATCAGGCAAAAAAATAATCTTATCATTGTATTTTTGTTTAGTAAAAAGGAAATTAATATTAAAAGTAAACTTGCTAAAATTAGTATTTTTTCAGTTGATTGTTTTTTATTCATATATTACACCCTAAGGTAATTATAATAAATAAAAATAAAAAAAGCCATAAATTGTTAAATCATTTATGACTTTTTAGTATCTTTTACACTATTAGTTGATAGCGTCTTTTAATTTGCTTCCAGCTTTGAATGAAGCTACAGTCTTAGCAGGAATTGTTAAAGGTTGTTTTGTTAAAGGATTAATTCCTTCTCTAGCAGCTCTTGTTTTTGCACTGAATGTACCAAAACCAACTAGAGTAACCTTTCCTTCTTTTTTAAGTCCAGTAGTAATTCCTTTAATTGTTGCATCTAATGCACGAGCAGCATCTGCTTTAGTTAAACCTGTTTCAGCTGCAACGAATTCTACTAATTCTTGTTTTCCCATAATGTTTACCTCCCAATGTTTTTTAATAAGGGTTTACCCTTACATATTAAAAATATCAAAAATACAAATGTAAATCAAGAAAAATAATATAATTTAATTAAAAAACTACTATTTTACAGCTAATTAGGCATTTAATTTACTAAAAAAAATTGGCTTAGCCAATTTATTCTATTTCATTATTGATTTCAGGGTCATTATTTGCATCTATTTCAGAACTTGTATTTGTATCTATATTTTGTTCTTGGTAATTACTGTTTCTAATTATTCTAGAGAATAAATTAAAAGCCTCGTAATATGTTTCAATTGATTCTAAAGCTTTTTGAGAGCCATCAGAATAAGATAAAGAGCCTAATAATGTAACTACTGTTCCTTCATAGGTAGTTTTTGCCTCATTGCTTAAATAAATAACTGTAGCTCCAAGGGTAAGTTCTGGGCCACCATTTATTAAATAATATTGAACATTGTATTTATTTGAATCAGTTGATTGTGTTTCACTAATCTTAGCATTTATTAGATATGAAGATTTTCCACCAATTTGTGTTTCATCAACTGTTAAATCTTCAACCGTCGTATCTGAAGTTAGGTAACTACTTATATTGTCTTTGTTAAGTGTTGAAAGATTATAAGCGTATTGTTCTAGTTTTATAATAACATTTTCTTTAGCATTTTTAATAATTACATTTGTACCAGCATTTTGGACAAGCCAACCATCTTCTAGTTTATATTTAAAACCACTTGTTATGACATCTTTTTTTACAATAGTTGGAGTTTGGCTATTATCATCAGGATTATTATTATTTGCTCCATTTGATTTATTTTTGTTATTGTTTAATGCAAATATCATAAATATAGCTATAATAACTACCGCTACAATTATTATAAGAGTGTTTTTATTTAATTTTAAATTTTTTTTAGTTTTTTTATCTTTTGGTTCACTAACAGTTTTTGTTGTATTAGAACTTGTAATGTTACTTACTGGTTGTTGAGTCTGGTTAACTGGTGTCATAGAATTAAGATTTGGAGTAATTTGAGTTGGGGTTTGAGTAAATGTAGTTGGTGGTTGTTGGATATTTACTGTTCGTTGAGGATTAATATTTGGAGTGATGCTTGGCTGAGGTTCTAAGGTAGAAGCTCTAAAATTATTTGCGTTTGTAACAGTATTGTTCACTTGGTCACTTTTAATAGTATTTTGTGGTAGTGGATTACTTGGTGTTTGCACTGGTGGTGTTGCGATTACTCCATTACTTATTGGTGGTTGTTGATTAGGTAACGGCTTAGTAGTTAATGGTTGTGCTGGCACTACTTTATCTTGAATGCTTTGAGTATTTTGAACTGGCTGTGATGATATGTTTACCGTTTGCTGATTTGGTACTGATGTTACCGCTTGATGATTTTGAACTGATGGTGCAATTGGTTCTATCTTTGGCTGAACTTGTTGAGCCGGTTGAACTGGTTGATTATTTATAGTACTCCTTGTATTTGTGCCACATATTGGGCAGATTGTTACCCCTGGTGCTAAAGGATTACCACATTTTGGACAATTATTCATAATAAACGACCTCCCTATTATTCTTTTATTATAATATAAAAGTTAAAAAAAAGCTATAGTTAAATTAAATAACTATAGCAATTAAATTATTTGAACCTTTGTTAACTATTTTTGTTACTGTTTGTGATAGTTTAAAACGGGTATTTTCTGGCATGACAGATAATTTAGCTTGGATTCCTTCTTTAACAATTACATCTAAAGTACGACCAAATATTTCACTTTGCCAAATATTGCTTGGATCTGTTTCGTAGTCTTTCATAAGACTTTTAATCAATTCTTTACTTTGCAGTTCGCTACCAATAATAGGTTCAAAAGAACTTATAACATCAGCCTTTATAATATGATAAGAAGCGGCGGTGGCTTTTAATTTGACACCAAATCTGCTACCCTGTTTGATAATTTCTGGTGTTTCTAGTTGCATATCTTTTAAATTTGGATAAACAATTCCATAACCAGTTTGTTTAGCTGATTTTATTGCGGCTTTTATACTTTCTGTTTCTTCTTTAGTTTCTTGATAAGTGCTAAATACTTTAATCATGCCAGCTTTCGTGCTAACTGTATTACCCATCATTTCATTTAATACCCTATCATATAACGAATCATCACTATCTAAGTTTAAGTTAACTACTCCGGTTTTAGTATCAACATTGCTTATATAAGCTTTTTGAATATATTTACTATCCTTAAAATATGTGATTATATTGTCAACATCTTTTAATTTTTTTACTTCTAGTGTACTTGATTTTATTTTTTCTAAATATTCTTGTTTTACATAATGATTGTTGCTAAGAACATGAACCCATTCAGGCAAACTAATACTAATATTTAAAACTGGGAATTCATATAAAGCTTCTTTTAGTATTTCATATATTTCTTTTTCACTCATTTTTTCAACACTTATTGGTAAAACTGGAACGTCATAAGTGTTTCTTAAATGAGT
The DNA here is from genome assembly GCA_934096175.1 of uncultured Bacilli bacterium. GTDB lineage: Bacteria > Bacillota_I > Bacilli_A > RF39 > UBA660 > Coprovivens. The sequence goes on from CAKOLG010000005.1 coordinate 41,448, forward strand.
TGCAATATTTTTTGTTTCTGTTGCCTCAGGATGAGTTGTATTTAAAATTACTATAAATGGTTTGTTTAAAACTTTTAACTCACTTATGACTTTTTCTTCAGCTTCAATATAGCTTTCTCTTTTTAATTCACCAAACGAACCATCTGATGTAACTACAACACCAATTGTTGCATGGTCTTTAATAACTTTTTCGGTTCCTATTTCTGCTGCTTCAGTAAATGGAATTACATCGTCAAACCACGGAGTTTTAACCATACGTGGATTACCATTTTCATCTTCGTAGCCATTTGAACCTGGGATTATGTAGCCAACGCAATCAATTAATTTAATGTTTGTTTCAAAGTTTTCAACTTTGATAGTCGCTCCATTTGATGGAACAAATTTAGGCTCAGTTGTCATAATAGTTTTTCCTTGAGCACTTTGTGGTATTTCATCAAGGCAACGCTTTTTTTCGTATTCGTCGGAGATGTTAGGAACGATTAGATTTTCGATAAATCTTTTAATAAAAGTACTTTTACCTGTTCGAACTGCTCCTACTATTCCTAAGTATATTTCTCCATTACCTCTTGCTGAAATTGATTCAATTATATTGTTATTTTTCATATAACACCCCTATCATTTCTAGTTAACTTTATGTGTTAAAGAAAATATTAGAACAAAAAGGTTCAATAAATTTAGAGAAAATCTATTTTTGATGACAAGGGCCGAGTTTGTTTTATTTGAAATCCGTAAGATATATTAGAAGGATGTGAAAAAGTGAAGAAATTTTTTATTTTTAATAGTTGTTAAAATATAATTATGTAAATGGTTTAATTTTTTTGACCAAAGTATTTTTATAAGAATTTATGATATAGAAAATGATATTTTTGTTAATTAAAATCCTTTTCTATTAAAATTAATAATGATTTTTAATTGTTCATCTATCTACTCATAATAAACTAAAATCCTATAAAACTAAAATTGTTAACAAAAATATAAATATGTAATATTATTATGGTTTATTGTTTAAATTTGTAAATATTCAAATTATTTTTATATTGTAACTTATAGCCAAAATTAATCTTCAAAAAACAAATAGATAATATAAAAATTGTAAAAAGTGTTCTAGTAAGGGACGCTTTTTAAATGATTTTATGTTTTAAAAAAATACTTTAAGCTATACTAATTAATATGATAGAGAGGTGTACAATGTGACAGATAATTTTAATGATAATAATGATATTGTTAATATTAAACATTTGAATCCTCATAATTTTTATGACGAAAAAGAAAAGATGGCAATTAAAGCTTTTAGATTAGAAAGAAGCATTTTAAATACTAAGCAAAGTAATGATGAAAAACTTAATTATTTAGATGAGACATTTAAAGAAAAATTAAAAAAATTAAAAACAGTAAAAAGCAAAAGCAATGTTGAATTGCCTAAGATTAATAATAATATAAAATCAGAAACTTTTAGAAAGACAAATAATATTTTAGATAGTATGAGTTTAAAAAAAGTTATAAATATTGAAGAATTAAAGTTGTTTCAAAGAAAAAGTTTTTTTAAAAAAAAGGATTTTAATATTAATAGTATCGGTTTTAGTAATAATTTAAAATATTTTAATAAATTAGCTTTAAAAAATGTGTGTCCAAAGGGAAAACAAACAATTAGAAAATATTATAAAGTTAAAGATAGTGTTAAAAAATTTCATTTAAATAAAACTAATTATAATAAGTATAAAAATAATTTAAATCAGTATGCGGTCAATAAAATGTATTATATGTTTGCACCCAAAAAAAGTAGTGCTTTTATTATGTATAAACTTTGTTTAGGAATTTCAGCAATTATATTGGTATTTTCATTATTTATATTGCTAAACTGGTTCATTCAAGGTCAACAAATTAATAATCTAAATAAATCTTTAAAAGAAAAAATGGTAATTCAAAATATAATCGGTGGAGAAATATATAATATGAAGGAACCTGGAAATTTAAATACTGACATTGATTATAATGATTATAATGATAATTTATATTGGAAGTATGTTAATACTCCATTATCTTCTGTAAATTTTGATGATTTAAAAGCAATTAATAAGGATACTGTTGGCTGGTTAATTGTTAATAACACTAATATTAATTATCCGTTTGTTCAAACTAATAATAATGATTATTATTTAACACATTCATTTGATAAAAGTCGTAATAATGCTGGTTGGGTATTTGCTGATTATCGTAATGATTTTAGTAATTTAGATTTTAATACAGTAATTTATGCTCATGGGCGTAAAGATAAAGTTATGTTTGGTTCTTTAACTAATGCTTTAGAGCCAAGTTGGTATACTAATTTAGATAACCAACTTATTCAACTTTCAACATTAAATTTCAACTCTTTGTGGCAAGTTTTTTCGGTTTATAAAATTGAAGCCGAGTCATATTATATTACAACATCTTTTAGTACTAATGAAATAAAAGAAAGCTTTATAAAAATGATGAAGCAACGAAGTATATATGATTTTGGTATTGATGTTAATGCTAATGATAAAATTTTGACTCTTTCAACTTGCTACAATAATAACGGTATAAGAATGGTTGTACAAGCTAAATTAGTTAAAATACAAGAAAGAACTTCATAAGAAGTCCCTTTATGATAAACCAATAATACGGTTTTGTTCTAAATTTATTTTTTCATAGTTAGGTTTAAGTGGTAGTCCTGGCATTGTGAGGATATTGCCTAAATATATTGTAATAAAACCTGCACCATTGTATAGTTTTATGTCTTTGACTGTTACTTCATAATTTTGTGGGTTACCTAATTTTTCTTTATCATCTGATATTGAATATTGTGTTTTAGCAATGCATATTGGCAATTTATCTAAATTGTTTTCTTTTATAATTGCTATTTTTTCAATTGCTTCATTCGTAAAATTAACTGTTTTAGCATGTAGTATATCTTTTAATATTATTTTTATTTTTGTTTCTAATAAGTCATTAACTTCATATAATTTTTTATATGGTTTATTATTAAAACCAATGACTTTTTTAGCTAAATCTAAACAACCTTTACTACCCTCTTCGTATGCAGTTGAAACTGAAAACTCTATATTTTTTGAAGTAACATATTCTTTGATGAAATTAATTTCTTCTGGAGTATCAGTTGTGTATTTATTAAGACAGACGATTACGTTGGTAGTTAATTTATTTAAAATATCTAAATGAGCTTGTAAATTAGAAATGCCTTCTTTTAAATTATTATGACCATTATATTTTAAAGCTTTAATTGTTGTTACTAGTACAACAGCACTGGGATTTAAATTGGCATTGCGGCATTTTATGTCAAAAAATTTTAAAGCGCCTAAATCAGAGCCAAAACCAGCTTCTGTAACACAGTAATCGGCTAGTTTTAAGGCAGTATTTGTGGCAATAATACTAGAACATCCATGAGCAATATTAGCAAATGGTCCACCATGAATAATAACAGGATTGTGTTCTAAAGTCTGAACCAAATTTGGTTTTAAAGCGTCCTTTAATAAGACTAACATGGCTCCTGTTACATTAAGGCTTTTAGCAAAAATAGGTTTATTATCTTTACTAAAACCAATTAAAATGTTGTCCAATTTTGTTTTTAAATCGTCAATGTTCTTGGCTAAACATAAAATTGCCATAATTTCGGAAGCCGCAGTTATATCAAATTTTTCTTTTCTTTGGTAATTACTATCATTAATTGTAAGATCTTTGAGAGCTCGGTCGTTGACATCTAAACAACGGTTAAATAAAATTTTATTTTCAGCAATATTTAAAGCATTACCTTGATGAATATGATTGTCTATTGCAGCACACAACAAGTTATTGGCACTGGTTATAGCATGAAAATCGCCGGTAAAATGAAGATTAATTTCTTCCATTGGTATAACTTGAGAATACCCTCCACCTGTTGCTCCACCTTTCAAGCCAAAAACAGGTCCTAAGGATGGCTCTCTAAGGGAGGCGATTGCTTTGTATCCTAAATGACAAAGTGCATCATTTAAGCCAATTGATATGGTTGTTTTGCCTTCACCAAAAGGTGTTGGGCTTGTAGCCGTAACTAATATTAAATTGCCTTTTTGAGAGTTTTTAAGATCTTCATATTTTATTTTAGCAACGTTCTCGCCATAATTAATTATTTTATCTGCAATACCTATCTTTGCTGCGATTTCGTTAATATTTTGAATTTTTGTATTTTGAGCTATTTCTAAATCTGTCACAACGATCACCTGATTAAAAGTATATACCAATTAAAACATTTTATCTACACCTTTTGGAACTTTATCTTTTAAAATTGTTTCTACTATTTTATCTTCTTTTTCCTTAGTTACTTTTTTTCCTGTTAAACTAGCAAGAGTTGAAATAACTTCTCTTAAAGAATCTTCGTCTTTTAAATTACCTTTTTGTAATTTATTTGCTAAAGAAATAATTGTATTTTTATCTACTTTAGTCTTCTTTTCTACTTTTGAAAAAAATTTGTCATCAAAATTCATATAATCACCTAATATATTTTATGTTTTAAAAAAAATATGTTAACTAAAGTATAATTTAGAAAAAAGCGTGCATAATAAAATTGGGTGATATGATGAATAACTACAAGCAAAAGATTGAATGTTGTGTAACTGATTGTGTTCATTGTGTAGATGGATGCAGATGTTCGTTGGACAAAATTCAAATAAGTAATGATACACAAAATGAAAATAGTAAATTTAATACGATGTGTCAAAGTTATGACGAAAGAAAAGATTTTTAAATAAGCTCACTTTAAATGAGTTTATTTTAATGGTATCTTTATTTTATTTTTTGTTATACTTATAATATAAGGAAATGGTAATATGAAATATTTTAAGATTAAAAAAATAATTTACATTTCTGTTTTAATTTTAGTTTGTGGAGGAATTGCTTTTTTAATGATAAGTAAAAATAAAAAGCAAAGTTTTATTTTTGAAAATGAAAGTATTTTAAAAGAAGAAACTAACTATAATATAAGAATAAATTATCCAAAATTCAGTAATTATAAATTTAATAAAAAAATAAAAAAAATGGTTGATAATGAAAAAAAATTTTTTTTAAAAGAAGTGAAAAATTTAGAAACAAATAAAATTTATGATTTAAGTATTAATTATGATTGTACTCATTTTGGTAATTTGTATTCTATTCATTTTAAAACTTTTTTTTATTTAGGTGGGGCTCATTATGAAAGAAAAGATATTAGTTATTATTATGATGCATACAATAAGCAAGAAATATTTTTAGATGATTTATTTAAAGAAGGAATTTATGAAGTATTAGAAGCGAAAAGTCGAAATTATTTAGCTGCAAGTCAGTATGTGTTATTTAAAGACGAATCGTTTGATGAAGGTATCAAGGGCACAGCCAAAAATTATAGTTTAATTTCTTTTGAAAGTGATTATTTATATATTATATTCCCGCCTTATCAGATTGGTCCGTGGAGTACAGGAGAAGTAAGAGTGCCTGTAAATTATTTTGATCTTCGAGATTATTTAAATGAGAAGTATTTTAATATAAATGATTTAAAGGTTACACCGTCAAATGATGTTGATGGCGAATTTAAAGACGAAAGTGATGATAATGTTTCGAATGAAACAACAGTAAATAAAATTAGAGATAAACAATTTTTTAAGGATAAAAAATTGATTGCGTTTACTTTTGATGATGGACCAACTTGGAGTTTGACTAATAATTTTTTAGACGAACTTGATAAGAGAAATGCCAGAGTATCATTTTTTGTCTTAGGTCAAAGAGCAAGTTCACAAAAAACGTTGATAAAAAAGATTTATAATCATGGACATAGTCTTGGTTCTCATACATTTGATCACAAAAATTTATTAAATTTGTCTGCCGATGAAGCGGCGTATGAAATAAATCAAACAAATGAAATTTTACTGAATATTACAGGTGAAAATCCAAAATTTTTACGACCTCCTTATGGAAATTACAATCAAAATTTACTAGAATCAACAGAAATGATTTTTATTCTTTGGAATGTTGACACTAAAGATTGGAAACTAAGAAATGCTGAGAAAATTTCGAAATACATCATTGAAAATGTTGAAGATGGTTCAATAGTTTTGCTTCATGATTTGTATAAAGAATCAATTGAAGCAGCTTTACTAGCTATGGACGAGTTAGAAAAAGAAGGATATGCTTTTGTTTCACTTGATGAAATGGCTAGTATAAAAGGAATAAGTTTAGAAAAACATCATGCATATAGATATATAAAATAAGACTTCACAATTTGAAGTCTTATTTTATATAAAACATTTGATAGCCTGTATATTCCTTATTACAGTCAGCACCACTTGTCATAAATCTTGATGAGGATGTGTCCATACTTTCTAGTTTACCATCATAACTGTCAAGAATTAATAAGTCTTTTTCTTGAAGATCATTGGCATTTTTGACATCTCTTTTAAAGCCAACAACAGTTACATAATGACGCGTTGTTCCTTGTTTATTTCCATTGACTTGTAAAACACATGGTTTACCATTAGTAATTTCGCTATAAACTTTGGCAAGAACACTTGCTTTATTATCATTAGTATAGGCAGCAAAATTTGAGGCATAGGTATAATTTAATGCATCACTCGCACGGGCTTTATTATTTCCAGAATACATGCTATAAGCATGAATGTATGCAAAAGCAAGGCAATAATCTGAGTATTTTGAATTACTATCTTGTGATATTTTATATTGACTAACAGTTTGAGCATAATCTGGAACTGAAATAGTCGACTTAACTACGCTATAATTATTATTAAAAGAATTATTTAAATCGACAACAGAATCACCAGGAGCAAGGTTAGAAATATTTGAGGAGTCATCTTTACTTGTACCAAAAGAGGTTTTAGGAGGTAATGTGCAGTAGCCATTGGCATAACGACCATTTTTCATTGCACATTCAGTTTTTAATGTTGCTTCATTTACTTCTATTTCTGCAGCACTTAGACGTGCTAAATAGCTCATCATTGTTTCTCCACTAGCAAAGCTAACAATGCTATTTATTTTTTCACGAGCTTTTTCTAAATTACTAGCAGTGGGGTTTTGTTCCACAGTTTCAAGCGCTAGTCTAGCTGGTTCAATTTTTTCATAATATTTTACATTTTCAAGAGTTGCATTTTCAAAACAGATATTTGCCACTGTAAAATCTTGACCTACTAGGGAGAAGATATATGTAATAATAGTTGGAACAAAGAAAATAGTTAAAGCAGCAACTAGTTTTTTAGCAATAAATGGTACTAGCGCTTTAAAGTCTTCTACTTTACCACTAATTAAACTTTTAGCACAATTAAAAATTGTCGTAATCATTAAAAGGATTGGTACTGTTATAAAAATTATTTTTATGACGTATTTTAGAATCATTAAACATCTTAATACGCCAGCTGTTTCACACAATGAATATAAAGTCATAATACATTCCTTTCTATAATTGTAGAGGATTATTATCTATTTCAAAATTAACTTTATTATTTAACATATATATTTCATCTAAATATTTTAAACAATGTGATAAATTATCATCTTTTTTATATTTAATAATTATTTGAAAACGATAAATATTTTTTAATTTTAATATCGATGATGGAGTTGGTCCTAATAGTATTGTATCACTATTTAAATGTTTTTCTAAATATAATTTGGCTTTATTAATTTCAGTTGACGCTAAATTATAATCTTTTGAAGTAATTCTAATCATAGTTAGGTAAAAAAATGGCGGGTAATCTAGTTTATGACGATTATGCATTTCATAATTATAGAATTTCATATAGTCATTTGCTGCAACACATTTTAAAGTATAGTTATCTGGATTAAAGGTCTGAATTATTACTTCACCTGGTAGAGTGCTTCTCCCTGCTCTACCCGCTACTTGACTTAATAAAGCAAAAGTTCTTTCGCCGCTTCTAAAATCTGGAATATTCAAAGTTGCATCAGCATTGATTACTCCAACTAATGTTACCAGAGGAAAGTCAAGGCCTTTTGAAATCATTTGTGTACCAAGTAAAATGTCAAATTCATGTTTTTTAAATTTATTAATAATATCTTCATGAGATCCTTTATTTTGTGTCGTATCGGCATCCATACGAATTATTCTAGCTTCAGGGAAAATATTTTGTAACTCCAATTCTAGTTTTTCGGTACCTAATCCATAATCATATAAAGAATTTTCATGACATTTTGGGCATACGTTTGTTTCGAAAACTGTGTAGCCGCAATAGTGACAACGTAAGTTTTTTGCCGATTTGTGATAAGTTAAAGTAATATCGCAGTGAGGGCATTTAAATGTATAGCCACAGTTTTTACAAGATATAATTGTCGAATATCCACGTCTATTTAAAAGGAGAATAATTTGTTCGTTTTTGTTTAATCTTTCTTTTATTTTTGTTTTTAAAATTTCAGAAAAAATTGTATTTCTTTTTTTTAGTTCTGAGGCCATGTCAATTATTGAAATTTTAGGCAAAGTCGAGGTTCCTATTCTTTTGTTAAGCGCAAGATAATGATACACACCTTTTTGGGCGCGGGCCATGCTTTCTAAGGATGGTGTTGCACTTCCTAAAATTAAAGGTATATTGTTGTATTTGCTTCTAAATTCTGCCATATCTAAGGCATGATAACGTGGCATGGTGTCTTGTTTATATGTTTCACTATGTTCTTCATCAATAATTATAATACCCAAATTTTTAACTGGTGTAAAAATTGCACTTCTCGTACCAATTACGATGTGTACTTCATCTCGAAGTATTTTTAAGTATTCGTCATATTTTTCGCCTTCTGATAATCCACTATGAAAAATTGCAACATCAGAGCCGAAACGAGAATAGAAACGTTCGACGATTTGGGTTGTTAATGATATTTCTGGAACTAACATAATTGCTTTTTTATTTAGGGAAACAATTTTTTTAATGAGAGCAACGTATATTTCTGTTTTTCCTGAGCCAGTGATGCCATGTAATAAATAAGTTTCTTGTTTATTTAAATTTATGCTATTTACTACTTTTAGTTGGTCCTCACTTAATGGTGGAGATGCTTGCAGCTCTTTATTGTTATTAAGGCGATAAATTTGTTCTTTGGTTATTTTAATAATTTTTTTACTTAATAAAGTTTCTACGGCAGAATTAGATATAGAATTTTTTAATATTTTTTCTTTTTCTAATAAAGTTTTTAATATTTCAACTTGTTTTATACAACGTGTATTAGCATTGATATATGCAATAATTTGATTAGTTGGTAAAGCTAGTTCAATGTAAGTAAGATATTTGTTATAGTTTGTTTTTTGCTCTTTTACTTTTAAAGAGCTAGGCAACATGGTTTGATATGCAATGATTTTTGTACATAATGTTTTTTTTTGTAAATAATCTCCTAGTTCTAATAATTCTGAATTTAAAACAAAATTTTTATCGACAATATCAATTATACTTTTTAATTCATAAGCATCTGAATAAGTTTGAGTAATTTCAATTATAAAACCATTTATTTTTTTAGTCGCAAATGGGACGATTACTTTCATACCAACTTTGGCTATATTTAATAAGTTATTAGGAATTATATAAGTAAAAGTTTTATCTATGCTTTTGGAATTGTATTCTATTAAAACTTTTGCATACATAAAAATCACCTAGGGTTATTATACCATAATAATTTATGTAAAGAGAAAAAGAACTTCTATTAGTTCTTTTTTCTGGCATCATTGATGCTAAGTATCACTTTTTCCCTTTTTATTAGCCTAAATTATAGAATCTAGTGCTAATGTTATCATGTCATTTAGAGAAGTTTGTCGTTCTTCAACAGAAATAATTTTGTTAGTGTATTTTGAATCAACAGCTGTTACTAAAACTGCTGCTTCTCTTTTAAAACTATTTGCTATATGAATAAGACCAAAGCTTTCCATTTCTTCGCCTAAAATGTTTAAATTTTTAGGGGCGCGCGCTAGTAATGCATCATCATCTACGTATGGTCCAAAGACATCAGTTGTCATTAAAGTTCCTTTATGAATCTTTAGTTTTTTGCTATTTGCTACTTGCTCAATTTTTTTAACAAGGTTATTAGATGGTAATACAATATTACCTTTGTAACCATTGTAACTAAAGCCGTAGTTAGATGCAGTATAAACTTGGTCAGCTAAAATTATTTCAGGAATTTTAACTTCTTTATTTACGACACCACAGGTACCAATACGAATAATTTTTTGAACGTTGTAATAGTAAAACAATTCAAAGGCATATATTCCGCATGAAGCCATTCCCATTCCTGAACCCATAACAGTTACTTTTTTGCCATTATAGTCGCCTGTAAAACCAAGCATATTTCGAACATTTGTAACTTGTTTTGCATTTTTTAAAAAGTTTTCAGCAATGTATTTGGCTCTTAACGGATCGCCAGGTAAAATTACAACATCAGCTATTTCATCTTTTTTTGCATTTATGTGAAGTGGCACATTTTGTGGTTTCATAATAAACCTCCTCTATGATTACATTATATATCTTTTACACAAACTTTATACGTGTAAAGTAAAATATTTACACTTTTATTTTTAAAAAATGTAAATATTTACTATTGATATTTTATTGTTTTTTATTTACAGAAAGTTATACAAGATGTTAAAATATTATAAAATAGAATTAGAAAAGGATAAGTGATAGATGATGAAATGTAATAATTGCGGGGCTCAACTAAATGGTACAGAGACCGTTTGTCCATATTGTGGTAAATCACCAGGTTTTGAAATGGTACAAAATGCAAATAATAGTCTTAGTAATAGCGAGTCTTCTTTAGTGCAAAATCAACAGGATGGAAAAGTTCAAGATAAAATTAATCGCAAGGCAAATAATAATTCGAAGGTTAAAAAAAATATTTTGTTGGTTGTTGCTGGAATTATTATAATTGCCTTAATTACTCTATGTATTTATTTATTTGTTGCTAAAAATAATCAAGGTTTAGTTAATAACGATATTAACGAAGAAAATAGTAATACAAGTAAGATTAATGAAAACACTACTCTTTTATCTTGTACACGAAAAAATAATGTTTTAGACGCTCAATACAAATTAAATTTTATTAATGATGAACTTAAAAATTATTCTTTGTTATATAGTTTGTATAACCTTGATGAAAGTAATATGACGAGCGAAGAAGCAGAAGATTTTATAAGTTATGCTTTTTTATACCCTACTTTGGCGCAATATAAAGAAGAAAATGGTGTTTCATTAAATATTAAGGAACTTGATAATAAAATTGAGGTTGATTTTAATGTAAATTTAACTGAAGCTAGTGAAAATGTAATGTCTGAATTGTTAAAAGATTTTAATAATAAAGGATTAGATGATATAAAAGCAAAAATTACTAGTGATGGTTATATATGTCAATAAAAAAAATTCGCAATAGAGCGAATTTTTTTTATTTATTTTTGTTTTATAATCCCCCACCATGCTGGTAACAACTCAGCAAGAGAAGATGTTTTTAATGGCTTAAGAGAAATTAAAATTGATATTTCCTCATAATTTTGGCATAATTCTAAAATTGGTTCAAGTAAGTTTAGTTGAGGTATTACAATTTCACCAAGTTCATTTATAAGGATAATTTTGGTAATATTTTGATCATAAGTAAGCATTTGGTTAATAGCATTAGTAATAGAACTTGTTATATTACCTGAAGTATTAATATCAGTTCCTATGTAATTTTTTCCAGCTGTTGTTTCTATTAAACAATACGTTCCACCTAGTTTCACAAATGGCGATATTATTTGAGATTTAACATTGGAAAGGAGTTTTTCATATAAATTTGACCAATTATCTTCCATAAAAAAACCTTCTTTGGTTTTATAATATCATAAAGAAAGTTTTTTGACAATTAAGATAAATTAACTGTCATTTGAGGAGTAATATAGATATTTTTGCCACCTAATGCGGAATCATTAGTAAAGGTGTAAGAAATTGTTAATTTATCAATCTGCTTAAAATCTTTTTTAGGAATTTCTACAGTAAATATTTTTTCTGATCTGTAGTGTGATGAGGTTTGGAAATCTTCAAGGTCATAAAGTGAATCATTTATAAATAGTTTATTAATAGTTATATTGAAATTTGTACTGCTTGAGGTATTTTTTATATCAAAATAAATATAATTATAGTCATTATCAGTAATCGTTTTATAGTAAGATATTGTAAAGTCAGACTTTTGATCTAAAACAGCTAAATTCTTTTTAGAATTATTTACAGATGTCAATTGAATAAAATTAATGGTAAAAGATGTTTTTACGTTAATTGTTTCTTCGCCTTCTTTTAATGTAGCATTACCTAGGAATGTTAAATGGTTTAAGTCATTAATTTCTAAAGCATCAAGTTCACTTTTTTTAATGGTAGCTTCAACGTCTTGCGATGAACCGCCTTGCAAAGTTAATTCAAAACTAGTATCTGTTTCAAAGCCATCAATTAAAACTTTAGTGCATTTATATTCTACTTGCTCGATTGTATCATTAATTATTGTTAAATCAATTTTGTAACCTTCTTTACTAGCACTAAAATTATTAGCTTTTGCTTTTATTTTATCGTTGTAAACTTTATAGTATTCTACTTCACTAATGCCAGGAACAATTAGGTTTGATTCGCGATCATAATGTTTATATTGATCTTCCAGCTCTTTTTCGTAACGTTCAACTTCTTTATCTTCTTTTGTTTTAATCCATGGTATTTTTATGCCAAATATTTTACCAGTTTTAAAAGTTATAAATGTTAAAGAACCAAATAAAATTATAATTATTGCAAGTACGATTAGGAAAAATGGTTTTTTTGATTTCTTTTTAGTTTCATCTATATATTCAAATTCATCGTTTTTCATTTCATCTCACCCTTATTATTGTTATAATTATATCATAAAATGAGTTTGATAAAAGATATATTAGTTGGTGAGGTTAATGAAATGAAGAAAAAATTTTTGATATTTTTATGTTTATTTTTTAGTTTTACTTTATTTGTAGAAGCTAAAGAAATAGAAATTAGTAATAAAATTATTGAATTTGTAAAAATTGATGATTTTGATTTACAAGGTTTTACAGTTGTAAATGATTCTCTTTTTATAGTTTTAGTAAATGATGATGAAACAAAATCTTTAGTTAAAGTATTTGATTTAGTAAACATGCAAGAAATATATAATTTAAATTTTGGTAGTTTAGGTCATGCTAATGATGTAACTTATAACAAGCGAACTAATAAAATTTATGTTTTAGCAGGAAGTGGTTCTAATAAAGTTTATGTATTTAATGGAAGTAATTTTAAATATGAAGAATGTTTGGAAGTTAATTTTTTACCTAGAAGTATTACTTACATTGAAGAAATGAATAAATATGCAGTTAGACTTGTTACAAGTGGTTTTTTAGTAAATAGTGAGTGGGAATTTGATAGTAAATGGCCTTTTATTACTGGGATGAATCTTCGTAAAGATGTTGGACGTCAAGGATGGGCTTATTATAATGGATATATTTATTATGCTAATTGGTCTTGGATTAGAATGGGCGGTAATGGTACTAACAATGTGATGGTATACAATTTAAATGGAGAGAAAGTAGATGAATTATTAACTACTAATCAATTGGGAGAACTTGAAGATATTGCTTTTTATGGTAATAAAATGATACTTGGGTTTAATTGTTATGATAATAGAATTAGTTTTTATTGGGAAGAAGTACCTGAAATAGAAATAAGTAAAAATTTAGAAGAACTAAAAAATGATAGCGAAGTTTCCAAAGATATTATACAATACGAGAAAACCTATTATTTTTACTTACTTCCTATAATTGCTTTAATTTTAATTTGTTTTTTGCTAAAAAAATTAATATTTGATAAAGCGGGAAAAAAATAGACACTTTAATTTTTGTGTCTATTTTTTTAAATTTGATAAAAGTTAATTCTTAAATTACGATTATAGTCGGATAACAATTGTTCTATAAAATCGTTTAAAGTAATTTCCAAGACAAATGTACGATGGTAGTCTTTTTCACTAAAAGTATTAAACGTTAAGGTTTTATTTTTTAGATTAAATACATAATTGCCTTTAATAATTGATTCTTTGATATATTTTATTTTAGTTTTATTAATATTATTTTTAGAAAGATTATTGTCTTTAGCATCAGTTAGATTTTCACGTAATATTTTAATTTTTTTAACTAAATTTTCTAATTCTAAACAGCTATTTGCTAAATTATAATTATTATCAGATTTTGCTTGTCTGTCTTTTTTTGATAAATGGCGACTTTCTGCTAAATATTTATTGATTTTGCGATTTTCTAAAACAACTTTTTTGTTAAGTGTAGATAAATCATTAAGAATTGTTTTGTATTCAATAGTTTCGTAATCAATTATAGAGGGTTTTATTTCACTTAAATGTAACAATTCAAAGTTAAAATATTTTTGGAGATTTTCTTCGTCATACATATAAGTTATATAAAAGTTAGCTATTGCTAATGCTGTTTTAAGTTTGTTTTCTTGAACATCAAGATTAAAAGCCTTGCGGCATTCTTCAATTGAACAATTTGTTTTGTAAGCATGAGCTAAACTACGTAATAGTTCAAATGATAATAATAAATCATTTTTGTTTTTGACAGCATTACTATTTTGACAGTTAAAAGATTTTTTAATATATTCTTGTAATGTGTCATAATTTTCTTCATTAAATAATTTTTCAATCTTATTTTTTGATGATTTATTAAATATCGGTGTTGTTTTGTTTATTGATAAGTAAAAATTTTCTTTAGATAAAATGCTATTTATGTCTTGAAGTTTTTTAAAATCATATTTATCAGTAATAGATAAAATATCGTACAAATATTTAATGTTTTGATAGTTAAGAGGTTTATGGTCTTTTCTAACAACAGAATATTCATAGATTTTTAGTTCTTTTAAATATTTTTTTAGATCTTTGTCTCGTGGTTCTTTAAATTCAGCCAATTTAAAGGAGTAAGTTTGATTATCATGAGATAAATATGAGCTTAAGTTTAAAGATGTTATTAAAAAGCTGGCAAACTCAACTAAGTAATTTGCATCAATAATAAGACCATTGTTGAATCTTACTGTATTGTTATTACTGCAGACGTAAGCGCCATGTGATAAAGCATCTATTATATATTGAATAAGAATTTCTTCATTTTTCATAGCAGGATTCTGTCTTTTGAAAAAATTTAAACCTTTTACCTTATCTAAATAGTATTTCAATTCTTTTTTATCTATTTTATTATAAAATTTATGTTTGTTATCATCATTATTAATTAATTGCAATGATGTATAAAGAATATCAAGTGTTGTACAATCAAAATCAGCTATAAATTTCATAGTTTTACTTTTTTTATTTAAAATTTTTTCAACGTATATACTTAAAAATTCATTAGATTTGGACATTAAAACAAATGTATTTAGTTTAGATATGTTATCTAAAATAGTATTTCCCCTTTTCATATTATTCACCTATTATTTATTATAACATACATATTATTTTTATGGTACCGTTTATTTTACAGAAATAATTTTTATACCATTTTCTTTTAGTAGTTTTGCAGTTACACCATCGCCAGGAATTTTGTTACCACTAAATGTGCCATCGTAAATAGACCCAAAACCACAAGAGGGGCTGTTTTGTTTTAGATATGCTATTTTTACATTTAATTTTTGAGCCAACTTAAGGGTTTCTGAAGCTCCTTTTTCAAATTGCATTGTGACATCAATGTTTGATTTATTAATTACTTTACCGTTTTTTATTTCTGATGGGATACGAGGTGTTGGTAATCCTCCATATATTTCAGGACAAATTGGAATAACATTTTTATTTTTTAATAATTTTAATAGTTCTTCATTATTGTTGTTTCCACCATTATATTTACAGTTAACGCCTAATAAGCAGGCGCTCACCATTACGTTTTCACAATTTTTCATTTTATCACCTATTTTATTTTAGCATAAGTAATCAAGAGCTTGTAATAATAGTTGTAAATTGTTATAATTTTTTTGTTAAGCAAGGTGTTATGTATGGATAATATTAAATGTGCAAAAATTGAGTTTTTATTGAGTGAATATTTAAAAAAAATGAGTAATGATGATTATTTAAAATTGATTAATAACTGTCCAGAATTAAAAAAATACGATGAAATAATGGCTAAGATAGATAATGGAGATTATCCAACAAACTATCTAAAAAATATTACTGATTTTGAATTAAATAAGATAATAAAATATTTAGAAAAATAAAACGCTTATAGGTTGAAGCGTTTTTTATATTTCTTGGATCTTGCCAATAAAAATTATATCTTTTGTTTCATTATTTATTATTAGAAAGGCAAAAGGACGGTTTAAAATTACTTCTTTATTAGATGAATCGATTGTAAAAGTTTTTAATGAATTTTCAGTTGAGTGGTTTGATATTGTTCCTGTTGTAGAGATTATTAAATTAACTTTTTGACGATAATAAGCTAAGCTGGTTAGTTCTTTTGTTAGTTTGCTATAATTTGCTTTACTTGATATAAATTCAGCCATTTTTAAATTATTTAAAAGTAATGTTAAATCTGCTTCATAAGTAAGAGAAAATTCTGGAATAGCTACTAAACAATCTGTATTACTTTTAGCGGAAGCTAATAAACTATTTAAATTCAAATTGCTAACTTTAAAGTCGCCCTTCTTTTTAGGTAAAATTCCAACAAAACTATAATTTTGAGTATAGAAATCTTTTATAAAGCCCTTTGCGTATTCATTTTCTAAATATACAGTTTCTTTAGAGTACATATATCGTACTATACTTTCGGTACCGCTAAAAAAATAAAAAGAATTATCTTTTAAAGCGTTATTTGTATAATTATTTTGCCATGTATAATTAAAATAAAAACTATTTATGTATAATGCTTCATTATCATGTAATGCATTTTCCGAAACATAATATGTAAGTTTATTATTTGTAAAATCCTTTATATCTTTATTAATTGTTTTTGTTAATTCTTCAACTTTAGTAAAATCGATGTTAGATATATTAATGTTATTAGGAACTTGGATTTCTTTTGAAATATTTAAATTATTTAAATATAATTTATGATAGTTTTTTACTTCTGGCTTTATTATAAAAAGCTGATGGTTTTGTGTAATGTTTGATAACATTAATAAAAGATTGGTATTGGTAATTTTTAAATCTTCTTCAGTAGCTTTATATTTTTTGATTATTTCCAAATCAATTTCTTCCCGTTCATAAAGTTTTAGGTAAAGGAGATCTAATTTTTTAGCAATAGTTATTATTTTACTTTTATTTTCCAAATTAAGATTTTTTAAGTCGTTAATTGTTAATTTATCATAATTGTTATTAAAGAATTCAGTAATTAATTGATTATAAAATGCATAATAGTTTTCATTTTTTAATTCGGAGTTATTTAATGCTTTGATTTTATTATTAACAGAACTAATGATTTCTTCAGGTTTTTGCTTAAAATGACGCTTTAAATTTTTTTTAGTGTTATTATCTGCAAACATATATAAATTAGCCAATGAAGAATTAATATTTAAAGGTGAAATTAAAACATTATTTTCACTAAATGCATCTAACATATTAGCTGCTTCATTAGCACTAAAAACTTCGCCTTCAAAGTATTTTGTTTCAACTTTATATATACTTTTTTGATTACTATAAAAATATAAACAAAAAAGTATTAAAAGTACTATCGTTATTATAATAAAACAAGGGAATATATTTCTATTTTTCTTCATAATAAATTTTTATATATTTTTTATTAAACATTCATATAAAACATCTACGATGTAATTAGTTGGTTCTATATTATATTCCTTGATTAATTCTTCAATTATTTGATCATGGTAGTTCTTTCCCAAGTATTTAAATATTGATTCTTTTGAATTTTCTAAATCTGATAAAAAATTTAATGTGTAGGAATTGTCTATGATTAGTAGTGGTAGGTTACCTGCCCACTCTTTAAAAGCTTCTAAAATTTCTTCTGTTGAATTTTTATAAGTGAAAAGTTTTTTATCATAATTAATTATTTTAAGAAAGTCTTTTAATAATACTTTGTCTTCATTTAAACGAAAATTAAATCTGTCTTCAAGGGTTAGTCCATTTAATTTAAGTGCTGTCATTTCAATGATATCACCTTTTTCTTTAGTTAAGGCTGTTGGAATAATTTCAACAATGATATATTTACTTTTTAATAGTTCCATATTAAATACTCCTTTTTTTCTAATATTTTAACATATTTTTTGGGATATTTAATATTTTTTGAAATGGGAAAAAGGCTAATGATTTTTCATTAGCCTTTCGTGCAGTAAAATTATGTATGTT
>CAKOLG010000006.1 GCA_934096175.1 uncultured Bacilli bacterium
CTATTACCGTTAATAGTGAAGCAGATAAAACTTTGATTGATAAACTTGGTTATAGTAATGTAACAGCGATAGTAGGGTAAAACCTACTTTTTTTACATGTTAATTAAAAGTATTTTGGAATTGCTGGAATGGTTGGAAATTTGACATTAACATGTTTTTTTGCTTATAATTATAGCACGTAGGTGAAATTTTATGAAAATTGAATCAGTAGAGTTAAAGAGTATGGCTGTAAGAACTAGTCAATATCCAGAGGATAAGAGACCAGAGTTTTTATTGGTAGGTAGAAGTAATGTTGGAAAAAGTTCATTTATTAATACAATAGTTTCTAGGAAAAACTTTGCTCATACAAGTGCTACTCCTGGTAAGACGCAAACTTTAAATTTTTATTTAGTAAATGATAGTTACTATTTAGTAGATGTACCAGGTTATGGATATGCAAGTGTTGATAAAGATACACAAAAGAAATTTGGAATGATGATAGAAGAATATTTAATTAATAGAAAAGATTTAAAAAGAGTATTTTTATTAGTAGATTATAGGCATAAACCAACAGAAGATGATGTACTTATGTTTAATTTTATGAAATATTATAATTTAGATGTTACAATAGTAGCAACTAAGTATGATAAGGTAAGTATGAAGGAAAAGGCAAAAAGTGATAAGGCTTTACAAGAAGCTTTTAGTTTAGAAGAAAATGATAATATAGTTTTATTTAGTTCTGTTACTAAAAAGGGTCGCGAAGAGATTTATGGAATTATAAATAATTGTTTAGAAAAAAAGTAAGATTATTATATAGGGAAAGTGTGAGATATGGTAGTAGACGAAAAGAAACTAAGAAGAAGTAACAGAATATATGCTTTATTTTCTGGTCTTTCAATGGATTTACTTTTTTGGGCGGCGATTAATACAATCTTTTTAACAAATATTAAGGGATTTACGGCAGCACAAATGAATTCATTGGTTTCAGTAGGACTTATTGCAACAATTTTATTGCAACCTATAGCATTTCGTATAATAAAGAAGATTGGAAATATATCTTCAATAAGATTAGGGGTATTATTATTATTTATAGGATCATTATTATTAACATTTTCAAATACTTATTTATTAATTTTAGTAGGAGAAGTATTTTATGAAACGGCTTTTTTGTTTAAAAATATGGATAATGTTATTTTAAGAAAAAATCTAAAATATGAAAATAGAACTGATGATTTTTTAAAATATCAAAGTAAGGCGAGTATGATTTATTCGATTACAACAATGGTTATTGCTTTTTGTTCAGGTTTTATTTATAAGATAAATGCCTATTTGCCAATGATATGTTGTACAATATTTTGTTTAATAAATATTATTTTGTCTTTTTTTCTTTATGAATGTGATATTGAAATAGAAAAAGAAGATAAAAAAGAGAAAATAAAATTTAAATTTAGTTCATTAATAGTTTTAATATTTATAATGTTTGGAACAGCTTATGCAATTATTGATGCAGGACAGACTAATTCTAAATTGATAATGCAATATAATATGGAAAATTTTGTGGAAACAGGAAAGATAGCGATTTATTTAAGTTTTATTATAGCGATTTCAAGAATGGTAAGAGTTATTTCAAATATTATTTTTCCTAAAATAATTGCGAAAATGAAAGATAAAGTTCTGTACTTAGTAAATAGTTTATTGGCTGTTGCGTTTGGTTTAATAATAGTAGGAAATATTATGAATAATAATATGACAGGAATTGTTATTGTAGCAATAGGATTTTTTATATTTTTAGCAGTTAGAGATCCACTTTTAAATTATACTAGAACTATTTTATTAAATAATTGTGATACAAGATATCATGAAAAGGCGATAACTTATTTAACCCTAGCCAATAAAATTGGAAAATTTATAATTAGTACAGGGATATCTTTACTACTTTTGAAAGTAAATATTATATATGTTGTATGGTTTATGCTTGGCATAGCAATTATAGATGTACTACTAACACATAAAATTTATAAAATTGCTAAAAAGTGATAATTAAAACAAAGAACTTTTAGAAGTTCTTTTTGTTTATTAGGAGAGTAAGTTTACTATTTTTTGTTCTTGTGTTAAAATACATACGAAAAGGAGGGGTATCCATGAAAAAAACAGTATGTTTAATAGGTAGACCTAATGTAGGAAAGAGTACTATTTTTAATAGATTGATTAGAGAAAAAAAATCTATTATTTTAGATACACCTGGGGTAACAAGGGATAGAGTGTATGGAGATGTTACTTATAAAGATATTAATTTTTTGCTAGTTGATACGGGTGGTATTGATTTAGGAGAAGGAAATTTTAATAAAGATATTAAGGTACAAGCAGAAATTGCCATTGATGAGTCAGATGTGATTGTTTTTGTTGTGGATGGTAGAGAAGATTTAACAAGTAATGATTTAGTTATTAGAGATATGTTAATGAAAACTAATAAAAAAGTTATAGTTGCTTTAAATAAGCTTGATAATGTAGCTTTACAAGATGAAAGAATATATTATTATTATGAATTAGGTTTTGAATATGTAATACCTGTTTCTGCTTTACATAATTTAGGTTTTGATGATTTGTTGGATGAAATTACTAAAGATTTTTCAATAAATGAAGATATTCCAGAAAATATTTTGAAGTTTTGTATTATTGGTAGACCAAATGTTGGAAAAAGTAGTTTAACTAATGCATTATTAAATCAAGAAAGAGCGATTGTTTCTAATGTTGCAGGTACTACAAGAGATGCAATTGATACTAAATTTCGTTATAATAATGAAGATTATATTGTTATAGATACTGCAGGAATGCGTAAAAAGGGTAAAGTTTATGAATCTATTGAAAAGTATAGTTTGTTAAGAAGTTTAAAAGCTATTGATAGAAGTGATGTTTGTGTATTAGTAATTGATGCAGAAACAGGGATTATTGAACATGATAAACATATTGCTGGTTATGCAATAGAAGCTGGTAAAGGTTTAGTATTGGTAGTTAATAAATGGGATACTATAGAAGATAAGGACAGCGCTATTAAAGAATGGAAACAACTTTTAAAAAATGAATTTCAATTTATGACATATGCTAAAGTGGTTTTCTTGTCAGCGAAAACAAAGAAAAGAATTCATACTTTGATGCCAGAAATTATTAGTGCTTATGAAAATAATAGACGAGAAGTTAAAACGTCATTATTAAATAATGTTATTAATGATGCAACAAGATTACATGAGGCACCTGGTTATAAGGGACGAAAATTAAAAATATATTTTTCAAATCAAACTGGAATTTGCCCACCTAAAATTACATTTAGGTGCAATGATAAAGGACTAGTACATTTTAGTTATGAAAGATATTTAGAAAATGTTATTAGAGATAATTTTGATTTTACGGGAACTCCAATAGTATTACAATTTAAAAACAAAGGTAGTAAAGACGAAGTAGAGGAAGAGTAATTTCTTAATTATATGAGAAGTTGAATGTTGACATTTATATGAAATAGGTTTAATATTTAATTAATTCAATGAGGAAGAATACGATTATTAACTAGTTACTTAAAGAGAGTTAGTGGTTGGTGCAAACTAATAGGAAAAGTTAGTGATTACTATCTTCTGAGAGGTTTAATAAAACCCGGTTAAAAGCCGTTATCATAATTAAGTTAAATAAAGGATGGTACCGCATTATTTGCTCCTTGCAAATGATGTGGTTTTTTTATTTATAGGAGTTGATGCAATGGTTAATCGCGAGAAAAAAGAGGCTCATAATAAATTAATAGATTTAAGAATAAAAATTTTTGAAGCTGAGAAATTGGGAACAGACACTGAAACTTTAAAAAAAGAATATGATGAACTAAAGCATTATTTATTAAGAATTCGCCAAGCTGAGAAAAAGGCGGAAGAAGAAAGAGCACAAAATAGGAAAGGAAGATAAAAATGGTAAATTTTAAAGAAAGTAAAGAATTGAGTATACTTAATCATAGTTGTGCACATTTACTTGCACAAGCTGTTAAACATTTATATCCAGAGGCTAAGTTTTGGGTAGGACCTGTTGTTGAAGAAGGCTTTTATTATGATATAGATTTAGGTGATAAGGTCATTACAGATGAAGATTTAGTAGCTATAGAAAGAGAAATGAAAAAGTGTTCTAAGGCAGCTAAAAATATTATAAGAAGAGAATTATCTAAAGAAGAAGCATTAGAAATGTTTAAAGATGATTTGTATAAGGTTGATTTGATTTCAAGAATGAATGATGATGAAAATGTAATTAGTTGTTATACACAAGGTGATTTTACTGATCTTTGTCGTGGACCACATGTTTCTAATACAAAAGAAATTAAGAATTTTAAATTGACTAAAGTTAGTGGTGCTTATTGGAAAGGTGATTCTTCTAATAAGATGTTACAAAGAATATATGGAGTTTGTTTTCCTACTGAAGAAGAGTTAAATAATTATTTAGCAGAATTAGAAGAAATGAAACAAAGAGATCATCGTAAAATAGGTAAAGATTTAGATTTATTTATGATTAGTGATTTGGTAGGAAAAGGTTTACCTATGTATTTACCGAATGGTTATATTGTTTGGGATTTATTAGAAAATTATATTAAGGGTAAGGAAAAGAAATTAGGTTATAAGCATGTTTTAACTCCACCACTTGGTAATGTAAATTTATATAAAACTTCAGGACATTGGGATCATTATAAAGAAAATATGTTTCCTAAAATGGAAATTGAGGGTGAAGAATTTGTTTTAAGACCAATGAATTGTCCGCATCATATGATGGTTTATAGTAATGGAATTCATTCATATCGTGATTTACCAATAAGAATTGGTGAAATTGCTAGAGATTGTCGTTATGAAACGAGTGGATCATTAAAGGGAATAGAAAGAGTTAGATCTTTTTGTCAAAATGATGCCCATTTATTTGTTACACCAGAACAAATAGAAGAAGAGTTTTCTAGTGTAGTTAATTTGATTTTAGAAGTTTATGATGAATTAGGTATTAAAGATTTTAGATTCGAGTTGTCTTTAAGAGACCCTGAAGATAAAGTTAAGTATTATCCAGATGATGAAATGTGGAATAATGCTGAAAGTAAGTTAAGGAGTGTACTTGATTCATTAGGATATGATTATGTTGAAAAAATTGGTGAAGCAGCATTTTATGGACCAAAATTAGATGTTCAAGTAAAACCCGCAGTAGGGAATGAATATACTTTATCAACTTGTCAATTAGATTTTTGTTTACCAAGTCGTTTTGATTTAAGTTACATTGATAGTGAAGGTAATAAGAAAACACCAGTTGTGTTGCATAGAGCAGTTTTTGGTAGTATAGATAGGTTCTTTGCATATTATTTGGAAGAAACAAAAGGTTATTTACCATTATGGTTAGCACCGGTACAAGTTAAAGTTATTCCTGTTAATGATAAGTATCATTTAGAATATGCAGAATCTGTATTTAAAAAATTACTTGACGCAGGATATCGTGTAGAACTTGATTCAAGAAGTGAAAAATTAGGTTATAAGTTACGTGAAGCAGTTGTAAAAAAAGTCCCACTTATGGTAATTTTAGGTCAAAATGAAGTAGATAATAATTTAGTTTCTTATCGAAGAGCGGGTAGTGAAGAAACAACAACTGTAACAATTCAGGAGTTTATTAACTTATTAGAAGATGAAGTAAAAAATAAAGTAAGATATGATAAGTAGAAGAGTCTAAGAATTTAGATTCTTTTTTTTAAATATTGTAATTAGCTTTTAATTAAGATATAATTTTATTTAGAATATAGGAGTGTTGCTATATGAAAATAATGTTATTAGATACTACGAAACTGGTTAATTTAAATTTGCCAAAAGAAGTTTTTGGAAATTATTGGGTTGTTGATTCTGATAAAAATAATTTGGTTAGTGTACAGGCTGTTAATGGTAGTTGGTTTTTGAAGAGCAATACAGATGTTAAGATAATAAATAATGGAACGATTGTTGATGAATTATTATTAGAAAATGAACGTTTTTATACCTTAAAAGATGTTATTCATAATAAAAGTTATATTATATATACTAGTCCTATTTATGATAAGAATGCTATGCAATTATTATTGAATACGGATAATAATGATGGTTGGTTTATTGGTAATAATTTGGCGAATGATTCAGCAACTGATTTTTTTAATATTATTTCGTATGAAAGAAATGGCTTCGCTAGGAATCAGTTAAAAATAACTTTAAATGAGGGAATATATACTATATATAATTTGAATAAAAAGATACCAATGTATGTAAATGGTTATATGGTTGAGGCAGCACAATTAAAATATGGTGATTCTATTTTTGTTTTAGGTTTAAAAATATCTTTAATTAGAGATATATTTTTTGTGAGTAACCCGAATGGTTTAGTTAAGTATGATCCAAAATTTTTAGTAATTAGAAGTTTACCTGAAATTGATTATTCTAAAATATCTAAAGAAGCAGATCCAGCTATTGAAATGTATAAGAAGGAAGATTATTTTTTGAAGCCACCTCGCTTTGATGAAAAAATAGAAGAAAAAGTTTTAAAAATTGATCCACCACCAGCAGCTCAAAATCAAGAGGAAATGCCAGCTATTTTAACAATGGGTTCAATGTTAATGATGGGAATGAGTTCAATCATGAGTGGTATGACTACTGTAACGAATTTAGTAAGTGGTAGTACTACATTTGTAAAAGCGATACCTTCAATGTTAATGACTTTAGGAATGATTTTTACTATGTTAATTATTCCTGCTTTGACTAAAAAATATAATCAAAAAAAGAAAAAAGATTATGAAAAGAAAAGGCAGGAAACTTATAGTAGATATATTAGTAAAAAAAGAGAAGAATTTTTAATTGAAATGAAAAAAGAACAACAAATTTTAATTGAAAAATATATTTCTTTAAAAGAAGTTGCTGATATAATTCTTTATAAAAAAAGGAATTTGTGGGAAAAAAATATTGATGATTATGATTTTTTGTCTTTGCGTTTAGGAGTAGGTTCTATTCCACCATTTTTTAAGGTTTCTTATCCTGATGAGCATTTTTCGATGGAAGAAGAAGACAATTTAATGGGTTATTTAAGAGAGTTGGAAAAGGAAACTAAATATTTAGAAAAGGTACCTGTAACTTATTCTTTTGTTCAAAAGTATATAACGGCAATAATAGGCAGTTTAAATGTAACTAATCCTTTTGTAAAGGGATTATTACTACAAATGTTTGCGTATCATGGTTATGATGATTTAAAGTTAGTTGTTTTTACGAGTGGAAAAAATAAAAGGTTTTGGGAAGAAATAAAAGATTCACCTTATATGTGGGATGATTTGAGAACTACGCGCTTTTTTGGAACTAATAGTGATGAAATTGCTCAAATAAGTTCTTATTTAGAGGAAATGGTTGCGCAAATTAAGGAGATGAATTTAACAACTAAGAGTGGTACAGATAAAAAGAGTTATAAATTGGCTAAACGTTTTGTAATTATTACAGATGATATTGATTTGGTACGAAATGTAAGTATTATTCGTACTATAATTGAGTCAACGGAGTATATAGGGATTAGTTTAATTATATGTACAGAAAGACTTAATTCTTTACCTAATGAGGTTGAACATTTTATAAGTGTTGATGAACGTAGTGGTGGAGTATTTGAAAAAGTTTTAACTGATTCTAAAAGAATTAATTTTGTACCTGATTTTATGTATGCTTCTTTATATAAATATTGTTATATATTATCAAATATTCCTATTTCGATAAATGGTGGGAAGTTTGTTATGCCATCAACGTATTCTTTTTTGGAAATGTATAATGTTTCTAATGTTAATCAATTAAATGCATTAGGTAAATGGAAAGAAAATAATCCGATTTCTTCGTTAGCAGCACCAGTTGGAATAAATGAATATGGTGAATTATTTAAATTGGATTTACATGAGAAGGCACACGGTCCACACGGTTTGATTGCTGGAATGACTGGATCAGGTAAATCAGAGTTTATTATTACTTATATTTTAAGTATGGCAGTAAATTTTCATCCTTATGAAGTACAATTTGTGCTTATTGATTATAAGGGTGGTGGACTTGCTGGAGCTTTTGAAAATAGAGAAACTGGTTTAAAATTACCGCATTTGGCTGGAACGATTACGAACTTGGATGTTAATGAAATTAATCGTAGTTTAGCTTCTTTACAAAGTGAACTAAAACGTAGACAAGCAATTTTTAATAAGGCAAGAGATGCAGTAGGAGAAAGTACTATAGATATTTATAAGTATCAAAGACTTTATAGAAATGGTCAAGTTAAGGATCCAGTTGCTCATTTATTTATTATTTCTGACGAGTTTGCAGAATTAAAAGCTCAACAACCTGATTTTATGGATGAACTTATTTCTACAGCACGAATTGGTCGTTCTTTGGGTGTCCATTTAATATTGGCAACGCAAAAACCAAGTGGAGTTGTTAATGACCAAATTTGGTCAAATTCTAAGTTTAAAGTTTGTTTAAAAGTTCAGGATAGATCAGATAGTCAAGAAATGATTAAAAGACCAGACGCTGCATCTTTGAAGGAAACAGGAAGATTTTATTTGCAAGTTGGATATGATGAGTTTTTTGCGTTGGGTCAAAGTGCTTGGACAGGTGCACCATACTATGAGTCAGATGTAAGAAAGAAAAAAGTTGATAATAGTATTTCTTTTGTAGATAATTTAGGGATGGCCATAAAAGTTGTAGATGATGGTAAAAGTTCGTTTACTGGTGTTTTAAAAGGGGAAGAATTGCCAAATATTATGAAATATTTAGTAGACGTGGCAAAAAAAGATGCAATAAAAGTAAAACAATTATGGTTGAATGCTTTACCAGCAATTATTTTTATTGACGGTTTAAAGGAAAAATATGAGTATAAGAAGGTTGATTGTGATATTAATCCTGTAATTGGCGAGTATGATGCACCAGATGCACAAATGCAGGGATTACTTACTATGCCGATAACTAGAGGCGGTAATTGGATAATTTATGGTGTTGCAGATAGTGGTAAGGATGAGGTAGTTAATTCGCTAGTTTATTCTTGTATCACTACATATTCTCCTGTTGAGTTACAAATGTATTTAGTTGATTTTGGAGCTGAAACATTACGTATGTATCGTAAAGCACCACAAGTTGGTGATGTTGTTTTTCAAGGAGAAAATGATAAGATTATCAATTTAGTTAGAATGATAGCGTCTATTATGGAAAAAAGGCGTAAAAATTTTGCTGATTTTGGTGGTAATTATATTTCTTATTGTAAGACAAGTGGAAAAATAGTACCTAATATAGTTGTAGTTATAAATGGCTTTGAATTGTTTAGTGAAAATTATGGCGATGAGCTTATGGATAATTTAGTTACTATTACAAGAGATTGTCAAAAATATGGTATATATTTTATTCTCACTTCTTCTAGTGTAAATGGTGTAAGGAGTAAACTTGCTCAGTATTTACCTAATCATTTAGTTTTACAAATGAATGATAAGTATGATTATTCATCTTTATTAGCAAGAACTAAGATAGTACCTGCTTCTATTGTAGGACGTGGTTTGGTTAAGTTAGATGATGTTTATGAATTTCAAGCAGCAATTCCGTGTGAGAAAGAACAATTAAACAGTTTTGTTTTAGAAAAAATTAAAGCATTGTCAACTAAATATAAGATTACTGCACCTAAAATACCAGTATTACCGGATGTAGTTTCTATATCATATTGTAATGCGGCTAATAATGGATTAAATGCTATAGCAGTTGGTGTGGAAAAAGAATCACTTAGTATAAGAACTTTAGATGTTGCTAAGAATTTTGAACATACAATAACTGGTTTAGAATTTAATACAATTAAAACTTTTGGAGAAATGTTTATTAGAGAACTAGCTAGTGTACTTGGAAAAAATGTTTATGTATTTGATACAGAAAAAGTGTATGCTGAGTTAAGTTCAATGGTTTCTTATTATGATAATAATTTTTTAAATATTTTTAAACAATTGAGCGATAACTTTTTAAAAATGTATGATATTTTTGAAAAAGCTGGCTATGATGCACTTAGTTTAAATAATTATTCAGAAACGGTGTGTGTTATCGTTGGTATAGATAAATTTAAGATGTTACTTGGTAATGATTATGGTACTGTATTTAATGATTTATTTACTAAGATTAAAACTTTACCTAAAGTACATTTAGTTATTATTGATAATGTTGATAATATTAAGAAAATGGAATATGAAAGTTGGTATAAGGCGGTTGTTAATCCTTCACATGGTATTTGGATTGGTGAGGGAATTGCTAATCAATTTGTGCTTAAATCAACACAAAGTTCAAGAGTATTATCGGCAAAAATAGATAATAAGTTTGGTTATTTTATTGATGGAAGTGTAACTGTATTGATTAAGGTTATTACGGAAATTGGTGAGATAGAAGACTATGAATCTTTATAAAGACAAATGCTTTATTTGTCTTTTTTTTTCTTTTATTATTCGTTGACTTTAATTTGCCTTTAGTGTAAAATCTTTAGTATAAGGGTATGATGATAGCAGGGGTATTGGGTCTAATGAGACATTGTATTCTTTAAAGTAACTTGACTTATATTCTTATAATGAAAAAATTATGGAGGTGTATTTATGGGTGCATTAAAAATGGATAGTGCTAGTTTACGCAGTTTAGGAGAACTTTTATTGAAGAATGCTTCAAGTTTTGAAGGATTGATTTCTAATTTTAAAAGTGCTTCTGATTCTATTACAGCTGGTGGTACATGGGATGGAGAAGATTCAGAAAAATTCCATGAAGCTGCAATTAAATTCAAAACTGATTTAGATCAAGCTTGTGCAATTGTTAATGAAGTTGGAAATGATTTAGTTAGAACTGCTAATGACTATGATGAAACTCAATCAGGTGTTTCTAATAGAATTGGTACGATGTTATAAGAATAGTTAATAAGAGAGGTGAAAATAATGAACACATTTAATTATGAAGAATTTAATAGACAATATGAAACTTTAATTAAAATAATTGGTGGAGCTGAGAGTGATCCATCTACAATAAGTGGTGTTATTGCTAATAGTAATCGTTCTATAAGTGAAGGATTAGAATATGCATCAAATAGTGCTTGGGCTAGTTCAAAGTTACAAGAATGGAATAATTTGATGCCAAATTTGAAAATGCAATTAGCAAATTTAGCAACACTTTTACAAAATGCTAAGGCTGCTGCAGATGCTTATTATGCATTTGAACAAAGTCATCAAGGCATAAGCTCACAAAATTAAAAAATAGTACTACTTTTAAGTAGTACTTTGTAGGTTGCTAAATAATTTTGGCAATTTACAAAGTATTATTTATGAAATCAGGTGTGAAATATGGCAGGAAATTGGAACTTTACGGCAGACAGTGAAATTCAAAAGGAGTTAGCAAACAATTTAAATGTTGATGCAAATAATTTTGATGCGAAAGTTACTGATATGTATACGCAGATAGATACTATGGGCTCTGAACAAGCGTGGGTTGGTGAAGATTACGATTTGTTTAAAACAGGTTGTGATGGTTATAAGGGCGCTATGAAAGATTTATCAGACTCTTTTCGTATGTATGCGAAACATTTGGAGAAAATAAGCACAGGAACTGAGGAATTAGCAACAACTTTAATTGGTATGGTACAAAATATTACAGCAATTGATACAGTGGTTGATTTAGCTGATATTGAAACATTTAGTGATAGTGCAAATTTGATGACAGAAGAGCAAACATCAACTAATAATGTTTGGACAACTTATGAAGAAGCTTCGGCTGCTGGTTTTTCAAATATTAGAACTGAGAGTGAATTTTTACGTGGCGATAATGAGGATAAGCGTTTGTATGGAACGTATGAAAATTATCTTTTAGCTATGTATGGAAAGTATGTTGCTTAAGAGGGAGGAGTTTATATGGCTGAAAGAAAATTTGATTATCAACGTATTTCTGAAATATATAAAAATATGCAGCAAATAGTTGGCAATTCTACAGATGCTGATTCTATTGCAGGTGTTTTAAATACCGCTAATAAACATGTTAATGAAAATATAGATGTAAGAGATATGGCTTTGTATGGTGACTTAGGCAAACAATTATTGTTAGATTGGGAAAATACTTCAGCAAATTTTAATAATTATATTGATAAATTTTATGAATGGTGTGAACTTATTGCGGCAGCTGGTGGTCAATATAATGAATTTGAACAAAAGGTGGCAGGTTTTAAAGAGGTTAATCCTTTTGGTGTAGCAGGTGTTGGATTAAATGCAAACTATATTGACTCTTCTGATTATGCAGATATGGATGGAAAATATTTTGATGAATTAAAAAATTCTTTAATGCCTTTATTTGCTGAAACGGGTGCTACTTATATTGATACAGGAGCCGTTGAAAACGAAAAAAATAGAAAAATTTGGGCTTGGGTAGACTGGGGTGTTAGTGCAGCTGGAGTTGTTTTAGATGCTGTTGGTATTGGACTAGCAGCTAAAGCCGCTGCAACTGGTGCAAAGGCAGCAACAACGGCTATATCGACAGTTGTTAGAGACAGCGCTGATGATGTGATAGTTAATAGTGCTGATGATGTTTTACGTTTGGCAACAAAAGAAGTTGCTGAAAATTCGGTTGACGATGTCTTACGTTTAACTTCAAAAGAAGTTGCTGAAAATTCGGTTGATGATGTTTTACGTTTGGCGACAAAAGATACTGCAAAAGAGGTTGCTGAAAATTCTGTTGATGATACGATACGTGCCTTTGTGACAACTGATCCTAAAACAGGAAAAATTATTACTTCTTATAATCCACCACCAACTCAGGTTGATATTTTAGATGACGCTGGACGTGTGATAGCTTCTTATACAGATGACATTGTTGAAACTGCAGCGACTACTTCAGCTAGAACAGCTAGTAATGCAGCTGCACAAACTTCTAAATTTGGTAGTAAGGTAAAAGATTTCTTTAGTAATTTTGGATCTAAAATGAAAAGTGGTGTTACAACTTCAGGACTTGCCGATGATGTGGCTTCACAAACAGCTAAAGAAGTAACTGAAGATGCTGTTGCAAATGCTACAAGAGGAACTGCTGAAAGTTTTACAGATAAGTTAGCAAGTAATGTAACAACGGCTGGATTAAAAGAAACGACAGAACAAGCAGTTAAAGAAACAACAGAAGAAGTTGTTAAAGATACAGCAGCTAAAGCAGTTAGAACAAGAACTGATGTAATAAGCGAAGCTTTGGCACAAAATGGTAGTGGACCATTTTCAAGGTTTGCGACGAAAATAAAAAATTTCCCTAAAGATGTTAAAAGTGGTATAGCTGCGATAGATAAAGCTTTTTCATCAGGTTTATCACCTGCTGAGTTTAATAAAGCAATGAAAGAAGCTGGTTTTAAAGCTTATACTGAAATGAGACCTTCTGATATAGAAAAGGTTTTGGAAATAGCTCGTGCAGCTACAGGTAAATAGGAGGTATTTAAGTGATAGATACAATTCAACAAGTTGAAGAAGATGATTTAACTAAGACAACTGTTACTTATACATGTGAAGTTAAAGATATGCAGTATACAGTTATTGGTGATAATATAAAAAACGATTTTAAGTTTTTGATTGATGAGATTCCTTCTTTGTTAGAAAATTCTTTAACTTATTTAAATCAAGCGACTGAAATAAAAGATGCCTTTTATTTTGAAAATAATGCTAAAGTACAAGATTTAACTCATGTTTATGAAGAAATAAATCAGGATATAAAACAATTAAATCAAGAGTTAGCTGATTTACATGCGGCTTTGATTACTGATATTGATAATGTAAATGCAGAGTTGGCTAGTAATTTTGGACATATTGCCTTTTATAGTACAGCTGAGGCAGGTCGCGTTGTTGAAGAAAAAGCTGTTAGTGAATAAATAGGAGGTAAGTTATGGCAAAAGTAAAAATAAATAATGAAGAATATCTTCAAATAATTACTAATGTTGAAAAAACGCAAGAGTATGTGCTTAAAGCTATAGAAGCATGGGAAACAAATTTTGATAACTTATATAATAATTTTATTACTAATGGTTTTTTGGAAAGTCTTTATAAAGATGCAGAAAGTCAGTATTATACATCTGTTCAAACAGGAAAAAATGTTGTTTGTTGGGGTGCTGGTGGAGCAGCTCTTGGTGCAACTATAGGTTCAGTAGTCCCAGGAATTGGTACGGCGATAGGAGCGATTATAGGAGGATTAGTTGGACTTGCGGGTAGTGCAATTTATGAAGTTGCTAATCCTCGTGAGCCACAATGGTCATATACTTCAAAAATTGTATTAGAAAATTTATTAACAGAGTGTGTTTATGGAAATAATGATGCATATTTAAAACTTATAAATACTAATACGAAAATGGAGCATGTTTATGTCACTTTATATCAAATTTTAAGTAAAATAAATGAGTTTAATAAACTTTATGCTCAAATAACTGAAACAGCTAAGGAAATGAATTTAAAAACTAATGTTGCTGACGATGGAGTTACTTTACTTGATATTAATACAGATGTAGTAATTGATGGTGAGATGGTAGAACTTTCTATTAGTGATGCAATGAATGCTTTTTATACATATTCTGGAACGGTTATTTCAACAGCAGTACAAGCAACTTATATGGAAGAAACTTATGGTGCAGATATTAATTATAGAGATTTAGTAAAAAATGCCAACTCATTTATGAGTGAAACTATTCAAAGTGGTTTATATTCTCAAGAGTTTGTTGATCATATATTACCAGAGTATAGTCCTTCAAAACAGGCTGCTTTACAAACAACTAGTGAACTTGTAGGAGCAACTACAGCACAAGTTGAGTCTGTTTTAGATAAAAGTGGTACAGTTCTTGGAACAGTTGGTTTGTTTAGTGGCTTGATTGGGGCAACGTATATTGGACCAGTAGTTTTAAATGACAAAGTTGCTGCCGAAACACCAATTGGTACTGGAGATTCTGCAATTAAAAATCCTGGTGATGATAGTTCATCTAATGTTAAAACAGAGGTTACGAAGCCAGTTAAGGATGATACTGTAGTTAAAGATCCATCTGGTAATGATAAGAATAAGGATAAAGATAAAGTAAAAGATAATGCTAAAGACAATGATAAGACTAAAGATAAAGACAAAACTAAAGATAAAAATAAAGAAGAAAAGAAAGTTGAAATTGTTAAAGTTACTGATACTGAGTTGAAACCAATAGAAAATATTAAAAAAATTGAAAAAGATTATGATTTTTTAGCAAGAATTGAGTATGAGGCACAAGGTGAAAGTGCTATTACACAAAAAAGATTAGAATTAATTGAGGAAGCTAATACGTTATTTGAAAATAAAGATGCTTTACAACAAAAGTTACAGCAATTTGGTTATTCTGAAAGTGATATAAGTAGAATATCTGAAGATCGTAGTGCAACAATTCAAGCAATTGTTGAAGGTGGAACTAAGCAGGAATTAGCAGAAATCGCTAATCGCTTAGCTGGTGCTGATAACGTGGCAGATTTTAATACTGTATATAATGAAAAAGCTAATATTGATGATCTTTATAATGGTAAAACTGATGAATTTTTATTGATTACTAGTTCTGATCCAAAAGTTAAGAGTAGTTATGAATTTGTTTTAGATATTAAGGATTCATATGATAATGCTGTTAAAGCAGCAAATGAAGCTGTCGAGGCTCAAGCAAAGGCCAAAGCTGATTTAGATTCTTTGAAAGCTACATTTGTTAAAAATTCTGGTGATGATATGAGTAAATGGGCTAATGAACAGATTAAAGCTTATAATGAGAAAGTTACAGAATATAATAAATTAGTTGAAGAAGCTAATGTTAAGATAGATAAGGTTGATGAAGCTTATTCGAGTTATGAAACATCAATGAAGATTTATGGACAAAATAAAACGAACTTTTATAATGAAGTAAAAATTGAAAATCAAAATATAGCAGATATGAATAATAGTAATGTTACTGTTGAAGATGGAACTGTTTTACCAGATGTTAGTGAACCGGTTGATTCAAATGAAGTTGTTTTTGATGATTTTAGAAGTACTTCAGATGAAGATTTATTGAATCTTATTTAATAAAATGGAGGAGTTTTAATGAAAAAATTATTACCTATAGGTAGTGTTGTACAACTTAGTGGTGGTACTAAAAAAATTATGGTTACAGGTTATTCTTCTAAAGCTCAAGAAGACGGTAAAGTTTTTGATTATAATGGTTGTATTTTTCCTGAAGGAATAATGGAAGAAATTTATTGTTTATTTGATGAAGATCAAATTGAAGATATATATTTTAGAGGCTTGGAAACTAATGAGTCAGATAAATATTTAAATAAAATTAATTCAATGGTGGGAAGTACTATTTCAACACCTAAAGAAGAAAAGAAAAGTAATAATCAAACAGATCAAACTGGTCGCAGAAGAACACCTAAAGCTCCTACAAAACCTATGTCTAGTTCAGAAATGAAAAGCAGATATGGTATTATTAAGAGTTCTAAGGATACAGTTAAATAATGGAGGTAATTATGGAAGAAAAGTATTTACCAATAGGAAGTGTAGTTTTGTTAAAGAATGCAAGTAAAATGATTATGATAAATGGTTATTGTGCAGTTGCAAAAGCTAATAATAAAAGTTTTGATTATCGTGGATGTCCTTATCCGGAAGGCATTATTTCTTCAAATGGTGTAGCTTTATTTAATCATGATGACATTAAAGAAGTTGTTTATCGTGGATATTTAAACGATGAATCGCAAAAATTTATTAATACTTTGAAGAATATAACAAATTAATTAGAAAAGAGCAGATGCTCTTTTTTATTTTTGAGATGTTTTATTGACTTTAAAGTCCAACTATCGTAATATTAATATAGAGTGGATGATACGATGAATAATAAGGTTTGTGTAGATTTAATAGTTCCAGCTATAGATGAAAAATATAATGTTTTTTTACCAGTAAATAAGAAGGTAATAGAAGTTATTTATTTATTAAATAAAGCAATTAATGAATTAACTGATGATATATTTCCTTTGTCAAATCAGTTGACGTTAATTAATGCAGAAGATGGAATGATATATAATAATGATTTAACAATATTAGAAAATAAAATATTAAATGGTAGTAGGTTGATTTTATTATAGGAAATTTATCATAGTTTGAGGATAGTGATTTTGTGAAAACTGAGTATAAAATAGGAGATACATTATGTATTAATGAAACTAATTATAAATTAATTGATGCTGAATTATTAGGTTTTGGTAATTATGGAAAAATGACTTTAATGGATGAAAATAACCAGTTATTTATTTGGTCTCCTGGAAATAGTGCCAGTGGATTTCCCTATGTTTTGAATAAACCTTATAGGCATGGTGGATTCTTGGACGTTTATTACAAAGATGGCGTAATTTACCAAGATAAAAACTTTACTGATAGTTATCCTGTTAGTTATGAATCTTTTATTAGTGAACAACTTGGTAATAATCGTTTAAGTTTCAATGTAGATGATTCTTTAGATTTTTCTCTTAAATTTAGCCAAACACAACTAGAAGAATTAAACAATGATTCCCTTGTTGATGAAAAAGAAGTTGAGGAAGTTGAAACTCTTGTTATTACGCCGCCTGTTGGAAGTACTACAACTGATGCAAAGTCGCATTCTTTATCAACATGTACTTTTGCAGCTGATTCATATGATTTAATGAATATTTCTACATCATTAGAAAATTATGCAGATTCTGTTAGAAACTTAGTTACAGATATATATTCAATTATTGACGTAGATTTAGCAGATGCTTGGCAAGGAGATACGTATCAAATGTTTAGTGATATGTGTCATGAACAGCAGAATACACTTAATGATTTAAATACTTTGTTATATGCTTTTTCTTCTATGTATAAAAGTGTAGCTGACGAAACAGACACCTTACAAGATATATTTAAGCAAATTATTGATTATAGATTTGGAGGAGATGTAGATGGCAACTAATGATAGTTTTTCTTATGAAAAAGTTGATGAAGTGTGTAAAAAATTGTCTAATAAAATGGAATCTCTTTGTGAATATTTAAAATTAGCAGATAATTTGATAAGAAAAAACGTAAATGTAGATGGTGATTCAGCAGTTTTAGGCAATGTTGGAACACAACTTATATCTTTATGGGAAGAAAATGTAATTAGTGTTAATTCATTAAAAGATAATCTTGGTCAATGGGTAAAATTGTTGCTTAGTATTTCTAATAGTTATCAAAATTTTGAAGATAGTAATACTGGTTTGAAGGTTGATGAAAGTACTACTAGTGGGGAAAGTGGAAGTAGTGGGGCAGACGAAATAGTTGATATGACTATTGTAAATAGTTTGGCTTTACAAATTACAAATGGTACTTTAAATATTTATGATTTGTTTAATAGTGATAAATATACTGCTTTATCTAAAGGTGAAAAAAATGCTTTAGAAGAGCAGCTTACCAATTGGGTATTAGATGCAGATCGTGCGGGACAGTATTGTGAAAATGGCTCTTATCTTGATGGTTTACCAGATACATTTAAAAATAAGGTTTATGCTAGGGCAGCAGATAGTTTTTATGATAGTACATATGCGCAAATGATAAAAGTTGGAAGCCACAGTATGGCATATGGAATTTATCATTCTGTGCCACAAGAAGTACAAAAGATGATTAATGATAAATTCTTTAATGAAAATTCCACGTTAGGCTTTGGCCAAACTTCAAAGTTTGTTTTACCAGTTGAGTTTGGTTCTTATAGTGATGCTGAGGCAAACCGTCAAACTATAACTTATATGTATCGTGGAAAGGTTGAATCAACAGATGGTTCATTTATTATTGCTAAAGATATAATTCCGTTAGATATATCAAACAGCTTAAATTATGATTATACACAAATGGATGATTATGTAGTGTTTGTTAATAAGGATGGAGTTGCTCAGTCGGCAAAAATTAAAGATTCTAATGGTAATATGTGTGATTTTACTTTTGATATGTTACAGCAGTTTCAAAATGGGGGTGCTGATATTTTAAAAAAATATGATTTTAGTCAAATATATGTTGGTAGTACTCATGCACAGACTGTAAGGGTAAATTTACTTACTGAATATAGTACTGAAGGTTTTGATTTAAGTTCATTTGATGCAGCAGTAAGGCCTTTGGTTATTACAGGAAGGTAATAGGAGGAAAATATGGTTTTTGAAAATTATGGTGTTGAAATTGAAAAAATGAATATGAAAGCCAAAACTTGCATGAGTGAATTTGCTGTTGCTTATAATGAAATAGTAAAGGAACTTGATAATACAATTGTTGATGAAACAGGTCTTGATAAAAAAATTATGCATGAGTTAGAAAATATAAAGAAAGATTTTGATCAGCGAATGGGCGAACTTGAAAATTATTTTGTTAAACTAAATACGGCTTATAAGGAATGTTTAAGTCAAAAAGGCGATAAATAGTAGGAGGTTTTGCAAATGGGATATTATATAAAATATAATAAAAATGCAAGTGATAATTTGTATGAAAAACTTGGCTCAGCAGGAACTATTTTAAAAAGTTTTGTATCAGATATGGCAGCTTTTAATAGAATGTCAAATGAAATGATTGATATAGAAGAAAGTGAAAATGTTGGTATTGATTATTCTAATTTAAAAATGTATTTAAATTTAATAAATACAACAGTTGGAAAACCTGAAAGATATGATGATACACATGCTTATAGTGATAAGAATGGTTACATCAGAAAACAAGTTTTAGAAAAAATTTATGCTATAAGAGGGATTATTAATAATATTGAACAAGCAATCCAAACTTTTGAAAGACAAAATCTTTCATTGAAGAATTTTATGGAGAAAAATGCTAATGTAAGTGCTTCGTTTGACGTTAGTGATTTGGATTATGAGTATTTAAGTGGAGCACAAAGAATGTATTATACAGATGGAGAAAAGAAAACTTATTTTTCTGAGGCAGTTAATTCTTCTATTTCAGATGAAGTGCATTCAATTTTAGGAGAATATGGATTAAATGATTTAAGTGATGTTAATGCCGCAACATATGGTAAAATATATGGTATAATAGATTTTGATAGTAATTAGTTTTAAGAATAAGAGAAGAGGTTGAAAATATATGGATTATGGTAATACAGATAATTTACAAAATGATGCTTCAATAATTGCACATCGTGAAAGTATTATTCGTGATGTTAAAAAATTATTGCAAGAAGATAATTATGAAGAAATAAAGGCAAGGCTAGTTGAATATGGGTATTCTAATGAAGAAATACCAGCAATTATGGGAAATGAAAACAACATTATTGCAGCATTTATAAAAGGAGATCAAGCTATTGGACTTTCTGATAAAAGTAATGTTGTGGTAAGTCAACCAAAAGAAAATGTTCAAGATAACATTTTAAGAGAAAAATATTTACCAATTGGTTCAATTGTATTATTAAAAGGGGGAAAGAAAAGAGCAATGATTACAGGTTTTTGCTCTGTTGCTCAAGAAAATCAAGACAAGATATATGATTATAGTGGTTGTGTTTATCCCGAAGGTTATTTAAGTTCTAATCAAGTTTGTTTGTTTGATCATGATCAAATAGAGAAGATATTTTTTGTTGGTTATGAAGATGATGAAGAAAAAACTTTTAAAGGAAAGTTAAAACAAATAGTTGAGTCATTAGAAGCAGATAAAATGGTAGAAAACTATGGTTATTCACCAGAGGAGATAAAACCTTTTGCAGAATAAAAAATAATTATATATTAAAAATATACAAAATGAATTAGGACATGCTAATGTCTTTTTTTAATTCTTGAATAATTATTTAAAAAATTTTATAATTAAGTAGTATTTAGACTTTAAAGTAGTGGGGTGTATTTATGGCAATTACTGGTCGTGATTTTGAACTTGAAGAAAAGAGATTAGTTGAAGTATTAAAACTTTTAAATGATAAGTTAGCTAAAATGAATATGAAAATTACAACGGATGAGGATAAGTTTCAAGAATTTAGGCGTTATACTTGGGAGAATCAACGATCTATGGATGCTCAAGAATTGAATCAAGTTAATGTAGAGACAGATTTAGAAGCTAATAAATTGGCAATGAAGAAAAATTATTTTAAGAAGTTGTGGAAAATAAGAACTAATCCTTATTTTGCTTCAGTAGTTTTTGAAGATAATGAGGGAGAAAGGTTTTCTGTTTATCTTGGTTTAACATATTTAAAAGATGAAGATTATGGTAATATAATTTATGATTGGCGTAGTCCAATATGTAGTTTATTTTATGATTTTGAAGTTGGAAAATGTGCTTATATGGCACCAAGTGGTTTAGTAGAGGGGAATCTTTTACGAAAAAGGCAATATAAAATTGTAGATGGTAAGTTAATTAGTGCTTTTGATAATTCAATAAGTATTGATGATGAATTATTACAAGAAGTTTTAGCAACTGATAGTAATGAAAAAATGAAGAATATTGTTAATACTATTCAGCAAGAACAAAATAATGTTATAAGAAATGTTAAAGATAAAACATTAATAGTTTCAGGCATTGCTGGTTCTGGTAAAACAAGTGTTGCTCTACATAGAATTGCTTTCTTACTTTATAAAATCAAAAATTTATCAAGTAATGATATATTAATATTTTCACCAAATCAAATATTTACGGAGTATATTTCTAATGTATTGCCAGAACTAGGTGAAAATAATACTTTGCAAACGACATTTAATGATTATTTGAATAGTCAAATAACTGAGTTTGAAAAGGTTGAACCTTTTATGGATTTTATAGGAAAGTATTATTCAGAAAAGGTTTCTAATATACCGTTAATAAAATATAAACAAAGTGATGAAATTATAAATGATATTAATTTGTATATTGAGGATTATATTAGAAAAGCAAGAATGATTAATGATTTTACTGAAAATAAAATTTATAATGTTACAAAAGAACAGATAAATGATTTGTTACATACTAGATACAGTAATTTACCATTCTTTTTAAGAATTGATGAGATTGCTTTAAAATTAAGTGAAATGAATTATAAGGGAAGTTCAAAGAAAAAATTAACTTATGCTAGACTTATTATGGAAAATAGTAGTTTTAAGAAAGATTATAAAGATATTTATTTAGGATTTTTTTCTAGTTCTTTTTGTAAATTAAGAATGGATGATAAAGAATTAAGAGAGTTTAATAGGGCGAAAGTTATTGGTTATGAAGATGCTTTATTATTTGTTTATATGAAGGGTTTACTAGAAGGATTTTATTATGAAAGAGATATTAAACAAGTAGTAATAGATGAAGCACAAGATTATAATTATTTACAATATTTAATTATAAGTAAAATATTTAAAAATAGTAATTTTACAATATTAGGTGATGTTAATCAAACTATTAATCCTTATTATAAGTATAAATCTTTAGATATATTAGCTAGTTTATTTAAGCAAAGTAAATGTATTTCTTTAACTAAAACTTATCGTTCTAGTCCAGAGATAATTGAATTTACTAATAAAATTTTAGGTCTTAATCATGTTTGTGCTATTAGAAAAACAGAAAAAATACCGTTAATTCACCGAACTGATATTAATGAATTAGATAATGATATTAAATATTTAAGACATCGTTATAAATCATTAGCAATTATTACAAGAGATAGTACAACAGCTTTAAGATTATATGAGTTATTAAAAAGTAAATTTAATATTTCGTTATTGAATGGCCAAAGTGAAGAGTTTAATAAAGAGTTAGTTGTTTTGCCAGCGTATTTAGCAAAAGGTTTAGAGTTTGATAGTGTTATTGTATATAGTGATACTTATAGTAAATATTTAAAAGATGAAAAAAATTTATTGTATGTAGCTTGTACTAGGGCACAACATGAACTTATTGTGTATTCAGCAAAATAATTTTTGACTAAAGAGAACTGTTACGTTATACTATTGTTAGTTGCAGGGGGATTTTATGGGGTTAAGTAGTTTTAATAAATTTAAAATTAGAAATCTTTTGAATAGTTCTAAGGTTTTTTCACGAGATGACATTTATAAAAATGTACAAAAAGGCAAGTTTAATGATTATGATATTGTAAATTTTTTATTAGATGAATTTATGGAAAATGTAGAAAAAGATGATAATGGAAATTATGTTTGTACAATAATAGTTCTTATTCAAGTTTTAGTTATTTTTAATAGTCAAGATAAGAAGTTTGCTAATCAAGAATTTCGCAAGAGGTTAGGATTAATAGAGGAAGAATATAATAAATTCTTGGCAAGGACAAAAGAGGAAGCAATTGAAACTGTTACTAAATCTTTAGAAGAATTAAAAAGTTTTTTGAATGCTGAGGCAGAAGTTTTACCTGAAAAGGTTGAAGTATTGGAAACAGATGGTGAAGTATTAAAGCTAACAGCAGAGATTAATGGTTTAAAAGAGGAAATTCAGGCTTTAAATAAAGAATTAAAGA
Organism: uncultured Bacilli bacterium; assembly: GCA_934096175.1. Lineage (GTDB taxonomy): Bacteria > Bacillota_I > Bacilli_A > RF39 > UBA660 > Coprovivens. The sequence goes on from CAKOLG010000006.1 coordinate 23,434, forward strand.
AAAAAGATAATTCATTAAGTAAAAGTAATAGTTCTTTAAAAAAACATAAAGCGCAATTAGCAGAATTAAAAGGCAAGATTGAAGAATTGGAAGCTCGGGTAAAATCGTTACAAGATATTTTAAATGATTCAAAGGAGACCGAAACAAGATTGCTTCAAGAAAAAGTTACATTGCTTGGAGATATGAAAGATTTAGAGAGTCAATTTAAGCGAACTGTTGAAGCGCTTAATGCACAAATTGCACAGTTAAAGAAACCAAATGTAGATTTGGAAAATAAAATACATGAATTGGAAGAACAAAAGGCAAATGATAAGAAAGCAAAAAAGTATGAAAGAGAATTAATATATAATATAATATGCCTTTTGTTTCAGAAAGACTGTAGTTTAGATGAGTTACATAATTCTTTATTAGAGAAAGGTTTTTCTTTTAGTAGGGAACAGATATATCAATATTTAACTAAAGTATCTGAGAAAGTTAATATTACACCATTGCAGGAGTGTTTTCCACCGGTTTATGGAATTCGTGAGCCAATTATAAGAAAGAATGTTGAATTTTTAGTTGATAATAAAGAAGAGGTTTTTGATATTTTGTTTGTTTCTGATTTCCATTTTAAATTATTAGAATTGTTTGATCGATCTAGTATTGATGGTATGTATAATTATTGTGCAATGAATGGTATTAATTTAATTGTAAATTTAGGTGATACTTTATCTTTATATTTAAATCCTGAAGATGTAGCGAAATATGGTTATGGTAAGGTAAAAGAATTTAGAGAATCTTTAAAAATTATTAATGAGTCATTTCCTAGAAATACTAATATATATCATGCCTTTTTGGGTGGTAATCATGATGCACAAGCTTTGATGTTTGGTGTTGATATAGTAGAAGAGTTGGGAAAATCACGTGAAGATTTTATTTCCTTAGGTTATAATTATGCTGATATTGCATTTAATACGGTAGATGGAATTAAGGAAAGACTATTTCTTCATCATCCGTTTACGAAGTTAGAGGCAGATCAAGATTTAGGAGCTATTAAAAGCTATCTAAAACATTTTTATAAACATGTTATTCATTTTAATAGAGATTATTCTTATATAGATTTTATGGGGCATTTTCATAAATCTGAACTAGATTTCGATAATGGATTTTGTATGGTTCCATCGCTTACTCATGACCGTCAAATTAATGGCGCATGGCATGCAAAAATATATTTTGATAAGACAACAGGAAAAATAAATTATATTATGTTTTTGCCTTTGGTATTTATGGATAATAATAAGTTAGTTCATACAAGTGAGATTGTATATAAAAAGAAATTAAATAAGTAGTGTGTGGGAAGTGACGCTTTATGGGATTAAAAATGGCAGCACAGAGCGAAATTTTAAATAAATTAAATCAAGGGGATTATAAAAAATTAACGTTTGAAAAATTATGTTTAGAAAATAATAAACTGAAGTATAAAGTTTTTGATGTTTTAAAGTTTTTATTTAATGAAATTGAACAAATTTTTAAAAATTCAAAGAGTGATAAAGTTGATACAATAAATAGATTGATTCACGGAATCATAATTGTTTATAATCATTGTCTAGATAATGGCTTTTTGGTGAATGAAAATTTAGTTAGTAAATTTAGTGGTTTGTCTGAACAATATAAAGAGTTTGTTAATAAATTAAATCATCAACCGGATGAGGAAATTTTGAATTGCTTAATTGATTTAACAAAAAAAGTAAATGAATATATTTGTTGTGAAATGAAACTTGATGGCGAAATAAATAAGCTTAATAGTTTGATAACAGAATTAAACAAAAGTTTAAAAAGTATGTGTACGGAAATGAAGTTGAAAGTAAGAGAGTATATTCGTGTAAATATTAAAATTTTGAAAGAGGCCGAAAATCCCAGTGAAATAGTATTAAATAATTTTTCAGAACTTTTAAATAGTTATAAGGAACAATTTCATAGTATTGAAGTGCAAATTGCTACTTTACGTGAAACTTTAAGTAATTTAAAGCGTCCTATGAGAGATTTAGAAGATAATTTTAGTGATTTAGTAGAGAAGAAGTTTACTGGTTTAACAAAAACGTATGCTAATTTTCAAGAAGATGTAAGTCAAACTATAAATAAAGAGTTATCATATTGTATTTTTAATAAGGTTGATGATTCGGAAATTGAAAAAGATATAATTGGAAAACTGTTTGAAAGTACTATGTCATTTGAAGAAATAATGAAGTATTTAAAAGACACTGGTTATACTATTTCAAATCCTGATTTAAGAGGTATTTTGACAAATATAAAAAGAAGAATTAATATTATTCGTGCTGATGGTGTAGATTTTCCAGAAAAATATAAAATTTGTGCACCTAAATTTGAAACTTATAGTCAGATGAATCTTGCAGTAGAAGGCCATTCTATGGATATATTATTTGTTTCAGATATGCATATTAGTAGTATTGGAATGGAAACATTAAAGGATTTAGAAAAATTGTATGATTATGCAACGGTTAATGGTATTAAATTAATTGTTAATTTAGGCGATTTTGTATTTTTTCCTACTTATCATATAAATAGAGGCAATGTTTATAGTGATTATTCTAGCTGTAAGAAATTGATAGAAGATGTTATAAAATTTTTCCCATATGATGAAAATATATTTCAAGCAATAATGGGCGGGAATCATGACCAAGATATAATGTCTTTAGGAATTGATCCTATTAAAAATATTTGTGGACAAAGAGATGATTTTATTAATTTAGGGTATAATCATGTGACTTTAAATTTTGGTGAAGGAGTCGATGTTAGTAAAATAATGATTCATCATCCGAAGTCAAGAGTTCCTGATGCAATGCAGAAGAGTGAATATGATGTTAATGAATTAAAAAAGATGATTAAGTCTTTTTATGATGATAAAGATTTAAAAAAAGAAAATTATTATATGGATTTTTTAGGACATTTTCATAAAACAACATTAGATATGATGAATGGGTATTGTGTTGTTCCATCTTATTTTAAAGATCGTTTTAAAAATGGAGCTTATCATGTAAGAATTTATTTTGACAAGAATAATAAGATTAATTATATGGTTTTCTTGCCGTTAGTTCTTGAAGATAAGTTAGTAGTTACTAATGAATTGGTATTTAAAAAAGTTAATAGAGAGAGGTAAACAATTATGTTTACTTTTTTGGCTGTAAATAGTTTGATTAAATATTTGATTTGATAATTTTTTTTGTTATAATGTTGTAAACTTATGATAAGAGGAGGAAAAATGATGAAAAATAAAGTAGTTTTTATAAGTATTATTGTTGTTATATTAGCGTTATTTGTGGGAATTGTCTTGATTTTTAATAATCATAAGACTGTTGAAAGTAAAATTAAGGATGTTGTTTCGGCTGAGGCAATGTTTGAGGAAATTTATAAGGATTTAGATTTACCGGCTTTACAGACTGATGAAGTAAGTACTGATGAAGTTGAGGATGTAAAGGCTTATACTGGTTTGTCTACGAATAAGGAAGTAGAGAAAATGGTTGTTTCTGAACCTTTAATGAATGCACAAGCTTATTCGGCTGTTGTATTAATTGTTAAAGATGACGCAGATATTGAAGCGATGAAGCAAGAAATATATGATAATATTAATATGAGTAAGTGGATTTGTGTTTTGGCAACTGATTTGTATATAACTAATAATGGAAATGTTATTTTCTTAGTTATGTCTGATCAAGAGTCAGCAAAATCTGTTTATGATAATTTTAAAAAGTTTGTAGATAATAAAACAGGAAAAGAACTACATAAGGAAAATAAGGAAGAAAATATTGAACTTCCACCAGAGATGGTAGTTGAATAAAAAAGAAGCACCTATATTTTGGTGCTTTATTTATAGGAGGCTTAATATATGTTATTTAATAGTATTATTTTCTTATATTATTTTTTACCAATAGTTTTAATTTTGTATTTTATTTTACCGAAAAAGGGGAAAAATTTAGTTTTATTTATATCGTCACTATGTTTTTATTTTTATGGGGAACCTAAATATGTATTTTTGATGTTGATAGAAATATTGATTGCTTATATTGGTGCTATTTTAATTGATAAGTATAAAAGTAAGGTCTTTTTTGGTATATTTTTAACTATCCATATTAGTTTACTTGGTATATTTAAGTATACAGATTTTTTTATTCAAAATATAAATAATTTGTTTAAAACTAATATTACGCTTTTTAAAATTGCTTTACCAATCGGAATTTCTTTTTATACTTTTCAAATAATTAGTTATTTGATAGATGTATATAAGGGAAAGGTTAAGGTACAAAAAAGTTTTTTAAAATTAGCTACTTATGTGTCGCTATTTCCACAGTTAATAGCGGGGCCAATTGTTCGTTATGAAACTGTTTGTGATGAGTTAGAAAATAGAAAACATAGTTTTAGTGATGTTGCAGTTGGAATAAGACGTTTTACAATTGGACTTGCTAAAAAAGTTTTGATTGCTAATGTGTTAGGGGAGCTTTGTACAAAGTTTAATTTAGTGGATGAACGCAGTGTTGTTTTGTACTGGATTTTTGCAATTAGTTATATGCTTCAAGTATATTTTGATTTTGCAGCGTATTCAGATATGGCTATTGGTTTAGGGAGAATTTTTGGTTTTCATTTTTTAGAAAATTTTGATTATCCTTATGTATCTAAAAGTATTACAGAGTTCTGGAGGAGGTGGCATATCTCACTTGGTTCCTGGTTTAGAGATTATGTTTATATCCCGTTAGGTGGAAACCGCCAAGGTAAAAAGATTCTTATTAGAAATATTATGATTGTTTGGCTTTTAACGGGATTATGGCATGGAGCTAGTTGGAATTTCATTGTTTGGGGAGCTATGTTTGGTGTTCTTTTGATAATAGAAAAATTATGGTTAGGTGAGCATTTAAAAAAGGTACCTGAAGTTTTAACTAGAGTTTATGTTTTATTTTTGGTTATGATAAGTTTTATTATTTTTAATGCTAGTAGTCTTGGTGAAGCGTTTGGAAATATTGTGGGATTATTTGATTTTAAGAATACCCAAATTATTAATGATTATACTATTTATAACTTGAAGAGTTATGCGAGTGTTTTGATTGTTGCGATTTTGGCTGCTACGCCTTTATTTAAAAATATTATTAAAAAACTGCAACAAAATAAATTTATGAATTATGTAATTAATTTTTTAGAACCAGTTTATATTATTGGTTTATTAGTGATAGTAACAGCCTATTTAGTCGATAATTCTTATAATCCTTTTTTATATTTTAGATTTTAGGAGGTATTATGAACGAGAGAGTAAAAAATATTGTAGTGGTTGTTGTTTTTAGTCTTTTTTTGATTTCATTTTTTTTAATAAATGTTATTAAAAGCGATACTTTAATATCAGTTTCAGAAAGAAGAAAGTTAAAGCAATTTCCAGAATTTTCTAGTAAAAAATTATTTGATGGTACTTTTTTTACAGAATTTGATGACTATGTGACAGATCAATTTGTGAAACGTGATGAATTTAGAAGTTTAAAAGTAAATTTGGAATTAAAAATAAAAAATAATTATAATAATTTGTATATTTACAATGGAAGTGTTATAAATCAACTTTATCCTTTATCTACTAATTCTGTTACAAAATTAATAGATAAAGTAAATTTTATAAAAAATAATTATTTAGAAAATAATAAGGTTTATTTTAGTATAATTCCTGATAAAAATTATTTTGTAAATAATGGTAATTTAAAATTAGATTATCAAAAATTAGAAAGTATGATGATTAGTGATTTAGACTATGCAACATATATTGATATTTTTGATTTATTAAATTTAGATAATTATTATAAAACTGATACACATTGGAAACAAGAAACATTAGTTGATGTGGTAAAAGAATTTAGTAAACAAATGAATTTTGAAATATCTGGGAAGTATGAAGTACAAGAAATTACAAAATTTTTGGGGGTGTATGCTGGTCAATTACCTAGTAAGTATGATTATGAAAGTATTAATATTTTAACGAATAAAGTAATTAGTAATAGTAAGGTATATAATTATGAGACAAAGTTAGTAACAGATGTTTATGATTCTTCTAAGGTAAATGCGCTAGATAAGTATGATATTTATTTATCAGGTGCAGTATCGTTAGTTACTATTACTAATAGTGAGAACACCAATAATAAAGAGTTAATTGTTTTTAGAGATTCTTTTGGTAGTAGTTTAATTCCTTTATTTATTGAAGGGTATTATAAAATAACAGTTGTTGATACGCGATATATTTCACCTAAAGTATTAGATCAATTTATTGAATTTAATGATCAAGATGTTTTGTTTCTTTATAATACTTTAATTATTAATGATAGTTCTTCTTTAAAATAGGTATAATATTAAAATATTGTTGACAAAGTTAGAACAATCATTTATAATCTATGTTGTTATTGAAAAGAAAGCGATGTATCCACATCCACCTGATTATAGTGAGTTATGATAGGTAAAGAGCTAAATAAATTATACTTTATTTTGTTTAGGGTGGATACTAGGTGTTCGCCCTTTTTGATTGTGTGGAGGTGCTTATTATAGCAAGGGATAAAAATGAAATGCCAATAAATGAACAAATAAGAGTGGCAGAATTAATGGTAATTGGTCCAAATGGAGAACAGATGGGTGTAAAGAATATTAAAGATGCTTTAACGCTTGCTAATTATGCTGGATTAGATTTAGTATTAATGAGTGGTGATGCTAAACCTGCTGTTGGAAAAATTATGGATTATAATAAATACCGTTATGAAAAACAAAAGAAACTTAAGGAATCTCAAAAGAAACAAAGAGAAAGTAATAAAGATGTTAAAGAGTATCAATTGAGTCCAAATATTGATGTTCATGATTTTAATACTCGAAAGAAAAATTCTTTGGAATATTTAAATAAAGGACATAAAATTAAAGTTTCTATTCGTTTTAAAGGCAGACAGATTGATCGCCCTGAATTAGGTAAAGAAGTTATGATGCGTTTTGCTGAGGAATTAAGTGATGTCTCAGTTATTGAGGCTCAACCTAAATTGGAAGGTAGAACAATGATAATGATATTAGCACCCAAAAAATAAGATAAAGGAAGTGTAATTATGGGAAAATGTAAACAAAAAACACATAAGTCATCTAGTAAAGTTTTAAAAGCTAAGAAAAATGGACAAGTAGTTTATAAAAAATCAAATGGAAATCATAAAACTGCAAAAGATTCACAAAAGGCAGTTAGACAAAGAAGAAATAAAGGCGTTTTGAATACTGCTGATACAAAACGTTTAAAGGATTTCATTTAGTAGGAAAGGGGAGTAAGAAATGACAAGAGTTAAAGGCGGAAGCGTTGCTAAAACAAGAAGAAGAAAAGTTTTAAAAGCAGCTAAAGGTTATTTTGGTTCAAAACATAGATTATATAAAACTGCACAAGAACAAACATTCCATAGTGGAGTTTATGCATTTAGAGATAGAAAAGCTAATAAAAGAAATTTCAGAAAATTATGGATTACGAGAATTAATGCTGCTTGTAGAGAAAATGAAATTAGTTATTCTAAATTTATTGCAGGTTTAAATAAAGCTGGTGTTATTGTAAATAGAAAAATGTTAAGTTCACTTGCTATTGATGATGCTCAAGCATTTACAGCTTTAGTTAATGTAGCAAAAGCTGCAAATGAAGGTAAAGTTGTAAAAAGTTCAACAAAAGCTGAACCTAAAAAAGTTGCTACTGTAACTGCAGAAGTTAAAGATTATTCTAAAATGACAGTTGCAGAATTAAAAGAAGCTGCAAAAGCAGCAAATATTGAAGGTTATACTTCAATGAAAAAAGCTGAACTTATAGAAGCTTTAAGTAAATAGAATAGTATTATTCTATTTTTTTTATAAAAAGGGTTATTTTACTCATGTTGTGTTGAATATTTTTAGGTATTACGATATAATTGATAATAATATGGAGTGGTGTGAATGCGTAAGATAATGGCTTGTTTAGACGTAGGTTCTGATGTAGTAAAACTTGTAGTTGGAGAAATGGTTAAGAAAAAATTAAATATTTTAGCAGTATGTGATGCACCAAGTAGTGGTGTTTCAAATGGTCTTGTTCTTGAACCGAGTAGATTGTTGGAAGTCTTAAAAGGTGTTGTCCAAAAAGCACAGGATATGATTGGTTTGCCAATTCATCAAATGATAGTTAGTGTTCCATCAAATAAAGCTAGTTTTGCAGCAGTTACAGGTACGGTTAATATTGAAAATGAAGGCGGTTTAATTAATGGAAAAGATGTTATACGTGCTTTAAATTCAGCTATTAAAAGCAAAAGAAGCGAAACTATGGAATATATATCTGTGATGCCGACAAGTTTTACATTAGATGATGATAGGGTTGTTAGAGATCCTAAAGGTCTTACTTCAAGTACTTTAACAGTTCGCGGTGTTATGGTATCAGCACCGAAGAAAAACATTTATCCAATACTTGCTTGTTTGGAAAGATTAAATATTGAAGTTCTTGATATAGCTGTTGATGCAATAGGTGATTATTTTACATATAAAACTAAAGAATGTGATAAGTCGGTTGGTGTTTTAGTTAATTTAGGACATGAAAAAACAACTTTATCTGTTTTTAATAAGAGTGTTTTAACTAATTCGGTTGTTTTACCGGTTGGTGGTAGAAATGTTGATAGTGATATTGCTTATATTTATAAGGTGACGGCTTTGGAGGCAAAAAACTTAAAAGAACATTTTGCTTTAGCACACAAGAATTTAGCACAAACTAGTGAGTTTATGGAAGTTTATGATACTGATAAAAAAGTTGTGAAAGTAAGTCAATTAGAAATTAGTGAAATTGTTCAAAGTAGGTTTGAACAAATATTCAATTTAATAAAGAAAGAAATAAATTACTTAACAAAAAAGGAAATAAGTTATATAATATTCACAGGTGGACTGACTGAATGTAAAGATTTTCAATTAGTTTTGAATGAGAATTTCAAAAATGCGCGATTGGGAACGATTAATGAAATAGGGGTTAGAAATAATAAATATAGTTCATGTGTTGGTCTAATTAAATTTTATGCATATAGCGCACAGTTAAAAGATAAGGATTATTCAATATTTTCAATTGATGAACAGCAATTACTTAGTGGTAATAGTGTTGATGGACAAAATGAAAATGTAATAAGTAAATTATTTGGCTATATTTTTAATGGTTGATAAGGAGGATTTGAAATGCACGGTTTGGAGAGAGATCAAATTGCAAAAATAAAAGTTATCGGTGTTGGTGGCGGAGGCTGTAACGCTGTTAATAGAATGATAGAAGTAGGTATTGGAGGAGTAGATTTCATTGTAGCTAATACTGATTTGCAAGTATTAAATGCTAGTAAGGCAGAAACTAAACTTCAAATTGGTAAAAGTATTACAGAAGGTTTAGGTGCTGGTGCTAATCCAGAAATAGGTAGAGAAGCAGCTTTGGAAAGTAAAAAGGAAATAGAAGATTCTTTAGCTGGTGCTGATATGGTATTTGTTACTTGTGGTCTAGGTGGCGGTACTGGTACTGGTGCAGCTCCAATTGTTGCAGAAATAGCGCAAAGTCAAGGAGCATTGACGGTTGCAATTGTAACTAAACCATTTAAGTTTGAAGGCCGAAAAAGAATGGAACAAGCTGAAGTTGGTTTGGAAGAACTTAGAAAACATGTTGATACAATAATTGTAATTCCAAATGATAGATTAAGAGATATGATTGATAGAACTACACCAATGGTTGATGCATTTAAAGAAGTTGATAATGTATTACGTAGAGGCGTACAATCTATATCTGATTTAATTGCAGTATCTGGTTTGGTTAACCTAGATTTTGCTGATGTTAAAACAGTAATGCAAAATAGAGGTAATGCAATAATTGGTATTGGTATAGGCGTTGGAGAAGATAGAGCTATTGAGGCAGCAAAGCAAGCTGTAGCATCACCTTTGCTTGAAAATACAATTGACGGTGCAACAGATGCAATTATTAATATTACAGGTGGTAATTCATTAACTTTGTTTGAAGCTGAAGATGCAGCTGAAGTTGTTCGTAATGCTGCTAATACAGATATTAATACAATATTTGGTGCAGTTATAAATGAAAATTTAAATGATGAAGTACTTGTAACCGTTATTGCAACTGGTTTTGATGATTCACGTCAACAAATTACTAGTTTGGATGAGGAGTTACCTAAAAATACATCTTACATGAGAGATGATGATTTAGATAGCGTAGATATTCCACCATTTTTAAGAAATAGAGACGATTTTTAATAAATCGTTTTTTTTTGACAAATTATAATAGTTTAATTTGTTATTTTTAATTTGGTGATAGAATGAAAGTATATTTAGACCTAGTTATTATTGTTAATTTTGTATTTGATTTAATTCTTTTAATTAGTGTTAATTATATATTAAGAAGAAATGTAAAATGGTGGCGGTTAGGGTTAGGAAGTTTAGTAGGAACTTTAACATTATTTATTATGTTTTTTAAAATAAGTAATTTAGTTATGTTGTTATTTAAATTTATGGTTTCTTTATTAATGCTTATAGTTACTTTTGGCTATCATGATTTTAAATATTTTAGAAAAAATGTTTTGTATTTTTATTTGGTTAGTATGTTAATGGGAGGAGGTATTTATTTTTTAAAGGGTCAATTTAGTTATAGTAATAATGGTTTAGTTTTTAAAGAAAATAGTTTGCAGATAAGTTATGGAATAGTTATTTTATTAAGTTTAATTGTTTATTTTAAATATATGATTTCTTTTAAAGGTTTAAAGAATAATTATAGTAATTATTATAAGTGTGAAATATATTTTGATGAAAGAAATTTTATTACAGTAAATGCTTTTTTAGATACTGGTAATAAATTAAATGATCCATATTCTAATAAGAGTATTGTTTTGGTTAATGAAGAAAAATTAAAGGATATTAGGATTAGAAGTCCTATTTATATACCTTATAATTCTTTGAATAATCATGGATTATTAACATGTTATAAGGCAGCAAAATTAATTATTGATGGAAAGGAGAATGATAAGTTTTTAGTTGGTATAAGTAATAATAATTTCTTTATGGATGGTATTGACTGTATTATTAATGACCGAGTTATGGAGGGATTAAAATGATAAATTTAATTAAAAAAATAATATGTTTTTTTAAGGAAAAATATAATCAATTTTTCTTTGTTGGTAGTACGGATGTTTTGCCTCCTCCTTTGGAAAAGGAAGAAGAGATTGCTTATTTGATTAAGGCACAACAAGGCGATTTGGAAGCTCGTAATAAACTTATTGAACATAATTTGCGGCTAGTGGTTTTTATTGCTAAGAAATATGAGACTACTTTAGATACTTTGGAGGATTTGGTAAGTATTGGATCAATTGGTTTAATTAAGGGAATTAATACTTATAAAATAGATAAAAATATAAGGTTAGCAACTTATGCTTCAAGATGTATTTCTAATGAAATATTAATGTATATTAGGAAGAATAAGAAAAGGACAGGTGATGTTAGTTTTGAAGAAGCATTATCTTTTGATGGAGAAGGTAATGAGTTACATTTAGAAGATATAATGGGGACTGCGGAAGATGTTGTTTGCAAGGAATATGAAAAAAAGGTTGATATTGATATTTTAACAAGACTTATTGATACTTTAAATGAACGTGATAAACAAATAATGATTATGCGATATGGTCTTTTTGAAACTAATGCCTATACACAAAAGGAGGTAGCGGAAATGTTAGGAATTAGTCAATCATACATATCGAGGATAGAGAAAAAAGTAATAAAAAAATTAAAGCTATATTTAGAAGTTTAATATAGCTTTTTTTCATTTTAAAGTAAATGTTTTATGATATAATTATCATAGGTGTTAAAAAGATGAATATATATGGTATTAAAAGAGTAGATTTAGAAAATTATTTTATTAGTAAAGGTGATAAAAAATTTAAAGCTTTGCAGATATTTGAATGGCTTTATCAAAAAAGGGTTAAGACTTTTAAAGAAATGACTAATATTAAAAAAGATGTGCAAGTTGAGTTAGAAAAAGATTTTAATTTTAAAACAATAAAAGTTCATAAAAAACAAGAAGATAAATTGACTAAGAAATATTTATTTAAGTTAGATGATGGTAATTTTATTGAAGCAGTACTTATGCAACATGATTATGGAATATCAGTTTGTGTTAGTAGTCAAGTTGGTTGTAATATGGGATGTGCTTTTTGTGAATCTGGTCGTTTAAAAAAGGTAAGAAATTTAGAAACGTATGAAATGGTACAACAGATATTATTAATTGAAGATGATATTAAGAAACGTATTTCTAGTGTTGTTATCATGGGAATTGGTGAACCTTTAGATAACTATGATAATGTTTTGAATTTTATTAAAATTATTAATGATGCAAAAGGAATTGCAATTGGGGCTAGGCATATAACTTTATCAACTTGTGGATTAGTTCCAAAGATAAAGCAATTAATGAATGAAGATTTACAAATAAATTTAGCTATATCTTTGCATGCTTCAAATTCGGAACTTCGTGATAAATTGATGCCTGTAAATAAGGCGTATAGTTTGGGTCAATTGATTGATACTTTAAAGGAATATATTGCAAAGACTAATAGACGAGTTACTATAGAATATGTTATGCTTAGTAATGTAAATGATAGTGTAGTACATACTAATGAATTAGCTAGTTTATTAAAAGGATTAAATGTTTATGTTAATTTAATTCCGTATAATGAGACAAATCATATTGAGTTTAAAAGGGCTTCTAAAGAACAAGTTATGATATTTTATGATATATTAAAGAAAAAAGGAATTAATGTTACTATCAGAAAAGAATTTGGTAGTAAGATTGATGCTGCTTGTGGGCAACTTAGAAGTAAAGAGGTGGAATGATGAAAACATTTTATTTAACTGATTCAGGAAAAGTAAGAGATCATAATGAGGATTCTGTAACTATTTTAAAAAATGCTAATGGAGAGTATTTATTGATAGTAGCTGATGGTATGGGGGGACATCGTGCTGGTGAAGTTGCTAGTTCAATGGTAGTTACTCATATGGGAAAGAGATTTTCAGAGATAACTTCAATAGGAAGTAAGTTAGATGCTATAAATTGGATGAACGATAATATTAGTGAGATTAATAAGAAGATTATTGATCATACTAAGGAACATCCTGATAGTATGGGAATGGGAACTACTACAGTAATGGCTTTATTAACTAATGATTATTTGATATTTGGTAATATAGGTGATTCTTCTGGTTTCGTTATGAAAAATGGTAAATTGCATAAGGTAACTAAGGATCATACATTAGTTAATTTACTTGTTGCATCAGGCGATTTAACAGAAGAAGAGGCAAAGTATCATCCAAAGAGAAATGTTTTGATGAAGGCTTTAGGTAGTAGTGAAAAATGTGAATTAGATATATTTGATGTTGATACTAATATAGATGGAATACTTTTGTGTAGTGATGGTTTAACTAATATGCTTACTAAGGAACAAATTGAAAAAGTATTATGTGATGAAGAGCTGGAAATTGAAGAGCAGATTGTTAAGTTGATTCGTAAGAGTAATGCTAGAGGGGGAACTGATAATATCTCAATAGCTTATTTGACACGAGAAAGTGGTGAAGATAAATGATAATGAAGGGGCAAAAGATTAATGATAGATATCAAATAATAAAGTCTATTGGCGAAGGTGGCATGGCTAATGTTTATTTGGCTTATGATACTATATTAGATAGGGATGTAGCTGTAAAGGTTTTACGTGGTGATTTATCGAATGATGAAAAGTTTGTTAGAAGGTTTCAAAGAGAAGCTTTAAATGCCAGTAGTTTAAGTCATCCTAATATTGTAGAAGTATATGATGTTGGAGATGATAATGGTCAATATTTCATTGTAATGGAATATATTGAAGGTAAAAATTTAAAAGATTTATTAAAAAAACGTGGTAAGTTAACTGTTCCAGAAGTTATTGATATTATGAGTCAAATTGCTGATGGGTTAAGTGTAGCTCATGATTCATATATTATACATAGAGATATTAAGCCACAAAATATTATGATTTTGGAAAATGGTTTAGTTAAAATTACGGATTTTGGAATTGCGATGGCAATGAATGCTACACAACTTACACAAACTAATTCTGTTATGGGAAGTGTCCATTATTTACCACCTGAACAGGCAAGTGGAAAAGGGTCAACATTAAAAAGTGATATTTATTCAATGGGAATTTTAATGTATGAACTTTTAACAGGGACATTACCATATAGAGGAGAAAATGCAGTTGAAATAGCTTTGAAGCATTTGAAAGAGCCTTTACCAAGTATTCGTGAGGAAATACCTGATTTGCCACAAAGTGTAGAAAATATTATTTTAAAAAGTGCAGCAAAAAATCCTAAAAATAGGTATAATGATGCTCGTGAAATGTATGAAGATTTGAAAACTTGTTTGGATGATTCACGAATTAATGAAGCAAGATATGAGTATCAATATCCGGAATTAGATAGTGATGGAAAGAAATTTACGAAACAAATAGAAAAAGCGGTAAATGTTGAAAATGATATATTGGATAAAGATGATGAAGTAGTTGTTAAACAAATTACAAATGATGAAGTGAAAAAAGAAAATAGAATACTTGTGGTTTTAGCTTCTATATTTGTTGGTTTAGTTGTAATTGTAGCGGCAATCGTTTTGTTTATTCCAAAAATAATAAAACAAAAAGATACGGAAATTCCTGATGTTTCTGGAAAAACAGTAAGTGAGGCAGTAGATATTTTACAAAATTTGGGTTTTGTGATTAGTGATGAGCAAGAACAAATTAGTGATGGTGAAGTGGAAGCTGGCAAAGTTGTTAAGACCAACCCTCCTGCTAAGGCAAAAAGAACTGAGGGAACAGTTGTAACTTTATATGTTTCAACTGGTGATGCTAATATAGTTATTGAAGATTATAGAGGTAAAAATTATTTGGAAATAAAAGGTTCTTTAGAAGCACAAGGTTTATATGTTTTAATAGAAAAAAAAGAAGTTACTGAAGAAAATGAAGGATTATTTGAAGATGGTGTAATTATGGGACAAGATACACCAGCTGGAACAAAGCTTGGACCTAAGGATACAATTACTTTGTATATTCCTGATGTTGTTAGTAAATATCCTAATTTTGCAGATGGTTCTTATACGATTGAAGATGTTGAAAAATTCTGTGATAAGTATGGAGTAATTTTAAAGATCCAGTATGAGACTGGAACAAGTTATGATGAGGGAACTATATTTAAACAAAGTAGAGCAGAAGGTTATACAATTGCAAGTGGGACAACGTTTACAATTTATGTAGCGAAAGATGCCGAGGATGATAACGTAGATGATCCTTGTAGTGATAGTAATGATTTATGCTAAGGTGAAATGATGAATGGGCAAATAATTAGAATAATTAGTAATTTATATACAGTAAAGTGTGGAGAACTGATTTATGGTTGTAAAGCACGTGGTAAATTTAGAAATATGAAGATAAGTCCAGTTGTTGGAGATAATGTTTTAATAGATGTTAATGATAATGTTATTGTAGATATATTGCCGAGAAAAAATGAATTAACAAGACCGGTTGTTGCGAATGTTGATGTTGTACTTATTGTTACAAGTGTTAAAAATCCTAATTTAGATTTAAATTTATTAGATAAGTTAATAAGTGTTGTTACTTATAATGATATTGAACCAGTTATTTGTTTTACAAAGTTAGATTTATTAAATGAAGATGAAATAAATTATGTAATGAATTTAAAAAATTATTATGAGATGATTGGAATAAAAGTTGTTTCTAATTCAGAAACTGTTGAAATAAAAAAACTTTTAAAAAATAAATTAGTGGTTTTAGCAGGGCAAACTGGAGCAGGAAAAAGTAGTTTAATAAATAGTTTAAATAGTGAGTTAAATTTAAAGACTGATGAGATAAGTTTGGCTTTAGGAAGAGGTAAACATACAACAAGACATGTGGAACTTTTTGAAATAGGCGAAGGTTTACTTGCTGATACACCAGGTTTTTCTTGTGTTTCTTTGGCGGAAATGTCTAAGGAACAAATTAGAGATTCCTTTGTTGAATTTAGTAATTATCAGTGTAAGTATAGAGATTGTATGCATGATAAGGAAATTGGTTGCGCAGTAAAAGAAGCATTAGAAAATAAAAAGATTTTACAGTCTCGATATGAAAATTATATGCAATTTTTGAGGAGTGAGAAAAGATGAAAGTAGGGGTTTCGTTTTTAAGTGGTAGTGATGTTAGTGAAACTATTAGAAAAATTGATGAATCTAATGCAGATTTTATACATGTAGATATGATGGACGGTAATTTTGTTAAAACTGCTAATTATACTGTTGCAGATATAAAAAAATTAACTAAGGATTGTAAAAAAAAGTTAGATGTTCATATGATGGTTTGTTCACCAAATAAGTATGTTAAAGAGTTTGCAAAGTTCAAAAATATTGAGTGTTTGACCTTGCATTATGAGTCACATAGAAAACCAATTGATGTTATTAATGTTATTAGACATACTAATATGAAGGTAGGAATAGCAATAAATCCTGAAACTAAAGTTAGTCATATCATTCCTCTTTTAAATCATGTTGATCAAGTCTTAGTTATGAGTGTTAAACCAGGTAAGGGTGGTCAAAAGTTTATGGAAGATGTTTTGTATAAGGTTGAAACGTTAAAAGATTTAAGGAAAGAAAATGATTATCATTATATTATTGCTATAGATGGGGGAATAAATCCAGATACAGCTAAGTTGGCTAAAAAAGCAGGGGTTGACTTGGTAATTAGCGGTTCTTATGTAACTGATAGTGATGATTATAATCAAGCAATAGATAATTTGAGATAAGGCGTCTTATCTCTTTTAGTTTGGTAAAATAGTATGTTATAATTTTTTTGGAGATTTATATGGAAATAATAGATGTTTTAAAGAAAATAGAAGAAAATGGTTTTCAAGTTTATATTGTGGGTGGTTATGTAAGAGATTATTTACTTGGTAGAGAGACTTTTGATGTTGATATATGTACTAATGCAACTGTTTTAGATTTACTTAATTTATTTGATAATGTAAGTAGTTATAGTTTAGAGTTTGGTAATGTAAAACTTTTTTTTGAAAAATATAATTTTGATATTACTTCTTTACGTAAGGAAGTTTATCAAAGTAGTAGAAGAGATGTTGTTATATCTTTTGTTGATGATATAAAAGTTGATGTTAATAGAAGAGATTTTACAATGAATTGTTTATATATGAATAGTGCTGGCAAAATAATTGATTTAGTTAATGGTAGAAGAGATATAAATGAACATATTATAAGATGTAATGGTGATATTAAAAGTAAAATGACTGAAGATCCTTTACGTATTTTAAGAGCAATAAGGTTTGCAACGGTTCTTAATTTTGATTTAGAGGATGAATTATATTTTTTTATGAAAAATAATGGTATGTTATTAAAAAATATATCTACTTTAAGGATTAAGGAAGAGTTGGAAAAGATATTTTTAAGTGATAATATTATTAAAGGTTTATTTTATTTAAGTGATTTGAATTTATGGAGATATATGGGAATTAGTTTTGAAAAGATTTCGAAAGTAAATAATTTATATGGTATGTTTGCTCAGTTTAATTTAAGTAGAGAATATCCTTTTAGAAAAGAAGAGTTAAATTATATAAATGATTTAAAATATATAGTTTCTTGTGGTAAAATAGATGAAATGATTATTTATAAGTATGGTATTGAAAAGAGTTTAATTAGTGGCAAAATTATGGGAGTAGATCAAATAAATATATATAATATTTATGATAATATGATTATTAAATGTGAGTCAGATATTAAAATTACTAAGTTTGATATATATAATTTATTTGAAGGAAAAGTTAAAAGAATTGATAAAATATTTGATGAATTAGCATTTTTAATATTAAAAGGATTATTACTAAATCAAGAAAAGATTATTGAAGAATATCTTTTAAGTAATAGAGAGAAGTGGTTATGTGAAGGAAAAAATTGAGCAAATATTGAGGGTTAAAAATTTGGTTATTAATCAATATTTAATAAAGATTGGAATAGATAATAATTTGAGTTTAAATGAATTTTTAGTTTTAGTTTATTTAGATAATGATTTTAATAATAATTTTGATATAGAAAATATGAGTGTTGTATTGGGTTTAGATGTTAATAAAACAATGGAAGCTTTTAATAATTTAGTTATTAAAGGGTTAGTTAGTTTAGAGTCAGTTAAGGATGCTTTGTCTAAGTTTAATGAAGTAGTTAATTTGAATAAGGTTTATGAAGAGATTGCTTCTAATGTAGAAGAGAGTAATAAGAAAGAAGTTAAGGATGATATTTTTAAAGTTTTTGAGAGTGAATTAGGAAGAACTATGTCTTCGATGGAATTAGAAATTATTAATGGTTGGTTAGTGAGTGGAACTTCTGAAGAAGTGGTTTTAGGGGCGCTTAGAGAGGCAATTTATAATGGAGTACCAAAGTTTCGTTATATAGATAAAATAATTTATGAATGGGAGAAAAAAGGCTTAAAAACGATGGATGATGTTAAACGTTATATGAGTAATAGAAGAATAGAAAAAAGTAAGGATAGAGAGGTTACTAAAAAGGAACAAGAAATATTAGATTATGATTGGTTGGATGAGTAATGATTAGTAATTTTAATAATAAACTTGATATAATGTTTCCTGATGCAAAATGTGAATTAAATTATAGTAGAGGGTATGAATTGTTGATTGCAGTTGTTTTATCAGCTCAGTGTACAGATAAAAGAGTTAATCAAGTAACAAGTAAATTATTTTCTAGTTATGATATATATGGTCTTGCTAAGGCATCAAAGAGGGATATTGAAAATATTATAAGAAGTGTTGGATCTTATACTAAAAAAAGTGATTATATAATAAAAATAGCTAAGAGTTTGGTTGAGGAATATAATGGAGTAGTGCCAAATAATCGTGAATACTTAGAAAGTTTGCCAGGAGTTGGAAGAAAAACCGCAAATGTTGTACTGTCAACTTTATTTAATGTTCCTGCTATAGCAGTTGATACGCATGTTGAGAGAGTTAGTAAAAGGTTGAAGCTTGTTAATAAAAATGATAAAGTTTTGACTCTTGAAAAGAAGTTAATGAAATTAATTCCTAAACATTTATGGGGCAGAACGCATCATCAATTAGTTTTATTTGGAAGATATATATGTAAGGCGAAAGCACCTTTATGTTCTGAATGTTTGTTTAATGATGAGTGTCCTTTTTATAAAAAAATAAAGTGATTGTGTTTTTGGGAAAATTGAAATATAATGTTTATGAAAGCAATAGAATTTAGGTTTAAAAACCGCTTTGGTGAGTCATCAAAGAAAGTTAATTAAAGATTTATTAAATTATATTCATTTAATGTACCGCACAACTTCGTTGGCTGTTACGCGTTGCGTAACGAAGGTACATTTCATTCATATAATATTTTTGGTATTGCTTTTAGGAGGTAATAAAATGACTGATGATAGCAAAATTTTATTATCTTTTAATTTGCTTGAAAATGTTACAGAAAAAGAATATTTTAAATATTTATATTGTTTAAGTAATAATTATATAAATAATTATAAAATAATTAAAGTTAAAAAGAAAAACGGTAAAATGCGTACAATATATGTACCAGCGTATGCTTTAAAAAAGGTGCAAAGAAAAATATTGCATAATGTTTTAGAAAAATATGAATTGTCAGTTTATGCGAAAGCTTATAGAAAAGGGATTTCTTTAATTGATAATGCAAAAGGACATTTGAATAAAAAAGTTATTTTGAAATTAGATATTTATAAGTTTTTTGATAATATAAGTTTTGAAGAAGTCTATGGTGTTTTTAGAAAGAAATATTCTAAAAATGTATCAGTATTATTAGCTAATTTATGTACTTATGCTGGATTTTTGCCTCAAGGAACGCCAACTGCTGCTTATTTATCTAATTTAGTATTAAAAGATTTTGATTACTTAGTTGGGCAATGGTGTGAGGAAAAAAATATTGTATTTACAAGATATTCTGATGATATGACTTTTTCTGGAGATTTTGATATAAAAGATCTTATAACTTTTTTGAAAAGTGCTTTAAGTAAATATGGTTTTAGATTAAATTATGATAAAATTTTTGTCATAGCGAAACATAAGAAACAAAAAGTAACTGGTTTAGTAGTTAACAAAAAGATTAATGTTGAAAAAGAGTACCGTAAGAAAATACGTCAAGAAATTTATTATATTCAAAGGTTTGGTTTAAAAGACCATTTACGTATTTTGGGATTTAAGGATAAAGAAAAGTATTTAAATTCTTTAAGAGGGAGAATTAATTTTGTTTATTTTGTTACAAAATCGAAGGAATTTTTAGAATATAGAGATTATGTTAATAGGTTAAAAGGATAAAATATGTAAATATCTTTTTAAGATTATATATGACAGAAAAATAGGTTTAATATTAGAACATAAAAAAATACCTTTAAAGGTATTTTTTTTAGTCTAAGTTATTATCATTACCTGAGTTATTTGGATTACCAGTTGTATTAACTGTAATTGTTAATCCGTTTGACATGTTGTTTTTAAAAATACTATATGCTGATTTTATAACAAAAGTATAACTGCCAGGGTTTGTAATTGGATATGTATAGGTATTATTAGTTGTATAACCAAGTAATTGTAGACCATTAGCGGTATTTAGGTATATTTGGTATCCAAGTGTTCCAACGTTTGCATTGTTGTATTCATATCTTTTTTCAAGATATATAGAAGCAAATTGACCATAGTTATCATTAAAATAGTTTTGTAAATAATCTGTATTTATAGCGTTAGGAGTACTTATTTTATTCCAAGTTAGAGTAATTTCATTATTAGCAATAGATGATTTGCCATTTGTTGGTGCGTCTAATTTGGTGAATCTGTCAGATACTTCACTTGGTTCAGTTCCTTTTTTGAATAATTCCGTTGAAATTAAGTTACTGGGAGTGTATTCGGAGGGGAGTTCCGCTGGAGATGTGTCTTTTTCGTATTTGGCAGAAATAACACCACTTGGTTTTTGAAATTTTCTATTTGTTTTATATATTTTATTAGCAATTAATGCAGATATTTTTCTTCTTTCGATATCAGCTCTAACACCATCAGTATATGTGTCTTTTGATAATTTAGATGAATCTACACCGTACCAAAATGATATTACATAATCAGGTGAATAAGTTATAACCCAGTTATCTGCTGATGCGCTACTTGGAACATTGTGTGATTTGTAAGTAGCGTCACTATATGTTGAAGTTCCGGTTTTACTGGCAATATCTGTTCCGCTAACGTTAATTTTACCACCAACACCATTATTAGTGGCTGTTATTAGCATGTCAGTTATCATATATGCTGTTTCAGAGCTCATTGCTTGATTTTTTTCATATTTATGTTCATATACTTCATCGGTTTGTTGGAAAATGACTTTAGTAAATGAATAAGGTTCTATGTAGTATCCGCCACGGGCGAATGTTCCATAAGCAGCTGACATATCTAGTGGACTTACTTCAAGACCACCACCGATTGCATATGACTCGTATAAATTTGTATCGGTTACGTTGCCTGCTAGGTCATATTTATAATAATCAATACCACAGGCATTAACAAATTTTGCTATTTTATTTTTATCAACGGCTTGGAATGCTTGAACTGCTGGAATGTTACGTGAAGTTGAAAGGGCAACACGCATAGTCATAGCACCTTTATAAGTTTTATCGGCATTAGTTAATTGTTGACCGTTAGAATAGGTCATTTTATTATCAAAGAATAGAGTACCTGTATTTCCATTATTATATTCAATAAATGGACCATAAGCGAATATTGGTTTTGCTGTTGAACCTGGTTGAGTCTTCATATCTGTTGCATAACTGAAAAGTTTTTGGCCGATTTGTCTACCACCATTTACTGCTGAAATTGATCCATCGTTAACATCAGTGATAGCTGCTCCAAATTGAATAAAGTCAGTTTTCATATAACTTTTTTGCCATTCATATCCTAATGAACCATCATTTAAGGCAACCATTACGTCTTGGATTTGTGGATCCATTGTTGTGTAAATTACCATTGAAGTTTCATAAGGGTCAACACCTAATTTTTTATAAACTTCATCACAAACAACATCAATGAATTGTTGGTATTTGTTAACTGATTCAAATGTTTGATCGACAATTAGTGATTCAACAGAGATGCTTTTAGCTTCTTCTGCTTGTTGTTCAGTTATGTAGCCATGTCTAACCATTAGATTTAAAACGGTAGAACGTCTTTGTTCAGCTAATTTTGTACTATAAAAAGGATTATATGTTGAAGGAGCATTAAATATACCAGCAATTAGAGATGCTTCTGCTAATGTTAAATCTTTAACTGATTTGCCAAAATATTTTTGAGAAGCTTGTTCAACACCGTATGTGTTTTGACCTAAGAATGGTTCATTTACATACATTTCAATAATTTCTTCTTTAGTATAATTTTTTTCTATTTTGAAAATAGAAATATAAATATCGTTAAATTTACGAATTATTCCTTTAATTCCACTAGATTCAATTTTTCCGGTTGAATCGTCTTTGGAAAAGGCATTTTTGGCAACTTGCATTGTTAAAGTTGAAGCACCACCAGCACCGCTTTGGCCAGCAATTTGACCAAATGATGCTTTCATGAATCTGACAACATCGAAGCCGTTGTGTTGAAAAAATCTTGAATCTTCTGTGGCAACTATTGCATCAACTAGAACTTCTGGCAAATCGTCATAAGTTACTAAATCTCTTTGCTCAGCACCTACTCGGGCGAACTCATTACCGTACTTATCTAAGAAAATTGATGCTTCTTGGCTATATAACCTGTCGGCATCGAATTCAGGAGCATTTAAAATTATGTAAGTACAGAATGATAATATGACAACCATCATTAAAATACCGAAGACCATTAATAAACATAGTACAGTATTAAGAATTTTTCCGCGATTTTTTTTGTTTTTTTCTTTCTTTTCAGCATTTTTTTGAGCTGGAACATTTTTTGTTGTAGTCTTATTTCTTTTGCTTAAAACAAGAACTTTTTTTTCTTTATTTTCTTTAGGCATATTTATTCTCCTTTAAAATATATTTTATCAATTATGTCTAGATAATCTAAACTAGGTTGGTACGATTCTTTAATAATATAAGCTTTTTCTTTTATGTACTTATAACTGATTGATTTTCGGTTTTCGTGATCGATATAATTAATATAGTCTTCACCAGTTAATAAATAATTAATGTTATTCATTTTTATTATCAAAAAGACAATACCACCATGTTTTAAGACGTTTCTTATATGTTTAGTTTGATGTTCATGGATATTAGAAAGAGGAAAGGCAGTTTTTTGTAGTGTTTCTTTAGCATCAAAATCAATATATTTTCCTTTATATAATCCATTGTAATCTAAAGTTGATTGCTCTTTAAAATAAGCTTTTTCAATAATTTTTTTATTGTTTTTATAGGATACGTCTACGACACCTATGGGAGTTGGTTTTTTATAAATAAGTGCAATATCTTTTTTTAAATAATACTCGTTGCTTTGATTTATTAAGCTTTCTAGCTTCATACCTCTATTTTTATGTGAAACTTCGATTTTAGTATATTCTTTTTTTATATTATTAGGATATTGCATTAAAACCACCCTTATAATTATACAATATTATCAAAATAAATAACAGTCTTAAAAAATAGTGTTTACAATAATATTTTTTCTATTTTTGTCTAATTTAATGAAAATAAATTTATTTCATTATAGGATAGTTTCGGGAAGGAATATAATATAATGAGAACAGAAATTTTTATACAAGATTTAATAGATATGGTAAATGAAGCTAGTTTATTATTTGAGGAGAAATGTAGGAATCTTGACAAATAGATGATATCGGCATTATAATACTCTCATAAGAAGGGTGATTTATTTATGTATAGTGAGAAGATAACTTTGACTCCACAAGAAATATTGGATAAGGAATTTAAAATAGATGCTAGAGGTTATAGGCCTCAAGAAGTTGATAAGTTTTTAGATTTGGTTATCAATGATTATAATGAATTTATCACAGAAATTAAAAGTTTAAAAAAGGAATTAGCTTTTTTGAATGATGAAAATAATAAATTAAAGAATGAACTTCGTCGTATAAAAGCTAATATAGAAGCTGCTGAAGGAACTGCTTCAGGAACGAGTGTTAGTAATGTAGACCTTCTTAGAAGATTAAGTCAACTTGAAAAAGTTGTCTATGGTAAAGATGAAAATTAAATATTTAAAATAAAATTGAGGTAAATGCTGCATTTTTATGCAGAGGAAAGTCCAAGCTCACACAATCTGTGATGATTGTAGTGTTCGCGCTAAGGGAAAAAATAACCTTAGGTAGTATTTTACTAACGGCTTTGAAATAGTCCTTTTAGGATTAAATTAGATATAAAAGTGCCAAAGAGACGAGGCTAAGAAGTAATTTTTAGAGTGGAACGTGGTAAACCCCGCGAGTGAGAAACCCAAATTTTGGTAGGGGAGTCTTTGCTAGAAATTAAGAACAATGCAAAGGACCGAAATATAGTAGGTAGATAAATATTTACCGCCCTTTTAGGGTACAGAACGTGGCTTATGAGATTTTATTTTTTTTATTTAAATAGTAAAGGAGTGAATAATCTTGAATGAGATTGGCGAGTTACTTCGAACTACTCGAGAAGAAGCGGGAGTTAGTATCGAAGAGGCCAGTGGTGATTTAGAGATTAAGACGCAAATTTTAGAAAATATTGAAAATGGTAATATTGGATGTTTTAAAGATATATTTGCTTTGAAGGAATATATTTATAATTACGCAAAGTATTTAGGATTGGAGCCAAATAAAATAATTGATAATTTTAATGAATATTTATTTGAATATACTTCGAAAATACCATTGGAAGATATTGAAAAAGCAATGAAAGAACAGCAAAAGGAAGATAGTCCAGAGATGAAAGTTGTTTCACCTTACACTACTTCTGTTAAAAAAGATAGTAATAAGTTTGTTACGATTTTAATTATTGCTTTAGTTCTCTTAGTTATACTGGTATTATTATTAGGTTTTAGGCAAATTGCTGCTAATAATAAGACGACAAATATGATTAGTTATGTAAGTAGGTGATAAAAGTGGAAAAACACGAAAGTAGTAGGAAAAAAATGAATTTACCTAATAAAATAACTTGTTTAAGATTAGTTATTTCAGTATTGGTTTTAGCTATTTTATGTATGCCATGGAGTAATTTGCATGTAGAATTTCCCATTTATAATGTATTTGGGGTTGAAAATATAAATATAAAGTATATTATATGTGGTGTACTTTTTATGATTGGATCTATTACTGATTTTTTAGATGGTTATCTGGCCAGAAAAAATAATTTAGTAACGGATTTTGGAAAAGTTATGGATGCAATTGCCGATAAAGTGTTGGTTAATGGAGTTTTGATAATTTTAGCTTATGATAAAATGCTACCATTGATAGTACCTGTTATTATTATTACTCGTGATATTGTAGTTGATTCTATTAAGATGGCAAGTGGTAATAAGGGTAAGGTTGTTGCAGCGTCATGGCCAGGAAAAATTAAAACTATTTGTATGATGATTGGAGTAACTTTGGTGTTTTTCTATAATATTCCATTTGCATTTATTGGCGATGGTATAAGAATTGATTATTTATTTGTTTATATTGCAACAATAATGAGTATTGTATCAGCTTGTCAATATTATATAGCAAATAAGGATTTTATTTTTTCAGAAGTTTAAAAAAGGGAATTTATTTTGATGAAAAGGATAAATTTCTTTTTTTATGGTAAAAATAGCACACAAAAACAAATGTTCGAAAATGTGTTGACAAAATTGAGTTATTTATTATAAAATGAAATTGTTATTACAAGTAGGAGGAAACATGAAAACAGTAATTAATGATAATAAAGATAAGGATAAAGTATTAGAACAAGTTTTAGCAGATATAGAAAAGCAATTTGGTAAAGGTTCAATAATGAAATTGGGTAGTGATGCTCATATGAATGTTGAAGCAACGTCATCTGGTTCTATTACTTTGGATGTGGCGTTGGGGGTTGGCGGATACCCTAAAGGAAGAATAGTGGAAATTTACGGCCCAGAATCTTCTGGTAAGACAACTTTTGCTTTACATGCTATTGCGGAAGTACAAAAAAATGGTGGAAGAGCAGCATTTATAGATGCAGAGCATGCTTTAGACCCTGTTTATGCTAAAAATTTGGGTGTAGATATTAATGAATTATTATTATCTCAACCAGATACTGGAGAGCAAGCTTTAGAAATATGTGAGGCATTAGTTAGAAGTGAAGCTATTGATATAGTAGTTATTGACTCAGTAGCTGCTCTTGTGCCACAAGCAGAAATCGAGGGCGAAATGGGTGATGCACACGTTGGACTTCAAGCACGTTTGATGAGTCAAGCATTGAGAAAGCTTTCTGGAACATTAAATAAGACGAAGACAACAGCCATTTTTATTAACCAATTACGTGAAAAAGTTGGCGTAATGTTTGGTAACCCAGAAACAACACCTGGTGGAAGAGCTTTAAAATTTTATTCTTCAATAAGATTAGAAGTTAGAAGAGCGGAACAAATTAAACAAGGAGATTCTGTTATAGGAAATAAAACAAATATTAAAGTAGTAAAAAATAAAGTGGCACCTCCTTTTAAATCAGCAACTGTTGATATTATGTACGGTGAAGGTGTTAGTAGAGAAGGCGAAATTGTTGATTTGGCTTCAGAAATAAATGTTTTGGATAAGAGTGGTGCATGGTATTCTTATAATGGTGATAAAATTGGCCAAGGAAAAGAGAATGTAAAAGCTTATTTAAGAGAAAATTCAGATTTGAGAGATGAATTAGAATATAAAATTCGTGAACATTTTGGAATTTTAAATGGTATGAAAAAACCGACGTTTAAGAAAAATTCGTCTAAAGATGTTGAAATTGATCCAGTGACTGGAGAAGTTATAGAATAATTATTTGGAAAGCATGTGTGGTATGCTTTCCTTTTTTAATACTATATGTTAGAATATTTCACTGTTAAGAAGGGAAATTTTCTATGAATTTGGTAAAATTAAATGAATTGAAAAATAAATTAAAAAAAAGATATTTTTGGGAAAAAAAGAAAATTTATAATACACTTAGTGTGCTTAATGATGAAGAATTAATGTATTTGTTTGATGATAAAATAATTATTGAAATAATAAAAGATATAAATGATTATGATTTTTTATTGATGCTTTTTAGTATTGTCCCTGCTAAAATACAAGAACTAATTTGGGGGAATAAAAAGCAGCAAAAGATCTTATTTTTAGTTAATGATAAATTTGAAAGAATTATGTTTACTCAGTCAAAAGAAGATTTAGAGGAAAATGAATTATATATTTCGGAGGAAAGAATAAAAAAAATTGAATTTTTGTTAAAAAAAGTAAAAAGTCAGAAGATAATTGATTGTTTAGTAAGTAATGCTTATTTTTTAGGTTATATTTTGCATGTAAAAAATATACCAGAAAAATTAATAAAAAATATTGATATTAAAACATTGTACATAAATATTATGAATAATTTTTATGATAAGCTTAGTATGAAAACTAAACGAAGATGGATTTATAATATGAACCTTATTTCAACTGAATTATTTATACCCGATGATATAAGATTATTTTTACCTAGTGAGGTTAATGTAAGTTCTAAATTTTCTATTATTGGTATGTTACGTGATAAGTTATTTTATTTACGTAATAATAAAAAAGTGTTAAATTTAGATACTGAATCTTTGAGTAAATTAAACGTTCAGGAATTAAGTGAATTATTAAATCCTGCTTATCAAGATGTGGTTTTAAGAGATGAATTGTTTAGGGAAATTGATAATGCTATTGATGAAGCAATTGCAAATGATACTATTTTAGAAAAGAAATTTGTTGATTTAAATAGTATCTCTTTAGAATTAGGGTATTATATTTTTGATAAAGTATGTACAAAAACTTTTAAGTGTTCTTCAAATGGATCTAAGATTATTAATTTAATATTTAATTATTTATTTAAAAATGAGTATTCGGAAATTGAAAGAGAACAATTATGTTTAGCGATTGAAAATTCTTTTTTAAATGCTGATAAGAATAGTATAATTAATGTATTTTATCAACCTACGGATATGAAATCTTTATTTTTTTTAAGATTTAATATTTGTGGAAGATTTATGAATTATTTAAATGGTATTTTTGAAAAACAACTTATTAAAATAAATGTGCGCCATATTAATAAGTTGGTCAGTTATTTAAATGATTCAACACAAGATGAAATATCTGATATTTATGGTAAAGCTATAAAGTTGTATTTTGTGTTTGGTTTAGAAAAGGCTTGTAATATTTTAAATGGTAATTATGGAAAGCCACCTAAAATTTTTTTTGATAATGTAAGTAAGCTAGATGTTTCAGGTGTGGTTTTGGTTAAAGAGGGAAAGCTTTATTTACCGCAATTAAATGAAGCTTTTATAAATTTTTTGTTTAGTAATAATAAAGTAATTTTTAAATTATTGCAAGAAGGTAATATTATAAATTCGGGATGGTATTATTTGTATAATAATTTTGATGAGATAAGAGAAATGTGTAAAGGACATATCAGGCTTTCTCAAGTAGAAATAATACTTAAAGAAAATTCAAATAATATTAAATACCATTTAGATCCTGATTGTTATGCTTTATCAAATATACTATATGAAGTTGGGTTAGGGAATAAAACAAAGCAATCAAATGAAGAGATTTATGCAGAGCTTGTTAAAGTTTATCGTGAACAGAGGAAAAGAATTTATTCATCAATTCCTTATGTTTCCTTAGTTTTACCTAATAATTATCGATATGAGATTATGAGAATGGATGATTTAGTTGCTTATACTTTAGGTTATAAGGCTAATTGTTGTATTAGGATTTTAGATATTGCACATAACCATTTGTTGCATGCACTTTTATGTGAAAATGGGCGAATATTAATTATTTATAAACCAGATGGTACTATTGCTTCTTTTTCGCCACTTAAGAGAAATGGTGAACTTCTAATTGTTAATAGTATAGAGAAAGTTTCTGGAGATGATGCTCAAATATTAGAAGCGTTTATGGAAGCTATTACGGCACTTATGGATAAAACTGCAAGTACTGAAGAAAAGATAAAAGTTGTTTGTATAGGGAAGGAATCGTCTTTAAAACCTGAAGGTGAAATGTGGCCTACAAATATTAAAACACCAACAATACTGGAAAAAGACGATGCTCTTTATAAAGATACAGACGTTTATCACCGTGTTTTGTTAATAGTAAAACAGAGTAAAGGGGTTGAATTGGATAAATTAGTTTACGGAAAATTAAATCAGTTATATATGGATGAGCGTAAGCCGATGCAGGTTTGTACATTTTCTAGGGATAATTATGCAGAGCAATATTTTGTTTTAAAAAAAGTTGATGCTATTAGATTTGTTAATTATCATGGAAAAAGAGAAGAGTTTAAAAAAAGTGAAAATTATGGAATTAATTATATCTTTTATAGTGATGATTGGTATGTATTAGTTGATTATTCAGGTAAATTGTATTATGAATGTTTAGAATATGATTTTCGTGCCAAAAATGAAATGGAAGCAACAGTTGAGGTAATTAAGAGTTGGATTAATAAAAAAGAAGGCGTGAAAGGATTAATTTTAACATTAAATGGTAAAAAGGTTAGTAATTAACCTTTTTTCTTTTCCCTTGAAAAAGTATTATTTTTTTTTTATAATAAATTTATAGATGATTAAATTATTATAATTTTTCTATAAAGTAAATGAGGAGGTTTAAAATGAATGATAATTTAAATTTCATTTTAGCTTTTCTTATAGGAATTTTTTTAGGTGTTATTATTATACTTATTTTAAGCTTTATAAGGAATAAAAAAGTTGAAAATAAGGCAACTAAAATGATTGAACAAGCAAAGAAAGAAGCAGAAAAACAAAAAAGAGATTCTTTACTTGAATTTAAAGAAGAATCTTATCGTTTGAAGCAAGAAGCGGAAAAAGAAATTAAAGAAAAGAAATCTGAAATTAAAGATTCAGAAGAAAGATTGCTTCAAAGAGAAAAAAATTTGGATAAACGAGAAGAGATGTTGCAAAATAGGGATGCTTTATTAGATCAAAAAGATAATAACTTACTTAGTAAACAAAAAGATTTGCAAGATAGGGAAGCTAAAATTGATGAGTTGTTGAAGAAAGAAATGGAACAATTGGAAAGTATTGCTAGTTTTTCTAAAGAAAAAGCTCATGACTTGATAATGAAACGTGTAGAGGAGAATATGTCTCGAGAAATTGCGGAGTATATTAAAGAACAAGAAAGTGAAGCGAAATTGAAAGCTAATGATATTGCTAAAAATTTAATTGTTAATAGTATGCAACGTTATGCTAATGATGTTACTAGTGAACAAACTGTTAGTACAATTACGTTACCAAACGATGAGATGAAGGGGCGTTTAATAGGCCGTGAAGGAAGAAATATTAGAACTATTGAGTCTGTAACTGGAGTTGATTTAATAATTGATGATACACCAGAAGCAATAGTTATATCAAGTTTTGATCCTTTGCGAAGAGAAATTGCCAAGATAACTATTGAAACTTTGATAAGGGATGGAAGGATTCATCCGGCTCGTATTGAAGAAGTATATGATAAAGTTTGTAAAGATATGAATGAACAAATTACAGAAATTGGTAATAATGCTTGTTATGAACTTGGATTAGCAAAAGTTGACCCTAAATTGGTAAATATTATTGGTAAATTGAATTTTAGAACAAGTTATGGTCAAAATGCCTTACAGCATTCTATGGAAGTTGCACACTTGACTGGTTTGATGGCAGCAGAATTAGGTGAGAATGTAGCTTTAGCTAAAAGGGCAGGTTTATTACATGATATTGGTAAAGCGATTGATTTTGAAGTTGAAGGTAGTCATGTTGAATTAGGAGAAGATATTGCTAAAAAGTATCACGAAGATCCAGTTGTAATTAATGCAATAAAATCACATCATGGTGATGCTCCAGCAACATCTATTATAGCTGTGTTAGTGCAAGTTGCTGATACTTTATCAGCAGCACGACCTGGAGCACGAAACGATTCTTTAGAGAATTATATTAAAAGATTAGAACAATTGGAGAGTATTGGAAATAGCTTTGAAGGTGTTGATAAAACGTTTGCAATGCAAGCAGGAAGAGAAGTTAGGGTAATTGTTAAACCTGAACAAATTGATGATGCCGAAAGTTATAGAATAGCTCGAGAAATGAAAGAAAAAATTGAATCAGAGATGCAGTATCCTGGTACGATTAAAATAACTGTAATTAGAGAAACTCGTGCTCAAGAAGAAGCTAAATAAGCTTCTTTTTTTTCATAAAAAAGCACCATAATATGGTGCTTATTTTGTTTTTTCTCTTACTTCCATAATAACTGGTAAGATAATTGGATGGCGTCCTGTTAAGTTACTTATGAATGGATGTAATTCTAAGATAATTTGATTTTTTAAATCAGTGTAATTATAAGTATTTTCATTTAAAAATTTGTTAATAATGTCAGTTGTTTTTCTTTCAATTTGATTGATTAGTTCAGTATTCTCGTTTACAAGAACGAATCCTCTAGTAGTAATATTAGGTTTAATTAATAATTTTCTAGTTAGAGGGTTGATATTTAAAATTGTGATAAGAATACCATCACGACTCATTAATTTTCGATCTTTAATTACTACAGAACCAACTTCACCAATACGTGAACCATCAACGTAAACGTCACCAGCTTGAACAGTTGGTCCACGGTGAATTCCTTCGTTGTCTAAAATTATTGAATCACCATTTTGCATAATAAAAATATTTTCTTTTTTTACATCGCAAGATATTGCTAATTCAGCGTGTGATTTTAACATACGGTATTCTCCATGCATAGGCATAAAATATTCTGGTTTGATTAGTCTTAGCATCAATTTTAATTCTTCTTGTTTAGCATGACCAGATGTATGAATATCACTAAATTCTGAATTTGTTATTACTGTGACACC
>CAKOLG010000007.1 GCA_934096175.1 uncultured Bacilli bacterium
TTTAGTGGGTGGGCCACAAGTGCAAATGGTAATGTTGCATACACTAACAGTCAAAGTGTTACAAACTTAGCAACCAGCGGAACAGTTACCCTATATGCAAAATGGACAATAAATAGCTATACCTTAACCATAAATCCGAATGGTGGAACATGGAATAATAGTACAGCCATTCAAACAGCCAAACAAAATTATGGAACTACAAAAACAGTAGCCAACCCAACAAGAACAGGTTATACCTTTGGTGGCTGGACAACATCCGGAACATGTAATTTAAGTGGTACTACATTTACCTATGGCACCGGAGATTGTACCATTACTGCTAAATGGACAGCAAACACTTATACAGTTGTATATAATGGAAATGGTAATACTGGTGGTAGTATGACAAACAGCACCCATACATACGATACAGCCAAAAATTTAACCACAAATGCTTATACTAAAACTGGCTACTCATTTAGTGGGTGGGCCACAAGTGCAAATGGTAATGTTGCATATACTAACGGTCAAAGTGTTACAAACTTAGCAACCAGTGGAACAGTTACCCTATATGCAAAATGGACAATAAATAGCTACACCTTAACTTTTAATGCAAATAATGGAACAGTAAGTCCAACAAGTATCACGCAAAACTACGGCACCAGTTTGACACTCCCAACCCCAACACGAAGTGGTTACAACTTCCTTGGTTGGTATACGGCCACAAGTGGCGGAACCAAAAGAACATATACTACAATGCCAGCAGTGAGTGAAACACTATATGCACAGTGGTCACAAATAATAACAACAATTTATTTCACTAACGGAACATCTGCTGGAGGCGGAGGCGGAGGTGGTACCACTGGTAGTAGTGGCAGTGGTACATCAGAAACTGTAGATAATTTGCCAATTGGTGTAACAGTTTACTATACTATTTCAGTTTCATCTACCAATGGTGGCAGTGGAGGTGCTGGGATAACATATGATGGTACATCTATTGATAGCATAACTGACGGCACAAGGTCTGGTTCATTTACAACTACAACATCTGGGAAATTATCATTTGGTGGTGGCGGAGGCGCTGGCCCGAACGGAAGTGGATCTGGCAGATGCACAATCAATAAAATAACCGACGCTAACGGTAATAAATATATTCTTAAATAAAAATGTAGAAGAGGAAGAAATTCCTCTTTTTAAAAAAGTAAATTAAAATTATTTTTACTATACAAATTTGACAAAATAGGGGTATAATAATATAAAAGGTAAAAAAGATACGGAGGTACTTAATATGGATATAGTCATACCAAAACCAGTTAATGAAGTCTTAACAATTTTATACGAAAATGACTATGAAGGCTATCTTGTTGGCGGAGCAGTTAGAAATATGGTAATGGGCCAAAAACCTAAAAACTATAACATAAGTACCAATGCCACATTAGTAAACGTTCAAAAAGTATTAAAAAACTATAATACATTTTATTGTGGCCAAAATAATTCTTCTCTTGGTATCGTAAATGCTAAATTTCCTATGGAAATTACCAAATACAGAACAATAGAAAATTCATTAGAAGCAGACTTAGCCACTAGAGATTTTACAATGAACGCTTTAGCTTACTCAGATGAAGATGGTTTAATTGATTACAACACAGGTGTTTTAGATATAAAAAATAAAATAATCAGAGTAAATGGGGAAGAAGACGAAGTTTTTATTAATGATCCATTGCGTATTTTAAGAGCCATTCGTTTATCAGCAGAATATGGTATGCGTATAGAACCACAAACTCAAGAATACATGTTTGATAATAAAGATTTATTAAAAAATGTTGCTCCTGAAAGAATTCGTGATGAATTATCAAAACTTTTAGTAACTCCAAGAGCAGATTTTTACATAAAAAAATATTTTGACATATTTTTAACATTTTTACCAGAGTTATCTTTACTAGAAAAGTTTAATCAAAATCAACCCCAACACATCTATGATGCTTTAGAACATACTTTAGTAACTGTAAAATGTATAGAACCTAACTTAGAATTAAGATTAACAATGCTATTTCATGATATTGCTAAACCATTTACTTTTACAAAAGATGAAAAAGGCTTAGGACATTTTTATAACCACCAAATAAAAAGTGCTGAAATTGCTAGAAACATTTTAAATAGATTAAAATTTAACAAACGACAAATTCAAAAAATTACCAAGTTAATTGAATATCATGATTATAAACTTCCCGATAAACCAGAGCAATTAAAAATATTTTTAGCTAAATTTGGTCCAGATAATATTGATGATTTAATGAAAGTAAAAAAAGCTAATTACTATGGTAAAAATCCAGCTTTTGTTAGTGAACTTTCTAAAATTAATGCTGAACAAGAAGTAATTCAACAAATTCTAAAGAAAAAATCATTCATTAAACGTAGTGAAATAAAAATAAGTGGCCGCGAGCTTTTAGAAGCTGGTATAAAACAAGAATCAATTGGTAATGCTTTAGAAAAAATATATCAAAAAATTATAAATGGTGAATTAAAAAATCATCATGAAAAATTAATTGATTATACCATAAATAATTTAGAATTATTATCTTAAAAAATGAATAGTCTCTACTATTCATTTTTATTATCTAAAAAAGATCCATCCTTATTTTGAATTACCTCAATTTTTTCTTTTTCCAAAGTAATAAACAAAATTTTCTTTTCAACATTTTCGTCTGTAGTACATTCTTTAAACCAAGAATCAGCACAATTACTATTAGAATCATACTCAATAACACGGTAAGCATATAACTTATATTTAGAATATCCATATTTATCTAGCAAATATTCTTTACCTTTAGAACCATTTATGTCTTGAATTCCTAAATAAATTAAAACAATTAATAAAGCAAATAAAATAAGTATTAATAAAAAATGAAAAAACTTTTTGACATAATAAAACATAACTTAACACCTCGATATAATATAATTTATATAAGAATTATAACACAAAATTATACATTAAGTGGTATAATTGACATAAGGAGGATTTGTTATGATTAGAAAATTAGTATCAGAATTTGTTGGTACGATGCTTTTAGTAATTTTTGGATGTGGTACAGCAGTAGCAGTTAATACATATGTATCAGGTATTTATGGCGTTTCATTACCTTTTACAATGATTTTAATAGCTCTAGCTTTTGGACTTGTTCTAA
Source organism: uncultured Bacilli bacterium (assembly GCA_934096175.1). Classification (GTDB taxonomy): domain Bacteria; phylum Bacillota_I; class Bacilli_A; order RF39; family UBA660; genus Coprovivens. Next base: position 3,165 of record CAKOLG010000007.1, read on the forward strand.
TGGCATTAATATATGCTCTTGGAAAAGTTTCAGGATGTCACGTAAATCCAGCAGTTTCCATTGCAATGCTAATAAATGGTCGTATTGGAGTATTAGAATGTATTGAATACATCGTTGTTCAAATACTAGGAGGAATAGTTGGCGCCGAAGTATTGGGTATTATATTTGGTAGTTATACTTCATTGGGAGCTAATGGCTATGCTACTTTAAGCTCATTACCAAATGTTACAACACTTGGTGTTGCAATAACTATCGAAGCTATTTTAACATTTGTTTTTGTTTTAGTAGTTTTATCAGCTACAGCGAAAAAAAATGATTATGCTGGAATAGTAATTGGTTTGACACTTTGCTTAGTTCACATCATGGGAATACCATTCACTGGAACAAGTGTAAATCCAGCCAGAAGTATTGGACCAGCACTATTTACCGGTGGTGAAACTTTAAGTCAATTATGGGTATTTATCCTTGCTCCAATCTTAGGTGCAGTCTTAGCAGCACTATTCTATAGATTTGTTATTGCTAAAGCTGAAGAAACATCAGATATTTCTGATAATCTTCAAGAACTAGCAGAACAAGAAGTTGAAGAAAAAGCTGAAGAAAAAGATTCTAAAAAAAATACAAAAACAACAAAAAAAAGTAAGTAATTACTTTTTTTAATTGAGTAAAAATATATTCCAATTTAAATAACTTGCAAAACAAATCCATAAAAAATATGGTATTAGTAAATAAGCACTTATTTTATTTATTTTATAATAATTCAATAAAGTATATAATACTACTATATCAAGAAAAACAATTATCATAAAACTAAACAAAAACATCTTCCCCTGAAAAAACACAATAACCCATATAAAATTAAGTAGAAGTTGCCCTATAAATAAGCCTTTATTTTCTTTAGATTTATCTTTTTTTCTTATTAATGCATAACTAAGACCAATTAAAATATATAAAATTGTCCAAACTATTGGAAATAAAGTAGCAGGTGGTGCAGCAGGAGGCAAAACAATTTTATCATATAGCTTATAATCCACAAAAAATGAACTGATTATACCAACTATTAAAGGTGTAATTACTTTCAAGAAAAATTTAAATTTATATTTCATATTTATCACCATTAAATATTATGATAATAAAAACAAAATAATTAAAAAAAGAGCACTAAGTCTCTAATTTATTTCAATAACTTTTTTAGTTTGATTTTTTTCTAATTTAGGAATTGATATTTTTAATATTCCATCTGTAAATTGCGCTTTAATAGAATCTTCGTCAATATCAGAAAAATTAAATGTTCTTGAAACCTTTCCATAAATACGTTCTTTTCTAATATATTTTCTATTACTAGACTCATTATTATTTACATCACTTTTTTCTGCAGTAACAACTAATACACCGTCATTACATTCAATCTTTATATCATTTTTCTTATATCCAGGAATATCCATTTCAATATAATATATTTCATTTTCTTCATATACATCACATTTTATATCATTAACACGTAAAGGTCCTCTTCCTATATCGTCAAAAATATCGTCTAAATAAAAATTTCTTGGAATTATACTCATAATTCATTCCTTCTTTCTACAAAACATTATATTACTAAAATTAGCACTTGTCAAGTGCGAGTGCTAAAAATGATTATATATTATGTAATTTTTACATTTTTTTCTTGCTTTTTGTTATAATAAATTAACTGAAGGTGAATTAGCATGTGGAAAATAGGTAATGTAGAAATTCAAAATAGGGTAGTATTAGCACCAATGACGGGAATATCCAACACATCATATCGCAAAATAATCAAAGAAATGGGAGCTGGTTTAATATATGCCGAAATGGTAAGCGATAAAGCTTTAATCTATTCAAATGAAAAAACTTTTAACTTATTAAAAATGACTGATGAAGAAAGACCGATTGCTCAACAAATTTTTGGTAGCGATAAAGAATCTTTTGTAGAAGCTGCCAAAATTGTTGAAAAAACAATGCATCCAGATATTATTGACATAAATATGGGATGCCCTGTACCAAAAGTTGCAATACGTGCGCAAGCAGGCAGTGCTTTACTAAAAAATCCTACTAAAGTTTATGAAATTGTTAAAGCGGTTGTCGAAAGCGTTAATGTACCAGTCACCGTAAAAATAAGGAGTGGTTGGGACGATAAACACATAAATGCTGTAGAAATTGCCAAAAAATGTGAAGAAGCTGGAGCCAGTTCTATAGCAATTCATGCTCGAACAAGATCGCAAGGCTATAGCGGTAAAGCTGACTGGAATATTATCAAAGATGTTAAGAAAAATGTTGAAATTCCTGTAATAGGTAACGGGGATATAACAAGTTGCTATGACGCAAAAAAAATGCTAGATGAAACGCATTGCGATGCAGTTATGATTGGTCGTGGCGTACTTGGAAATCCGTGGCTTATCAAACAATGCGTTGACTACTTAGAAAATAAAAAAGAGCCAACATATCCTGATTTTATCGAAAAAACAAAAATGATGAAAAAACATTACGAATTACTAAAAGAAGATAAAAATGAAAAAGCTGCTCTTTTAGAAATTAGAAGCCACATTATCTGGTATCTAAAAGGCATGCCAAATAATAAAGAAATAAAAAACCTAATTTGCCAATGCAAAACAACAGAAGAATTATTTAAAATAATTGATGATTATCAGCAATATATTACAAATATAGAAAAAGAATGTTAATAAGACCACTCAATAACATTCTTTTTTATTAATTCATTTTCTAAATCCTTTTTATAATTATACATATTTTCATTTAAATGAATCCCATATTTATCCAACACTTCTATAATATTATCACTATTTGCTTCCATAACTATCTGTTTAATAATAAATAAAGCTAATTCTTTATCTTTACCATATAGGACGTAAATTTCTACTGCAATCATATATGATATTAGGTAATACGATTGTAAAGATAAAGACAAGAAACTTAATTGCTCTATTGCATATTCGTTAAAACCTTTGATATTAAGGTAAGCATATAAATCTTCCTTTTTACCTTTAAAAAGTCCATAATGATGTAATAATTGAAAATTATAATACACATAATCTATATCATTAGAAATAATATTATCTATTAAATACCTTCTTTTTAGATTTTCTATACCAGTGTTTAATATGTCATTTATTCTATCAGCAGCAATCATTTCAAAAAAAACAGCTGTAGATTCTCGTACAATTTCTGCTTGATGAAAAAGAGGATTGTTATAGGCGTCTATAACATGCTCAAATTCGTGAACAGTTGTTAATACTTTCTCAATACTTTCACTATTTGGTATAACCACAAATGCCTGTTTAATACTGGAAAGATAAACCATTTGCCCAGAAGTATTTTCATTCGGCTTAATAAAAGAAATATGACTATTTATCTGTTTATAAAAAAGCTCTAATGGTTTCGCAAAAAAATCACCTTGCTCTGCAAAAAAACTTCTTACTAAATCTAAACAATCTTTATCACTTAAACTTAATTTAACATAGTCAGCAATATCGAATGTACTAAATTTTTGGCTTATTTTGTAAAAATTTCTATAATAACGATAAAATCCACGTAAAAGCTCTGAAATGTTATAATTTCTACTAAGATTATCTTCTAATTTAAATTCCGTAACTCTAAAATTTTCAAAGTTACTTTTTAATCCGTTAAACAAAAGTGATAATTGTCGAAAGTCTTCTTGATAAGCTTTTTCATCAAAAGCAACAAGGCCATCAAGTATTTTAGATAATTCATCTAAATCTATTTTATACCCCATAAAATATCTCCTCCAATAGTTTTAAAAAAAATTCCCCAAATAGATTGACATAACATATCACTAATTATTAAAACCATTTCTTGCTAATGTTAGCCTCATATCATCGACAATCTTTTTTGACTCACTAAACAATGAATCATCTACTCTTATAATTTTTCTTAATTCAACTTCAATAATTTTATCATAAGGAATTGCGATTATTTTTTTTAACAGCCTAATAGCTTCTTTTTTATCTTGCTTATATATTCTAAATAATTTTACAGCAATTGCATAACTAAAAATATAAGTTCCATTATCAGTTATACTTGTATTAAGAATATTTTTCACGACATTTTGTGTTAAACCAGTTTTCTCTTTAAGCGTTTTCAATAACTCTCGATTATAAGCATAATTATTATCTTTCCATAAATTAACAACTACTCGTTGCCAGTTTAAAATATTTAAATCGTCCATTTTACTAAATAAAAAATCATAAAGGTATAAATTTATTTGATCTTCTGGAAAGTCGCCTCGTATCTCAAACATAGCAACTAACTCAAAAAAGGTGGATTCGATTTCATCATAAAAAGATGAACTACATAAATGCCATTTTTGCGGGTTGGTAACCATTGAAGTAATATGACCAAACTCATGTAAAAAGCAAGCGATTTTATCAACACCGATTGAATTTTTAACTCTCACAAAAATTCTATTAACTTGATCAATGTAATTAGAATCTCCATTAACTTCTGCTTTTGCCAAAGGATCATCTACGCCATAAAATTTTACACTTTTAAATCTATCTTTATAAAAATTCATATATATTTTATAAAATTCATCATCCATATTTCCAATAATGTCTTTGGCAATTTCCAATAATTCATCGTGCTTAACATATGTACGAGTTATTTCTTCATCAAATGACTCTACATCAGGTGTTAATTCCTCAATAGAACCAAAAATTGAATCAAGCATCTCTGCATAAGAAGCAAGAACTTTATATTCCCTTTCATAAAAGTTCAAATTACTTGCAATGTTTAACAATTTTTCCTTGTTAGAAGGATCTTTTATATAAATTGAAGAAGCGTCAAATTCTGTAAAATATAAATTACTTTCGTGAGCTAAAATACTTTCAAGATAATATTTTTTATCTTCGTTTGTTTCAGAAGCTATCATTTTTCTAAGAAGACTTAATGACTTAACAAAATCTTTATTTCCCCAACTATAATACATAACCATACCCCCATATATCGCAAGATATATTATCACATAAACTTACAAATCGCAAATATAAGTATTTTATGATTGACTCAAAAAAAGAAAAAGTATATACTTAATATAGTAAGGAGGTACGCAAATAGCGATACTAAAAAGAATTGATATGATAATTCTTAATAACTTGTAACATGTGTATTTGCTATACATTTGTATATTAGCGTTGATTGCTAAGACCCCAAGTTGAAATTCCAGCATATAAAAAATATGACTGAAGAGGGTATAATGTTTTACCATATACTCTAATCGCTAAATGCTAGTCGTTGTCCGGTTTTTAAATTCATCACCGTATGACCACTATCAAAAAAAGAGTACTAAATTGCCATTATGATATTATTAATAGTTAGCATTTTCTATAGTCTCAAAAAGAGTGATAATATTTTAATGAAAATGATGGATGGCTTTCATACTAGCACAGATTTATAAAAAATAAATCGCAAGTATGTTATGCATTAAAATCTTAAAAAATAATTTCCTAAATGAATTAATTACATGAATTATGGGATTTTAAGAAAAATATTTAATAAGATTATCGCGTTTAAAAAATTAAAAGAATCTTAAACTTGTCTTGCAAGGGAATGAAGCAATCCAAATGCTGAGTGGGTACCAAGTGAGTAGCTTGCATGAGGTAAGACACAATATGCTATATCGTGAGTGCGCGTATAAATAAAATTTAGCGATGAAATGGAGAATTCTTAAACAAAGTATAGTTAGACGTGGATGTAATAAGTATTTGGAATATAGGATGATTGATGTCACCGTATTTATGAAAACTATCAAAATAGTATGTCAAATTCATTCTGCTATATGGAAGTTAATTTTAAAAAAACGAACAAATGCAAAAGCAGCTTACTAAAAATGAGCTGCTAGAAAAGAACGATTAATGTTCTTTTTTTTTATTCAAAAATGTTTACATTACTAACACATTACAGTCTTGCTAATTAAGTAAAAACGTAATAAAATTAAAATAAGGATGATTATAAAAAATATCCAAGATTAGTACGTAAGTACAAAATATCTAAAAAGAATAAAAAGGAGGAATTTTATTTGAAAGCAATGGTAGGATCAAGTATCCTTACAAACAGTTTTGAAGCAGGTGTTGAAACTGCAAAAAATTCAATGAAAGGCATTAAAAATCCTAAAATAGGTCTTTTATTTTCATCTATCAAATATGATCAAGATGAACTAATAAGAGGGATAAAATCAGTTAACAATGAGATAAAAGTAATTGGTTGCACTTCATCAGGTGCAATTATGACTCCAGAGGGAATTATCTCTGGCGAAAATGGATTTGCTGGAATGATGGTATTAGATGACAACGAACTAAATGTCGGAGTTGCATCATCACCAAGAGGCAGCAATCCAAGAGAAACAGGAAGAAAAATTGCCAAAGAAGCTATGGAAATGGCTGGCAAAAAATACGCTCCAGTTGCATTTGCAATGTTTGCATCTCCTGCTGAAGAAGAATATTACTTAAAAGGAATTCAAGATATAATTGGTGAAATACCTATGTTTGGTGGCTCAGCAGCAGACGATGCAGTTGTTGGTGATTGGAAAGTATTTTGTGAAAACAAATCATTCACTGATGGCTGTGCTATCGCATTATTTTACACAACTAAAGACATTAAAAATGTATTTACTGGCGCATATAGTGAAACAGACAATGTTGGAATCGTCACTAAAGTAGAAAATGATCGTCGAATTGTTGAAATTGACCATCAACCAGCTCTAAAAAGATATGCACAATGGACTGGTTTGAACCCTGATGAATTAATGGGGCAAAATTTATTAGTAGCATCAATTCCTTATGCCTTAGGAGTTAAATCTATTCAAGGTGATCTAACAGCTGTACGTCACCCAATGGTAGGGAATCCAGATTACTCATTCAATGTTGGAGCCAAAGTTGCAGAAAAAACAGCAGTTATTCAATTAAAAACTGATGTTGATGGTTTAATTGATGGTGCTGTTTCAACAATTAAAGAAGTAAAAAAAGATTTTGATCCAGCAGCACTATTTTTAGTACATTGTGGTGGTCGAAAATTATTAATTGGCGATCGTATTGATGAAGACTTTGTAGCTATTAAAAACACAGTTGGTGATATTCCATTCATTGTAGCCTTTACATTCGGTGAATATGGTCAAATGAACCATTCTGGTGCAGCAATCGGTGGCTTATCATTATCATTTACAGGATTTTCTAAGTAGGTGATTAAATGGCAAAAAATTTAATCGGAAATAAATGGTTAGATGCCTCAGATAGCGCAATAATAACAATTACAAATCCAGCTACTGGTGAAGTCATTGATACCGTGCCTGAAAGTACACAAAAAGATTGTGATGCTACAGTGCAAATTGCCAAAAAAGCCCAAAAAATTTGGGCAAAAAGACCATTACATGAACGTGCAAGAATTTTAATGAAATTTGTTTCTCTTGTTGAAAGAGACAAAGACTCATTAGCCAAATTACTAAGTGATGAAACTGGTAAAACAATTACAGAAGCGTACAATGAAATTGCCAATGTTTCAATTGGTATTCCCGCATTTTGCGAAAAAGCTAAGCATGAATATGGTAATATGATTCCTGCTGGTCAAGAACCAGGAAATGAAGGAACTTTACAGTACACCATTCAAGCACCACTTGGTGTGGTAGTTGCAATAATACCATTTAATTTTCCAAGTGATTTATTCTGTCAAAAAGTTCCGCCAGCATTATTGATGGGAAATTCTGTCATTGTAAAACCTTCTCCTCATAATCCGTTAACACTAATCAAATATGCAGAATTACTATTAGAAGCTGGGGTGGATGAAGGAGTAATAAACGTAATTAATGGTACAGGTGGTTTCGCAGCACAATGCTTAGCTGCTAACCCTGGAGTAAACCTTGTTAGTTTAACTGGTGCAACAAAATCAGGAATGGAAACAATGAAAACTTGCAGTCAAAATTTGACACACACTATGCTTGAATTAGGTGGTAACGATGCCTTTATTCTTGATCGCGATGGCGATGTTGACCTTGCCGTAGAAGAAACAATTTGGGGAAGATTTTATAATACAGGCCAAGTTTGTTGCGCTTCAAAAAGATTTTTAATCCATAACTCTATAAAAAAAGAATACATAAAGAAACTAAAAGAACGTATTTCCAAGATTAAAAGAGGAATGCCAAGTGATCCAACTGTTGAAATTGGGTGTCTTATCAGTGAACAAGCAGCTATAAATGTTGAAGAACAAGTTAACAAAACTGTAGCTGAGGGGGCACACATAGTAATAGGTGGTAAAAGAACTGGTGCATTCTACGAACCTACCATTATCGACGGGGTTACCAAAACAATGGCAGTTGCTAAAGACATGGAAATTTTTGGCCCAGTTGTCTCTATAATTGGTTTTGACGATATTAACGAAGCCATCAAGATAGCTAATCAATCTTCTTTTGGCTTGTGCGGTTGTATTATTTCTCAAAACTTTAACAATGCATTAAATATTGCTAATCAACTTGAATGTGGAGGAGTTATTATTAATGGTGCTTCATTCTTCAGATCATTTGAGATGCCTTTTGGTGGCTGGAAACATTCAGGCATTGGCAATGAGGGTGTAATGTCAACTTTAAAAGAAATGTCTAGAACAAAAACCGTTATACTAAAAAACATATTAAAATAATTCTTTTATAAGTAAAAAATATATCAAAAAAGCTTGACAAACAAGCTTTTTTATTTTTCGAAAAAAGTACAAAAAAGCAAAAATGTCAATTTAACGAAAATTAAAAAAATGAAAAAAAGTAAAACTTTGTAAATCGAACACAAAAAAAGAAAAAATCTCTTAAACCCTTATAAAATGGGAATAAAAGCTAAAAATCACTCTTATTAACAAAATGTTGAAAAACGGTAAAAACGCTAAAAAATAAAAAAATGAAAAAAACACAAAATTAAAAAAATAGAAAAAAAACTTTAAAAATAATTCCATAATAGATATAATTGAATTAAGGAAAAGGTAGAAGGAGAGTTTTTAAACATGGCAAAAAAAGAAGAAGAACTTTTTGCTAATTTAATTGTAGTAAAAAGAAATGGAAAAAAAGTAGAATTTAATTCAGCAAAAATTGCAATTGCAATCAAAAAAGGTTTTGATGAAGTAATTGACAGAATACAAGATAGTGGTCAAGAATGCAATTATTCTGAAAAAGATATGCAAACTGTTTTCCATACAGTTTTAGATAAAATAGAACAAGAATATCAAGATAAAGAAAAAATCAAAATAGAAGAAATTCAAGATTTAATTGAAAGCTCTTTAAAAGAAAAAGGCTATAACGATGTTTATGAAAGTTTTTCAAATTATCGTGAAAGAAGAGCTCAATCAAGAGAAGCATTTACAGAAGACAAAAGATCACATAAATTTTTAAAAACCTTAGAAGGATTAGCTTTAAAAAATGCTGCCGAAGATGATACAAAAAGAGAAAATGGTAATATCGACGGTAACTCAGCAATGGGAACAATGTTACAATTTGGTTCAAATGTTTCTAAAGAATTTGCAAAAACTTATTTAATGAAAAAGAAATTTGCGGAAGCTCATGATGATGGTAATATTCATATTCATGATATGGATTTTGAGGCAATGGGAACAACGACTTGTCTACAAATTGATTTAGATAAACTATTCAAAGGCGGATTTTCAACTGGCCACGGTTATTTAAGAGAACCAAATGATATTATGAGTTATTCAGCACTTGCTGCAATAGCAATTCAATCTAATCAAAACGATCAACATGGTGGTCAAGCTATTCCATTATTTGATTATTATTTAGCACCAGGAGTAATTAAAACATTTAAAAAACAATTAAAAATGACAATTCAAGACTTACTAGATTACTCAGATTTTAGTTCGTTTATTAATATGAAATCTGTAGAAGATGTTATCAGTAAAATAAACACAATCGAAATTGACGTTGAAACTTTTGAAAAATATTATAAAGAAAATGGTTCTTTAAAAAGATTATTTGCTATGTCAATTGAAAAAGCCAAAAGTAAAACAGACAGAATAACTTATCAAGCAATGGAAGCTTTTATACACAATCTAAATACAATGCATTCAAGAGCTGGAGCACAAGTACCATTTTCTAGCATAAACTTCGGTACTGACACATCATCAGAAGGCCGAATGGTTGTTAAAAATTATTTATTAGCAGTTGACGCTGGTTTAGGCCATAGTGAAACGCCAATATTCCCAATTTCTATATTTAAAGTTAAAGAAGGCGTAAACTATAATCCAGGAGATCCAAACTATGACTTATTTAAACTTTCATGTAAAGTATCAGCTAAAAGATTATTCCCTAACTTCGAATTTTTAGATGCTCCATTCAATTTACAATATTACGTTCCAGGTCGACCTGAGACAGAAGTTGCCACTATGGGTTGTCGTACAAGAGTTATGGGTAACGTAGTAGATCCTGATAAACAAATTGCTCCAGGAAGAGGTAATTTATCATTTACAACAATTAACCTAGTAAGATTAGGCATTAAACATGGTATAGTTGGTCCAATGGCTCATAAAAAAGCCGATATGGAAGGATTTTACAAAGAATTAGATGAAATGCTTGAACTTTGTAAAGAACAATTACTAGAAAGATATGAAATTCAATGCAATAAAAGAGTATATAACTTCCCATTTCTAATGGGTCAAGGTAATTGGATTGACTCTGAAAGATTGAAACCTAATGATAAATTAAAAAAAGTTTTAAAACATGGAACATTATCTGTTGGTTTTATAGGTTTAGCAGAATGCTTAAAAGCACTAATAGGTGAACACCATGGTGAATCCGCTAAGGCTCAAAAACTAGGTCTAGAAATAATTGGTCACATGCGTCAAAAACTTGATGAATATGCTGAACAATATAAATTAAATTTCTCATGTATTGGCACACCAGCAGAAGGCTTAAGTGGTAGATTTACAAAAATTGATAAAGCTATTTATGGCAAAATTGAAGGTGTAACAGACCGTGAATATTACACTAATTCATTCCATGTTCCTGTTTATTATAATATTTCTATATCTAAAAAAATCAAAACTGAAGCACCTTACCATGCCTTAACTAACGGTGGACACATTAGTTATATTGAATTAGACGGTGATGTCACTGAAAATGTTGAAGCATTTGAATCAGTTATTCGTATGATGAAGGAAGCTGGCATTGGCTATGGCGCTATTAACCATCCTGTAGATCGTGACCCAGTATGTGGATATGTAGGCGTTATAAAAGATGTATGTCCTGGATGTGGCCGCCGTGAAGGAGATCCAATACCTGCAGAACTATTAAAAAATCTAGAATTTAATAAATAAGAAAGAGGTAAATTTATGAAAAAAGAAAGTATTGAAAAAGTTGCAGAAACTAAAGTCGAAAGTAAAAAAATGGTTGGTGAAGGAGTAGGCTTCGAAAGAATCAGAAGAATTACTGGTTACCTTGTAGGAACAGTTGAAAGATTTAATGACGGTAAAAGAGCCGAAGAAAGAGACAGAGTTAAACATACTTTTGATAAATAATAATTGATATTTCCTTTCGTGAAATATCTTTTTTTTATGATATAATCAAAACAAAGAAGGTTTTTTATAATGAAAAAAATGAATATAATTTATGAAGACAAAGAAATATTAGTAGTTGATAAAGAAGCTGGTCAACTTACTATAGCTACTGCCAAAGAAAAAATTAATACTCTTTATCACGAAGCCAGTACCTATGTAAAAAAACAATATCCCAAAAACAAAATATTTATTGTTCACAGATTAGATAAAGATACATCAGGTTTAGTCGTATTCGCTAAAAACGAACAGAAGAAAAAAAATTTACAAGCAAAATGGGATAAAGTAAAAAGAGAATACTATTGTATAGTTGAAGGTAAAATGCCTAAACAACATGATATTTTAAAAGATTACTTAATTGAAGACAAAAATCTAAATGTTTATATTACTAAAGATAAAAAACGTGGAAAACTTGCCATAACTGAATACCAAGTAATTAAAACTAATAATAATTATTCTTTATTAAAAATAAATATAAAAACAGGTCGCAAAAATCAAATCAGATTACAACTAAGCAATCTAAACCATCCAATAATTGGTGATAAAAAATACAACAGTACCAAAAATCCATTACGTAGACTAGCTTTGCACGCAAATTTAATTGAGTATGAAGATAATAATAAACTTTACCATTTTGAAGCTAAAATACCAGAAACATTTAAAAAAATCATTTAAAATAAATAAGCAAAATTTGACATATTTATTAATGATGATAAAATATTTTAAATAAAAACTTATTACAAAAAGGCTGTAACATAGCAATAAAAAAATAAAATAAGGAATGATATAAATGAAAGTAAATAATAATTCTCTAAAAACAGTCGAAGTAACTAGGGAAAACGAGCCTAAATATTTAGCACAAATTGGTCAACTAGAAGAAATTGTCTTAAAGAAAATGCTTGAAAATGGCAGAGTTGGCCAACTTTTTACTACTGGTGTTGAAGATATTTCTCAATATATTCACTCAAAAGAAAATTCCGTTTTTGTGATAACTGATGAAAACGACACTGTCTTAGCCACAACCTATATAACTCAAGGCCAAAAAATTTTTTCATATAACGACATTACTAAATATTTCAAATATAGTGAAAATTATCAAAATTATGTTCTTAGTTTATACGATAATAAAATAGCCTTCCTAAAATCTGCTATAAGAGCATATGTTGAAAAAATAAAAGCTTTTAAATATGCTCGAAACATAATTTTAGCTCAAAATAACGCTACTTCCATAACAACTTTACTAAAAAAAGAAATTATAACTAATGGATATGATGAAAAAAGTAAATTAAGAGAACAATTAAGTAATTATATGGCTCACTATATTGAAACAAATTGTAATAGTAAAGATAAAAACGATTACGAAAAATTTTATTGGTTTAGTATTCAAAATATTGAACGTATTGCTACCGAAATCGGAATTAAATTTGACTTAACAAATTATTTAAATGCGGCAGATGAAAAAAATATAAAAGAATATGAAAATACCTTAAAAGCCGGTCAATTAATTATTTATGAAACGCCAACTTTCAACGAACAAAACTATTTTAATGCTAATCCAAATAATTCTATTGAAATTGATACATATCTAACATTACCTGATGTCCAAGGAAATGGACTATCAAAAATAATTGTGTTCGAAGGAATTAAAAAACATATTGAAAACTTTTTTGCTGACCAAAATAATAACGAACTATTCTTGTGCTCAACACTTCATAGAGACAATTTGCCTTCTAAATATGTTTCTGAGTTCTTCGGTTTAACAGATAGTTTATTTGTTAATCGTCGTCAGGGTCGAGACCGCGAAGTTCATATTTGCAAAATAACAAGAGTTGAGTATAAACAATATTTATATAAAATGCAAGCTAAATTAGCATTCTTATATAACTATAATCCTGATGCAATCATTTTCGATGCAGCAACTTTACAATTAGTAAAAAAAGAACAACAACGATACAATGAAAGAGAAATAGCAAGACTAGAGTCAATGAAAAACCTAAGTACCAACAACTCTTTAATATTAGAAAACAAACGAACAAAAATTAACTAAGCAGAATCTAATATCTGCTTTTTTATATTCTGTTATATAAAAGCTTATGATATAATACATAAAGATAGGAGACTGTATTATGTATAAACTAATCGATTTATTATTTGGTAATATTTTTATTGTAGTTATTTTTTGTTTAGGCTTTTACCTATTTAAAGTTTATAAAGACCTAAAAGATAAACAAAATCAAATAAAAGAAAAATTTGATAAAGTATTAGATAAATACTTACAGACTAAGCTTGATGAAGCACAAAATATAGTAAAATCAGTTGCTGATGAATACAAAGATGTTGACATCATAAAAACGGAAATAAACCGTTTATTAATGACTATAGAAAAAGGTACTAAAGGTCAAATTAACGAAAAAGTACAAACAAGTAATGAAATAAATAAGTTTAAATTAAATAAACAAATTGATACGGAAAAATACCCTTCATTACTAAAACTAAATTCCATTGGTACTTTTATAGAAGAAGATATGAACTCTTTAGATAATGGCGTTGCTTTAGCCAGACGTGAATATAACGCCTTAGCTTTTAGATACAACGAAAAAGCTAGTGGTTTTCCTATTCAGTACTTAACTAAATTCCTAGGCTTAAATTCTAACTACATCATATTTGATCCTCCTAAATCAAAAGCTTACGAAGAAAAATATGAAGTCTTTGAAGAAAAAGAACCAGAAATAAACTCAATAAGTATCCTAAATCGTCAAAATAAACCACCTAAAGAAAATATTGTTAACGAACAAATTAAACAGCAAGAACCACCAATTAATACTACTGATTCAGTATTAAAACCAACTAATTCCTTAAATAACTTTGAAAACCAAAATACTAACGAAAAAACAAATTAGTAAAACTAACTTGTTTTTTTCTTTTTTAATAAATCATATTGTTTATACATATACTGAACATGATTTTCCAAATAAAAATAATGATATATATATAATATAAGAAATATTAAAAGTATAACAGCTATTGGAATAAATAATTTACTAAGTGCAATTAAACCTAAGAAAATAATAAATACAATAGCGTAAAACAAAGTAACACATAAATGTATAAATCTTTCATGCTGAAAAAAACTAATTTTAATTAAATGTTCATCAATTACTTTGTTATTAATTTGTCCATTATTAATTATTGTATCTATATAATTAACATACTCATGAATATATTCTCTCATAATATCACCTATTAAAATTATACCATTACTGAAATAAAAATAAATTACAAAAAATGTTATAAATTTTTAAAATATTAATAAAATTTAAAAAAAGCTTAATTTTTTATTGACATTAAATATAAGAATGCTATAATTAAAGAGCAATGCCTGATTAGCTCAGTCGGTAGAGCGCACGGCTGTTAACCGTTAGGTCGTAGGTTCGAGTCCTACATCAGGCGCCATTGAGAGATTAACTAACTAGTAATAGTTAGTTTTTTTATAAATTAAAGAAAGGGATATATAAATGATACCGGCAAAACTTCAAGAACAATTCACTAATAATCCATTAACATATCGTCAACGATTAACAATTCCCGAAAGCATTCATTTCGGAGTAGAAATAGAAGCTGAAAACATTAGATATAATGAATTTTATACATTGATTAGAAAACAATTTGGTACAAATTGGAAAGTAAAAAAAGATGATTCATTAGATCCAACAAGTGGCGCTGAAATAGCTAGTCCCATTCTTATTAACAAAAAAGAAACATGGCTTCTTTTAAAAAAACTTGGTGAATTACTAAGCCGTTTAAGAGCATCATACGCAGATTGCAGTTTTCAAATAAACTTTGATGGAAAACTGCTTCCTACTGATGAAGATAAAATCAGATTTTTAAAACTTTATGCTATGTATGAAGATATAATATATCGTTTCTCTAAAGGAGAAGATAATACTTATCGCCAGTGCATAGATATGTATGCATCACCAATTAGTTTATTTCTAAAAGATCAATTAAAACTAAAAAATAAAGCTTTAATTCTTGCAGAATTTACCAATAATAAAAGATATGGAATAATTTTTAAAAAGGGAGCTAAAAACTTAATTGAATTTCGTACCCCTAATGGCACTAGCAACCCAATACTATGGCAAAATTATATTACTACATTTTATTATCTGTTGAAAAACTTTAACAATCCTCGATTTGATAAAAACGCAATCGATGAATATATTGAAAACTTTACTACCATTGATATGTTAAGCGAATATGAAAAAGAAAACTTATCAAAAGCCACTAACTTTGCCAATATTATTTTTAAAAAACAAACAGATCAATTATATTTTTTACAACAGTATTTAAGCTTAAGAAGAAACTAATTATAGTTTGTTTTTTTAATACATGATATAATTAGCATGGTGATAAAAATGGATGAAACATTTTCAAAGAATAATTCTATTAAATATAGTGTAAAACCTTCTAAACCCATAGCTCCTCCAATCAAATCAGTTGAAAATAAAGTAAGTATTTTAGAAAGATATGGTCAAAATCTTATTTCTAAAGAATATATTACCGATCCATCTATAGGTCGCGATGATGAAATAAAACAAGTAATTATGACCCTTTTAACTCCAGAAAAAAGTCCTCTATTAGTTGGTAAAGCTGGAGTAGGTAAAACTTCTATTGTAGAAGGTGTTGCTTATCGTATAAAAAATAATATAGTTCCAGATGCTTTAAAAGGATATCAATTATATAAATTAAATGTTACATCTTTATTAGGAAAAACTGAAAGTGAAGGCCAAATAGAAAGTAGGGTAGAACTATTAGTAAAAGAATTAGCTAGTCGTCCTAAAACAATTGTATTTTTAGATGAAACTCACGTTTTAGTTAATAAAGATGGTGCTGAAAATGGTATAGATTTTGCTAATATGTTTAAAGCTGGTCTTGACCGTGGCGAAATAAAAATGATTGGTGCAACAACTGATGAAGAATATGAACATTATATGTTAAAAGATCGTGCATTCTTACGTCGTTTCCAAAAAATTGATGTTTTAGAAGCAGATCAAGAAACTTGCGTTAAAATTCTTATGGGGACTTATCCTAAAATAGAAGCAAAAACCGGCGTTCGTTTTGAATACACAGACTACATCATTGAAAGAATTATGCGTTTCATTGTTGATATGACAGATGAATATAAAAGAATTTACGAAATTTCTAGTCGATACCCTGATATTTGTTTAACAATTATTTCTAATGCATTCACATATGCTCTGTTTGACAATGAACACGTATGTAAAATAAAACACATATATAAAGCCATTTGCAATGCTAGAAATATTTATGAAGATGCTAAAATCAAAGCTATTGAAAAATTTAAAAATGACTTTGCTGATCTTCTTACAGAAGAAAATGTTGACTTGACAGATACAGATTAGTATCTGTTTTTTTGTAAAGTAACAAAAAAAATTTTAAAAATAATTATTATTTTTTCTTGATTTGATATAATAAATATAAGAATGGAGAAATGATATGATAAAAGTATTTCAAATTGGTTGTGGAAAAATGAGCAAATATACAATGAGATATGTATATGAACATGGTGCTGAAATAGTTGGAGCAGTTGATATCAATGATAAAATAATTGGTTCAGATATTGGTTCAATTATGGAATCATCAGCAAAAGGAGTAATTATCAAACATATAAATGAATTAGATAATTATTTAAAAACTACAAGGCCTGACATTGCCATAATTACTACAATGAGTCTGCTTGAAGATATTAAACAAGTTTCACGAATTTGTTTAGAAAATGGTGTAAATGTTATAACAACTTGTGAAGAAGCTTTCTTTGCTTCTAACTCTAACCCTAATTTATGGAAAGAATTAGATACTTTAGCAAAAGCTAATAAATGTACAATTACAGGTTGTGGCTATCAAGACATATTTTGGGGAAACCTTATAACAGTTTTAGCTGGAACCACTCATAAAATAACAAAAATTAAAGGATCTTCATCATACAACGTTGAAGACTACGGAATAGCATTAGCTAAAGCTCACGGTGCTGGTCTAACTTTAGAAGAATTTGATAAAGAAATTGCTTCAATTGATCGTATGAGCGACGAAGAAAGAAATAAAATAATTGAATCTGGTAGCTATGCACCTTCATATATGTGGAATACTGTTGGTTGGCTTGCCGATAAATTAAAATTACATATAACACATACAACACAAGTTTGTGTACCAAAAACAAACGATGAAGCATTGGAATCAAGTACTTTAGGTATGACCATAAATGCGGGAGATGCAACAGGAATGAGTGCCGTTGTAACTGCTGAAACACAAGAAGGAATTATTTTAGAAGCAGAATGTATCGGCAAAGTATATGCTCCAGATGAAGTAGATACAAATGAATGGACTGTCATAGGTGAACCACAAACAACTATTACCGTAAAACAACCAGCAACAGTTGAATTAACTTGTGCAGATATTGTTAATAGAATTCCTGATGTAATAAATGCTAAACCAGGTTTTGTTCCAACCAGCCAAATGCCAGAACCAACTTATCGAATTAAACCATTAAATGAATATTTAAAATAAAAAACTTTAGATTTTCTACTCTAAAGTTTTTTTTTACCCAAATTACTATTCATCTACACTTCCAAAATAAGCAAGGATAATGTTTCTGTACCTCATTAATAAGTTTTCATCAGCACCTTTTTCTCTTGCAATATTATAAATTTCTCGATAAAAATAACAATTTTCATCCTTTGTTCCACCAGTACTTTTCCACATTTTATCACCATTTTTTTTGTACGAATCATACTTTATAGTTAAAAAATTTATTTTATCTGCTATTGCAATATTAATAACATTTATATCACTATTTCTTTTTAATCTCTTCAAATAATCTCTTTTTCTATCTAACCACTTTGCAATAGAAATATCATCCGATAAATCAGAAACAATATCAGCCACCAATGCTCCAAAATTTTCTTCAATTTCTTCATATCCATACTCAGTATCATTAATAATATCATGTAATAAAGCTGCTATTATAATATCTTCACTATTGGTAATACTTTGAATCATCATTCCAACGGCAAAACAATGAACAGATTTATCAATCATTTCATTTCTTATTTTTATACCTATATTAGCTTTAGTCATAAAAACTAATGCTTTCTCAATTCTTGTATACATATAAAATCACTCACTCATTATAATTTTAAGTTATAATTAAAACAATTACAATATTATTTTTTTACCCTATATTTACTTTGATTATTTAATTCTTGATAATATAATAAAGTGTCTCTATCATAATATCTAATTTGCCCACTTGGTAACATTAACATTCTTTCCACACCCAAATGATCTACAAAGTCTATATTATGTGAAACTATTAACATTGTTCCTTCATAATTTCTAAATGTATTGGCAATAATTTCTTGAGTTTGTGGATCCAAATGATTAGTCGGTTCATCAAGAATTAATAAATTTGCTCCAGTAAGTGCTAATTTAGCTAAAGCAACACGACTTCGCTCACCAGGTGATAGATAGGCAACTTTTTTATAAACATCATCACCAAAAAACAAAAAACTTCCTAAAAATGTTCGTAACTGTTTTATATTTAAACTTGAATTATCAAAATTTTCTATAATACTTTTTTCGTTATTAAGTAATTCATGTTCCTGTGCATAATAACCAATTTCAGTTTTATCATTAATTTCTATTGTGCCCATAATTGGTTCCAAAAAGCCTACTATTAATTTTAATAAGGTAGATTTTCCAACTCCATTTTCACCAACTACTAAAAACTTTTCCCCTCTACTTAAATCAAACGTCAATTCATCCATTAAAATATTTTTATCATTATAACCAAATTTTAAATTTTCTACTTTTAACGGCAAAATCCCACTAGGATGATTAATATTAATTTTAAAATTAGTTACTTTTTGCTTCTTTTCTAAAACAACCTTATTTTCCTCCAATTTAGCAAGCTTTTTCTGTCTATCTTTAGCAATGTTAGCTTTTTTTTCATTACCACCAATATATTTAGCAATAATTTTCTTTAGTTTTTCTTCTTCTTTAACTTGTTTATCGTATATTCTTTCTTGCGTTTTTAATTTTTCATTCCTAATTTTTAAATATTTTTCATAACTTCCAGGAAACAACTCCATACTATGTGTTGTCTTATCAATATATAAAGTTTGTGTAGTTACTTGATTTAGAAAATCAATATCATGTGAGATAACTAAAACTGTTCCTTTATAATTTTTTAAATAATTAATAATATAATCTTTACTATCTATATCCAAATGATTAGTCGGCTCATCTAATAAAATAATTTCTGGACTTGAATAAAGTAAACGAGCAAAAGCTATTTTACTTTTCTGCCCACCAGATAAATGGCAAAGTTCCATATCGAGTAATTCACTATCGATATTCATTCCAGTAACAATTTTTAATAAAATATTTTCTGCATTATAAACTTCATAATATTCCAATTTGGCTTGCAACTTACTAATTCTATTCATTATCAAATTAAGTTTTTTCTCATCACATTCACAACTTGCCTCAAGGTAAGCTTGCTCTAATTCGCTTTCTAATTTTTTTATTGGTCTGCCCTCTAATAAATAATCAAAAACAGATATTTTCATACTAGGAATTTCATCACTAATAACTTGAGGTAAAAAACCTATTCTTGTTCCTGGCTTTAAACTAATTTTACCTTTATCAGGTTCCAATTTGCCCAATATTAACTTAAAAAAAGTACTTTTACCAGCTCCATTGACGCCTATGATACCAACTTTTTCATTTTCTTTAATAGTTAAATTAACGTCTTCAAAAACATCCTGTAAACCAAAAGATAATGATAAATTCTTTATATTCATCTTACCACCGCCTACAAAATATCATATCAAACCAAAAGTAAAATATAAATAAAAAAAATTAGTAAATTATTTTTTACTAATTCCGTTATTTTCTAATTGTTTAGCTAATTCATCAGAATCAACATATCCAGATATTGTTCCAATAATCTTACTGTCTTTAATAAATAAAGTTAAAGGTGTTCTACCAAAATTATCTTTCATGAATGTTTCATAATCAGAAACTGCATTTAAGTTCATTAAAGCATCATATGAATCTTGATCTGTAATAGTTCCTTTTGAAAGATTGATAATTTCAGCTAAATCAATATATTTTGTTACAAAATTATAACTTTCTTGCGCTAAAGTTAACACTGGTGCATAAGCAGCACAATATCCACAACCTTGTCTTCCCATCATAACAACAATAGTTTTTCCTTTAGATTCTTTAGCAATATCAGTTCCTTTGATTTCATCAAACGCTGCTGTACTATAGCTTGAATTTTCTGACTCATCAGTTGGAGTAGGAGTTGTTGTTCCCTTATTTGACATTGTAAAAATCATGGTCACAAATACTAACAAAACTGTAATAACCATTAAAACCAATAATGTATTAGTTTTCTTCTCAATATTAACAATTCTATCTTCCATTGTAATATCTTCTTCATCTTCTACTTCTTCAAAGTCTTCATCTATAACTTGTACTTTTTTTTGTGGTTTAACTTCTTCTACATTTTCTAGTTCATCATTAGCTATAATATCCTTGTTTGATACACTATTATTAGTCTTTTTAGACATTTAAATCACTCCCTACAAAATATTTTACAAATTTTTATCTTTAAATACAAGCAAAACAAACTATTATAGTAAAATTTCATCAAATTAACACAAACTATTAATAAGAAATAATTGCCAATTTGCAAACAAACGTTTGCTATAAACGTTTAGTTATTATATAATAAAAAAGGTGATTTAAATGGATTTACATGAAAAACTTAAAATTTTAGCCGACAGTGCGAAATATGACGCCTCTTGTTCATCTAGTGGTAGTAGTGGCTTAAATAAAAAAGGAGTAGGTAGTACTGCTATATCTGGTATATGCCATTCCTTTGCTGCCGACGGACGTTGTATTTCTTTATTAAAAATTCTTTTAACTAATTGTTGCATTTATGATTGTAAATATTGTTTAAATAGACGTAGCAATAACATAAAACGCGCAATATTTACGCCTGAAGAAATTTGTGAAATAATGATGAACTTTTACCGCCGTAATTATATAGAAGGCTTATTTCTCAGTTCAGGTATTATAAAAAATCCTGATTACACTATGGAACTTTTAATAAAAACAATTAGTCTTCTAAGAAATAAATATAAATTTGCTGGTTACATTCATGCTAAAGCCATACCAGGATGCAGTCAAATTCTTTTAAATAAACTAGGAACTTTAGTTGACCGTCTGAGTGCGAATGTAGAATTACCAACGGAAGCTGGTCTAAAGTTATTGGCTCCTAATAAAGAATCTAGTAAAGTTGATAAAATTATGAAGTACGTTAAAGAAAATCATACAAAAAAATTTGTTCCAGCTGGGCAAAGTACTCAAATGATTATAGGTGCCACAAAAGAAACAGATTTAAACATTATGTCTAAGAGTGAAAATATGTACCAAAATTATAATTTAAAAAGAGTTTTTTATTCTGCTTATATTCCAGTTAACAAAGACTCATTACTTCCAGCTATCAATATTCCTCCTTTAACAAGAGAAAACCGCTTATATCAAGCAGATTGGTTACTTAGATTTTATAACTTTAAAGTATCCGATATATTAACTCAAGATAATCCTAATTTTAATTTATTATTAGATCCTAAAGCAGATTGGGCAATAAGACATATAAACGAATTTCCTAAAGAAATTAACACTTGTACTTATGACGATTTATTAAAAATACCAGGAATTGGTATAACATCAGCTAAAAAAATATATTTAAATCGTCGTAACTTCAAACTAACTTTTAATGATTTAAAAAAAATGGGTGTTTCTTTAAAACGAGCTAAATATTTTATAACCTGTAATGGAAAATATTTTATAAGTCCTACTTTATTTAAAAAAAATTTTATCGAAAAAAACTTAGTAATAGAAAATCAAATAAAAAAAACAGATGAAAAGGAGCAATTAACTTTATTTAATGAATAATATATATTTATACGATGGTACATTTATAAATTTACTTAGTCTTTGTGAGTACCTTTTATCTTTAAAAATAAAACCATTTAATATAAAAACACTTGATTACTCACCAACGCTATTCGATGAACTAATTCATTTAGATATTTTGTCAAATGAAACAATTATTCAAAATATAATTAACAAATTTAGTTTAGATATATTTAATATAATATATTATGTCTATTTATCAACAGACGAAAACAAAGAATTAATAATTTACTATTTTTTACTAAATTCTTACAAATATGGTCATAAAGTCATTAATCTACGCAGATTAAATTGTGTTAATAAAGCTTTAAATTTATCACATTATGTTTCTCGTGAGAATCACCGTTTAAAAGGTTTTCTTCGCTTTAAAGAATTAAATAATAATATTTTATATGCGGAAATGGAACCAACTAATAACATTATATTTTTATTATCTAAACATTTTAAACAAAGATTAAAAAATGAATATTGGATTATTAAAGATAATGGTCGCAATATATTAGCTTTGTATGACAAAAAAAATATCAACTTTATTGATGGTAAAAATTTTAAGTTAAATGATTTTACATTGAGTAGTCATGAAAATGATATAAAAAACTTATGGCAGGAATTTTACAATACTATCGCTATTAAAGAAAGAGAAAATGAAAAATGTAGAATGAATTTTATGCCAAAAAAATACTGGAAATATATAATAGAAATGAGTGATGAACTTGAAAAAAGTAATAACAGGTAATGAATTAAAAGAACATATGAAATCTGCTATTAATTTACTTTGCAATACTGTCAAAAACACTTTAGGACCAGAAGGTAACAACGTTATAATTGACCATTCCTCCCACAGCCCATACATCACAAATGATGGCGTAACCATTGCCCAGAACATTGAAAGTGATGATCCAATTGATAATACTATATTAGAGCTTGCTAAAGAAGCTTCTTTAAAAACAAACGAAAATGTTGGCGATGGAACAACAACAACTTTAATTTTACTCCAAAGTATTTTCAATAATGGTTTATCTGAAATAGAACAAGGAATTAATCCCTTAACTCTAAAAATAAATCTAGATATTGCTATTGATAAAATAATTTCAGAAATAAAAAAACTAAGTCGCAAACCCACAAAAAAAGAATTACTAAACATTGCCACAATTTCTGCCAATGATTTAGAAATAGGTAAAGAACTTACAGCCAGTTATCTCAAAGTAAAAAAACAAAATGCAATTAAAATTAGTGAGGGAGATGAAACTTTTACAACTATTGAACATTTAAAAGGCTATACTTTTACCTGTGATCTTGCATCACCTTATTTCCTTTTACAATCTAATTATTTAATCTTTTATAATGCCAAAATTCTTTTAGTAAACGACACATTATCCGATTTAAATAATTTAGCTATATTAATAAATGAAATTATAAAAACAAATGCTTCACTAATAATCATAGCTAAAGAATATAGTAATAACTTTGTTAACCAAGTTACAGAATTATATTTAAATAATTCTTTAAATATTTGCTTATTAAAACTTTCCGAGTATGGTATTAATGAATTAAATACTTTAAACGATATCAATACTATAACAAATTCCCAAATTTTCAGTGATGAATATTCAATTGACTACGCTAAAATTAAAACTTTAGAAAAAATAAAAATAACTAAAGATGAAGCAACTATTTCTTTCACACCTAATAAAAATACTAAAATACTAACTAAAAAAATCATCAAAGAACTCAAAAACAACAACGATGAAATATCATTAGAATTTAACCAGAAACGAATATCTATGCTTCAAAAAGGTTTAATTGACATCAAAGTAGGTGCTACTACAACCACTGAGCGCCGTGAAAAAAAGATGCGATTTGATGACGCATTATGTGCACTTGGTGCAACTACTGAAGGAATTATACCAGGAAGTGGCTTAACTTTATATAAAATAAGTGAAACTTTAGAGCAAACTTCTCCTGCAAAACGAATACTTACCAAAGCTTTAAAAGAGCCATTATGCCAAATATTAAAAAACGCAGGTGTGGATACAAATAAAGTTATTAACAATATAAAATCATCTAATTACCAAAAAATTTATAATGTAAAAAATAAAACATATGAATTAGTAGAAACTACTACTGTAATCGATCCAACCAAAGTTGTTATAAATGCCTTAAAAAATGCTTCTTCCATAGCTACTATGCTCCTTACAACAAGTTGTTTAGTCATTAATGAATACAAAACAACTATAAAAAAAGATGAATATAATGAAATTTAAAATATTTTTTATAAATAAACTTTATCAGTATTCGAAATAATAAATCTATTAATTTTATAACATTAAAATAATTAAAAGTTTCTAAATAAATTCTTTAATTATGTCAATATTAATAATGGTGATTAGAATGAAAACAAATAGTATATGGACTAACTTAAATACTCAAAATGAAACTACACCATTAAACAATGATATTTTTGTAGACGTTTTAATAATTGGTGGTGGAATCACTGGACTTAGTACAGCTTACCATTTAAAAGACAGCAATTTAAAAGTTTGTTTAGTTGAAAAAAAACTTGTCGGTTCAGGTGTTACTAGTAAAACAACTGGTAAACTTACTTATTTGCAAGAAAATATTTACAACAAATTATTCAAATATCATGGCTTAAATAAAACAAAGCTATATTTAAACTCTCAAATAACTGCTATAAATCTAGTAAAAAATATCATTCTATCTAACAATATAGACTGTAATTTAGAAAAAGTAGATTCTTATCTTGTTACCAATAATAATCCAAAAGAACTTCTAAAAGAAGTAAAGTTACTAAAAAAATTAAATGTTTCAATTAACCAAGCAACCAATTTACCAACAAAAAAATATTATAAAAAATGTTACTATGTAAGCGATACTTACGTCTTTCATCCCTTAAAATATTTACAATCTTTAAAAAATATATGTTTAAAAAATAATATATCTATATACGAATATACCAAAATTATATCTGTGCATAAAAAAGATAATATTTACATATGTCGCACACCAAATAATACTATTAAAGCAAAATATATTATTTTTGCAACGCACTATCCATATTTTATATTTCCCTTTCTTATGCCCTTAAAAACTTCCATTGAAAAATCTTATATAGCTGCTTATCCAGTGAATAAAAACTATAAATTTAGTTCTATAACTATTAATAAACCAACTATTTCCGAACGTTATTATACAAATAATGACTTAAATTATCATATATATTTAACAAATTCCCATAATACAAGCATAAAAGATAACGATCTTAATAATTTTCATAAACTTTTAAATAACAAAATAAAACCAGATTATATCTGGTCAAATAAAGACATCATAACAAATGATTTACTGCCATTTATTGGCGCTATTGATAAATCAAAAACTTTATTAATAGGTACTGGTTATAATACTTGGGGTATGACAAATGGTTCCTTAGCCGGTAAAATACTTGCTGATAACATTTTACATAAAAAAAATATATACTCTGAATTATTTAATCCATTAAGAAAAATAAATTTAGGTAAAATTATAAATACTCCAATGATTTTAGCCAGCTCCTTATATTCATTTACCAAATCAAAAATAAAAAAGACAAAACCATGGTATCCACAAAATGTAAAATTTGTCAAAAAATCTGGTAAAAATGTCGCTATATACATAGATGAAAACAATCAAGAACACATAGTTTACAATTTATGCCCGCATCTAAAATGCAGTTTATTATTTAATGAAATAGAAAAAACATGGGATTGTCCATGTCATGGATCACGCTTTGATATAGATGGCAATTGCCTTGAGGGACCGAGTAATTACAACATTAAATATAAAGAATAAATATTAATTGCTAACTTTACGTAAAATTGACAAAAATACTTTTTCATGTTACAATACCATGCAATTAAAAGGGATTGGTTTGGTGATTTAATGAAAAATATTTTAATTAGTAAATTAAATGAAAAAGATGTTGAGCATTGTACTACAAACGCTGGTTTATGGTTAAGGAAAAAAATAGATAAACCATTTAAAAAATTATGTAATATTTTTACAAATGCAAACATTATCATTGCTGAAAATAGCACCACACAAACAGATGAAGAGTATTTTAGTGGTTTAAGTTTAGATTATATACCACCTGAAAGTTACGATATAAGTAAAAATAAAAATAATATCATTGTTGAACGTTACCCTGATTTGAACCCTAATGAGCCGTATATTTTTGTATGTAATCATACATGCCCTGAAGACATTGAAACTGTATTAAATGTCTTGGATAGAAATGCATATTTAATCCTTGGTTCAATTGAATCATTAAAATATAATCCTGAAATGTATTTGTCATTCTTAAATGGCATGATTCCGTTTGATATTATGAATCCAGCCGAAAGAAAAGAAGTATTTCAAAAAATGTTAAGAGTTTTGAAAACTAATAGTATTCTTATTTTTCCAGAAGGTTCACATAACTATAGTCCAAACAATTTAATTAATCCTTTATTTGATGGCCCGGTTAATTTAGCTTTACAAACAAAAAGAAAAATTGTTGCTATTACAATGGTCAAAGATCAAAAAAATAATGTATCTTATATTGATGTTAGCAATCCAATTGATGTGCAAAAAATAAACGTTGATTTATCTTCGATTGACTCTTATGATCCAGATGTTATAGAAAAATTTTATGTTAAAGAATTATCTGCTTGTTTAAGAGATAAGATGGCAACAGCTGTTTATCATATGCTGCCAAGACATTTTCCGCAAGTAGTTCGAGAAGATTATGTTGATATTGAAGAAAAAATTAGAATGAGTAAAATAAAAGATGCGTTTTCTAAATTAAAATGGACACGAGATGTCTTTGATGCAGAATATTTAGTTAAAAAAACCAAAGAAGAAAAAGAACAAGAAGAGGTATTCAGCACTTTAAGCAATTTAGCTATCAATAACCCTTCTTTGATTAAAGTATTAGGAAAAGACTGGATATTGTTAAACAAAAATAAATTAAAAAAAGATGTTGCTAGTAGAATGAGAGAATACTGGCTTTCAACTCAAGAAACACCAGAAAAAAGTCTGACATTGCAAAAAGAACGTCATATAACTTAAATTTTTAAGTATAAAATCATAGTAGATACAAAAAATAATCTACTTTTCTTTTGGTATAATTAATAAATAATTATATTGCAAACATTCATAAATTTGCACTTGAAGTGCTTGTCATAATCCGTCTTTACCGATGTTTGTTATAATAACAAAAAACATAAAGAAATAAAAATTTTTAACTTGGATTCTTTATGCTCAACATTATACGTGTTATAATGAAAATAACGGAGAGTGATAAAATGATTGAATATGAAATACCTTTTGTATGCTTAATATTTACTACAATGATTACAATAATATTCTTTATCAAAAAGAAAGTTGAACTGGAAGAAAACTATTATTTTAAGAATATATTAATTTTTACATTGCTTGTAAATATAAGTAACTTTATTTCTCATTATGGGGCAAGTATTTTTTTGGTTGATACAGTAGATAGTTGGTATGCTAATATATTTTCAATTATGAATAAAATTGGTTCATGGTTTATAGTTATTATCGCTTTCAACGTTATGTCATATATGCTATATATTTCTTTCGAAAAATATAGAAAAAACTTCAAAAAATATAAATTAATAAATAATATTTTATATATGTTTTTAGGACTACTAATAGTTTCCTTAAAATTTGATGTAATAAAAAAAGGTTCTATAACAAGTGGCACAGGACCATCAGTTACTTTGTCTTTTGGTCTAATATTTTTAAGTTTAATAATTGCCATTTTCATAGCATTAGCAAATTGGAAAAAATACGATAAAAGATACATTTCTATGTACGTAATTATTCCTTTAATTACTATTCTAGGGATGTTTGTTATGTTTCATCCAGAATTTAATATTTATGATTTAATTCTATGTTTATTATGTTATTTAATGTATTTTACAATAGAAAATCCAGACTTAAAAATGTTAAAAGAAATGGAATTAGCTAAAAATCAAGCAGAACGTGCTAACCGTGCCAAGTCTGATTTTTTATCTAGCATGTCGCATGAAATTAGAACACCCCTAAATGCCATTGTTGGTTTATCAGAAGATACTTTAACTTATCACGACAAACTTCCAAGCGAAGTAATAGAAAATTCCAAAGATATAGTTAATGCTTCTCAAACATTATTAGAAATTGTTGGTAATATACTAGATATTAACAAAATTGAAGCAAACAAGATGGAAATTTCTGAAAATCCATATAATTTAAAAGAAGAAGTAACCAATATGTGTAAGGTTACTGCAGTTAGAATTGGCGAAAAAAATATAAAATTTAATTTAAATATTGCTGATGATATCCCTTATGAAATAATAGGAGATAAAGCCAAAGTTAAAGAAATTATAAATAATTTACTAACAAACTCTATTAAATATACAGAAGAAGGTCAAATCAATTTAAATATAAAGTGCATAAATGACATAAGTAAAAATATTTCTAATTTAATTATTACTTGTCAAGATACTGGTCGAGGAATAAAACCAGAATTAATTAATAAATTATTTACAAAATTTGAAAGATTAGATATTGAAAAAAATACTACAACTGAAGGAACCGGTTTAGGATTGGCAATAACCAAAGCCTTAGTTGAAATGATGGGCGGAAAAATTAATGTGCAATCCCAATTCGGTCAAGGCTCAATATTTATGGTTCAAATACCACAAAAGATAAGCCAAATTAACAATCCAATATCAGAGAGTGAATTAAAAAATTCAACAAAAAGACTGTATGTCAATAACCAATCAAACTGTCAAATGGCGATTGATTCAATTTCGCAATCCAGAAATGAAAAAACATTGCCAACTTATGGAAATAAAAAAATTTTAATAGTTGATGATAATAAATTAAATCTTAAAGTTGCCTCAAGAGCATTAAAAGATTTTAATTTTGAAATTACTGAATGTTATGATGGACAAGAATGTCTAAATTTAATCAAAGAAGGCAATACATATGATTTAATTCTTATGGATATCATGATGCCTAATATGAATGGCGAGGTTTGCATGAATGAACTAAAAAAGATTCCGACATTTAAAACACCAGTAATTGCTCTTACGGCTGATGCTATAGCTGGGGCTCAAGAGAAATATTTAAGCGAAGGCTTTGTAGATTATCTTGCTAAGCCATTTAGTAAAATTCAAATAAAAGAAAAACTCGATAAGTTATTTGCAAATTCTTTAAAAAAAACACTAGAAAATAATACATTAAATAAAAAAATAAATTGGGATAATATTCCAGCATATTCTACTGAAACTGGAATGATAGAGTTACCAAACGAAAAAGAAATTCCAAACGAATAATAGACAACAGCAAAATACTTATTAAAAAACGGAATAAATCATAAAAAAAGTTCATAACATCAACAGTTATGAACTTAATTTCAATATGGGGCGAAATGTGGGGATCGAACCCACGCATACCGGAGCCACAATCCGGCGTGTTAACCACTTCACCAATTCCGCCATTTGCATAAGTATAATAACATTTAATTGAATAAAAAGCAAGTATATATTATAATTGAAAAATAGGGAAGTGATACTATGAACTTTTATTTATTAGCAGCAAAAAGAACATTGGGTGAAGAAATCAAATATCAAATGGAAGACTTATTTAGAAGCTTTAAAGATTTTTTCATGTTAATTAAAGAAAATACTTATGACGTATTATGTAATAATTTTGGCACAGATATAGTAAACTTATTTTGTATTGCTTTAGCAGCCTTAATTGTTATGCTTGTTGCAACAGCAATAATAAATAGATAAAAGGTTAAAATTTATTAATTTTTAACCTTTTTTAATTGAAGTAAATCTTCTTTATTTATACCAAAATTAATAGTTCTATATTCTTTTTTAGTATCAAGAATAACTAAATTTAAATGTGTTCCTATCTGTATTTTTATTTTAGAAAATTTTCCAATAAAAGACTTGCTTCTACTATTATAAATAAATTCATCATCTTCTATATCTTGAGGATCAAGTTTTCCCTCAATTCCATTAGAAGTTCTAATATATATTCCACTTGCATTAATATAAGTCACAACCGCACTAAAACTCTCACCCAGATGGTTATTTGCATACTGAACCATATTTAACTTTAAAGCATTACGTTCGGCACTTATTATTTGATCTTCTTTTCTTGTAAAGTATTCACAAGCTTTATTTAACTCACAACTAGTCATTATAAAACTTTTTTCTTTATTAATTTGATTCTTTAAAATAGCATGTAAAAGTAAATCTGGAAATCTTCTAATTGGACTAGTAAAATGACAATACTTATCCAGAGACAAACCAAAGTGTCCATTGTTAATTCCAGAGTACCTGGCTTTAGGAAGTGAACGTAAAATAATATTTCCTGCAAGTTCCTTTTCATCAGCATTTTTAATTTGCGTTAAAAATTTTTGCAAAATTTTCATATCCTTGACATCTTCTGTAAATTTAACTTTTAAACCGCTTTTCTTTAATACATCTAAAGCAACATTCATTTGTTGAACCTCAGGTACATCATGAACTCTATAAGGGATACTACCTTTACCAAAATGTGCCGCACATTCACCAGCTACTAGCATAAAATTTTCAATAATTTGTTCTCCAGAAGATACTTTTCTTGGTATAAATTCCAAAGGATTTCCTCTTTGATCAACTATAACTTTGACATCATTACAACCGAATCGTACATATCCTCTATTTATTTTCCTTTTCTCCAATATATCAGACAGTTTTTTCATTTGTAAAAGTGTTTCAGCATATTCAACCATCTCATCTTTTATAACTCCTTCATTAATAACTTCATTAACCATTCCATAAGTTAACGCTTGACGAGATTTTATATAAGATTTCAAAAATTTATAATCAATAATTTCCCCTTTAGGCGATAAAGTAATTATACAACTAAAAGTTAATCTTAAAACATTTGGATTTAAAGAACAAATAACATTAGATATTTTATAAGGTAACATTGGAATTACAGAATTCCCCATATAAACACTAGCGCTTCTTTTCATAGCTTCATTCCATAAAGCAGAACCTGGTTTTATATAATGTGAAACATCAGCAATGTGCACTCCTAAAACAAAATTTCCTAGCTCATCTTTACTTAAACTAACAGCATCATCTCGGTCTTTTGTATCTGCATTATCAACACTAAAAATTAATTCATCAGTTAAATCAACACGATCGCTTAATTCCTCAGTGGAAACTTCTAGAGGAATCTTTTCAGATTCCTCTAGTGCTGCACTAGAGAATTCTATTGGAATAAAATATTCTGCCGCTATAAATTTAAAATCTTCGCTTGGTGTATATTTATATCCTATATATTTTACTAATCCAGCATAAAATACACCATTATTATTTTCTCTATCAACTCTTACTAATAACTTATCACCGTCAACAAAAGATTTTAATGCTAAAGAATTTATCACAATAGAATAATCAAAAAATACATCACAAGCTTTTAATTCCTTTTTATCATGCTTTTGCGTTACTTCTACTACCAGTAAACCGTCTTTTCGCTCAACAATTTTTTCTACTACAGCTTTAAAAGAATCACCTTTTGTATTATCTTTTATCCTTATTACAACATTATCACCATCTAAAGCTCCATTTAAATCATTTCTATTAATTTTAAAAATTTCGTCTTCCACCTGTAAAAAACCTTTTCCAGTTTTATCAATGTGAATATTTCCTTGAACCAATTGCTTATCATTTA
The DNA here is from genome assembly GCA_934096175.1 of uncultured Bacilli bacterium. Taxonomy (GTDB): domain Bacteria; phylum Bacillota_I; class Bacilli_A; order RF39; family UBA660; genus Coprovivens. Next base: position 35,607 of record CAKOLG010000007.1, read on the forward strand.
CTAATAAAGCATAAGTATTATCCGGATACTTGTAAATAAAACCATATCTTTCTAAATAAATTAAAGCTTCTTTTAAATCATCTAAAAATATTTTATAATTACTAAAAAAATATTTTTTTATTTCTTTCAGAGAAAATTTTCTATCTTTTAACAAAGGATGTCCAAAATAATTTAACAATAAAACAATTAAATCATCTTTCTTTAATACACAATTCATAACTACACTCCCTAAATAAATAATAAACTATAGATAATACAAAGTAAATTATACTTTACCATAATCATTATAAAAAAATATTATACAACAATAACTTTTTTCATTTAAACCACAAAACTCTAATGAATATATGATAAAATTAATACAGGTGGTAAAAATGTTTAAAAAAAACTCAATAGTAATAACAAATAGCCTAAATAAAACAAAATTACTTCAAGAAAATCAATCATTATTAAATATAAAAATTTATACTATAAACGAATTTAATAATCTTTATTACTTCAATTATGATGAAAAAGCCTGTTTATTTATAATGGAAAATTATAATATTAATTATGAAATATCAAAAATATACTTAAATAACTTATATTACATAAATAACCAAAATTATAACGACCCTAAACTAGACTTTTTAGTTAAATTAAAAAATGATTTATTTCAAAAAAATTTATTAAAAGAAAACAAATTATTTAAAAAAACTTTAACTAATAAAAATATTATTTTTTATAATCTTTATATTACAAAAGAACTACAAAATATTATAAATGAATTGTCTTTTCATAATAACGTAACAGTTATTAACGAAGAAGAAACATCTTATAATCATATTATAAATGAACTTAGCAACATAGAAGACGAAGTTGTATATGTTGCTAATAATATCGTTGACTTATTAAAACAAGGAGTAAATCCACAAAAAATATTTTTAACAAACTTAAACGATGATTATTACAAACTAATAAATAGAATATTTCCGATGTTTAAAATTCCCTATAATATTCAAGAAAAGAAAAGCATTTTTGGCACCAAAATATGTACATCTTTTTTGCATGCTTATTCAAATGATTTAAATAAAACATTAACAACTATAGAACCTTTAATTTCTTCCGATGAAGATGAAGATATCTACAATAAAATTATTAATATTTTAAATGACTATACATTCACCAGTAATAAAGAAAATATAAAAGAAATAATAAAATATCGCTTAAAAAATACTTATATCACTAATAAAAAATTAACAAATGCTGTAAATGAAATATCATTATACGATCATATTGCAACTGATGAATATGTTTTTCTCTTATCTTTTAATCAAGGAATAATTCCAAACATATATAAAGATGAAGATTTCTTAAACGACTATCAAAAAAATAAATTAAATATTTCCATTACTGTAGATAAAAATATAAACACTAGAACCGAAACTAAGGACGCAATTAAACGAATCAAAAATTTAATTATTACATATAAAAAGCAAGCAAATGGTGAAGAATTTAATATTTCTAATTTAAATGAAGAACTACAATATCCTATCAATAAGATAGATAACTTGTCTTTACTAAATTCTAATCTTCATAATCAGATAAAACTAACTTCATTACTAGATGAATACTATAAATATGGTACAAATTCTTCCTTATTAAATACTTTATACAATCATTACAATAATATAAAATATAAAACATATAACAACATATTTACTGGCATCGAAAAAACTTCCTTAAATGAATATTTAGACAATAAACTAACATTATCCTATACTGCTCTAAATAATTACTATAAATGTCCATTTTCATACTATATTGGTAAAATATTAAAACTAGATATTTATGAAGAAACATTTGCCATTATAATCGGTAATATATTTCATGCAATTTTAGAAAAATATTCTAAAAATTCGTTATCATATGACGAATTATGGATGCAGACAATTGTTAGCGTTAACTATAATTTTTCACCTAAAGAAAAATTTTTATTAGAAAAATTAAAAAAGGAATTAGCTTTTGTAATTGATGTTATAAAACAACAAGAACAATTCACTAACTTACATGATGAACTTCACGAAGAACGTATATACACATCTATAAGCGGTGATATGAAAATTACATTTACTGGAGTCATTGATAAAATAAAATATACTAAAAAAGATAATGATATGATAATTGCCATTATTGATTATAAAACTGGTACACCACATTTAGAATTAAACACAATTCCGTATGGAATAAATATGCAATTGCCTATTTATATATATCTAGCGAAAAATTCTAAAAAATTAACTAATATCAAAATAGCTGGCTTTTACTTACAAAAAATTCTAAGTAGTGAAATAACTGTTGATAACTTCAAAGATTATGAACAAGAGAAAAAGAAAAGGTTACGCTTAGAAGGTTACTCTAACGAAGATTTATCAATACTATCAGAATTTGATAATTCTTACATGGATAGTAATATTATTAAAAGTATGAAAATAACTAAAGACAACAACTTTGCACACTTTGCCAAAGTTCTATCAACTAAACAAATGGATCAAATATCTCAATTAGTAGAAAATAAAATAACTGAAGGAGCAACTAAAATATGTAATGCTGAATTTAGCATTGCTCCTAAAAAAATAAATAATAAAATATATGGTTGTGATGTATGTAAATTTAAAGATATTTGTTTTCATACAAATAACGATTTTATTGAATTAAAAGAACTTACAGAAAAAGACGTATTTGGAGGTGAAAATAATGGCCTGGACTAAAGAACAAGAAAAAGCAATTAATGAGTCTGGTAGTAACATTATTGTATCAGCAGGTGCTGGTTCTGGTAAAACTGCTGTTTTAACAGCCCGCACAATGCGAATCATAAATTCTGGCACTCACGTAAATGAATTATTAATCCTTACATTCACTAAAGCAGCAGCCGCCGAAATGAAAGAACGTATCCGAGCTTCTATCAAAGAAAATAGCTTAACAAAAAAAGAATTAAAAAAAGAACTTGAATTGATTGACCAAGCATATATAACAACTTTTGATTCATTTGCCTTATCAATAGTAAAAAAATATCATTATTTACTAAATATTTCCAAAAACATCTCTATTACTGATTCCTCAATTATTGATATGCAAAAAAAAATTATTTTAGATGAAACTTTTGCTGAGGAATACCAAAACCCATCTTCACAATTTACCAAATTAATATCAGATTTTTGTGTCAAAGATGATGAAGACCTAAAAAAATGTATATTAAATATTGCTATTAAAATCGATGGTTTACCCAACCGCGACGAATATTTAACAAACTATTTAAAAACATATTATAGTGATAATTTTATCAAAGATTGCTTAACTGAATATCAAAATATTCTTTTAACTAAATTATCTGAAATAGCCGATAACACTTATAACCTAACTATGGTAACTGACCAAAAATATAGCGATAAATTAGCAGAAAATCTTACCAATTTACTTAATGCTACTAACATTGATGAAATATATAATCAATGTGCTGTTTTATCATCACTACCAATATTAAGAAACGCAGATGAAGAAACAAAAAAATGTAAAGAAACTTTAAAAAATTCTATTGATGAACTAAAAGAAATTAGCTTAAATTATGGGACATTAGAAGAAATTAAAGAAAATATAGAACTTACATTTACTTATATAGAAGCAATTTTAAATATTATTAAAAAATTTTTAACCAAGTTTCATCAATATAAACAAGAAAATGAAATATATGATTTTCAAGATATTGCCTTATTATCAATCCGTATTCTAAAAGAAAATATAGCAGTATGTGAAGAACTAAAAAATACTTTTAAAGAAATAATGATTGATGAATATCAAGACACAAATGATATTCAAGAAACATTTATTTCAATGATTGAAAACAACAATGTTTACATGGTTGGAGATATTAAACAAAGCATTTATCGTTTCCGTAATGCTAACCCATATATTTTTAAAAATAAATACGATAATTATTCACAAGGAAAAAAAGGTATAAAAATTGATTTAGTAAAAAACTTTCGTTCTCGTCAAGAAGTTCTTTCTAATATAAATGAAATATTTAATTTACTTATGGATGACGACATAGGTGGTGCCGAATACCATGACTCACACCAAATGGTTTTTGGAAACACTTCATATATTGAAGAAGGATTAACCGATTATAATTATAACTTAAAAATAATGGAATATTCTCTACCTGAAGACAAAAAATATTCTAAAGAAGAAATTGAAATTTTTACAATAGCCAAAGATATTCAAAATAAAATAAAAAACCAATACCAAGTATTTGACAAAAGTAAAAAAATATTAAGAAATATAAATTATAGTGATATTGTTATTCTAATGGACCGAACTACTGATTTTGATTTATATAAAAAAATATTTGAATATTTAAAAATCCCTTTAACTTTATATAAAGATGAAAAACTAAATAATTCAGACGATATATATATATTAAAAAATATAATAGATTATATAATTAAAATAAAAGAAAACAATTACAATCAAGAATTTAAATATGATTTTATTAGTATTGCCCGTAGTTATCTTTTTAAATTAGATGATAACTTTATATTTGAATGCTTTAAAAAGAATGACTTTAAAAACAACATAATATATGAAACATTAGCTCCATTAAGCAATAATTTAAACTCAAAAACCATAACTGATTTACTAAATGAAATCATAGCAGCCTGCAATATTTATGAAAAATTAATCACTGTTGGAAACATTGATGCTTCAATGATGCGTTTATCAAAAATAATTGATATTGCTAAAAACTTAAGCGATATTGGCTACGATATTTATAGTTTTAATGAATATTTAAAAGAATTACTAAGTTCAAATTATGATTTAAAATTCAGTACAACTATCTCAAGTAGTGATTCTGTAAAAATAATGACAATTCATAAATCTAAAGGTCTTGAATACCATATTTGCTACTATAGTGGTTTATACAAAACATTTAATATAAGTGATTTAAAAGAAAGGTTTTTACTAGATACAAATTATGGCATAATCTGTCCTTATTTTAAAGGTGGAATTAAAGAAACATTTATTAAATTTTTAGTAAAATATCATTTTCTTCAAGAAGAAGTATCAGAAAAAATAAGACTGTTCTACGTCGCTTTAACAAGAGCTAAAGAAACTATGATTTTATTAACTCCTAAAGTAGAAGAAGAAAACTATCCATTAAAAAATAATGGTGTCATTAATAATGCCTTAAGAAGATCTTATCGTTCTTTTAGTCAAATGCTTACATCAACAAAGTCAAGATTAGCAAAATACTATCATGAAATAAATTTAGATAATATTAATCTTACTAAAGAATATTTATTCACTAATAAAAATTTAGATAAAATAAATAGCTATGCAACTAATTCATTTGCTGTTAATGAAATTCCAATAATTGACAATAAACTAGAAGAAAAAAATCATTTTTCTAAAACTTTAAATAAATTAATAGATAAAGAACAATATAATAATTTGAAATTTGGTTTAGAAGTTCACGAAACCCTTGAATATATTGATTTTTTAAATCCTCAATATGATTTAATTGATAATAAATTTGTTCAAAATAAAGTTAAAAATTTTATTTCTCAATTAAAAGATTTAGATAAATGTGAAATATATAAAGAATATGAATTCATTTATAAAGAAGCAAATAAAGAATATCATGGTATAATAGATTTAATTCTAGAATATCAAGAAGTAATTCAAATCATAGATTATAAATTAAAAAATATTGATGACCTTAATTACTTAAAACAACTAGATGGTTATAAAAACTACTTGCAAAAAATAAGTAATAAAAAAGTCGAAATATATCTTTATTCTATAATGACAGGAGAACTAAAAGAACTATAGGAGGATTTTATGATTAATACTGAAACATTTTCTAATATGAAAATTCAAATAAATATGATAATTGATTCACTTGTTGAATTAATCAAAAATCCTTCTAAACTAATAAAAAAAATTAGTTTTATAACGCATGACGAAGAAAGAAAAGAATTTTTAATATACACATATTTATTTAAATTAATTATTAATGATAATGATTATCTAAGTCAAAAATATTATACTTATTTAAATAAATACCCAAACATTAAACCAATTAATTTAGAAAATATTACAAATATTAAAGCTAACAATGATTTAGAATTATTACTCACTATTAAAGAAAAAGTCTTATCTATGCCATATAAATACGATAAAACAACAAATAATATATCTTTTAATGATAACACCTATATAGATTGTAATTATTTCTTAACATTAATTATTTTAATTTTAGATAATTCGCAAAAAAATTCAATAAATAATGAAATCAACATTTGTTATACCATTCCAAGTAAAGACTTAAAGAAAATAGACGATCGTGATAAAATACATACCTTCCTACATAACTTTACTTTTTACAGCTTAAATATAAAACATGTTGATCAAACAAAAAAAATAAAAGACAAAACTATAATAATTTTAAAAAATGCTGCAATAAATTATCTAAAACATCTAAAACAATACAAACATGGCTTGGAAAATTCTGATTCATATCAAATATTTTATAATTTATTAAAAAATGAATGCCTTAAACAAGGCTTTACTTTAACTGAACAAGAATGTCCTTTAACAGACCTAAAAAACACTATTCTAATTAAAGTAGAAGAAATAATAGACAACGAATTTATAACATTACCTCTTCGAAAACAAACATCAATAATTGAAAATATAATTTGGCAATCAAGTAATGATGTCACTTTATTAGAATACATGAATAACAATATTGACAATCTACTAGATTTATTTACAATCTTAGAAAATAATTTAGATAATGATTATGAATATATCAAAGACGAAAATAATATAAATACTATTGACATACTTTTATTATTATTAAGCAGTAAATTTTTATTAACTCATGAATTCAATTATGAAAAAATAGACTACAGTTTAATGAACTTAACTAATATAAAACCTAAATATATGAGTCGCATCTGTAGTATTGAAGAACAAGATTTAAAAAATAAAATAAGAAGAATTGAAATTGAAATAGAGTTAACTAAAAATAAATTAGATAAATTAAAAAAAGAAAGAAGTACATTAAATTCAAATGATGAAAATTATAAAAAACATCTAGAATTATGTGTTGGTAATATAAATACTGCCAGTATCAAAATAGCTCGTTTAAATTCTGAATATGCTGCTTACCTTCGCCAATATGATGAATTACAAAAAGAAACAGAAAATAACTATAAAAATGCTACTATTTTTAATACAAATTATTCTATAATAAAACACATTTGTAATTCTATTAAAGGCTGCAGTTTCTACTTAAAAACTAGTAATAATTCATCACTATTTAACAACATAGTTGTATTTGAAGACTACGAAAAAACAGATAACTCTTTTTACTTAGAAATAAGTTTTAAAGACTTATTAAAAATAAGTAGTCCACAAGGTGTAAACGCTCTAATTGAGCAAAATGATCTCCCAAAATTAATTGATTAAAATATCCGAGGTATTATATGAAAAAGAAAATTTTAATTATCAGCAATATCATAATTCCCATTATCTTATTTGCAATATTATTATTTAGCAAAATGAGTAGTAATTTCATTTACATTATGACTCTAAGTTTAATAATTGGTTGGTTAATTCCTTTTCTTTCTCCAATTATCACAGCTATAATAATAAAATATAATAAATCTTATAAATTAAACTTAATATTCAATATTTTTACTTTATTATTAAATATTTTATTAATAATTTTAATAACTTTAATTTATGATAAAAATTTATTACTTATAATAATTGAATATTCTATACTAAGTATACTAAATATAATTAATATAATTTATTACATAATATATTTATCTAAAAATAAAGATGAAGAACTTGCATATATCAAAAAAATAAAAAAAGAAAACAATGGTATAATAAAATAGGTGAGACAATGAACAACAATAATCAATTAACTTATGTTAAAAATAAAAGAATATCTTCTAAAAATATTTTACTCATAATTTTATTAGTTATTACTATAGTTTTACTAATAACAATGTTGGCTTATTTTTTCCTTGTTTATAATACCCCAACTAATAAAATAAAACGTTATTTAACAAAACAAGAATACAGCTGTACTAAAAATGTCTGTATTAAAAAAACATCAACAGATAAAATTACTATTAGTTTAAAAGATGGCCATTTGGAAGTATCAAATAACTTATATGAATTTTATTTAAGTGAAACAACAAAAAGTCTTAATATCAAAAAAACACAAAAGGTTTGTTATTATGCCAAAGAAAACTCAACTGCTTTTTCAACAGTAGACGATACTTATACATATGATTTACAATGCAAACAATATATAAAAAATGTAAACGAATATATTGATACTTATAAAAAAATCTTTACCACCACCAAAGTAAATGTAAATGATTTAAAGAAATAATTGTAAACATCTATACGTTTAATAGTATGGATGTTTTTTAAATGTTATAATCAAAGTAGGTGAGCAAAAATGAAAAAAATACTAACAATTTTATCTATATTATTACTAATAACAGGCTGTAGTAAAAAAGCCAAAACTTATAAAATAAATGATGAGATTAATTTAGAAGGAAAAATCTCAACAGCTGAAATTATGCAAGATGGTAAAAATAAAAAAGTAAATATTTTAAATTTAGATTCTCCTATAATTATTAATAATACTGCTGTTCATAAAATCGAATTAGGTTATGATAAAGAACTTAAAAACGATATTGAAATTTCTTTAAAAGGTATAATAAAAGATGGTACAAAATCAGAACTTAATTTAGATTATATTTTTGAAATAACAGCTCTTGACAATAGCATGTCAATAGTTAACACTTTTGCAAACGAAACATTCTCAATAACTATTCCAACTGAAATAATTGATATCTGTACTGTTAAAGAAATTGCAAATGGTTTTATTATTTATAGTACTAACAATATTCCTAATGGTGGTGAAGTTTTAAGAATTTTATCGGTTACGAACGACGAATTTCAAAATTTACGTCAAAACAAAAAAATCCTTATTGAAAAAATAACTTCAAATAAAAAAAATACAATTATTACAATGTATCCAACAGATAATCAATATTCCAAAGAATATGAACTAGAATACGAAAAAATAGGTAATTCAATCAACGATATTAAAGAAAATATCAAATTAAAATAATGCATACCCATGCATTATTTTATTAATTCACAACTTTTTAATTCGTATGTTCCTGCGAGATTACAACTTAGTGTTACATTTTTATTACCAGTATACAAAAATTCACTCTTCCAATTTATTAAAAAATAATTACCAGCTGAACTATTTTTTATAGAATCATCCTTACTATCAAACAACTTATACTTATCATTATCTGTTACCATGTAACCACTAATAATAAAAACATTTTTTTGAATCATCTTTATATTTTCAATCAACTTATCTAATTCAATTTTTTCTACATTACTATAATCAATTTCGTTTTTACTTATTTTAGCTAATTCCAAAATACCTTCTGAAATATCAATTGTTCCTACAAAATTAACAAAATCTCCTTTAGCAACATTACACTTATCTTGACTTATAGTTAAAGTTAAAACATTTTTTTGCTTATCTTCAACTTGAATAGTACATAACGTTTTCTTCAACTTTATATTCTTTACATAACCACTACTTTCGTACCAAATAGAACTCTTTCTTACTGTATAACTTAATAAATAACCTTGAGTAATCTTTAAATCATCACCTAATTTTCCATCAATAACTCCAACATTATTTGCATCTTTAACATCAACCATTTTTTCCGTATCAATCTCCGTTTTATCTTTTTTATTAACAACAAAATTAAAAAATACAACTAAGCAGCCCATTATAATAAGAGAAATAAGACAAGTTAAAAAAATTTTAAAATTACTCATATCAAAACACCTCTAAAACAATTATACTATAATAATTTGTTTTTTTATTTTAATTTAAATTAAAAAGTACTAAAATATAAACAAGGTGATACTATGCAAGATGATAAAAATATAAAATTAATAAAAAAATTTATTGAAAAAGACCCTGGTTTTATAAAATTTAATAACTTTGTTCTCGAAGAAGTAGATAGCAAGCATGTTAAACTTTCTGTAGATATTACAAATAATTCATTAAATCCTAGTGGCTTTGTACATGGTGGGTTGTTATTTACTTTAGCTGATTCAGCCATGGGAATGCTTGCACGTACAACAGGCAGTAATGCAGTTACTGTTAATGCCCAAATTGATTATTTAAAACCTGGTCAAGGAAACAAAATATTCGCTATTGCAGAACCTGTAAGAATTGGTAATAAAATTGCAGTTTATAAAACAAGTATAATTAATGAACAAAATGAACTAATTTCAATCGTTAATGGTACATATTACTTTGTTAAATATCCAGAAGCAAAATCTTCACAAAAATAGACGAATTATGCTATAATAAATATTAGAATAGAGGTAAGGCAAATGTGTTTAAATCAACTAAAAACTATTGATATTTTAATAAATTATCTTCTATATAAGCAAGATTTAAAACCACAAATTAATTCTAGTTTTACAGATTCAAGTGAGTTTACTAAAGCTAAAAACGAATTATTTAACTATCTCACAATTGACACGTTATTAAAATGTTACCAACCAAACCCAAATTTTTCTCTCGAAAAATTTTTTTCTAAAGGAATAATTCCTCAAAAATATCCTGAAGAAACAAAAGGTCCCGCTATAGATTTGCGATTTATTGATAATTACCCACAATTTTATTACGAAATGGTAAAAGCCTTAGCGGAAGGAAATTTTGTTTTTACTGATAATGGCACAATAATTATTTCCAGTACCAACATTGAAACAGAAGTTAGTAAAGAATGGTTATTCCATTTATCACAAGCCTATAAAAATTCAACTTATCAAGAAATATGTTTAATTAACGGACGTCAAAAAAAACCAATACGTAACGAAGAATCACTAAAGCAATATTTACAAACTACAAAATCTTTTTTTGTAGAATTATCAAACAATGAAAACTCATATAGTTGTGAAAGCATTGTTAAAAATGCTGAAAATGAATTGACTCAAACAGATACCAAAAATACTCCTAGAAAAGTGAATAATTTAATAGCTTACTTTAAACAACTTATTCCTAGTGAAGTGGACTATACTATAGAAAAATATAAGATTCCCGATTTTAATATCATCATAAAAGCAATAAAAAGTATTCCTAATTTTTATAAATTACCATATAAAAAGCAAAAACAAATTATTAAAATAATATTATTATCATATAAAAATATTAATATAAAAAATAATGAAGAAACGCAAAAATTTCTCCTTCTATTAGAAAAAGATAACGAACTAACAATAAGTAAAGAGAGCATTATTCCTAGTTTATTTGGTATATATCTAACTATTTTAATGTCTTTAAATTTAGAGCATAGTAACATTTCTTTAAGTTCATTTAAAATCAAAAACTTCATGAGCAGTACACAACAACAAAATTTAAAAAAATTGATAGAACTAATAGCTGAAATTGACGCTGAAGAAGAAATAAATAATAATGTTAAATTAAAAATTGAAAAACTATGGCAAGAAATTAGAAATGCAAGTAGTGAAGACAATGACTTAATAATAAAGAAAAATGAAGAATTACAACAAATAATGGCTTTTTACAAAAAAAATTTAGAAATTAATACTATACGCAAAAATAAGAGGAAAACATTACAACAAGCAGTTCAACAAGAGCAAGAAAACGATTTAAATGACATCGCTTTTGATAACGATCTTATTATGGATATGCTATTAAAATGCGTTCAAAGTGGAAATGTTTATATAAATCCACTCGACAATAATAAACTCATAATTGAGTTATGCAATGGAGATATAGGCAAAACAACTTTTCACGCAGAAATTAGTCTTGAAAAATTATCAGCTTTTACTTCAGTAAACAACTATTTTTTAGAAACAACATCCTATACATTTAAGTGAGAAAAAATCTCACTTTTTTTAAAAAAATATAGTCAAAATAAAAAGCATGATATATAATATGTCAAAAAAGTGAGGTGTACTATGAATAAATCTAAAAAAACAACTTTTATTAAAATGTTGGAGAGTAATTTATTATTTTTAAAATCTATAAAAAAAGAACATAGTTTGTACTTAGATAGCAATATTTACTTTGAATTATTAATGTTATATATCAATTTGCATCAAAACTATTTAAACAAATTATCACACCAAGAAAAAGATTTACTAAAAAAATTAAACTGTACAAAAGATTATTTTATTAGTGAAACTACTATTTTTGTTGACAATACTGAAATAAATTTAGACGATTTACAAAGAATTATATTAAACCTTGATCAAGTAATTTATGAAGAAACAACAGCTAAAGCATTAAAATTAGCAGGTGACACAACCGCTATTTATATTCCTCAAAATAACAACAGTAACTGTATTTATTTCAGTGTACATGAAATATCAAAGCAAAAAAAATTAGAAAGTAGAAGACTATTATCTGAAGAAAATGTTCTTAATTCTCAAACATTAAAATACAGTCAAGATGTTGCAGATAATTTTAAATTAAATTTAAGAAAATTAATAATTAACATTTTAACAAGTAAAACTAAAGATATTGATTATACTGAACTATTATTTTTATATTTTATAATTAATACTCATACAGTGCTTGACTTTTACGGTACAGAAAAAAATATACCAACTGATATAATAAATTACAATCCAAACGTCATTAATATTTCTCGTTTAAAATATGACAATCCAAGTATTTTAAGTTTAGAAAGAAAAGTTTTAGCAACTGAGTTAAAAAGCAAAAGAATTGAAGAAAGAAAAAACTTTTTTTTGAAATATTCTCCAAATCTAAAAAAGAGTATTAAAGAATGTGATGAGTTATTAACTGATTTATATAATGAATTAACAGTCGACTACCTCGAATTACATGATTTACGAACCGATCCAGAAGAATTTCCTAAGTATTTAATAGCTAATATGATTTCATGTTTTAACGAACTTCATATTGAATTACAGTCATATCCTAGCGATCCATACGTAACATTTTTCTCAGTAAAAGGCAACAGAATAAATTGTTTCTTCGAACTACATTTAAGTACTTTAGTAAACCTTATTAATAACTCCACTTTAATAGAGAAATTAAATCAAAACATGACTTTAAAAAAGCAAATTAACTTTCAAATATCATAAAAACCATAAAGCAACATACTTTATGGTTTTCTATTTTTATCTACTTCATTATAGCATAGAAAGATAAAAATAAATATATAAAATTAAATAGGCAGAAAAATAAAATCTATATATTTTCTATTAAATAATTCTATATCATAAAGTATGTTGCTTTATGATAAGGAGTTGTTTGTATGAAGTTTAAAAGAAAAAAATTAATTTTCTTAAGTCTTTTACTAATCTTAATTATGGGAATTGGTTATAGTGCAATTAGCAGTTCTTTAAAAA
>CAKOLG010000008.1 GCA_934096175.1 uncultured Bacilli bacterium
ACACCTTTTAGGTATAATTTGTTAATTATTCTATTAATACCAGCAGCGTTTCCTGGAATAGGGTTTGAAGAGAAGACAACTAAGTCGTCAGACATTAAAGAAATTTGTTTATGTGTGCCATTAGCAATACGTGATAAAGCTGCTAGAGGTTCACCTTGAGAACCTGTACATAAAATACAAACTTCGGTCTTTTTTAAACTTTTGGCTTGATTTGAATCAATAAATATTGTTTTGTCTTTAATTAAGCCATTATTAATTGCAAGGTTAGTTGCTGTTTCCATTGAACGGCCAAAAACAATTATTTTACGATTATTTTTACGGCATGTTTCAACGATGTGTTTAATTCGGTAAATATTTGAAGCAAATGTGGCAATGATAATTCTACCATTGTAACCGTTAACAATGTCTGATAAGGCTTCATCAACGGAATTTTCACTTTTAGAAAAGCCTTCAGAAAGAGCATTAGTACTATCACTTAATAAAAGTTTGACACCAGCCGCACCAATTTTAGCCATTTTATGTAAGTCAGCCATTGGGCCAATAGGTGTTAAATCAAATTTGAAATCGCCAGTAGATACTATTGTACCGTTTGGAGTGTGAAGAACTATTCCATAGCTATCAGGGATAGAATGGGTTGTAGAGATAAATTCGATGTCAAAATATTTAGTTTTTATTTTAGTATCAGAATTTATAATCTCTAAGTTTTTAAAATTAATATTGCGATCTTCTAATTTGTTTTTTATTAAATCAATTGATGTTTGAGCTCCATAAATTACTGGTATTTTAACACTTTGTAGTAAAAATGAAATACCACCAATATGGTCTTCATGACCATGAGTTATTAATAAACCTTTTATTTTATTTTCATTTTGTTTTAAGTATGTTACGTCTTGAATTACATAATCGACTCCTAGTAAATCACTTTCGGGAAATATTACTCCAGCGTCAATTATGAATAGCTCGTCTTTATGAGTAAAAACATACATGTTTTTACCGACTTCGCCTAAGCCTCCTAGAGCTATGACAGACGTAAAGCTGTCTTTATTATTCATAATTATAATCTTTCCTTTCAATAAAAAATAAAAAAGTATTAGTTCTTCGCTACTTGTAATTATATAATAATTATTTATAAAAGTCTAGGTATTTATGTGGGTAATGCTATAAAAAACTTTTTTTTCAGTTTAAGATAAGGTATACTAAAGGAGGTGATTAAAATGGGATTATTTGATAAGTTAAAAAGTATTATTAGTAAAAAAGAAAAGAAAATAGATGAAGTAAAAAATGAATATGATGTAAAAGATGTAGAAAGTATATCTTCAAGTGTACTTGAAGATAATTTTAGTAATAGTGAGAAAATAGATAAAAATAGTAAAGAAACGCAATTAAAAGATGATATTAAAGAGGCCCAAGATATAAATGTTTATGATAAGGGTTTATCTAAGACTAGAAAAGAATTTGTTTCAAAATTAAGTTTGTTAGGTATAAAGTATACAAAAGTTAATGATGATTATTTTGAAGAGTTGGAAGAATTATTAATTAATGCTGATGTTGGAGTTAGTACGGTATTATCTTTTATGGATCGTTTAAGAGATAGAGTTAAGAATGAACATATTACAGATATTAATTATTTAAATGAAGTTATTGTTGATGAATTATTTATTATTTACGTTGATAACGATTCTTTGTCAGATAAGATTAAAATGGCCGAAGAAGGTCCGACTGTTTTGTTATTTGTTGGCGTAAATGGTGTTGGAAAAACGACTACGATTGGTAAATTGGCACATAAATATAAAACAGAGGGTAAGAAGGTAATGTTAATAGCTGGTGACACTTTTAGAGCTGGGGCAGTTAAACAATTAGAAGAGTGGGCCCAAAAGACAGGCACTTTATTTTATGGTAAGGAACAAACTGATCCTGCTGGAGTGGTTTTTGATGGACTTGTAAAAGCAAAAGAAGAAAATGTTGATATTGTTTTGATTGACACAGCGGGAAGATTGCAAAATAAAGTTAATTTAATGAAGGAACTAGAAAAAGTAAATAAGGTTATTGGCAAACATATTGTGAATGCTCCGCATGAAACGTTGTTGGTAATTGATGCAACAACTGGTCAAAATGGTATTAGCCAAGCAAAAGCTTTTAAGGAAATTACGGATATTACAGGAATAGTTTTAACTAAATTGGACGGAACAGCTAAAGGTGGTATTGTCTTAGCAATTAAAGAGGAGGTTAATATTCCTGTTAAATTTATTGGTTTAGGAGAAGGAATGAATGATTTAAAAACTTTTGATATTGAAAATTATATTTATGGTTTATTTAAGGATATGATGTAATGGAAGATTTTATTTATTATAATGGTTTATTTGATATATATGGTTGTCTTTTGACAGAAAAAGAACAGAATACATTTAGAGATTACTATCAAGAGGATATGTCACTTGCTGAAATTGCAGGTGAAAATAATGTCAGTCGTAGTGCCGTACAGAAAACAGTTAAAACTGTTTTAGATAAATTAAAATATTATGAAGATAAATTGAATATTTATGTAAATAATAGGAAAATGAACAATATTTTAAATAGTAATAATATAAGTGAGATAAAACAGGTTATTCAAGAAATACTAGGTGAATAGTATTTCTTTTTTAGAATTATATATTGTGTATTTTTTACACTTTTAAAAAGTATGTAAGCGTGTTAGAATTATTGTAAGGCAGGTCGAGAATATGAAAGGTAAGATAATAGTTGTAGAAGGAACGGATTGTTCTGGGAAAGAAACCCAAACAAGTTTATTGGTACGAAGGTTAAGGAATGAAGGAAGAAAGATTGAATGTTTGAGCTTCCCAAATTATGATTCGCCAACAGGAAAAATTGTTGGAGGACCATATTTAGGTAAACCTTATATTGGCGAGGGAATATTTCCTGAAGGAGCAGCTAATGTTGATCCGAAGGTCGCAGCTCTTTATTATGCAGCTGATAGAAGATATAATAGAAATAAGATTTTAGAACTTTTGGATCAAGGTATTGATGTGATATTAGACCGCTATGTTGAAAGTAATATGGGCTATCAAGGAGCTAAACTTTTTGATAAAGAGGAACGATTAAAATTGTATGAAAGTCTGGCTAATTTGGAATATGGTTTCTTGGAGTTGCCAAAGCCAGATTTAACAATATTTTTGTATGTTCCATATAAAAAGGTGGCTGAACTTATGGCTGGCAAGCGAGAATCTCTTAATCAACCTGGAGCTAGTGTTATTCATATGAGGAATGCAGAACATGCTTATTTGGAGCTTGCAGAGCTTCATAATTATGTAAAAGTTGATTGTTTGGATAAAAAGGGAAAGTTAAGAGATATTGAAGATATTAATGAGGAAATATATCAAGTAGTTAAAGGTATTTTATAGATAGAAGTTTAGTATTTCTATCTTTTTGGTTAAATAATTAAATTAGATTGTTGTATATAAAATTTTAGTTATGTTATAATGAAAAAAGGTGATATAAATGTTTGAATATATGGGTGATAGATTATCAAAAGCTATAAAAAATATTAGAGGTATGGGACGCATTACAGAAGAAAATATTAGCGATGCGATGCGTGAAATAAGAATGGCTTTGTTAGAAGCAGATGTTAATTATCAGGTAGTTAAAGAATTTGTTAATAATGTTAAAGAAAAAGCTTTAGGTATGGAAGTCCAAAAATCTGTAAAACCGGATGAATTATTTATTAAAATTGTTAAAGATGAACTTGTAAGTTTGTTGGGAGGAGAAGCAGCTCCATTAGAGATTGATAAAAATCCAACAATAGTTATGTTTGTTGGTTTACAAGGTAGTGGTAAAACAACTACATGTGGTAAACTAGCTAATTTTTTAAGAAAAAAGCATAGTAAAAAACCTTTATTGGTAGCTTGTGATATTTATAGACCAGCAGCAATTGAGCAATTAGAAACGGTTGGTAAACAACTTAACATACCTGTTTATAGTGAAGGTAAGAAAGATGTTAAGGAAATAGTTACACATGCTTTAGCTTTTGCTAAAGAAAATGGAAACGATTATATTATAATTGATACAGCTGGACGTTTACATATAGACGATGCTTTGATGGATGAATTAAAGGGCTTAGATGAATTATGTCATCCAGATGAAACTTTATTAGTTATTGATGCCATGATGGGACAGGATGCAATTAATGTTATTAAAGGATTTAATGATAAATTATCTTTAACTGGATGTATTTTAACTAAATTAGATGGTGATACTAAGGGTGGTGTTGCACTTTCTGTTAGACATTTGACTAATGTACCAATTAAGTTTGTTGGTGATTCAGAAAAAATGGATGGATTATCAGCTTTTTATCCAGAAAGAATGGCAGAACGTATTCTTGATATGGGTGATGTTTTGTCAATTGCCGAAAAAGTTGAGGGAATTATTTCAGAGCAAGATGCTGAGGCGCAAGCAAAAAAAATGATGAGTGGTAAGTATGATTTGGAGGACTTTTTAAATACTTTAAAACAAATAAAAAAATTAGGACCTTTAGAAAATATTTTAAAAATGTTGCCACAAGCACGTAAAATGGGGTTAAATAATGTAAGTATTAATCCGAAAGATATGGCTCATGTTGAAGCAATCATATTATCGATGACTCCTTATGAAAGAAAAAATCCAGATTGTTTAAAGGCGTCTAGAAAATTAAGAATAAGCAAAGGCTGTGGCCGTGATGTTGCAGAGATTAATAGATTACTTAAACAGTTTGAGGAAATGAAAAAGATGATGAAAATGGTAAGCAATGGAAATTTAAAAATGCCTTTTTAAGTTTTTGTTGCTTTTT
This sequence comes from uncultured Bacilli bacterium, assembly GCA_934096175.1. Taxonomy (GTDB): domain Bacteria; phylum Bacillota_I; class Bacilli_A; order RF39; family UBA660; genus Coprovivens. The sequence goes on from CAKOLG010000008.1 coordinate 4,820, forward strand.
TCTTTTAAATAAGTTTTTTGTATGTTATACTTTTTGTAAGGTATTGAGGTGTATAAGTAATGAGTCAATCAAAAAAGGTTTCAATTATTGCTTTAATAGCAATTATGATTTCATCATTTAGCTTATTTTTAAGTTATGCTAGTTTGTCAACGACGTTAGATTTGAATGGAAGAGCCACGGTTGTGGAAGTTAGTGAAAAAGCTGATGTAAAAATAATGAGTGTTTCAGAGGGGAAATTTTCTAATTCGGTAGATAGTTTTGTGAATGCACCAACTTTTAGTGATAATAAATTATATTTTGGAGTATCATTGAGTGAAGTGGGTTCTATAGGAGAGTTTTCTTTTGAAGTTAAAAATTCTGGGAATAAAGAAGCAATAGTAAAAGAAATCAAAGTTACTGGTTTAGATAATTTTACTGATTTTGTTAATGTAAATATTGAAGGTTTGAGTGTTGGTAATAAAATTGGGGCAGGAATTGAATTTAAGAACGTTAAAGTAGTTGTTAGTTGTCTTAATCAATATTTTGTAGACGAAGTTCCTAGTGCTATTGTTATCGATAAAATTGGTATTGAAATTGTGACAGAATAAAATATATTGGTTGAATATCACAAACAAAACTATTTTTTCTACATATTATAAAAGTAGAAAGGATAGTTTTTTTATGTTTATAAATAGATGTTATGATAATAATGATATGGGAAATAAAATGGATGGTAATGCCTCAGCAGCTGGTATAGCTATGGGTGGTATGGCAGGAAGTGCTATGATGGGTGGTCAATGTGGTAATATGTGTCCACCAGTTATGGAATGTCCTCAAGAAAGAGTTTGTCATCGCCAAATATTTTATGATGTTCCACACATCATTCCAATTAATACTAAAATAATAAACCATCATATATATAGACATACTTATCAACCTTGTTTTACTTGTACAATGGAAGATGAAGTATGTAATGTATATGATCATTGTGGGTTATAAAAAGGTCTTAAGACCTTTTTTGTTTTTTAGTTAAATAAATATATATTATTTGCTTTAATAATGTTATAATTATAGTAGGTTATGGTGGTAATATGAAGAAAAATGGATACTCGGGAATTGAGATGCTAATTGTTATTGTTGTATTAGGAGTAATTACTTTGGTTGTTTTAACTTCAACTTCAAATTCTTTTAAAGATGATTCTAAGGCAGCATATGATGAAAAAATCTATTTAATTGAACATCAGGCAGCATTATACGGAGAAACTCTTGCTAGTTTAAAAGATGAAGAGTATATGATTATTACTTTGGATGATGTTTTAAATGCTGGTTATTATGTAGCCGATAATGATAATGGTAAGGTAATTGATCCACGAAATACTAAGGCAACTTTAAACGGAATCAAGATTAAGTTGACTTATAATAATGGTGATATAAAGGCTGCTGTAATTGAGTAAAAGTGAATTTTGTAAAATTTTTGTAAAAAAAATTATAAAATACTATATAAAAAAATGAATATTATGTATTATATTATTGTAAGGGTGTGATAAAAGGTGATATATCCTTCAATTGACAAATTACTTAATATTGTTGATTCAAAGTACAAATTAGTTCATGTGGCTTCAAGAAGAAGTAAACAAATGTTAGAAAATAAACATTTTCAGATGAAGCAAAGTGAGTATGTTAACAAAAAAGAACTAGGACGTGCTTTAGAGGAAATCGAAAAAGGATTAATTACTATTAAATAGTAGTTAATTTTTTTTTGCCATAAAAAAAACCACCAAGTGGCTTAATTATGCTTCTTTTTTTATTGTTTTAGCTTCTCTTGCAGTTAAAATAACTTTTTCACCATTTATAGTTACTTTTTGGAAGTTTGGTTTTTGTGCATGCTTAGTTGCATTTAATGCATGACTTCTTCTGTTACCTGTTAAAGGTTTTTTTGTACTTAATTTTTTAGCCATAATCAACGCCTCCTTAAATAAAACATTTCTCTAATGACTTTATCATAACTAAGTTTCCTTGTCAAATAATTTTTATTAAAATATTGAGTAAAAAATATTATTAAAAGCAGAAGTAAAGATATTAATTAGAATTTTTTTTTGATATAATGATTAGTGAAGAGGGTGGTAATATTATGTATATACCTTTAGGTATTAAAAGTGATTATTCGCTTTTACAAAGTTTAATTAAAATACCTGATTTAATTAATTATTTGAAAGAAAATAATGTTACTACATGTGGTTTACTTGATGATAATTTATTTGGAAGTATGTGTTTTTATGATACATGTATTAAAGAAGGAATTAAGCCAATTATAGGACTTAAAGTTAATTTGATAAGTGGATTTATTTATTTGTATGCTAAAAATTATAATGGATATCAAAATTTATTGAAAGTTAATACTTTAATTCAAGAAAATAATGTAAATTTTGTTAGTTTAAAGCTTTACAATGATGAAATAATTTGTGTGATTCCTTATAGTAGTTTAAGTTTGTTTGAGGAAATTAATAATATTTATGATAATGTTTTTATTTCTTATAAGAATCAATTTGAAAAAAGTAATAGTTTATTAAAGAGTAAAAGAATTGCTTTTTTAAATGAGATTAGAGCACTAGATTTTCAAGATATAAAATATTTGGGAGTTTTGGCAGAGATTGCAACTGGTCAAAGGGTTGATTTGGCAGTTTATACTGATGATTATTATTGTAAGGAAGTTAGTAAAGAAGATATTGATACTATTAGTAATTTTTGTGATTTAATTAATTTGGAAATTCCTAAAAATGGACGTTATATTCCTCATTTTGATAATGATATAGTTGACTCATTTGATTATTTGGTAGCTTTATGTAAAAGGGGATTAGATAAAAGATTAGGAAGTAGTATTAGTAAAGTTTATATTGATAGATTAAATATGGAACTTGATGTAATTAATAAGATGGGATTTGTTGATTATTTTTTAATTGTTTATGATTATGTTAAGTATGCTAAAACTCATAATATTTTGGTTGGACCAGGTAGAGGTAGTGCAGCGGGGTCTTTAGTAAGTTATGCAATTGGGATTACAAATGTTGATCCAATAAAGTATAATTTGTTATTTGAAAGATTTTTGAATCCTGAAAGAATAACGATGCCAGATATTGATATTGATTTTGAATATACGAAAAGAGATCAAGTAGTTGAATATGTTAAAGAAAGGTATGGTAAAGATAAAGTTGCTAATATTATTACTTTTGGTACGTTAGGGGCACGTTTGGTAGTAAGAGATGTTGGAAGATGTTTGAATGTTGATAGTAAAAAGATAGATTATTTAAGTAATTTATTAGACCCTAAATTGACTTTAAAAGATAACTTAAATAGTAAATATGTTAAAGATTATTTGGCAGAAAATGAAGATTTAAGGAAAGTTTATCAGGTTAGTTTTAAGTTAGAGGGATTAAAAAGGCATATAAGTACGCATGCGGCAGGAGTAGTTATATCTTCTGTTACTTTGGATACAATAATTCCAATATGTAATAATAATGGGGAATTGTTAACTGGTGTGACAATGGAATATTTGGAAGAGTTGGGTTTGTTGAAGATGGATTTTTTGGCTTTAAGAAATTTAACTATTATTCAAAATGTTTTGGAGTTAATTTATGAACAAACTGGGAAAAAGATAAATTTGTCTTTAATTAGTCTAGAAGATAAGGCAACAATGGAAATTTTTAAAAAAGTTGATACTGAAGGAATTTTTCAATTTGAAAGTAGTGGAATGAAAAATTTAGTTAATAAAATGAAACCAGATAGTTTTGATGATTTGGTGGCAGCTGTTGCTTTATTTAGGCCAGGACCAATGCAAAATATTGATAGTTTTATAAGAAGAAAACATGGTATTGAAAAAATAGAGTATTATGATGATTCTTTAAAAGATATTTTACAACCAACTTATGGAATTATGATATATCAAGAGCAAATAATGCAAATTTTAGTTAAAATGGCTGATTATAGTTTTGCTGAGGCAGATAACATTAGGCGAGCAATGAGTAAGAAGAAACATGAAGTAATGGAAAGAGAACGTGAAGTTTTTATTACGAAATCCGTTAAAAATGGGTATACCAAGGAAAAAGCAGAAGAAGTTTATGATTTGATTATTAAGTTTGCTAATTATGGTTTTAATAAGGCACATTCGGTTTCTTATGCTTTAATTGGTTATCAAATGGCATATTTGAAGGCAAATTATCCTATATATTTTATTGCTAATTTACTTAATATGAGTATAGGTAGTGATGTTAAAACAAAAGAATATTTGGATGAGGCGAAAGCTAAAAATATAGCTATTATGAAACCTATTATAAATATTAGTAAAAGTAGTTATGTAATTAATAATAATTCGTTGTTATTACCACTAAATGTGATTCATAATGTTGGTATTAGTGCAGTGGAAGCTATTATAGAGGAAAGAAATGCGAAAGGAAATTTTAAGGACTTTTTTTCTTTTGTTGCTCGTGTTTATGGTAAAAGTGTTAATCGTAAAACTATTGAAGCGTTAATAGATGCAGATTGCTTTAGAGAATTTGGTTGTAATCATAAAACTTTGTATCAAAACATCGATAGCGCTATTGATTATGCAATGCTTTGTAGTGATTTAGATGAGTCGTTTGTTATGAAGCCAAATTTAATAGTTGTGCAAGAATTTAGTGATAATGAATTAATGGCGCGAGAATTGGGTACTTTTGGTTATTATGTTACGAATCATCCAGCTAGTAAATATCAAGAAGGAATAATGAAATTACAAGATATAAAAAAATATTTTGATAAATATGTTAATTGTGTTACTATAGTTCTTAGTGTTAAAAGAATTAAGACTAAAGCTGGGGAAGAGATGGGTTTTGTCGTTGGTAGTGATGAAACTGGAACGAGTGAATTTATTGTGTTTCCAAAGAATAATAAATTTTTGATTGATTTGAAAAAAGATGATTTGATTAAAATTAGGGGGCAAGTTACAAGAAGATTTGATAAATATCAGATTGTAGTTTCTAGTATAGAAAAGTTGTAGGTGATTTAAATGCAGGATAAAATGGTTAATTTTTTTAAGAGTATAAATTATGAAGATAAAGATGGATTTTTTAATGAAGCAACGATATCTAAGGTAATATTAAATAGGAAAAGTGAAAGTTTTGAAGTTTTTATTGAAAATGAAGTACCAATTAATCCTGTGGCAACTTTTGAACTGATAAAATGTGCAGAAAATGGTATCAATGGCAAAAATAAGTGTAATGTTCATTTTATTTATAATTCAATGGAAGATTCTGATATTTTAGAAGCTTTTAAAGTTTTGCTTGGTGATTTGATAGTGAAAAGGCCATCACTGGTATCATTAGAAAATAAAAATATTATAGTTAGTGATGATTATATTACTATTGAACTTGATAGTCGTAGTGAAGAATATGATATTTTACAAAGAGAGTTAAATTCGCTAAGCGAAGGTTTGGTTAGTTTGGGTTTTTATGAAATGGAAATTAAAACGGCAATTAATCATAATAATGAGAAAAAAATTCAAGAAGAAATAGAAGCTGATCGAAATAAAAAAATAGAATTAGAATTTGTTAATGAAGGTAGTAATAGTTACAGTAATAGTAATGGTTGGACGCCTAAGAAAAAGGTTGAATATTCACGAGAAGGTTTGGTTTCGATTGATAGTATTGATAGAGAAGAAAATAATGTACATTTAGAAGCTTATATTTTTGGTTCTGAATTTAATCAATTGAAGACAAAAGATGGAAGAGATTTATATTTAATTACTTTGAAAATTAGTGATAATACTTCAAGTATTTTGGCAAAGTCTTTTGCAAAAGATGAGGAAGATTTTATTAGTAAAAGTAAGGAATTAAAAAATGGTAGTTGGTTTAGTTTTAAAGGTCAAGTTAGATATGATAATTTTGCGAGTGATTTAGTATTTAATTTTAGAAGTTATGAGGCAATGGGAAATGTCCCTTCTTTTAAAAGAGTAGATAATGAGAGTGAAAAACGTGTTGAATTGCATGCTCATACGATGATGAGTCAAATGGATGGTGTGTGTGATGAGGTAAAACTTGTTAGACAGGCGATGGAATGGGGGCACCGTGGTATTGCAATTACTGATCATGATTGTTGTCAATCATTTCCCCATGTATTTGGTGAAGTTACTTCGTTTAATAAAGGGTTAAAGAAAAAAGCCCAAGCGAAAATAGATGATTTAAAGGCAAGTTTAGAAGAAATAAAAACATCTGGTAATGAAGAGGGCATTGCTGAGATGGAAAAAATGATTGCCCAAGCTGAAGAGGATAAGAAAAATTTACAATTTTTTAAAGCTGGTTATGGAACAGAATTAGAAATGTGTGAATCATTTTTGAATGTATGTTTTAATCCAAATGAAGAATTAATTGAAGGCAATACTTATGTAGTATTCGATACAGAAACGACAGGTTTTAATCCTGGTTTGGGAGACTCGATGATTGAAATAGGTGGCGTTAAGGTTCATAACGGTGAAGTAATTGATCGTTTTGATGAACTTATTAATCCAGGGCATCATATAGATGAACAGATAACAAGAGTTACTGATATTTCTGATGATGATGTAAAAGAAGCAGATAATGAAGAAAATGTTACTAAACGTTTTAAAGAATGGATAGGGGCATTACCACTAGTTGCACATAATGCTAGGTTCGATAAAAATATGCTTGATATGGCTTATTATAAGTACAATTTAGGTCGTGTGGAAAATCCGATTATAGATACTTTGATGTTATCTAGGGTTATTAATAGAGATTTAAAAAAGCATAGTTTGAAGGCTTTAGGTAAGTTTTATGGAATTGATACTGGTGAAAGCGATGACGATGATGAGGAAACAGTAAATGAAAGCAGTACAAGTGGTGTAGTTATTGACGCGGATATTGCTGAAGCTTTTAAAAGTATTAAAGTAGATGGGCAAGAAATTTTAAATATTGAAAAGCAAGAGTATTATGATATTGATGTAAGTACTGAGCAAAGAATAAAGAAATATCGTAATATTTACCATTTAGAAACTATGCACAAGGCAGCAAAGACAGAAGATATAGAAATAGTTGTGGAAGTTGTAGATGGTGTTACGTTACTTGATTTTAATTCTAAAGTTAAATTGCATCCAGCAGAAAACGATATTTTAATTAGATTTGCTGATGATTTTGGTGAAAAGTCATTAACAGTTGTAGTTTATGTTGGTCAACACCATGGAGCAGATGTCGATTCTGAAAATACTGGATATATTTTTAATAAAATGTTGAGTCAAATTAAAGGTATTGAAAGGCTTAGTGATTTAAATAATTTAAAATTATTAGAAGAAGTAAGTTTTAAAAATAATCAAAAATTGATGGACCATATTGGTGATTTGGTAAGTTATAAGAATTATGTTTATAAACCCTTAGAGGGGGAAGAAGTTCCAGCGGATTTGGGTTATCCTTTTGAAAAATTTGGTAATTTGGAATATAGGTGGAAGTTTTCTTGGTGTAATCAAGATAATCTACAGATGTATGAAAATATTCCAGGGAAGACTTTTACGGAACATATTGCTAATATTTATGATAATATTAAGCATGTTACTTTTATTGCTAAAAATAAAGTTGGTTTAAAAAATATGTTTAAGATTGTTAGTTATGCTAATACAAATTTTTTACAAAGAAATGCAAGAATACCAAGGAAAATAATTGAAGAAAATAGGGAAGGTTTGTTGATTGGTAGCGCTTGTTTAAATGGTGAAATATTTTATTTAGCAGAAACAAGATGTGAAGAAGATTTATGTAAAGCAATGGAGTTTTATGATTATATTGAAGTACAACCACCAGAAAATTATTCACATTTGGTAAGAGGACATGATATTAATAATATTGATCATTTATATAAATGCTTAAAGAAAATAATTAGTTGTGCTAAAAGAATAGGAAAATTAATTGTTGCGACTGGTGATGTACATAATATAAATAAAGAAGATCGTTTGTATCGTGAAATAATTGTTAATCAAAATGTTCCAGGAAAAGGTAGACATCCACTGGCAAGGTATTTAGCTGGTAGTAATAAACGTAATACAAATGAAGAAAATATAAGTAGATGTATTGCTAAGGCTGAGAGTCAAGGAATTAAATTAGATAGTGTTGAACAAAAAGTTTTAAAATATATTTATGTTTTAATGAAATTGGAGAAAATTGCGATTACGGCGTTAAATATTGCTAGTATTTATGTTCCAAGTAAGAAAGATGCTTCAGAAGAAGCGTTTAGAGGCAAAGATGGGGAAGCAGAAAAATTAAAAGTAGTTAGTTCTGCACTAAGGAAATTGACGGTTGCTGGTATTATCAAGGAAAAAGATGGAGAATATAAATTGTGTGCAAATTACAATGATTCTCCTTCTGCAGTTGCTGGTCATATTCCTAATCAATTTTTTAGGACTACTAAAGAAATGATGGAAGAGTTTGCATTTTTAAATGATAATGATTTAATTAAAGAAATTGTTGTTACTAATCCAAATAAAATAATTGATATGTTAGAAGAAATAGAGGTTGTTGTTTATCCAGATAAACCTTATTCGCCAATTATTGAGCATTCTCAAGAAACTTGTCGTGACTTAGTATTTGAAAAAGCTCATAGTATGTATGGTGATCCGTTGCCAGCTAATATTGAAGAGCGTATTGCACAAGAATTTTATGGTGATAAAATTAATGATTTGGTAAAGGAAAAAATTACGATTGATCATCCTGAAATGAGTGAGGAAGAACGAGAAAATATTTTTACACCGATGTTGCATGATGTTATCATGAGTGGGTATGATGGTGTGGTTAATTTAAAAAAGGAACAAGTTATTAGAACAAGTGAAGAAGAATTGACTTTAGAAGAAGCAACAGAAAAAGCAAAGGCCCAATTAACAGGAATTATTGGTGGAGGCTTTGACGTTATTTATTTGATTGCTCAAAAATTGGTTAAGCATTCTAATGATGATGGTTATTTAGTTGGAAGTCGTGGTTCAGTTGGTTCATCATTTGTTGCTAGTATGATGGGAATTACAGAATGTAATGGTTTGCCAGCACATTATTATTGTCCAAAGTGTCAGCATAGTGAATTTAAAGATGAAAATGGGGTTGCTTATTCTGAAAATTATCCATCTGGTTTTGATTTACCGGAAAAGAAATGTCCGAAATGTCAAACGGTAATGGTTCACCAAGGTAATGATATGCCATTTGCAACTTTCTTGGGTTTTGCGGGAGAAAAAGTTCCTGATATCGATTTGAATTTTTCAGGAGATAATCAAGCTTCAGCCCATGAATATACGAAAGTGTTGTTTGGAACAGATAATGTTTATCGAGCTGGAACAATTGGTACAGTTGCTGATAAAACAGCTTTTGGGTATGTTCAAGGGTATTATGAGGAAAGATTATATGATATTTTAAAAATAGAAGCTCAAAGTTATAATCTTTCAGTAACTAGTAAAGATGAATTAAAGAAAAAAGGGATTATAAAATCATTTATTCGTGTGCCAGAGGTCGAACGTTTAAGTGTTGGTTGTACGGGAGTAAAAAGAACGACGGGTCAACATCCAGGTGGTATAGTAGTAGTTCCCGGTTATAAAGATATTTGGGATTTTACACCATTTCAGTATCCAGCGGATGATCCAACAGCTGCTTGGCGTACCACACACTTTGATTATCATGCAATTGATGCGGATTTATTAAAATTAGATATACTTGGACACGATGATCCGACGGTTTTAAGAATGCTACAAGAATTGGCTAATAAATATATTACGCATGGTCAAGAAGACTTTGATGTAACGGCAATTGATTTAGGAGATTTGGATACAATGAAAATATTTACGGGACCAGAAATCTTAGGAGTTGATCGTTATAAATTAAGAGGTTCAGTTGATAAAAATGGTCGTAAGTATTGTCCGACAGGAACTTTAGGAGTTCCCGAATTTGGTACTTCTTTCTTGCTTGGAATGCTTGAAGAAACAAAACCAACAACTTTTGCGGAACTTATTAAAATATCTGGGTTGTCACATGGTACGGATGTTTGGTTAGGTAATGCTCGAGATTTGTGTACACCGAATAGTGAAGGCGTAATCCAAGTACCATTTAAAAATGTCATTGGTTGTCGTGATGATATAATGGTTAACTTAATTCAATGGGGCTTGCCACCAGCTAAAGCGTTTAAAATAATGGAGTTTGTTCGTAAAGGTAAAGCTAGTAAGGATCCTGCAACATGGGCAGAGCATGCTCAGTATATGAAAGAACATAATATACCAGAGTGGTATATTGAATCTTGTCATAAGATAAAATACATGTTTCCAAAAGCTCATGCAACAGCTTATGTAACATCAGCGTTTAGAATAGCTTGGTTTAAAGTTCATTATCCAATTTTATATTATTGTGCTTATTTATCTATTAGACGTGATCAATTTGATATTGCTTCGATGATTAAGGGTGAGGAAGCAATTAGAGCTAAAATAGATGAATTGGATGCAAAAGGAAATTCTATTTCTAATAAAGAAGCAGACACAAGAGAAACATTATTGTTATGTTTAGAGATGTGTTGTCGAGGTTTTTATTTTAAAAATATTGATGTTGATAAGAGCGATGGTAAAAGGTTTGTTATTACAGAGGATGAAAAGGGTTTAATTATTCCATTTAGAGCATTAGATGGCTTAGGTGAAAACGTTGCTGAGGCAATTGTTAAAGCTCGTAAGGGAGGTCCATTTATTTCAATGGAAGATTTACGAGAAAGAGGTAAAGTAAATAATACTTCAATGGAAAAACTTAAAGCATTGGGTTGTTTAGATAATTTATCAGAAAGCAATCAGCTTAGTTTGTTTTAAAAAAAGCTTAGGATTTCTAAGCTTTTTTTATGTTATCAAAAGTATATTGGTTATTAACTTTTTTATAGGTAATTGTAAATTTTTCGAATTCGTTGACTTTGTCTTCAGGAATTCCAGCATTATCTAAAGTTGTTTCAAAAATAATATTTTCAAAATTTGAATCTTTAGCATATTTTAATTTGTTGTTATCAATATTTACATAAGCAATTGCCATTGTTGTTTTATAAGTGTTTTTGGTTGTTTTAACTGTTTTAATTATTTTAAAATCTAATTGATTATCATAAGTTTGATTTTCTTTAATTGTTTTACTTTGTAAATACATATCATATTCACTTAAATAAGTATATCCATAAAGGTAATTTTCTGCACCAAGGCTTGATGTATTTGCAAAGTCAACATTAAATAAATTTTTTATAGCAGTTCTAATATTTTCTCCAGTATAGAAAGTATATTTATTTGGGTCAATATTTTTACTTTGAGATATTGAGTCTAGGGTTGTATTTGGAATGGAGTTATCTAGTTCATTGTTAGTATATCTTGCTGCAACTGTTAAGATAGTAGATGTTGATAAATCTTTGTATTTAGTTTCATCTTTAGTGTATAAAATATCTATACCATCGAAGTCTGTGTCATATCCTAAAGTCAGTTTATTGATGTAATTAAGGGTAATTTTTGAAATGGTGTTACTTTCTTCATCGCTGACTGGTTTTTCTTTTGTTATACTTTTTATGATAATTAAAACTATTAATGCAACTAAGATAATTATTATACCTATAAATAATGCTAATTTCTTTTTGTCTATATTTTTCATTTTTAACCTCTTTTCTATTATAAATAATATCATATTATAAAAAAATAATCTATAATATATTAAAGGAGATTGATTTATGAAGCCTATTATAGGAATTTTACCAAATAGTGAATATATGAGAACTGATGATTCTTTTAAAGATATTTATCGTTATGGAAATAATTTTGTAAAGAAAATAATTGAAAATGGTGGGATACCTTTTTTTATACCTTTATATAATAATGAAGTTATATATGAAGTACTTGATAGTTGTGATGGTCTACTTTTACCTGGAGGTAATAGAATATTACAAGCTAATTTGGATATAGTAGATTATTTTTATAAGAAGAGAAAGCCAATGTTAGGGATTTGTTTAGGAATGCAAACTTTGGCAAGCTATTCTGTGAGTGTTAGTAAGGAAATAGAAGATAAGGTAGTAGTTTTAATCGAAAACGGTGTTAATCATTGGCATGAAGTTACAAGAGAGACAGAAATGAATACAGTTCACAAGGATTATGTGGAAGAAAATACTATTTTGTTTGATATACTAAAAAAGAAGGAAATTATGGTTAATAGTATTCATAAGTATATGGCTAAAGGTGTAGGCAAAGATTTTGTGGTTAGTGCTTTATCAGAAGACGGAATAATTGAGGGGATAGAGCTTAAGGATAAGAGTCATTTTGTTGTAGGAGTACAATTTCATCCAGAAGTTTTGCCACAGTATAATGAAATATTTAAAAGATTTGTTGAGGAATGTAAAAAAGATAAAGAGACGCTTTAATTTTTAATTTTAGTGTCTTTTTTTATATTATTAAAGTTAAAATTGCTTTTTTTTGATATAATAAGTTATGGGTGGTATAACATGAAAAAGGTAATATTAATAGATGGTAATAATTTTATGTTTAGAAGTTATTATGCAACAGCTTATACAGGAAATGTAATGAAAAATAGTAAAGGTTTCCCAACGAATGCGTTATATGGGTTTGTTAGTATGATTAATAAAGTCATTCATGAGGAAAAGCCGGAATATATAGCGGTTGCATTTGATATAGGAAAAAATTTTAGGAAAGAAAAATATGAAACATATAAAGATGGACGTGCTGAAACTCCTACTGAGTTGAAGTTACAGATGCCAATTGCGCGTGATATTTTGACTGCAATGGGAATTAAGTATTTTGAATTAGAACCGTATGAAGCAGATGATATTATTGGAACATTTGCCAAAAAGTGTGAAGAAGATCCGGAATATGATGCAACTATTGTTACTTCTGATAAAGATTTGTTGCAATTAATCAGTGATGTTGTTGATGTAAAATTATTAAAGCAGAAAGATTTTATTAGGTATAATCCGCAAACTTTTAAAGAAGATTGGGGATTTGAACCAATTAGAATTATTGATTATAAAGCTTTAGCTGGTGATCCTTCTGATAATATTCCTGGAGTTAAAGGAATAGGTGATAAAACAGCTATTAACCTACTTAAAACTTATAATTCATTAGAGGAAATATATGAGCATATTGATGAAATAAAAGGTAAGACAAAAGAGAAGTTATTACTTGATAAAGATAATGCTTTTTTAAGTAAAGAAATAGCAACTATTTATCGAGATGTACCTATTGATATTAATTTAGCTGATATAAGATATACAGGACCAGATTTTGTTGCATTGAATAAAATATATGAAACTTTAGAATTCTTTTCTTTTATAAAAAAGAATGTTTCTTCAAGTATTCCTGCAGAGAATAAAATTGAATTTAAAAATGTATCATCTTTAAGTGATTTAGATAATTTAGAGGAAAAAGTTGCTATATATATAGAAAGTAATTTGGAAAATTATCATAATGGTGATATTGTTGGAGTTGCTATAAGTGATAGTAAAAATAATTATTTTATTAATAATGTTGTATTAGAAGATGTGGTTGCTTGTTTAAAAGAAAAGGAAGTATATACTTTTGATCAAAAGAAAAATATGGTTTTATTGAATAAGGAAGGTTTAAGTATTAATTGTAATTTTGATATTATGGTTGCTGCTTATTTACTTAATATTAATGTTAAGGATGATATTGCTTATTTAATGAATAGTAATGATTGTGAAGTTAGTTTTTATTCACAAAGTTTAAAAAATGGTTTTAATAAAAAGGATATAGTTTTAAAAGCAAGGTTTATTTATGATATTAAAGATAGTTATGAAGCAAAGTTAAAAGAAGAAGAGATGTGGGATTTATTTACTAAGATTGAAATGCCACTAGTAAGTGTTTTAGCGGCAATGGAAATTGAAGGTGTTAAAGTAGATGGTTCAATTTTACAAAGTATGAAAGAGGAAATGGAAGAAAAGATAAATTTATTAGAAAATGAGATATATGATTTAGCTGGAGAAGTTTTTAATATTAGTAGTCCGAAACAATTGGGCGTTGTTCTTTTTGAGAAGTTAGCTTTACCTTTTAATAGGAAAACGAAAACTGGTTATAAGACTGACGTAAGTGTTTTACATAAATTGGTAGATAAACATCCTATAGTAAATAAGATATTGGAATATAGAGGTCTTACGAAAATAAAGAGTACTTATTTAGAGGGGTTGTTTAGTTTTATTCATGAAGATGGTAAAATTCATACGATATATAAGCAAACTTTAACTAGAACGGGAAGATTGTCTTCTGTTGAACCTAATTTACAAAATATTCCAGCTAGAGATGAAGAAGGAAGAAAGATTAGAAAAGCTTTTTTACCAGTTAATGATTGTTTTTTAAGTGCTGATTATTCACAAATGGAGTTAAGGGTATTAGCACATGTTAGTGGTTCGAAAGAGCTACAGGAGGCTTTTATTAGAGATGAAGATATTCATACGAGAGTAGCTAGTGATATTTATGGTATACCAATGGAGGAGGTAACTAAACTACAAAGAAAAACAGCTAAAGCGGTTATTTTTGGGATAGTTTATGGTATTTCTGGATTTGGTTTAGGAGAAAACTTGGAAATAAGTGCTAAAGAAGCAAAAGAATTTATTAATAAGTATTATGAGTTATATCCAGGTGTGAAAAAGTATATGGATGATATTGTAGTTGATGCTTATCGTGATGGTTATGTTAGAACTTTATTTAATCGTAAAAGGGTAATTGAAGAGTTACAAAATAAGAATTATATGATTAGACAAAGTGGGGAAAGAATAGCTCTTAATACGCCAATACAAGGTACTAGTGCAGATATAATAAAAATAGCAATGGTTAAAATATTTCAAGAAATGAAAGAAAAAAAATTAAAAAGTAAAATGTTATTACAAGTTCATGATGAGTTAATATTTGATGTTGTAAACGAAGAAAAAAATATTTTAGAAGAAATTGTTAGAAGAAATATGGAAACTTGTGTTAAATTAGATGTACCATTTAAAGTTAGTGCTGATTATGGAACCGATTGGTATGAAGCGAAATAGAGGAGAAAATATGAAAGAAGTAAAAAAGTTTTTGATAGCTAATTTTATTATATTATTAGTAAAGATTTTAGGAAGTTATTTATGTAAGTCTTATACTTTGTTAGCAAGTTGTATTTATGAATTATTGATTATGGTGGAAAGTATATTAGTTTATAAAAATAAAGATAATAAGAAATATAAAGCTATATTTACTAGTTTGTTGGCATTTTTATTTATACTTAGTAGTATAGGCACGTTCTTTATATGTGTAATTAGTGGTGTAAAAAGAACAAGTTTATTAGTTATATTGTTTGTTGTAATTTGTTTGATTTGTCGATATGTTGTAAGTTGTTTTAACAGTAATATCAGCTATTCAAAAAAGTCTGGTTTGATAGCATATAGCAATTTATCTAGTAATCTAGAGTTTTTGCAGTATGGAATTATAGTAGGTAGTGCAATTTTATGTTTTATAGGTAAATGGGTTAAGATACTTAAGTATGGTGATATGATAGGTTGCGCTTTAGTTGTAATTATGATTATTGTAAAAGGAATAAAAATTGTTGTTAATAGTTTTAAATATTTAGAAGAAAAAGAAGACGTAGTTAAAAGTGAGTTTAAAGAAGAAGTTAGTAAACGTAATGAAGTTAAAAGGGTAGAAAATATTGAATATGTAAATTATGGGGGAATTAGAAAATTAAATTTATTTTTAGAGTTTAATGATAATATTAGTTTGATTGATTTAAATACGTTTATTGTTACTTTAACAGATTATTGTCTTAAAGTATGTGATGTTGTAAATGTAGCTTTAGTTAAAAAGAAAGAAAATATATATAAAAAGGTGATTAATAATGCCAGAAATAGCAGAAGTGGAAACAGTAAGGCAAACACTAAAAAAACAAATAGTAGGAAAAAGAATAAAAAGCGTTAATGTTATTTATGAAAGAATAATTGAATCTGATCTTCAAGAATTTAAACATTGTTTAAAGGGATTGGTAGTTAACGATATTTTAAGAAAAGGTAAATGGTTACTATTTGATATCGGTGATTATTATTTATGTAGTCATTTGAGAATGGAAGGAAAGTATTTTATAAAAAATCAAAATGATCCAGTTGTTAAACATGAACACGTAATTATCGAGTTTGATGATGGGGGACAATTACGTTATCATGATACAAGAAAGTTTGGTAGAATGAATCTTGTTTTAAAAAAGAATATTGATAGTGTTGAAGGGGTAAGAAAGCAAGGAATAGAGCCGATTGATGATAAGCTAACAAAGGAATATTTGTTTGAACATTTTAAAAAAAGAAAGTTGCCAATGAAAACTTTATTATTGGATCAGACTATTATATCTGGTTTAGGAAATATATATGCAGATGAGGTTTTGTTTGGTGCTAAAATAAATCCGTTAAAATTAGGAACGAATATTACTTTGGAAGAGTGTCAAAGAATAGTTAGTTCGGCAAAAAGAATTATTCAAGAAGCAATTAAATATGGTGGAACAACTATTAAAAGTTATACGTCTAGTTTAGGTGTAACTGGAAGGTTTCAAGAAAAGTTAATGGTTCATAAAAGAGAAAATGAAAAGTGTAAGTTATGTGGAACAATAATTAAGCGAATTGTTGTAGGTGGAAGAAGTACTTATTATTGTGAAAAGTGTCAAAAAGATTCTTAAGACAAGAATCTTTTTATATGCTATACTAACCTGTAGGTGATTTTGATGAAAAGATTATTCTTGTTAATATTTTTGCTTTTATTTTGTTTAAATGTTAAAGCAGAAGAACCACTTAAGTTTTATAGTGTAGTTAATAAATGTAGTGTTATTAGTGATAAGTTTTTAGTTGTACCGGTAAAAGTAGTTAGTACTAATAAGGGAAAGATGACTACATTAATTAGTAAATATAAATTGGGAAATATTTATAATAGTGATGATATTTTAGTTGAAGTAAAAAATGTTACTGAAGGATTTAAGGTTAGTTTGGATTATTTGAAAGATGAAGATAATTTTAGTAATGTTTATTTTTATAATAGTAAAGAGATTAATGCTAGTGTTAATGAAAATATTTTATCTTTTGAATTTAAAATAACTTTTAATAAAGAAGTTCCAGAGACAATTAATATTTTGGGAAATGAAGTTTTGATTAATAAAAATGCAAGTGTTTGTGAATATATAAATGGTTATGAAATAAAAAGTTATGAAAAGGAAGTACTTGTTAAAAAAAATAATGTTATAGTTTATGTGTTAATTATTGTTATGGGATTTGTAATTGCTTTTATGGGTGGTTTATTATGGAAATGCAAAAAGGGTATGAAAAATTAGGTTTAAAAACCGATAGTGGTAAAAAGTTTTGGGTAGATTTTGATAGTTTAGATAATTTAAAAAGGGAATTAGAAGACTTTTTAGAAGATGAAGATTATATGAATACTGAGTTGTTTGCTAAAAAAGTTCTTTTTACACAGGAATTAAAGGCAAATAATAGTATAGAAGGAATAAATTATGATATTACATTAATTGAGGAAGTTATTAAAAATGCTAAATTAGGGAGTGATTTGCAAAATAGATTAACTATTGTTAATTTATATAATGGTTATAATTATATTTTAAAGAGACTAGAAATAAATGAAAGTACAGTTGCTCAGTTATATAAGATATTAAGTAGAGGTTTGTTAAGTGAAGATTATATAAATAAAATGGGAAGGCTATATCGTGAGGGACCTGTTTATATTTTAAAAAATGGAAGAATAGATAGTTCTATGGATGAGGGAATTTTACCTCTAGATGTGAAAGAATATATGGATTGTTTTTTTGATTATGTTAATAATGGTGATACTTTTGTAAATTCCACTGATTATTTTATAAAATCACAAATAATGCATTTTTATTTTGTATATGTTCATCCATATTTTGATATTAATGGGCGAACTAGTCGAACTGTTGCTATGTGGTATTTGTTTAAAAATAATTTATATCCTTACACTATTTTTAATAGAGGAATTAACTTTGATTCTACTTATGATAAAACGATAAGGTTTTGTAAAGCTAATTATGATTTAACTAATTTTTTAAAATATATGTTATTGAATTTAAAGAAAGAGTTGGAGAAAGAATATATTATGCATAATTTGAGCAGGATGGCACTTCGTGAGTGGGGAGGTATAGATTATCAAACTGTGGAATATTTTTTGTTTATGAATGGCCGAGAAAAAAATGTTATGAATTTTGCTAAGGTGTATAATTGGTTTAATGATAAGAAAAGAGTTAAAGAGATATATGAGACAATGATTTTGCCTTTAATTATAGATGGAACTTTTATAATAAAAAGGGAAACTTCAACATATATGTTTGGTACAACAAAAAATATTGTGATAGAACTTAATCCAGATAGAGTATCGCAAATTGATGTGCATAAATTAACTAAGGTTAATTTATAAAAAAGAAGTAAATTTACTTCTTTTGAATTGGAATATTTTTTAAATCAAAATTGTTTAATGAGGTATTTGTAATTTGTTCATATAGGAAAGCAGCTTTTAATTCATACTGAAAAACAATAGACTCTTTGGATGGTGATGTTGGTAGATTTAAATTTTTTTTAATTTTATTTAGATATTCTTGGCCTTTTTGATTGAAACCTAATATTTTAATATAATCTAGGTGAGTATTTTTATTATCTTCTTTGGTAAGACCAATTAGGATATGTAGTAGCATTCTATTTATTTTATTATAAGTGTATCTTTTGGTTTTAATGTTACATATTAATTCATGCATGTCTTTGGCTTTATTAATATATTTTTTTATTCTGTATTCTATGCCTTCATCAACATCGAGATAAATACTTAAATTTTTATCAGTTAGTATTTTGAATTTTAGTAAATTAAATAGTTTTTCTTCATTAATTTTTTCAATAATGTTTATATCGTAATTGGGGATATAGTTTGTTATGTCTTCATTGTTTTCTAATCTTAATCTTATATTAGTAGCACTGATTATTTTATTAGATGAAGTTATATCATGGTATTCGTTTGTTCTTTTTATAGTAAACGGTTGGATATTTTTATTTATTTGGTAAATTGCTTTGATGTAGGAAATACCTAGTAAATCGTTAGGATTATTAATGTCAGTAGAAATATTTAAAGCTTTTTTCATGGCAGTTGGGTAATTAAGTCCTTGATTTAAGTATTCTTTTACTTTGGTTTGATAGTTTGAATCGTTTAGTTGAATATTTACGATTTGGGATAATAGATTTAAGTTATTTGATTCACTACCAAAAATTATAGTGTCGATTTTTAATTCATTTAATAGTTTTATACTGTTGTAGGCAAAAATATCACTTGATTGAGTTCCATATATGAAAGGGAGTTCAATTATAATATCTATGTTATAATTTAAGGCTATTTTTGTTTTGTTTTCTTTGGATAATATTGAAGGTGTTCCTCTTTGTGTAAAGTAACCGTTTAAAACTAAGATGAGTAGTGAATCTGGATAAAGTTCTTTAATTTTATTTATATGGTATAAATGTCCGTTATGAAACGGATTATATTCTGCAATTAAACCAATTATTTTCATATTTAGTACCAACTTTCTTTTATTTATTTTATTATATTAAGTTGTATTATTCAAGAAAAGTTGATATAATTACTAGAGCTAGTGGGTGATGAATGTGAACATTGATTTATCTAAAGTAGATGAAAATGGTATTATAATTGATGATATTGTTTCGTTTGGGGAAGAATATATAAAAAATACTGCAATTCAAAAGCTTGATAATGTTAAAGTTCAAGGTAGAGCTTATTATAGTATAACAAATGAAATTGTCTTTGATTGTAAGGTTCAGGGGACATTTGTGTTGTTAGATGCAATTGACTTAGAGCCGATTGATTATCCATTTAGTATTGAAATATCAGAAGTATTAAGTGAAAATGCTTCAGAAATAAATAAAAATGAGTTAAAAAAGCTTGATATTATGGATATTTTATGGCAAAATATTGTACTAGAGGTCCCAATTAGTGTTAGACGTGATCCAGATAAGAAATATAAACTTGAAGGTGAAGGTTGGGAACTAGTAGATGAAGAAAGAAAAAAAGTAGATCCAAGATTAGCTCCTTTGTTAGAGCTACTTGATAAAGAAGGAAAGGAGTGAAATCATGGCAGTTCCTTTTAGAAGAACAAGTAAAACTAAAAAAAGAATGCGTCGTACTCACTTAAAAAAAGAAGTTGGAACTATAACTAAATGTCCTAAGTGTGGAGCAGCAATCCAACCTCATCGTGCATGTACAAAATGCGGTTATTACAAAGGTAAAGAAGTAATAGCTGTAAACGAAGCAAAAGATACTACTGAAGCATAACTTTAGTAGTTTTTTTGTGATTTTTTTCTTAAGAAAATATCTTTTTCGATGTTTACACATATAATTTTGATATGTTAAAATAAATTTGATAAGGATGATACGGTTATGGAAGATAAATTTAAAAATTATAGAGTATTAGTGATTTCGGAAAATGAAGACGATTATAATGATTTAGTTGGTAAATTTGGGCAAGTTGATTATTTTAAATCGATAGTTTGTGCCAGTAATTATTTTAAAGTAAATGAAAGTATAATAAATCAATATGATTTTATTTTTTTAGGACCATCTTTAGCTGATTATTATACGGATGGTAGTTATAAAAAATTTTTGAAGAGTTTAGTAAAGAGTGATGATTTAGTAGTTTTTGATTATGAGGAAGAAAAGAAAATTAAAGGCCGTTTAATTTTAGCTAATAATAGAACGTTTGATAATATAGAAGATTATTTTTTTGCTGGATGGACTAGGTTGTTGCCGAAGGTGAAGGAAAGGTTGGCACAAAAGGAAAAAAAGAGTTTTAAACTTCAAACTGGTGCTAAAAGAAATATTTTTATTTCAAAGAACTTGAAAAATATTAGAATGCTTTTTTATGTACGAGAAGAAAATTTAGAAAGTATTAAAGCTTATGTAAAAAATATGGGCTTTAAAAATATAGATTTTTATACTTATCAATTTGGTGATTTAAATATTGATGATAAGTTTTTAGTTGAAAAGTTAGGAGCTTATGATGTTGTAGTTTTGCCAAGTAGTGGGCATTTGCGTTTAAAAAATGAAGCAAGTCAGCAAATGCTTGAAAATGGGAGAATGGTTGTAAGTTTGGTTTATGCTTTTAAGGATGATTATAGAGACGGTGTTTATAGTGAAAAAGTAAGAATGAATTTTACCTTATCAAACGATCATCATTTAGAATATAAGTATTGTTATGGAATGGTTGGTACAGGTCAGGAAGTAGAGCGAGAGATTGCTTTATTTAATACAATATTAGTAGAATATGCTAATTTTTTAAGAGAGGCTAAAATAATTGATTTTGAACCTTGTGTATTAAAAGATGTAAAATATTATAATAAGTTAGTTAAAAGGTATAGAGAAAAACAGCAATTAATTCGTTTAAAGGAGCAGGCTAGAAGAAAAAAAGTAGATATTGATGAAAAAGCAAAAATTATTTTATATGATAAATTAGTAAGAAATGTCCAAAGGTTTTTAGATTATCAAGAACAAGGGATTAAGCGTAAAACACCAGAAATTTGTCTTAGAAAAAAAGAAGATGTTATAGAAATTACGCTTTATTTGCAAGGTAGGGTTAAGCAAAGAATATTTATACCTAATGAAAATGTTGCTGATGGCATTCGTCTGTTTGATTTACAATATTGTATAAGTGAAAATGGTAAATGGCAAATGTTAGAACCGAAAAAAGTAGGTATTTATACGTCTTTTTGGGAAGATGAGTGTAGTATTGCAAGAATGAATGAAGTTGAAATGAAAAATTTTGAAGAAATAGTTCATAAAGTAAATATGGTGTTGGAATCAGTGTTAAATGATTTAGAAAATGGTCCAAAAGAAGATAATGTTTACTCTTTAAAAAAGAAAAATAAAAAAAGAAGAAAGTAATTATTTCTTCTTTTCATTTGTTTTAAATGCTGTTTCAATAAATGATTTAAATAAAGGGTGTGGTCGATTTGGACGTGATTTAAATTCGGGATGGAATTGACAAGCAATGTAATGAGGATGTGATGGTAATTCGATGATTTCGACTAAGTCTGCTTGAGGGTTTATTCCAGAAAATACTAAGCCTTTGTTTGTTAATTGTTCACGATATTTGTTATTGAATTCGTAACGATGACGATGTCTTTCAAGAATAGTATCAGTTTTGTAATCAGCAAAAGCCAATGTTTCTTTTTTGATTTGGCATTCGTAGTTACCTAAACGTAAAGTTCCCCCCATATTAATAACTTGTTTTTGATCTGACATTAAGTCAATTATTGGATTTTTGCACATTGGATCAAATTCTGTAGAGTTAGCGTCTTCTATTTTACATACGTTACGAGCAAATTCAATTGTTGCAATTTGCATACCAAGACAAATACCTAAGAAAGGAATATTATTTGTACGTGCATATTGAGCTGCTTTAATCATACCTTCTATTCCACGTGATCCAAATCCTCCAGGAATGATGATACCTTGGGAATTTTTAAATACTTCTTTTAAGTTAATGTCTGGATTTTCAAGTTTTTCAGAATCAATCCAATTGATATTTACTTTTACGCCAATTGGATAACCAGCATGTTTAAGACTTTCCACGACAGATAAGTAAGCATCATGAAGTTCAACGTATTTGCCTACTAGAGAAATTTCTATTTCATTTTTTAAATTATCTGTAGTTTTTACAAGGTTTTCCCATTCTTTAAGATTGATTTTTTTAGCTTCTAGTTTAAAATGTTTTAAGATGATTTCGTCGATACCTTGTTCGTGGTAGACAAGAGGAATACTATAAACATTAGTAACATCAGGAGAGGAAATTACGTTTGTTGGGGAAATGCTACAGAACATAGATATTTTTTTCTTGATATCTTCTTCTAACATAATTGGTGTGCGGCATACAATGATGTCTGGTTGAATACCTAAACCACGTAATTCAATAACGGAATGTTGAGTTGGTTTGGTTTTTAGTTCACCACTGCCATAAATTGATGGTACTAGTGTAGTGTGAACATATAGTGTATTTTCAACGCCTTCCTCTAGACGCATTTGTCTTAAGGCTTCTAGGAAAGCTTGTGATTCAATATCACCAATTGTTCCGCCAATTTCAGTTATTATGATATCGGCATTAGAAGTTCTTGCTGCTTCATAAATTTTTGCTTTAATTTCATTAGTAACGTGCGGAACAATTTGAACTGTTCCACCTAAAAAGTCACCACGGCGTTCTTTTTCAATGACGGATGCAAAAACTTTTCCCATTGTCATATTGGATGTGTAGTTTAATTCTTCGTCGATATAACGCTCGTAGTGACCTAAGTCTAAGTCAGTTTCAGAACCATCACTTGTTACAAAAACTTCGCCATGTTGGTATGGTGACATTGTTCCTGGATCCACGTTAATATATGGATCAAATTTTTGCATGAATACTTTATATCCACGCGATTTTAATAATAGTGCAATTGATGATGCGGTAATTCCTTTACCAAGACCTGATACAACACCACCAGTTACAAATACATATTTAGCCATTTTTTCTACCTCCTTACCAAATAAAAAAAGACTATGTGTGAGAACACAATAGGCTCTTTTAGATTATACCACTTTGATAAAGTGTTGTGTAAAAAAAATAAGAAAAATTTTGATTATTGATAAACATTGACATAATTTTATGATATTATATAAATAATAAAGAATAAGGGCGTGGTTTGATGCGATGTCTAAAGTGTGGAGAAATTGTTGCAGATTATTGTGATAAATGTCCCAGTTGTGGTGCTGAATTAAAAAGCTTGGATTCTGATATTGAATTGCCAATATTAAAGTCTGAAAAAAAAGTGAAAGAAGATGTTTTACCTGATTGGCAAATAAAAGAAGAAAAGTTAGTTGCCGTAAACGAAGAAAATTTTGATTCGGAAAAAAATATTGAGTATAGAAAAAAAATATTAAAAGGAGCAATTATCTTTACTTTAATAGTAATAGTTATATTTGGACTTATTATGATAGTGGTGCGTTCAAATAGTAATTTATATAATAAACCTAATTTATATGATAGTAAGCAAGTAGAAGATATTTTAAATAGTTATAGGAAATATCAAAATAATGATGATGTGCTTTCTTTATTAGAAAGTGTAAAGAATGATGATGAAAATAAAAATGAGGTTCAAGAAAAAACAAATGAAGTGTTTAAAGCTTGGTTGTTAGAAATAGATGTAACACAAAAACAAAGTGATTTTAATAAGGTTTTAGATAATTATCAAGATATATTAGTTAAGATATATAATCAGTTTGTTTATACAGTTAATGATAATGAAGTTAAAATGTTATCAGAAGAAGATTATAATAGTTTATTGCAGAATATTAATACGATTAGAAATGATAGTGAAATATATTATACTGGTTTAAATTTGTATAATGAACATGATTATAATATGGCTTATGAAAAACTTTTAGATATTTCTTTAGAGAGTATTTTTTATGATGAGGCTTTAAAATTAAAGCTTGCAATTGAAGAATATATTATTAATATAATGCAGAATGATATTAATAAAATAGAAGATGAAATAAGATATTTAGATTACGAAAAGCAAAAAGATGGTTATTTACAAATTATATATATTATTCAAGCATATAAAAGTGTTTATAGTAATGTTAAATTGGAAGAGAATGAAATTTATCGAGAATTATATAATAAATATAGTATGTATGTTAGTTAGGGCTCATGTATTTGAGTCTTTTATTTTTTGTAAATGTTATTGCGGTGTACAAGATTTTTGTGTATCATATACTTGTGAAAGTTTACACTGAAGTTATAACTTTAAATATTAGAAATATTTTTAGAGGAGGATTTATGGAAAGTTTAAAAAATTTTAAAATATTATTGCGTTATTTTAAAAATGATAAAATTAAATTGATTTTTTATATTATTTTAACAGTTATTAGAAATTTTGAACCTTTAATTAATGCATTTGTATGGTCAACAGCTTTTGAAGCATTAGCATCACAAAATATAAGTTTATTTATAAAATGTTTGATTACTTGGAGTTCGATTATTATTTTTTGTTGGGTTGTTTTAGAGTTGCCTTTAGAACTTATTTATAATTATTTGGAAAAGAAATTTATGGAAAATGTGAATAAGGATTTATATAAGAAAGTTAATGATTTACCAGCAATTGCTTTTGAAAATATTGGAACTGGGGAGTTTGTCAATAGAATGTATAATGATCCAGATAGAATCTTAGAACTTTTAAAAAAACTTATTAAGTTGACTTGTAGATTAATAATTGGAATTATTGTGGTGGTAGTGTCTTTTACAATATCTTGGCTTGTGGGATTAGAATTAATAGTTTTAGTAGTTGTTATGTTTATTTTATCTAATATATATTATCCGCGAATAAAAAAGACACAAGAAGAAATAAAAAAGGAAGCTGATCAATATATAAAGTCTGTTACACAGAATATTACGGGTGTAAGAGAAATAAAAGCTTTAGGAATAAAGGATAAAATTAATAGAAATATATTTAAGAGTATTGAGGATTTATTTGGCAAGCAGAAAAAGATTGGAAAAGATGAAGTTATTTATTATGTTTTAAATAATTTATGTTATTTTGTAATTCAGTTTTTTATTTTATTAACTTTAGGATTGCAATATTTTAAAGGTGTTATTACATTTGCTTCATTTGTTTTATTAGAAAGATATATATGGCGTATTGATGATGTTGTTGAATCTTTGTCAGAATTTGGAATTAATTATAATAAAGTATCAGTTTCATTGAAGAGAATTGATGAAATATTAAATAATAGATTATATGAAGATGAAAAGTTTGGTAAAAGGGAAGTAAATGATAAGTTATGTCGTATTGAATTTAAAGATGTTCAATTTAAGTATCGTGAGGAAGAAGAATTTATTTTAAAGGGTTTGTCGATGGATTTGGAACCTAATAAAAAAATAGCAATTGTTGGAAAGTCGGGACAAGGTAAATCAACTTTATTTAATTTGTTATTGAGATATTTTGATAGTACAAGGGGAACTATAGAAATAAATGGAGTAGATATTAAAGATTTGAGTGAAGATTCTTTAAGAAAAAATATTTCTATTATAAGGCAAACACCTTATTTATTTAATACAACAATTTTTGATAATTTTAAGATTGTGAAAGAAGATGTAACTTTAGAGGAAATAAGGAATGTTTGTAAAAAAGCTTATATAGATCAATATATTATTTCTTTGCCTAATGGATATGATACTTTAATTGGTGAAGGTGGTGTTAATTTATCTGGAGGCCAGAAACAGAGAATTGCAATTGCGCGAACATTACTTAAAGATACGAAAGTAATTTTATTTGATGAGGCAACTTCTGCTCTTGATAATCAATCACAAGAATATATAAAGAAAACTATAGATGATCTTGTAAAAACTCATACTATTATTATAGTGGCGCATAGGTTGTCAACTATTATGGATGCTGATCAAATTTATGTAATTGATGATGGTAAATTAGTTGCAAGTGGAACTCATAAAGAATTGATGGAAACATCATCATTGTATAAAAATTTATATAGTCCAGAAGTATTAGAAGTTTAATACTTCTTTTTTTATTTAAAATTTGTTTTTATTAGTATGTTTTGGTAAAATATTAATGGTGATTAACGTGGAAGTAATATTAGGTGGGGAGAAAGTTATTGTTGAAATAGTTAGAAAAAATAATAAAAATGTTTATTTTAGATTTAAAGATAATGTTTTAGTAGTTACAGCAAATCGATTTGTGAGTGAAAATGCAATAAAGGATATGATTTTGCAAAACGAAAAGTCATTACTTAGGATGTATAGTCATGTTGTTAAACAAAGTGAAAAGGCGTTACAATTTTATTATTTAGGTAAACCATATACGAAAGTGTTTGATGAAACAGTAAAAAAAGTTGAATTAGATGATGGAATGATATATGCCAAAAATGAAAGAATGTTAGAATTATGGTATAAAAAGGAATGCGAAAGAGTTTTTAGTGAGAGGATAAATATTTGCTTAGAAGATTTTGTTAATATTCCAAAGTTTTCTTTAAAAATTAGGAATATGAAAACGCGTTGGGGAGTAAATAACGTCACAAAGAAAATAATTACGTTAAATAGTGAATTGTTAAAAAAAGATGTGAGTTTAATTGATTATGTTATTGTACACGAGTTATGTCATTTTTATGAAGCAAATCATAGTGCAAGATTTTGGTATCAGGTTGGTTTACGATATCCAGAGTATAAAAGGGCAAGAAAGTATTTAAGAGGTTAAAAATGGAAATAATTAGTTCATTGGAAAATAAGAAAATAAAAAATTTAAGTAAGTTATTATTGAAAAAATATCGTGATAGTGAAGGTAAATTTTTAATTGATGGTGAACATTTAGTTCAAGAAGCTTATAAAAAAGGTTTATTGTTAGAAGTTATAATGACAGAGGAATGTCCATGTAAGTTTGATGTACCAGTTACATACGTTACTTATGAAGTTTTAAAAAAATTAAGTAATGCAACAAATCCACAAAAAGTTGTTGGCGTTTGTCGGAAATTTAATAATGAGAAAGTTATTGGTAATAAAGTTTTAATTTTAGATGATTTGCAAGATCCAGGTAATTTAGGGACAATTATTCGTAGTAGTGTTGCATTTGGTGTTGATACAATTGTTATGTCGTTAAATACTGTTGATCTATATAATGATAAGGTAATTCGTGCATCAGAAGGAATGATATTTCATATAGATATAGTAAAAAAAGATTTGTCTGATTTTGTTAAGCAAATGATAGAAAAAGGTTATAATATTTATGGAACTAAAGTTGATGGGGGAACAGAGGTTCAAAAAATTGATTTTGGTACTAAAGTAGGTTTTATTGTTGGTAATGAAGGGGCTGGAGTGAAGGCTGAACTTTTAGATTTGTGTCATGACTATATTTATATACCTATGAGTGAAAGATGTGAAAGTTTAAATGTTGGTGTTGCAACAAGTATTATTTTATATGTGATGAGTAATAAATGATGAGGTGATTTTGGTGGAACGATTAAATATTAATGAAGAGATGGCTTTTCAATATGTTATTGGAGCACTTCGTGATTTAGGGTATTTTGGAGAATTAAAAATTGAAAAGTTTATAAATGATGATAATTATGATTATATTGTAACGGAAAAGTTAAATTATAAGGGAAAAATGACAACAAGAATTATTCCAATGAAAAAATATTTTTTTAATCAACTTATTGAATATGGTTTATTTTTAAAAGGAGCAGAAAATATAAACGTTGGTTCTTATCTTAGTAAAGGAAAGATTATATATTTTGCAAAATATCAAGCATTTAGTCATGGTAATGGTTTTGAAAAGTATACTAAAAAGAAAAGAAGGTAAAAATGGATTTTGTTTATATTGGTAAAGTAGTTAATACTCATGGAATTAAAGGAGAACTTAGAATATTAAGTAATTTTGATAAGAAAGATTTGATATTTAAAGCTGGTTTTAAGTTTTATATTGGTAATAATTATTGTGAAGAGGTTGTTAAGTCGTATCGTAAGCATAAAGAGTTTGATATGGTTTTATTTGAGGGATATGATAATATTAATCAAGTTTTAAAGTATTTAAAAATGAATGTATATGTAAAAAGAACTGATTTAAAGTTGAAAGATAAAGATTATTTATTAGAAGATTTAATTGGTTTAAAGGTGTTGTTTGCTGGTAAAGTACTTGGTAAGTGTGAAGAAATTGTGTATAATGGTAGTAATATATTATTGAGTATAACTGGGGAAAAGCATTTTTATATACCTAATAATGATTATTTTATTAAAGATGTTGATTTTTTAAAAAAAGAAATAAATGTGTTAAATGTTGAAGGATTGATATTATGAAAATAGATATTTTGACTTTATTTCCGAATATGTTTGATGGATTTTTAAATGAATCTATTATAAAAAGAGCTAGGCAAAAAGGGTTGGTTGATATTAATATTATTGATTTTAGAAAATATTCTAAATTAAATAATAGTCAGGTTGATGATACTCCATATGGTGGCGGTGGCGGAATGGTTTTAAGAATTGAACCGTTATATGATGCAATTATGGATGTAAAGAGTGAAGGAACTAAAGTTATTTTGTTAACACCTGATGGAAGAACGTATAATCAGTCAGTGGCAGTTTCTTTGAAAAAGTATAGTCATCTTGTGTTTGTATGTGGTCATTATGAAGGATTTGATGAGAGAATAAGAAGTCTTTGTGATATGGAAATAAGTATTGGGGATTTTGTTTTAACAGGTGGCGAAATACCAGCAATGGCGATTAGCGATAGTATTATACGTTTACTTGATGGGGTTATAACTAATACTAGTTTGGTTAGTGAGACTTTTAATGATAATTTATTAGATTATCCGACATATACAAAACCTGCCGATTTTATGGGAATGAAAGTGCCAGAAGTATTGTTAAGTGGTGATCACGAGAAAATAAGAAAATGGCGTGAGGAACAAAGAATAAAAAGGACTAGGGAGCGCAGACCAGATTTATTGAATTAAGAAGGTGAAATCATGAGTTATTTGATTAATAAAAATCATAAAAGCGATACTATAGTGACGCTTTGTGAGTTGGAAGGATATAAGTTTAGACCTAAAAAATTAAATGATTCTTATGTAAAAGTTAGTGAAGTTACGATTGTTGATCGAGTGATGATTGATAAAATATTAAGTATGAAATTCGAAAAATCTTTTAAAAGATTGGTTTCGTTAGCTCTTGGCGTTATAAATGATGAAGATGCAACAGATAGTGATGTGCAAATTGTTTTAGATGAAGCTGTTTTAATTAAACAAATTTTAGAAAATCGTTATCAAAAGTTTTTAAGTCATGAGAAAGAAGAATTATTTTTAAAAAAGTTACGTGTTATTGATAATGAAATGAGAATTAAACAAATGGCAATTAAGCAAAAAGCAATGTATTTGGATATGATGCAAGAAAAAGGTATGAGTAGGGGAAGATAGATTGTAGTGTGTTTAAACAGGTAGTTTTTTCCTGCTAAACTTTTTCGTTTAGTGTATACTATTGGTAGGTGATAAGAATGGAATTCGTTGAATTAAGTGATAAGGAATTTATGGAATTTGTTAATTCAAGGCCAGAAAAGAATTTTTTTCAAACAGTTATGATGAAAGAAAGGCTTAAAAAAAATAATTTAGAAGTATATTTAGTAGGAATTAAGGATGGTATGAAAGTTGTAGCTGCTAGTTTAATTGCAGAAACAGGTCATACTTTTATGGGGAAAAAAAGTTTTGAAGCGTATAAAGGTTTTATTTTAGATTATCATGATGAGCAAATAATTAAATTTATGACTGAAGAAGTGAAAAAATTTTTAAAAGCTAAAAATGGATTACGTTTATTTATTGATCCTTATATACCAAATGTATCTCGAGATGCTGATGCTAATATTGTTGATGGTATTGACAATAGAAATGTAAGAACTACTTTAAAGAATTTAGGCTATCAAGAAAACGATCATGGAGCGCAAGTTAAGTGGTGCTATTGTTTAGATATAAATGGTAAAAGTAGTGAACAATTATTAAATGAAATGAGAAGTAGTACAAGAAATTATATAAATCGAACTATTTCTAAATATAAACTTAATGTACGAAACTTAAAAAGAAATGAATTAAAAGATTTTAAAAAAATTACTAGTGATACTTGTGATAGAAGAGATTTTTTAGATAAATCTTTGAAATATTATGAAGATATGTATGATTGTTTTAAAGATGATGTAATTTTTAAGATTTGTGAACTTGATTGTGATACGTATATTACAGTTTTAGAACAAGAAAATGCGGAAATGGAAAGAAAATTAAGTGAATTATCAGATTCTGCTTCTAATAAAAGAAAAAAGGAAGTAATGAAGAAAGATATTGAAAGTAATAGGAAGAAAATTTTAGAAACGAAAGATTTAAAGAACGAAAAAGGTAGTATTATTCCACTTGCGGCGGCGATGTTTATTTTATATGGTGATGAAATTGTTTATTTGTTTAGTGGTTCATATGCAGAATATATGTCATTTTGTGGACAATATCGAATTCAATGGGAAATAATTAAATATGCAGCTGATAATGGTTATAAAAGGTATAATTTTTATGGTATACAAGATGTTTTTAACCCTAAGGGGAAGGATTATGGTGTTTATGAATTTAAAAAGGGCTTTGGCGGATATGTGGAAGAGTTGCTTGGTTCTTTTGAATTAGAAGTAAGTCCTGTTAATAAGGTTTATAAATTTTTACGAAAAGTAAAAGATTTGTTAAGAAAGAGATAATAAAAGTATTTTTTGAAGAATAAATTATATTTAAACTTTTTAGAAGAAAAGCTTGTAAATATAATTTTTTTTTGTTATAATTTTAAGTGCTTCAAGGAGAAAAATCCGCTGAAATTAGTTTTTATGATTTTTTGGTAAGTAATATTGAACGAAAGGATGTATAAAAATGGCAAATTTAATTGATAAAATTAATGAGAAGCATGTTAGAAATGACGTTCCTGAATTTCGTGTAGGAGATACTGTTAGAGTAGACGTATGGGTTAAAGAAGGAAAGAAAGAAAGAATCCAAGCATTTGAAGGCTTAGTTGTTGCTAAAAAAGGTGGCAGCGTTTCTGAAACTTTCTCAGTACGTAAAAAATCTTATGGTATTGGTGTTACAAGAGTATTCCCTGTTAATTCACCTGCTATTGATAAAATAGTAGTTGTTAAGAAGGGTGTTGTAAGAAGAGCAAAATTGAACTTCTTAAAAGGAATGAGAAAAGAATACAAAGTAAAGGAAAGAAATTAATTCTTTCTTTTTTTGTGATGTTTTAAAATTTAGGGTTTCATCCGATATTTAAAAATGGTAAAATATGATTGGTGATAATATGGCAAAATATGATTTACAGGATTTGAATAATGAAACGGAAATAAATGATTTAGAAGATTTGGCTAGTAAAAACAATAAAATAAAAAGATTTTTTAAGGAATTAATTCCTTATGTAATTATTTTAGTAGTAGTAATTATAATTAGAACTTTTTTTATAACCCCAATAGTAGTTAATGGACCAAGCATGCAACCAACTTTAGATGGCGGGGAAATAATGTTATTAAATAAAAGAGCTAAATTTGATAGATTTGATGTAGTTGTTATAGACATTGAGGCAGAGAATATAATTAAAAGAATTGTTGCGTTACCTGGAGAGACTATTTCTTGTAAAGATGGGGTCATATATGTTAATGATCGAAGACAGGATGAGGATTATAGTCAAGGAGTGACACCGGATTTTGATAAGGTTAAATTGGCTGATGATGAATATTTTGTTTTAGGAGACAATAGGGAAAATTCATTAGATAGTCAAGAACTTGGACCATTTAAGAAAAGTCAAATAAAAGGTGTTTCAGAATTTGTATTATTCCCTTTTGGTAAATTTGGTAAAATATAAATGTTTGAGGTGTGCAGTGAGTATTGTTAAGTTTGAAGATGAAAAAGCTTTTGATAAATTTTATTTTAATGTTGGAAATAAAAAAAATATTGCTAGTGGTGGAGAAGGAACTTGTTTTTTAGGAAATGATGAATTTGTTTATAAAATTTATGATGGACCAGATGAAAGAGAGGTAAATCCGTACACTATTTATACTACAGGAGATGTATCTTCTGATTTGATTATTTTTCCCCAAGATGTATATGTTGTAAATGATAGGCTAGTTGGTTATAAAACTAAATATATTCCAAATGATGTATTTTTGAACCCGAAAGCCGCTTTCGAAATGGCTGGTAGTGAAAGCTGTATTATTGAAGCTTTTTGGGAAATGGTTGCAGAAATTAGAAGATTAGCAAGTGAGAAAATTTTTATGTATGATTTAATAGGCAATTTGATGTTTGACGGTAAACATTTTTATGCAATAGATACTTCTGAGTATCAACATTTACCAGACAAATGCGATGAGGAAATAATTGCTTTAAATATTGAATCTTTAATAGAAGCATTGGAACTTCAGTTGATGTTTGATGAAAATGAAATATTAAGGACGTTTATAGCTGAAGTTAGAGCAAAGCTTTTGAATAATGAGGTACCTAGGTTAAAATAATTTATAAAATAAAAAGTGCTTTTAGGCACTTTTTTGTATGAGTATATTATTTATTTTCTTTTTTTATTAGTTTTGCATGTAGTACTAATTTTTCAGTATTATTATAGCAGGTTGATAAAGTTAAAATATTGTCTGTTTTACTAATTGTTGTATCAAAGTTATATGAACTTCTTTCTTTAAGGATATTAGCAAATTTTAAAAAGCTTTCATCACTTTGAAATTCTGTTTGTAAGTAATCATTAGTAGTTGGAATATGATATATGCTAAAAACTTGCCATAAGGTATTTTCATTTTCAGTGGAAATTTTAACTATATAATTATTATTGTTATTAAGCCAACCACTAGTAAGAATATTTTTTAATGATCCAAACATAGTTTTGTCAGTTCGACCATGGGCATAAATTATTGTGTTGCGGTTGTTAGTTCCATTGTTTCGGTAATCTAAAAATACCCAACCTGCATTGTTTGCTGATTTATTGAAACTATGATTTAAATAATATGAATTGTTTGTTGTTTGAACAAAAGGGTAATTAATATTAGTACCATTAACTTTGATCCAACCACGTACATCAGAATTTATTTTTTTTAGGTCAGTAAAATTTACATTGATCATATTCATATTGATATAATCCCAATAAGGATTCTCTTTAGGAATTTCTTTTTCTGGTTGAATAATTTCTGTATTTTCTGTATCTTCTATTTCTTCTACAATTACAGATTTTTGAATATTATTTATTTCAGTTGTGATGTTTTTGGAATCTGATTGCCATTTTATTATATTAGAAATAGAGTAAATAAGAAGAATTATAAGGATAATAATTATTAAACTTAGTATAATATTTAACCATTTTTTTTTCATTTATTTCATTCCTTTACTAGAGGATTAAAATTTTTGATTGCATCAGTTAGTTTAGGATGTCTAATAATAAAGTGAATAGTTGGATGAGCGTTTTTGGAAATGATTACGTAATCGTTTTTTAATATTGTTACCGTAATATTTTTAAATGTCTGGTAATTAGAATAATTTAGTTTATAGTTATGGTAATTTTTAGCAAATTGTTGAGTGGTTTTTAAATGTTTTTGATATTCTTCATAAGTATAAATAATATTTTTGTTATAGAATAAGTTATTTAAAGATAATGAAGGGGGATCGTTTGTGAATTCTTCTTTATTTAATTCATAAATATAATCATTAATATTACTGTTTTTAAGGATACTATTTATATATTTTGTTTCTTCATTTTTGTATTTTATTATCTTAGTAATATCTTCTTTAGGTAAATTGTTTCTTTTTAATATATCTAATAGTAGTTCTTCAGAAATTGTAAATAAAGGTAATGAAGATAGGAAACGTTTTCTGTCACCTAAAATTTTAGCATCTTTTTCTAAAAACAATTGGTAGGCATTTTTATTCTCTTCTTTATATATTTCCATAAGGGGTTTGGCTTTTTTTAGTATTAAATTTGCTTTGTTTTGGTAGTAAAGTTTTTCATTTTTTTTAGTAGTTAGATAGTACATTCCTTTATTATGAGAATTTTTGATACATTCACCTGTTAAAGCAGCAACCCCAGAAACGTAGTTGAGATGATGATAAATAGAGTTTTTTACTTCGTTTAAATAGTAAGGTGTAACTTGTCCAGTCATGTAAATAGGGATCCAACTTTCCAAACCAAGCATCATTTCATTAAAAGGACGGTCTAAGTTATGAATGATGTTTAAATGAAGACCTTTTTTTAAACACATGGCGATAGCAAACATCCATTTTTTACCAAAGTCAGTATCTTCAGCCATATCTTCCATAGGCATATCGCTACACATAAAAATGTTTTCTTTTGATTTGGCAAGAACAGTTGCTTTAAAAAAGTTTAATTCTCCTTGTTTCATTTCTTCTATTCCGTAGTAATGTTTTGTTTTGCCTTTATAAAATGGAATACTTGGCACTTTTAATTCGTTAAATTTAATTGCTTTAATATAATCGTCTAAATTAAACGTATCAAGATTGTTTAAAAAGTCGGCTATTTGATTTTCTGGTGGCTTTTTTTCACTGGTTAGCCAATAAAATAAAGTATTACAATATTTATTATCTGTAAGATCACTTTTCTTGCAATTTAAAATTATCGATAAGTTTTTAATGTCGTCTGGACTTTTATAACGTGAAAAAATGAAATTGCATACTTTTGTAGAAAATTCAATTGGATTAGAAGGTTTTGCTTTACCATATCTAATTCGTGAAATATGAGATGCATCAAAAACAATGTATTTGGCCATTTCATTAGTATTGACATTTAGGGAATTTATTAATGTGTTAAGATTGTTACTGAATACATTGTAAGCAAATGCATCAACGTCAATGGTTGAATTTAATTCATTAAAAATTTGGTCAAAAGTGTATTTTGTTTGATTGCTTTTTTTAGCAATATTAATAAGTGCTTCGGCAATTTTATTTATTTGTTCACTGCCTTTGGCAGGAGTTCTTTCGCCTTTTCGGTATCTACTTATAACTGTTTGAGATATTCCAGATTCTTCTGATAGCTGTTTGGGCGTACAGTTTAATTCTTCTAAATATTTATTTAAAATATTTTTAAAGTTCATAATATGTCACCTCTAGTCCGTATTATACTATAAATTTGAAGTTAGCAAAACTACTTACCAGCAAAAACATTGCTTTTGCCGGTAACATCGTTGCCCTTTAAAGCCTTTAAAATTATAATGTTATGTAGAGAAGAGGAGGAATATGTTTTGGAGATGGAGAAGAAGAATATTTCTTTAAAAAAAATGATAATATTTATTGTCGTTATTTTATTAGTTGTTATAGGGGTGATTTTATTAATGTTAAATAAAAAAACAGATAATGGTCTTGGGCAAAATGCTGATCAGAAAGTTAATATTACGGAAAGTGCGGTCGCTAAATTGGAATTTGAAGAATATAAAAATGCTTATTTTACAATGAAAATTCCAAAGGGCTGGAAGGTTGACACAATTGGTGATTATATTCATTATACAATTAAGGCGTATGATCCACAAAATCCTACTTATCAATTTTTTTTCAATATGAAAACCGAAGGTTATAATAAATCAGAAGATGCAAAAAAATGGCAACAAAAATATTATCCCAATAATATGTTTGCTAAAACTAGTGTAATTGCTACTAAAGATACAGAAGGTTTTTATAAAATATTTAATGATTTAGGTACTTTAAATAATACAGCTACTTTTACTTTTCCAACATTAACTAATTTTTCTGTAAATGAAAATTTAGGAAAAGGCAGTTTAAATGGCGATATGTTAAGAGCAACATTTAAAGATGCTAATGGTAAGGAAGGAGAAGGAATATTTACTGCGTATGTATATGATGCAGGTCCATATTATGTTTATGAAAATATAATTTCAGGCAAAAAAATAGATATTCAATACTTAAGTGTATATGATGCTATTTTTATTACGACACCTAAGGATGAATTTATTGATTGGCAGGAGGCGTTGAATACGGTTTGCTCTTCACTAAGTTTTACAGATACATTTATAAATGGCTTTTATCAACAACAAGACGCTGTTATGAGTAATTTTCAGCAAATAAGAGCCATAGGAAATCAAATAAGTAATGGAATTATGGATTCATGGGAAAAAAGGAATAAGTCTTACGATATAATGAGTCAAAAGCAAAGTGATGCAATTCTTGGTTATGAAAGAGTTTATAATACTGATACTGGAGAAGTATATAAAGCTTATAATGGTTTTACCGATGATTATAAAGGAAATAAATATCAATCTATAACAGATGATATGTATGCTACTAAGGTATCTGGTTATATTGAACAGTTAGGTAAGTAGTATGAAAAATAAAAAAGGAATTTATTGTATAATAATTTTGCTTTTATTAGCTTTCATTGTTCTTTTGCTAGTTTTAAATTTTAGGAAAGGTAAAAAGGAAAATGAAGTAGATAATGCTTCTACATCTGTTTCTTTAATAGAACAACTTTTAAAAAATAAACCTGATAAAAAATATTTAAAGTTAAATAATGCAGAAATTTTATCTGAGGATACTTGTTTTAGAAATTATGCTTTTATAAATAATAATGCAATTTATATTTTTAATTCTGAAAAACTTGATAGTGGTGAATTTGAATATACTAAAGTGTATGATGTACCAGAAAGTATAAAAGTTATGAATATATTACCAGGGTATGGAGCTGATATTAAGTTTATTGATTATAATGATACTTTATATACTTTACATGATGAAAATTTAGATAATGATGTAAGAGATAGTTATGATATGTATGTTAATGCATCATATAAGTTAAGTGATTATTTAAAGTGGGAATATTCAACAAATTTTATTGGCAAAAAGACAGATTATGATTTTATGTCTAATTATGTTTATGTAAAAGATAATATATTATATAGAATGTTATATGTTGGTAATAATAAATTTCCAGTAATTGATAAGGTTAGTGGAAATTATGAAGGTGAAAAGGTTATTAGAATATATAATGAGAGAATTCTTAAAACAGATAAAGGTTTTTATGAAATAATGAGTTATTTTGATAATGATTTAAATAAAACAGTTACAACGACAGTTAAAATAAATTTATTAACTAAATTTTATGATGAGGTATTAACTTTCACATATAAGTATGTGATATTAAAAGATTATACACTGATACCAATAAATGATGTAATGGAAAACAGAGTTAGAGAATATAAATATGGTTATTTTTTAGACGGTTTTAATTATATGAGTGAGGTAAGGTATGAGGAATAAAGAAAGGAAATAAAAAAATGAGAAAAGAAATAAAAATATTATTAGTATTTATAATAGGATTATTTACTTTTGCTACGAATGTATTTGCTGAAGTAAAAAATGAAGTAACATTAAATTTTGGAAATGGGATTATTCATAATGATTATGTAGAATACAGTGATGTAGGAAAGTTACAATTATTTAAAGGTGATGATTTAGTTACTGATATTTCGAATAATATGGTAATTGATTTAAATGGAGCAGAATATAAATTTGTAATTCAAGAAATTGAAGATACAAGTGTTTCTGGTGCTAATAAACCTATAAAATTAAATATTAATAATTGGTATTACCCTATGACGACAATAGTAGGTGAAACTAAATCTACATTCAAATTAGAATCGAGTAAATTTAATGGAACATTAGATGTTAAACTTGTTAGAACAAGCTTGGCTCTTAATACAAAGATTGAAAATATTTATAATGATATAAAATCAAAAGGTATAATTGATTTGAGTGGGGGAAAAGAATATGTAATTGATTTTTCTAAAAATGATGAGTTAACAGAAGGATTAAAATCATTTGCAGATTTGGATAAAACGCTATATTATAAAAGAGACAATAAAGCTCTATTAGCAACAGACAATGAAAGTGAAGCTGTTATAAAGATAGTAGGAAATAAATCAGAAAATAAAGCAATATTAACTGCAGTAAATGTTGGAACTAAAAAAAGTGAAATTTTTAAAGGATTTCATATGCAATATACGGGTTCTGCAATTGATTATGACGACAATGATGGTGGAATTATACTTGAAACAAGATATGATTATTATACTAGATGTACTTATGAATTTACATTTCAATATGTAAAAGAAGAAGCTGTTCCTAAAGAATATAAGTTTATTGATGGAGCAAATCAAATATATACTATTGATGAATCAAAAAATGCAATATTTAGAATAGATGCGGATTTTAGTTTATTTGATGGTAAAGTATATATTGATGGGGCATTAATTGATGATAAAAATTTTAAAGCCGAATCTGGTAGTACAATTATAACTTTATTTGATGAATATTTAAAAATGTTAGCAGTTGGTAAACATACAATTAAGTTTGTATTTAATGATGGTGGCGAAGCTACAACAAATTTTGAAATTAAGGTAAAAGAAATCGAAAATACTGAAGAGAAAAATGATAATTTAGAAAATATTACAAATCCAGATACGGGTGATAATTTAGTTATGTCTATTGTTTTAGGCGTAAGTTCATTAGTCTTATTATTAGGAATTGTTATATTTCTTAAAAAAAGGAGCGTGATAACTGCTTTAAAAAATGAAAAGTAGTAAATGTTAATAATAAAAATTTGAGGAGGAGAAAAAATGAAATTAAGAAAAATATTAGCTATTTTGGTTGTGGCAGTTATTGGCTTTTTAGGAATGACTACAGTAAATGCTGCAACATTAACTGATCAGGGCAAATATGCGTTATTATTGACTTCTGATGAGATGGAACCAACTATTGATGGTGAGTATGTAAAACTTATAAGATTTAATGTTGCAGATGGAGAAACAACAGTTAAAGTGTCTGAATTAGTAAAAGGTATTTCACCTTTTAATGCTCAAAATGAATTTTCTCATTGGGAAAATGATAATAAAGAAAAAGTTGGTGAAGAATTAAAATTAACCGATTTTACTAAAGAGGGTAATTTCTATACATCAACAGGGGCAGAGATAACTTATACTAATGGTTTTTGGTTATCTGCTAAATTTGAAGGTAAATCATTAAATGAAACAGGTAAGTATTATGTAGTTATTGATGCATTTGGTGGAACAGTAAATGGTAAGGCAAAATTGTTAGAGGAAAGTGAAGCAGAAGAATTTAAAACTATTGATTTAACAAAATATACTCCAGTAAGAAAAGGGTATACTTTTAAAGGCTGGGATTTAAATGGAAAAATAGTTACAGTTATTGATTCAACTGCTTTTGCAAAAGAATCTGTAATTAATTTAACTGCTACTTATACTAAAGATACTTTTGATGGTAGTTATGTAATATTAAAATTAGATGCTAATGGAGGAACTATTGATGGTGAAGAAGCTAACAAGTATGATTATGTTGGTGGAGGTAATTCAGGAACATCTATGTCACTTTTACCATACGTACCAGTAAGAGAAGGATATACTTTCAATGGTTGGAATACAAAAAAGGATGGAACAGGTAAAAGTTACAAATATATGTATTGGGCATTTTGGCGTAATGATGAAAGTTATGAATCAGAGTTTGAAAGAGATACATTAAATGATGATAAAAATATGTATAAAAACATAACTTTATATGCAACTTGGACTAAAAATACTGAAACTAGTAAAGATACTGTAAAAGAAATAACAAGTACTGGTGAGATAAAAGCAAATGTAGAGTTTGCTGATGAAGTTAGTAAAAATTATAAATTAGATATTAAAAATGTAGAAGTAAAAGATGAGCTAGCAGCTAAAAACGTTAAGTTTATAGCAGATATAAATGTCTTAAATGGTAATGATATTGTAAAAATTAATAATACTAAATTAAAAATAAAAATTGCTTTACCTGATGATTTAAAAGGATTTGATAAGTACGAAGTAGTTTATATTTTAGATGGGGAGATAAAGGAAACAATATCTGCAAGTATAGAGGATGGGTATATAGTATTTTTTACTACACATTTAAGTGAGTATGGAATTGTAGCAACTAATGAAGTGTTAAATAATAATGAA
This sequence comes from uncultured Bacilli bacterium, assembly GCA_934096175.1. Classification (GTDB taxonomy): domain Bacteria; phylum Bacillota_I; class Bacilli_A; order RF39; family UBA660; genus Coprovivens. Next base: position 45,464 of record CAKOLG010000008.1, read on the forward strand.
ACAAATCCTGATACTGGTGATAGTATAGTATTCTATGTAGCTTTTACATTTATTTTGGTAGTTAGTATTGCTAGTGTTTATGCAATAAAAAAAAGATTTAATTAAAAAATGGTTATTTACCTTGTTTCTAAATTAAAGAAGCAAGGTTTTTTATTTGTTCTTAGTTTGTTAATATTTTAAGTGTGTTATACTTATTAAGTAATGATTATTATTTAAATGAAAAGAGGCAAGGAAAAATGAATAGTATTTTAGAGTTTTTAATTGAAGCTAAAAAGCAAACATATGCTAATGGTTTAGCTAGGAAGGTTGAAAATACAAGGTTAGGTTCTAAAGATTATGAGTATCAAAAAGATAATATGCTTTATCATGATACATACTTTGGTGGAGTAAATTTTATTGGCGAAGAAGTTGTTTATATTGAGCAAAGTGTTTATTGGGCAATGAATTATTATGGAGTTACTTTGGATAATGAGTTAAGTGAAGAAGCAATGGATAAGGCTTTAAGACCAGCTTTAATGCAAGTTGGTAAAGATAGTGAAGTAATTCCTGTAAGAGGACCAAGAGAGTTTGTAAATGGTGAATATAAATATACTTTTGAAGTGAAGGGTACGATAAATAATTTTACCGGTGTAGAAAAAATTTATAAAAATGGTAATAAAATTTATGAATTAAAATGTAATGGTGGTTTAGTTAAATAAATTTGGTAAGTATTAGAGGGGTTAAGATTTTAGAAGAGTTAATGTGTTGTTATGATAAGTTACAGTTAATTTATGGTGATAAGAATTTGGATTCTATTTATAATGGTGGTTGTTAGAGAATCTTAAAATATGTTTTGTGTTTATGAATCCTACTAAAAAAAATATTGCTGCTTCAAAAAATTGGCAAGGTTTGAAGGCTCCCTGGATTGGTACTAAAAATATATGGAATTTGTTTTATAGAGTGGGATTACTTGATGAAGATATTTATAATCAGATTAAAAGTATTAAAGGCAGTGATTGGACAGAAAATTTTGCAGATGAGGTTTATAATGATATAAAAAAGCATGAATATTTTATAACTAATTTGGGCAAGTGTACACAAGTTGATGCAAGGTAGTTGCCTGATAGTGTTTATAAAAATTTTTTAAGTTTATTTGAAAAAGAAATAGAAATTATAAATCCTAAAGTTATTATTTTATTTGGTAATCAGGTAAGTTCGATTGTTTTAAATAAAAAAATATCAGTTTCACAATGTCGAAAAAAAGAGTTTGAAAAAATTATTAATGGAAAAAAGTATAAGTTTTATTCAGTTTTTTATCCAGTTGGTAATGGAAGATTTAATATGGATAAATCGGTAGAAGATATACTTTATATAATTAATAATGTGTAAAAAATGAAATTAGATTGGTTGTTAATAAAATATTTAAATAATAATATAATAGTAGTTTATAAATTTAATAAATATAAAAAAGTATTGTGATGTGTTATAATTATTTTGATAAAGGAAGTTTTATTATGAATAAAAATATAATAGTTATAAATGGTACAGGTGGAAGTGGTAAAGATACGTTTGTGGAATATGTGTCTAAATATGCTAAGGTTTATAATTTTTCATCAGTTGATAAAGTAAAGGAAGTTGCAAAATTAATTGGTTGGACTGGGGCAAAGACAGATAAGGATCGTAAATTTTTGAGTGATTTGAAAAGGTTGACGACCGAGTATAATGATATGGCTTTTGTTTCAGTAAAAGAAGCAGTTGATAAATTTAATTCATCAGATGACGAAATAATGTTTATACATATAAGAGAACCTGAAGAAATACAAAGGGCAGTAGAGGCTTTTGCTGCTAAAACATTATTGATAAAAAGAGAAGGTCTTAAACCTATAAATACTAATTCATCTGATTTAAATGTAGAAAATTATAATTATGATTATACAATTATTAATACAACGTTGGAAAATTTAGATAGGAGTGCATTAAAATTTGTTCAAGATTTGAAATAAAATCTTGATTTTTATTATATAACTTTTTTTAGATAACAGAATAGTTAGTGTTTTGTAATTATAAATTAGTATTGTGTTATAAAAAAAATAAGAAAGGAAAAATAATATGAATTGGGCTATTGTAGGTGGGACTGTTGGTGTTATTGTTGGTACATTTTTAGTAGTTTTTACTAAAGATAAGAAAAGTAAAAAGTAATAAATTATATTAACTAATTATAAATAAAAGGTGGATATTATGAAAAAGACAATTTTAACTATTATATTATGTGGGTTTATGACTTTAGGATTAACTGGTTGCAAAACAATTAAAAATCAATTTGATATGGGAAATAAATCTGATATTAAAATTTCACAAAGTGATGTTGTTATGTCGATTAAAGATGGAACATTGACAAGTAAGGGAGCAGTTTTGGTTTTAACTAATAATAGTGATTTAAATTACAAATATGGGGAACCATATGAAATGGAGATTAAAAAAAATGGAGAATGGTATAAAATAAATGTTAAATTAAATTTTAATTTACCTGCATATGTATTAAAGGCAAATGAGGCAGAAGAAATAGAAATTAAATGGGAAAATGATTATGGTAAATTAGCACCGGGAAATTATAGAATTCTTAAAGAAATTATACAAGAAAAAGATGATGGTACATTTGATACTTTTTATGTATCAGTTGAATTTACTATTAAATAATAAAAGAGGAAGAAAACAATGGAATATAAAATAGAACATTTAATTAGCGTAGAAGAATTTATAGAAATGGTTGAAGCAGTCGGATGGAAAACATATACGGTAGAACAAGTAAAAAAAGCATTGGTAAATACTATGTATATGGTTAAAATTTCTTATAAAGATGAAGTAGTAGGAATTGGAAGAGTTGTAGGTGATTGCAGTATTGTTTGTATGCTTACAGATATATGTGTTAAACCAGAATTTCAAAGAAAAGGAATTGGCTTAAAAATAGTAAATGAATTGAAAAAAATGATTGAAGATGGAGTAAAAGTAGGTGAAAAAATGCAAATTGAACTTACTCCAACTGCGGGAAATGAGGAATTTTATAAAAAAGCTGGATTTAAATATAAACCTGATGTTATAACTGGTATGTATTTATGGATAATAAAGTAATGAATTATAGTTCAATGATTGGTTAGAAAAATGGAAATTTAAAGGTTGAATGAAAGTATGAATAAACAAGAAGTATATGATTTTATAAAGAAGAAAAATATATGTTATGAAATTACAGAACATAAAGCAGTTTTTAATAAAAAATTAACAAAAATTATAAGAAAAATTGGGTAAGAACTACTTAAAGAAACTTTTTTATAAGAAGGTGAATATTTTGAAGATAGAAGATTTAAGAAAAGATTATGATGAATTACAAGTTAAATATGGTGCTAAGGAATTAGATTCTATATATAATGGTGGATGTGAAAAAAATCCTGATATATGTTTTGTTTTTATGAATCCTACCGGAAAAAATATTGCCAGTGATAAATCTTGGAAAGGTAGAAAGTCTCCATGGTTAGGAACTAAAAACATATGGAAGTTGTTCTATAAAGTTGATTTATTAAGTGAAGAAACATTTAACAAAATTCAAGAAAAGAAACCAAAAGAATGGGATTATGAGTTTTGCAACTATGTTTACGAAGAAATT
>CAKOLG010000009.1 GCA_934096175.1 uncultured Bacilli bacterium
TCCTTATTTGTACAAGCTGTTAACGATAAAGCTTCAGAGATGCCATATAAAGTAATAGATATTTTTTTAATTTATTTCGATTCATTTTTTATCATCCTTTCTCTTTTTGAAAATTCACATCCACAATAATCTTGACGATATAAATTATATTTTTGTGATAATTCTATGCTGCGTTTATACCCGTTATTTTTTTTAAAATCTGAATAAAGATATTTTATGTTATATATTTCTGATAGTTCTTTACCAATTTCATTTAATTTTTGACTATTCTTATATGGACTAACAGTTAGCGTTGTTCCAAAATAATCAAAATTATTTGCTACAGCAAGTTCGGCAGTTTTTTGTAAGCGCAACTTATAGCAAAGAAAGCATCTATTTCCACCTTCAGGAAGATTTTCTAGTCCCTTGACTGTTTGATGAAACAAATTGTTATCATAATCACAGTCAATTAAAGTTAATAAGTTTTCGTGAGGAAATTCGTTTATAAAACGTATTTCTTCGGCTTTTCTTTTGTTATATTCTTCTATTGGTTCTATGTTAGGATTATAATAAAGTATTGTAATATTAAAATATGGTGATAATGTTTCGATGACATGAGAAGAACACGGAGCACAACAACTATGAAGTAAAAGATTTGGGATGCGCTCTTCAGCACTATTGCTTTCAATAATTTTATCTAATTCTTTTGCATAATTCATTTTATCACTACTCTACTTTTTCTTCTTCTGTTACATTTTCTGTAATTGATTCGTAACTCTTAAAATATATATTATCATCAGTTATTGTATCTAAATATAGGATTCCTTTAGTTGTATCCATATTTAATGAAGCGTATATTTTTGTATACTCATTTAAATTTTTAATATTAAGGGTATCGATAATAACTGTATTGCCGTCGTTCATTTTTAATGTAAAACGCGAATCATCAATGATTGTATTGTCAGCACCTTTGTAAGGAGTATATTCTATTTCATTAATCATATTAATGATATTTGGATCTATTTTTATTAAACCTGCCACTAAATTTTCAAAAATTGTATCAGGTGTAAAATTTATTAAAGTTGGATATCCATAATATTTATTTAAATTTTCAATAGAATTGTTTGTTGAGGTAATATATTTGTTATTATACTTGTAATAAAAAAGAATTTTTGCTTCAGTTACTTTAATTGTTAGTTTACCTAACACATTTCTTTTTATTTCCACATCCTCGATAAGCGGAAGAGTTTTTATTTTATTGCTCAAATCTTTTTTATTTATTTTGTATATTGCTGGATAATCTTTTAATTGGGCAACTTCAATAATTTCGACGTCTTTTGTAATAGTATTTCCTGTAATATAAATATTTTTTATTTTTATGTTATTTTTTTCAAATATGATAATAAAAACAGTTACAATAATTAATAATAAACAAATAAAAGGTTTGATTTTTAATTTTAATCTTCTTTTTTTTACTTGCCCATTTTTTTTCATAAAATTATTACTCCCAATCAATAAATTCTTGTTCGATTTTTAAATCAACTGTAGTTTTTTCCAAAACTGTGCGATGAACAAAGTTAATTAAATCATAAATATCTTTACCACTTGCATTGTTTTTATTAATTATAAAGTTAGCGTGTTTTTCAGATACTTCGGCACCGCCTATCGTGGTTCCTTTTAAACCACATGATTCAATTAGTCTTCCTGCAAAGTCGCCTTCTGGATTACGAAAAACTGATCCTGCGGATGGATACTCTAGCGGTTGTGAAGCAATTCTTCGGTCTTTTCTATCTTTAATAATTGCTATTGAATTATCTTTGTCACCTTTTTTTAAGAAAAATTTAGCTGCTAAAATAATATATTTTTTTGTTTCTTTAAACATTGTGGTGCGGTAACTATAACTTATGTCTTCATGTTCTAAAGTTTTGATTTCGTAATTTTCGTCTAAAACTGTAACAGATTTAACATAGTCCATAAGGCAAGCATTGTATGCTCCAGCATTACCATAAATACTACCGCCTATGGTTCCAGGAATTCCAGTAGCAAATTCAAGTCCCATTAAGGAAGCCTCAACACTTTCAAGCGCTAGTTTAGGTAACATCGCACCAGCCTCTGCGTATGCCATCTGCAACTCGGGGTGAAGCTGAATGCCGTTTAATTTATTCAAACGAATCACGGCTCCATTAAATTGTTTATCATTTATAACAATATTTGACCCATTCCCTAAAATAAAAATTTTTATGTTATTTTCTTTTAAAATTTTAAGGATTTCGATTAAATCACTAATAGAATTGGGTGATATTAAAAGTTTTGTACTACCAGCAATATGATACGTATTTAAATTTTTTAAAGAAGCATCTTCTAACACTTCGCCATACTTTTTTAGAGTATCAATCATTTCGTCAACTCCTTTAGTTTATTATAAATGAGTTCACTGCTATTGTTCATACTCATTTTTTTTAGATTTTCTTTCATTTTGATATATGTGGCTTCGTTATTAAGCACTTCATTAATTTTATTAATTAATGTTTGTGATGTCAAATCTTTTTCTTCAATAATTTCACCGCCACCATTATTTTTAATTTCTAAAGCATTGTAATATTGATGATTATTAGCAACGTAAGGTGAAGGTATAAATATTGCTGGTAAATTTAATGAAAGAATTTCACTCATGGTTGAAGCACCTGCTCGAGTAATTATAAGGTCAGTGTTTTTTAAAAGTGCTGGTAAGTTGTCAAGGTAAGGAATTACTTTAACGTTAGCAGGGAATTGCTCACCTTTTATAAAATCCTCATATAAAGCTTTACCTGTGATGTAAAGAACTTCATATTTTTCGCTATGGACTTTGTGTAAAAATTCTTTCATTTTATCGTTAACAGTTTTAGAGCCTAAACTCCCTGCCACAATAACAACTAATTTTTTTTGCTTTGACAGTCCTAATTTTTCTTTAGGCATCGGTTCTAAGGCCAAAGCGTTTTCACCACAAGGATTACCGGAATAAAACACTTCGCCCGCACATTTGTCAAAATATTTAATTGATTCTTTGAATGAAACTCCTATTAAATCCACCTTTTTTTGTAAAAATAAATTTGTTTTACCTGGATGTGAGTTTTGTTCGTGAATAAAAGTTTTGATACCTAATTTATTAGCCGCCCAAATAACTGGATATGTTACATAACCACCAATGCCTAAAACAAGATCTGGTTTAAAATCTTTCATAATTTGTAAACATTTCTTTTTGGCTTTAGATATTAAGAATATATTTTTTATATCCAAAATTATATCTTTTTTAGAAAAGCCATAAATTTCAAGTGCCTCATATTTAATCCCTCTTTGAGGAATTAAATCTTTTTCCATACGATTATGTGTACCAATATATAGAATTTCTAGATTTTTTTCATTTTTTTTAAATTTGTTAATAATTGCTAATGCAGGATATATATGCCCGCCTGTGCCGCCTGCTGAAACTATAATTCTCATTAATCTCACCTACTTCAATTATACTATAGAATTTGTATTTTTTGACTATTAATGAGAAAAATAATGTAAATATGCTATATTTTATCTGCATTCATTATATTAATCCTTAACAAGTTATTACTGATGCATGATAAATATTTTATGTAATTTAAATTGTATTTGTATAACCACAATTTTATTTTTGTTTTTTCTTCTTTAGTTGATTCGTGATAGATTTTTCGAAGATATTTTAACTTGTTATAAACATACTCTTTGATTAAAAAATTATTACAATTATGTTTTTTAGCAATGTCAATTACGTAACGAATATTGTAAATAAATATTTTTAATCTTGAAAACTCTATTTTAGCAGAAACTTTTGTAATGGAATGTGTGTTATTGCAATAAATATAAGTCAGTTCTTGTAAGATAGTAGCAGATGGTTCATGAAGTAACACTAAATTGTTAAATGCATTGTCTTCATGAAACCTTGTTTCGTTAAATCTTATTGCTTTTTGTTCTAAGAAAGAACGTTTATAAATTTTTCCATGTAAATCAGAAAAATTAATGTTTTTAGTGCCTGCTGCTTCATTAAAACAGTAACTAGCAACGTATTGTAAATTATTCTCAGTAATTGTTAAATATAGTTTTTTTAATGAATCTGCATCATAAAATAAGTCATCACTATCCAGAAAGAGAATATAATCATTGTTTGAATTGTCTATTCCATATTGACGAGCAAGACCGCTACCTAGATTTTGTGGTGTTTTAAGAAGGCTTATATCTAAGTTTGTTTGAAAATCTTTTATTATATTGTCATAATTTTCTTCTGAGCAATCATCAACAATATATATTTTTGTTTTAGATTTAAATGTTTGGATGTCAATACTCATAAGGGTAAATGGTAAAGTTTTGTGCGCATTATAAGCAGGTATAATAATGTCAATCATCATATTCCTCTATTCTATCCAAGAATTCTTCAAATGTTATAAAATATTCTATATTTTTATTTTTAATTTGTTTGTTTTCTATTATGATTTTTTTAAAAATATTTGTGATTGGTAACTGATTATATTTATTATAATAATTTTTTAGTGGTTTTGACCATTTTAAAATTTTAGATATATCATATTCGTTTTTTAGTTCTAAATAATGAATATATAAGCTGGCTAAAGCGCCAAGCGATAGTTTTAAAATTTTTTCTTTGTTTTCAGTTTTTTTTAGAGATTCTTCAATTGCCCAATTAATGTTATAAGCAAACCATTCTAAACCGGTGTAGCGATATAGACGATTGTTTTTTCGTGTTATAGATTCGTTGTTTTCTTGATATACATAGGTCACATCAGAGCTTAGTTGAATTTTGGGACTAAGTAAAAATATAAGATGGTTAAAGCCATTATCTTCGTTTGCCCTTGTATTATTGAATCTTATGTCATTTTTTTTTAAAAATGTTCTACGATATATTTTGCCATGCAACCAAGTTGGATTATTTCTAAGAATTTTTCTTTCATTATCTCTTTCATATATGAAACTAGTTATGCCAATATCAGCTGTATTTTGGTTAATAATTTCATAGAGGTTTTTTAAAGAAAACGGCGAATAAAAATAATCATCGGCGTCGATAAATACTATATATTTGCTAAATGTTTTGTCAATTCCGTATTGCCGAGCGAGGCCTGGTCCAACGTTTTTTGGAGTTTTAAAGTAATCTAATTTAAAAAAATGGCTAAATTTTTTAACTATACTATCATAATTGTTTCTTGAATTATCATCAACGATACATACTTGAAATTCAAAATCAACGCGTTGGATGGTAATACTTTCTAAGGTCTTGATAATTGTTTTATGAGCGTTATACGCTGGTATTATTATTTGGACTTCTGGCATATTTTTCACCAGTTTCATTATAGCAAATTTTTTTAACTTTTTAGTTAAATTAGTTAATTTATTTATTTTTTTTATTTTGTTAACATGATATAATATTATTTATAGAGTAAAATGTTGGGCGGTGTTGTATATGAGGGTATTATTAGTTGATAAAGAAAAGATTACTAAGCTTACTCTTCCTGAGGAAATAGATGGGGTATTTACTTTAGAATATATTCCTAATGATTCTAAAGTTACTAAAGAATTATTTATTGAAGCCATTGATAATCAATGGGTTTTAAAAAGTAACGGAAGTATTAATGTTTTAGACAATAACCGTGTTGTGGCATCATGTGTTTTGACAAATTTTTTGCATATTGAAGTTAATATTAATGCTACGACTAATAATTTAGACCTTTATTGTATGCCTAACATAGATGATAACAAGCAACGACTTGCAGTGAATTCAAATATTATAACAATTGGTTCAACAGCAGATAATTCAATAATTTATACTGAGTTAAACACAAGAGCAACTTTTGCGACAATTTGTAAAGAAGAAAATAAATGGAAAATTGTTGCAGCAGAAAATTCGGCAAATTGTTTGGTTTATTTAAATGATAAGGTTGTAAAAAATAGTACTCCTATTTTGGCTGGAGATATTATTTTTATTAATGGACTTAAAATGATTTGGATGGAAAAGTTTATACAAATAAGTAATCCTCATGGTAGAGTTTCTATAAATCCAAGATTGATTGGAAAATTTATAGAAGGAACTTATGATAATACAAGTTATGAAGCTGTAACTGAAGAAGAACAAAGCGTTGAATTATACAAACCAGAAGATTATTTTTTTCACAAACCAATGCTTAAAGAATATGTTGAAGTAGTAAAGGTTGTAATTGATCCTCCTCCACAGAGTGAAAACATGGGTGAGACGAGTTTTTTAGCTACTTTTGGCGCTAGTTTTACAATGATGGCATCAGCTTTTGTGTCGGCATTAAATGTTATTAATAATATCCAAAATGGTGGGAATGCAATTAGTATTATATCTTCGGTTATTATGTGCGGGTCAATGATTGTAGGAAGTTTAATAATTCCTCAAATTGTTAATACTGCTCAAAAAAGAAGAAAAAAAGAAAAAGAAAGATATAGAATAGAAAAATATTCAGAATATCTTAAAAGTTGTGAAGAAAAAATAAAGTTAATTATGGCAAAGCAAGCTCAATTGCTAAGAGATATAAATATTAGTATTTCTGAATGTGCAAATTTAGTAAATGGTTTTCAAGCTTTGCTGTGGAATCGCGAAATATCTGATGAAGATTTTTTGATTGTACGAGCTGGTATGGGTAATGTTCCAGCATATATTGAAATAAGTGCTCCAGAAAAACATTTTACTTTAAATGAAGATATTTTAATGAAAAAAATATTTGAAGTTGTTGATAACGGAAGAGTCTTAGAAAATGTTCCAGTTACTTTCAACTTTTGTAAAAATAGAGTTTCAGCAATAATTGATGATGTGTCATATGGGAAAGATTTCGTAAATTCAGTAATTATTCAACTTGCAACTTTACATAGCGCTCAAGATTTAAAAATGGTTTTTTTACTAAATAATAATGATAAGTATGATTTGGAATATACAAAGTATTTACCTCACACCTTCTCTGATGATAAAACAGTTAGATTTTATGCAGAAAACTATGATGAGATGAAAATAATATCTAATTATTTGGAAAATATTTTTAAAGAAAGAAGTTCTCAACAAAAAAATAAAAATCAGGACGAAAAAGCTAGCAGCTCTCAATTTTATAAACATTTTGATACTTATTATGTTTTAATAACGAATAATATTCTTTTAACTAAGACAATTCCAATTATAAATATGATATTAGAAGCTAATGATAATTTAGGATTCTCTTTAATTATTTTAGATAAAAGTATGAATAAATTACCTAAAAGATGTAACTCGTTTATTGCCTTATCGCAAGATAGTGGATGTGTTATGGAAAAAGATTTAAATAGTCAAACATTATTTGCTCCTGAATTTAATAGCAATATTAATTTAAAATACATAGCTAAATCATTATTTAATATTCCTTTGATGTTAGCAGACATTCAATCAACTTTACCTACTTCTATAGATTTTTTACAAATGTACAATGTGTCAAGAATTGAACAGTTGAATATTAATAATAGATGGCGTATTAATGACCCTTCTGTAAGTTTAGCAGCACCAATTGGTGTTCACACTAGTGGGGAAACTTTTAACTTAGATTTGCACGAGAAACAAGCTGGGCCTCATGGTTTAATTGCTGGTTCGACTGGTTCTGGTAAATCTGAGTTTATTATTACATATATTTTATCAATGTGTATTAATTATCATCCTAGTGAAGTACAATTTGTACTCATCGATTACAAAGGTGGAGGCTTAGCAGGAGCTTTTGAAAACCGTGAAAAAGGTTTTGCTATTCCACACTTAGCGGGTACAATTACAAACTTAGATACCGCATCAATGAACAGAAGTTTGGTTTCTATAAACTCTGAATTAAAAAGAAGAGAAAAAATGTTAATGGATGCACGTGATGCAACTGGTGAAAGTACTTTAGATATTTATAAATATCAAAGATATTATCGTGAAGGCGTGGTCAAGGAACCAATGTCTCACCTATTTATTATTTCTGATGAATTTGCGGAATTGAAACAGCAACAACCTGACTTTATGCAAGAGCTGATTTCTACTGCTCGTGTTGGTCGTTCTTTAGGGGTGCATTTGATTTTGGCGACACAAAAACCTAGTGGAGTAGTAAATGAGCAAATATGGTCTAATACAAAGTTTAGAGTTTGTTTAAAAGTTCAAACATCAAGTGACAGCCAGGAAATGTTAAAAAGACCTGATGCTGCATCAATTAAAGAAGCTGGACGTTTCTACTTGCAAGTTGGTTATGATGAATATTTTGATATTGGTCAATCTGGCTGGGCTGGTGCAAAATATGTTCCGACTGATAGAATTATTAAAAAGAAAGATGATTCTTTGAAGTTTATAAATAACGTGGGAAATGTTACAAAATCAGTTAATGATTTTATAAAAAAGGAAACCACTAACGAATTGGGTGATCAACTAACAAATATTGTAAAATATCTTGTTAATTTAGCTAAAAAAGATAATTTTGTTGCAAAAAAACTTTGGTTAGACCCTATTCCGGCAAATGTTTATATAATGAATTTAGCAAAAAAATATAATTATCAAGTTAAAGCTAATTTTATAAATCCTATTATTGGCGAATATGATAATCCGGCTGGACAAGAACAAGGTTTGTTAACTTTAAATTTGAATGCTGGTAATACATATATTTTTGGTAAATCTGGCTCAGGTAAAGAAGACTTATTATCGACGATTATATATTCATCTTGTATTTACCATTCTCCTGAAGAGGTTGTGTTTTATATTGTTGATATGGGTGCTGAAACATTGCGACAATTTTTAAGATTTCCACATGTGGCTGATGTTTGTACGATTGATGATGGGGATAAAATTATAGATTTAATGGTAATGATAGAACGTGAAATTTCAAGAAGAAAAGATTTGACAGTTGACTTTGGCGGAAATTTTGAAAGTTATAATGAAATGAATGAGAAAAAATTACCACTTTATACTGTTATTATTAATTATTTAGATGTTTTTATTGAAAATTATTCAAAAATAGCTGAGCTTATTATTCCTTTATATAGAGATGGTTCAAAGTATGGAGTTAATTTTATAATTACAGCCAATTCAACAAGTGCTATCAGAATGAGAGTTAGAGACTATTTTACTAATCATATTTGTTTACAAATGGCTAATAATGACGACTACGGAACTGTATTAAATCATTGTCCTAGAAGATTAACACCTGCTGTTTATAAGGGACGTGGTTTAGTTGAGAAAAATAAGAATGTATATGAATTTCAATCTGCCCTTATATATATAAAGAATGAAATTCCTGGCATTATAAAAGATACAGCTGATAAAATAAATGAAATGTATAAAAATTCTAATATAAATAGTATTCCTTCAATACCTAAAATTGTTAATGTTGAAAGTTTAGTTAGCTATACTGAAGGATTAAACAAATTACCATTAGGCTACAATGTTGAAAATAAAGAAAAGTTTTTCTTTGATTTTAGTAAGAATACTTTCAATATTATTAGCGCCAACACTTTTGATAATCATAGTGAATTTTTAAATGCATTAATATATGAATTAAAGAGTATTGAAAATGTCGAAACAAAAGTTGTTGATTTTTTAGGGGTTTTTGATATTTTAACTATAGGATTAACTTGTTACCAAAATAATTTTAATGATATTTTTGGACAAATAATCGAGGAATCCTCTAAACTAGAAAAAGATACTCTGTATGTAATTACTGGTATAAGTAAGTTAAAGGCTAATGTTAAAGAAAATAATATTAAATTTATAAATCAATTTTTTATAGATTCAACGAAAAATAGTAAGTTACACTTTTTATTAGTTGATACTTATGATGAATTAAATGTTCTAAAATTGGAAAATTGGTTTCAGCAATCAATTAATACAAAGTATGGTATATGGTTAGATTCAGATCCTTCTTCTCAATTATTAATAGAATTTGATAATATATCAATGGAGGATAGAAAAATCAATAATAAAGACTATATGTTTGTTGCAATTGATGGAAAAAGATATGTTGTTAAGCGTATTGTGCTTGTAGATAATGGAGATGAAGAAGATGGACAATAAAGTACTGGTTAGAGTTTTTATTCCTGATTTGGAAATGGATTTGGATGTATACGTACCTATTTCAAAAAGAGTTGGCAATATTATTTCACTGGTTATCAAAGCAATTAATGAATTAGGTATTACATTTAAGTTTGATAATTTTTATGCACTTTATGATCGTGAAAATGGTAATAAGTATCATCCTAATGCAATCGTTTATAGTACAAATATTAGGTTTGGTTCAGAATTGATATTATTGTAAAAAGCACTATTTATTAAAAAGAGAAAAGTAAAAATTGAATACTTTTCTCTTTTGTTAATTTTAGCGTAGGTCTATATTAAAATCATATACATTCTTTTATTGGTTGTTTAAAAAAATATGTTATTTTGAGATAATTTTTGATTTTTTTGTCATAAGAAAACACTTCCAAAAGAAGTGTTTTTAACATATTAGTTGAAATAGTTTTTTTATTACCTTTCATTTCTATTTTGAATATAGATATTAGGAATGTTATTTATTCTAATGGAAGTTTTTTCTTCTTGTGCAATCATATTTTTATTAAAAGTTGAAAGCCAATTTGAATAATTAGTTAGCTCATTTGATATGCTGGCCAATAATTCTTTTGTTTGTAAAATATCATTTCTTCGTGGAAAATCGTTAGGTATATTTGTAATTTGTGCTTTAGCAAGAGCTATATTTAGCTTGTTTTTAGCGTTTTCAACTTTAGGTTTAATTGAACTAACTAGGAATTCGTTATAACATACAATTTTCATTTTAAGGCCTCATAGTAAGTATTACAGATTGGTAGTCATCTGCTTCCATAATTAATTCATTTGCGTAGCCATTTATTGATTCAATTACTAAATTTAATTGATTTAATTCTTCTATAGATGTTTCCACAAATTTATTTGCAGCAGCACCTTCCCACTCCAAGGTAGTGCTTGTAATGCCACTAATTCTTTTTTTTAATGCTTCCACTTCTTCCCTTAGTTTATTATTAAGTACTTTTAGGTCTCTGCCACTATCTCTTACTTTATCGGTATCAATTTTTATCATTTTTTCATTCCAATCTTATTCAAATTCTTCTATATTTTCTTCTTCTAAAGCGGTTTCTATTTCTGAGGTAAGGTAATTAATTCTGTTTTCTATTGACGGGATAGTCAAATTGATTAAATTGTTATAACTATCAATTAGTTGTTCTTGATATTTTTTCAATTTGTATGTATCGCCGCTTTCACCATCTACGGTAAAATTTTCTGCTATTTGAGAAACAGGACTATATAATTCATCAATCGTAGCCTTTATTCTATTTGCTAGCTCTTTAACATTCTCTTTAAAAGCGTAGTATTCACTACGCTTTTGAATTAACTCATATGAGTTTGCCACTTACTATTTGCTTCCGTTTGAATATTCGTAAGTATTTGAACTAGCTGTTGAGCTGATTGTTTCTGATTGATTATTGATCGCTGAAACAACACTTGCACCTTTTTCTCTATAACTTTTAGCAACTGCTTGAATGTCATCTTTAAATCTGTTTAGTTGTGAAATTACAGCTGTACATGATTTTTTCATTGCTTCAACAAATTGATTTGTTGTTGCACCAACATTTTGACCAAATGCATTAATTGCACTTTGTTCATAATTTGTCATTGCATCAATATTACTTTGTACTCCTTGAATATATTTGTCTATTCCAGCTACCATGGCATTAATTGTTGCCTCATCTGTATTCATACCAACTAAACTTTTATCACCAAAACTAAGTAAACCTTCAAAGAAATTTCTTCCTTGATCTAAGCCATCAAATGAAGACAAAATTGAAGATTGAGAACTTGTTCCTTCTGAGTTAGCAGTTAAATTTGCTCTTTGCATATCTTCTAGTGCTGACATATCTTACATCCTCCCTACCATTTCGCTATCTTGATCAACCCAAGCTTTTGCTACAGCTTGAAGTTCTTGTTCTAGTGCAGCTTGTGCACGATCAAGTGCTTTTATAGTTTCTTGAATTAATTTGAACATATTTTGTTCAAAATTTTCTTCTGCTATACCTATCCAACCTGTTCTTATTGCTGGAAGTAGAGTACTTTCCATACCACTTCTTAATTCATTTTTTGCGGTTTCAATACAATTAGTTTTAATATCTTTAATGTATTGATTAACGCCATCTTGAGACATACCATAGAACCCAGCTTGTTCTACTCTTACTGTTCCTGCCATTTTAATCCTCCTAAATTCAATTTATATTGATGTTTTCCGCATCAGCTATAATTTTTTGACGTAATGTTACTTCTTTTTCTTCAAATGTTGTTTTTACATTTTTTAAGCTGTATGCGTAATTTTCAATGTTACGAACGATGTTTTTAAAACTTGGAATTTGTTTTTCAAATTTTTTACGATAATTTGTGGCATTTTCGCTTTCTAAATATTCACTAGTACTGGCCACAATTTTTATTATTTCATTTAATGTAACATTAATATTTTGCGCGCTTTTCATTATATCTCTAACTAATAAATCTAATGAATTTGAGTTTAATGATACATTGTTATTTGTAAAAAATTCTGTGTTCACTTAAAACCACCTATTCGAAGACAACTTCATCGCTATTGTCAATTTAATTTTATAATATGAGTTTTGTTTTGTGAAGTTTTTTCAAAAAAGTTTACATTTTTTTACAAAAAAAACTATTTGGATAAATAGTTTTGGGGAGCAGAATCTGTTATATTCCTTATATTGGTAGTAAATTCGCTTATATTATGGGTAAGCAACTGATAAATATATTTTTTTTCTGGTTCATTTAACCATGTTAATGTGCAATTTCGACGGTAATTACCATCATTGTCGCGAATTACCATTGCATAATTATTTAAATAATCTATTAATTCTTCAACGCTGTAGCCTTGTGTGCTGGCTAGCATTTTAAAAAAGTTATTTTGTAATTCTACGTAATTTTCAATAAAATATTTATTGTTATTTATAACTTTTTCGTCAAATTTTTCATCATAAATTATGTGGCTATTTAAGTCTGCTTCAAAGACGTTTATCAAATAGCAAATATCTTGAAGTGAAACGTCACCTTTTTTTATTCTATCAGCTAAATTCTTGTAAAAATATTTACTCAAGGTTAAACAGACACTAGCTTTCATGTTATATTTTGCATTTAGGACATCTAGTACTTGATCATTTCCTTCTTGATACGCTTTTTCAAAGTCTTCTCTTTCTACTTGAATATAATCTATAGAATACATCATACTGACGATTTCTTTTTTTTCACTTAGTGTATTAGCGTTAAAAATCTTATATATTTGTTCACTATCATTTAGTAATGAGCTGTCTTCAAATGCCGTTTCAGAATAATCTTTAGTAAGTAAAGCTACTAAGTCTGCGCTTCTCAAATAATTGACAAAGTTACGGTATGTAAGAGGAGTTGATGTACCATATTCAGTCATAACCATAGATTCGGCAGCAGCTTCAAAATACCATTTCCAATATAATGGATTTATTTTTAAATTATCCCAATATTGAGCGCCGCCAATAGACAAATATTCTTCTGATAGCTGATCTATGCAACTTCTTTGGTAAATATGATTTATTTCATGCTTTATTGTTTTAGCTAAAGCATTTTCATCGTTTAATTTATTTATTTCTGTTTGATCAATTATCATTGCGCCATCTGAAGCGTACATCGCATTAAATGTATTTCCTGATTTATTTATGCTAAAATCTCCGCTATCAAAACCAATAACTTTTATATTTCCAATTGAACAGTATACTCTTCTTTTTGATTCTTCATCTAGTTTATAAAAATTATTTTCAAGAGAGTCAACTATGTATTGAGCAACTAGTGCTATAATATTTTCATCTAATTGATAAAATTCTGTATATTGTTTTAAATACTCTGCGTTGTTTGCTTTTATTATTTCTATCAATTCTTCTTTAGTTATATTTTGGTCGATGCTTTTTATTAAATGGGTATGTTTTTGGCTAATTTGAGCGGATGACATTTGAAGAGCGTCATCTATATTATAATAATCTTCATAAGTATAAATTACTTTTTGTGAATCAACATAATTGATAAAGTTTTGATAACTTTTTTGTTCTATATTTATTTTTAATGCATTATAATCACCAGTTGCCAAACGTCTATCAGCGTTGTCTGTATCTTTAGAAATGCCAAAGTTATTATTTTCGCCAGCTATAAAAACTGTATTTAAATCTACATCTTTACTGTATAGAAAACTATTATAGCTTATTGTATTGGTGGACACATATGAACTTGTATTAGTAAGTGCTTCTTCTGGAGTAGTGTTTTGATAAATTTGCTTAAAGTCACTGGTGCAACCTGTGGTACCGACGATCAAAGAAATTATTGCTGAAACTGCTAAAAATCTTTTCTTGTTTTTGTTATTATTTTTGTTCATTTTTATATACCCCTTTTTGTATGAACAAGTATACCATGACACTTTTTTTTTAGCAAATTTTGCTACTTATTTTTTTCTTTGTTTTAAGAATAAAGATAAATTTGCGTTTTTAAAATATTAGTGCTAGTATACGACTCATTCAGGGGGGATTTTAATGAAAACTACTGAGGATATTAATTATTTAGTAACAAAAATAAAAATTAATATTAATAAAGGAATTTCAAAATCCTCGATAAGTGATTATTTAATTTTAATTGCTCTTGGTATGACTTTAAAATATGGTTTGGATAAAATTGATAACGTATGTAATGTTATAACAAATGTTGATTATATAGTGAATGCTGATGTTTTAGAAAAAATTATATTTAATAACGGTATAAGTATTAAAAGTAATGTTGTAAGTATTAAAGAGAATAATAATTCTGAGCGTAATGCTTTGGTTTTACAAGCTAAAAGTCTAAAAGTACCTAGTTTAAAAATGTTAGAAATTTTAACATACGAAATTAATAATTTATTCAATAATCAAAAAAAACAAATAAGTAGTTTATATGAAACATCCATAGATGGTTTATTTAGTAATTATGCAGAATGTATTGATTCTAATAAAATTATTTGTAATTCCATTAAAGCTTTACAAGCAGAAGATATTATAAAAATTATATTAAATTTAAAAAATTGCAATATTTTAGATAAACAAGTGAAGCTTTTTGTTGATAGTATAAGCTTAGTTGATTCGGATAATTATGTGTACTTTAATAATAATGTTACTTTAAATATTTTTAGAAGATTATATGAAATTGACGATTTTAAAGAGAAAATAAATCGTTTAAGTATGGAGGAAAATATCATTAATTTAAAAACTGATTTAAAAGAAGTTATTGGTATGGGTACATATGAAGAATTAATGGAAAAAATTTATCTGTTAAATAAGAGTTTTTATCAAAATAATTCTTTAGGTAATCATTATCAACTATCGCAAATTTATTGCGATATTAGAAGTATTATTATGAAATATATTAGTATAAGGTATGCTTAATTTAAATAAAAAAAAATACATAAAAATGTATTTTAAAAAGATAACAAGGTAAGTATAATACCAATTGCAATAAAAGATGAACAAATGAATTCTTTGATAGTAATTTTTTCTTTCAATTTAAATTTAGCCAAGATAATTGATAAAACAAAATATATGCTTAGAATAATCGTGCTAATTTTATAATTTGAATTTAAAACGTTTATATAACATATTTGAGCAATTATAAGTATTATTGCGGCCAATATGTTATTTTTTTCATTATGAATGTTTAAAGGAACATTATTTATTTTTAAGAAAAGATAAGAATATATTGCGAAAAAGAATAATGTTATTTCAAAAGATAATAAAGCATTATTTTTATCTATTAAAGATAGCTTGTCGATGTATATAAAGCTTAAAAATGTGGCAAAGCCAAAAATTAGGCTTGAAAATATTGGATATAAAATATATTTATTGTTTTTTATGTTTTGAAATAGTAGTAAAATGTTACTTATAATGATTAAAACAAGACCTATATAAGAAATATGAGATATTTTTTTAGAAAAAAAGAAAATAAATAAAATAATAGGAAATATAATATATGAATTAATAATTGGACTATTTAATGATAATTTTACATTTTTTAACCCTTTTAGATTAATCATAAAACTTAATATATAAAGGAATGATATAGGGAAAAAAATTATGATATCATTTACTTTTATTTGAGGATTTTTGGTTAATAAATATAATACGACATGGATTCCTGATGTAATACCAAAAAATAAAATCATCGTTAAGTAATTATATTTATTGTTTAATTTAAAATTGCTTTTATAAAGAAGTTCTGCTAATGGAATTAATAAAAATGCCATTAATGTGTTTATAATTAACATATTAACTAACCTTTCTGATAAATTTTATGTGAGATTTGTCGAGCTCCGAATATGCTTTTTAAAAAATTATAGACAGTAAAATAATTTTTTTAAAATTTTTTATTAAGTTTTTTTACTTCTTCATGAGGCATCATTGAAACCAGGAACCTAATCTCTTTTATGATTTCACTATACATTTGTTTTGTATTTTCTAGTTGCTCTTTTTGACTAAGTAATTTGGCAGCACTGCAGGAAATCACAACAGTTGCTGCAGATAAAAGCAGCTTGCTAAACGCTAAATTTTCTAATGTTAAATCATGTATTGCCGAGTTTAAAACAACACATCCAGTAGTAGTTATAGTTGTTGCTATGGAAAATGCTTTAGCTTTTAAAAATGATTTTTTTAGCAATGTCATTGACATGTTTAATGAATTTAAACGCATTTTTAAAAATAATAATCGTTGTTTTTGTGCCTCAAGGTTATAATTTGATTTTTCCATATAAATTCCTCTTTTGTAGCGTATATTAACACATTATTATTAACTCAGTCAAATTTAATTGGTTAAAAACAAAAAATAGGGTTCACCCTACTTTGCATAACTTATCGTTTTTTCAATAGCTTCTTTAATTTTGTCTTCACTAAATGGTTTGTTAAGCATATCAATTATTGGGTAAGTAAATGCTTTATTAATTGCTTCACTTGAAGAGTCACCACTTATAATAGTGACAGGCATTTTTGAAAATAAGTCTTGAGAGTTTAAATAATCAAGTACAGCAAAGCCATTTACTTTTGGCATATTCAAATCTAGTAAAATAGCTTTAATGCGGTTGTCTGATTCATGTTCTTTAATAATATTTAAGGCTTCTTGGCCATTAGTTGCAAATAATACTTCATATTTATCATTAAATATTTTTTTGACAAATATTCTAATAACTTCAGAATCGTCTGCAACGAGGATAATACCATTTTCTTTGTTTTCTAACGTTTCTTCAGTGTTTTCTGGAGCAGAGTCGCTTAAATATTCGTTAACTAATATTTTGATTTTATTTGCTTCTTCCATTAAAATACTGTAATTAGCTTTGACAAATTCGATATTATTAGCTTTACTTTGTAGTTCATGTTCATATGCCATTTCAGCTAATTTAGTAAAGCCAAAATACTTACAATCACTTTTTAGTGAGTGTACATATATAGCATAATTTGGCATGTCAGCCATATTATAATATTTAGTTATTTCTTGGAGTTTATTATCAATGCCATTTTGAAATTCTTTTAAAGTTTCGTTATATGTTTCAATATCGCCAAATAATTCTAAACTTTGTTCAATATTGACATTGTTATTTTTTAAAAAATCTATACTTTTCATAATAAGATACCATCCTTTATTAATGTTTTATCATAAAGTAATTATTTATTCAATATGTCTTTTAATAAATTGTCTAATGAAATTTTATTAATTGGCTTGCCCAAGTATCCTTTAAAGCCGTATTCTTTAATCTTACCTGTAACTTCGTCTTCTTTAGAAGCGGTTGTTAAAATGGTTGGAGTGGTAAAGCCTTCAATTGTATTTAGGTTTTCTAAAGTTTTACAACCATCCATTTCAGGCATCATATCGTCCATCAATATTAAATCATATTTGTTTTCAATTACCTTGCTAATGCATTCCGTTCCACTTTTGGCTTTATCAATATTTAAATTATATGGTTTTAAAGCTAATTCAATTACTTTTAAATTTAATTCATTATCATCGACAACTAATACTTTTTTATTGCTAAAATTTGTTTGAATATCTGCTGTTTTTTCTGTAATTGGTGATGAGATGTTTTGAGTGATTACTGAATTTATTTCGTATTCTTTTGTCTTGTTTAGATAGTTTCTTATTACTCTTTCTAATTCTTTTTTTTCGATTGGTTTAGACAAGTAATCGTCAAAACCACAATTTAAATATTCGTCTTTCATGCCTTCTATTGCGTTTGCTGTTAGGGCGATTGTTGGTATTTTATAATTAGGATTTGCTTTTAATTTTTGAAGAGTTTCACGGCCTGACATTTTGGGCATCATATCATCTAAAAAAATGATATCATACTTTTCATTATTATTTATTTTAGCAAGACAGGCAAAACCACTAGTTGCAGAATCAATATTGAAATTGTACTTTTTAAGTAAAGTTGATGCTACTTTGATATTTAATTCGTTGTCGTCGACAATTAATATTCTTGCCCCATTTGCATTAATGATTTTTGACTCAGATAGTTTAGTTTCTTTAACTTGCGGTTTGTTAATCGCAATTATTCTTTGATCGATAGAAACTGTAAATTTTGAGCCTTGGCCATATACAGATTGTACGATTATTTTGCCGTTCATTAATTCGACTAACTTTTTAGTAATTGCTAGACCTAATCCTGTTCCTTCAATAGTTATTGACTTTTCGACATCTAATCTTTCGAATTTGCTAAATAGTTTAGGTAGTGCTTCTTCTTTTATTCCTATACCACTATCTTCAACGGATATTATTAAACGGCAAATATTGTCTTTATTAATAGTTGATACACGAAAGTCGACGTAGCCTTCTTTGGTGTATTTAACTGCATTGGTTAAAATATTTAAAATTATTTGTTTTAATCTAACGTTATCTCCATATAAAACATTCGGTGTTGAAGGATCGATGTTGGTTCGAAAATCTAGTCCTTTGTCACCAATACGGGCTTTAGTAAGAGCTATAAGTTCATTAAACATGTCATATACGTAGTACTCTTTATTAATAATTTCTAACTTATTAGCTTCTATTTTTGAAATGTCTAGTATTCCGTTTACTAGTTCTAATAAGTTGTTTGATGCCATTATAATATCATCAACTTTTTCTCTTGATTCTAAAGGTAAATCATCGTCTTTTAGGCTTTGAGAAAAGCCAGCAATAGCATTTAATGGTGTTCTTATTTCATGCGACATATTTGATAAAAATTCTGATTTTGCATGGTTAGCTTTATCAGCAGCTTCTTTGGCTACTTCAAGTTCTGCAACCATTTTCATGTCTGGATTTTCAATAGTAAAATACATTAATATTGTTATAAAAGTTTCAAATGGAATAATTATTATTAAACCAGGATATTTGTTTTGTAGTAAAGATATAAGTCCGCCAAATAAAATATAGACAAAAATAGGGACAAATTTTTTTGCAGTAATATTTTTTCTATATTTAAATAACAAATAAAACCACACAATCATCAAACTAAAACTTAATACATAAATTAAGGATATTCCTGCACCAGTTGTATATATGCTATTATTTTGAATAACTAATTTTATCGGTAGTATCAAACATAATACTGATAATAAAAACTCTACAATAATAATTATTTTCTTAAAAATAAAATACTTTTTCCATTCATCATCATGCGCTTGTTTGTCTGCATAAGTAGTCTTTTTGGCAATGGTATATATATAAATAGTCATGGTCATTATCCATAACATCAAATAAATAAGAATAAATCTAGAGAAAAAGACACATATACTATGGTTAATTCCTAAGTAAACCAGCATAAATGATATTATGTCTAACCATAAACCTACAAAATTACCAACTATTAATAAGCCAAATATATTATTTTCCATTGTCTGTGGTTTCTTTTTTAAAAAGAAAGAAAATAATATTAATAAACTATAAAACAAACTAACTATTTGCGGAATAATATTTTTCACTTCAAAATCACTACTTTCTACTACTGATTATAGCATAAAAAAGGAAGATAAACATATAAAATGTAACCTATAATGTGGACTTTCAAAAAAAGAGAGACCCTACTTTATAGTTTTTTATTATGTCTTATTGTATAATATAAGAATGTTGGTAATAATAATGTCAAAAATATTATTTACAGAATGTATTTAGAGAATGTGGTATTGCTCCTGAAATTGTATGTCATAAAAGATATGAACCGACTGCTTACAGACGGAGAAAACAGTTAAATTCAATCGGTGAAATAAAAGATACTAGAAAAAGTGCTTTTGGAAGACCTCTCGGAAATGAGCAAAAGCTAAAAAAAATTACTCGAGCTAGAAAATGAATTATTAAAAGAAACGAATTGATAGAAATGGGAATTTTAACAGATATCAAATCAATATCAAATAAAGAAACAATAAAATATATTATTGAATATTATAATAATTATAGATATTAATGGAATCTAAAAAAATGACTCCAGTACAATACCGAAATCATCTTTTTGCATCCTTTGCCTAAAATTTCTTTTTTTATTTAGTCCTTGACAAAGCGGGCATTTTACATAAAATTTCCTACTTTTTTAATATAATTTCATTTGCTTTTGCTTTTAATTTTTTTCTATCTATTTTTCCACTTGGAGTTAAAGGCATATCTTCTATATAATTAATTTCGCATGTTATATTATCCATTCCGGTTATATGTAATAACTCAAACAACTGTTTATTAAATTCTGCTTCATCAAAGTTATTATTTGGAACTGCAAAAATATTTACATCATTTATATTTGTCAAATCTTTTGCAACCGCACAAATTTTTATCATATTTGTTTTCATTATACAATTTTCAATATCAACTGGCCATATTGTTTTTTCGTTCTTTTCGATGGCATCCTCATACCTACCTTTAATAAATAGATTACCATTTTCGTCAACATAACCTCCATCTTTTAAACATATACCTATTCTACCATCTGGTAGTTTTATTCTTGTTTGTTTTGTTAATTCTTCCATTTGACGATACTTAATCATAGGATAATCAACAATCATACAAACATCCCCAATTTCTCCATATGGTAATGGTTCTAATGTATTATGTTTAAAAATAATTACACTATTTCCTGGTAAAGGTACTCCAACACTTCCTGGTATGTTTGCACCATTTTTTTGTGTAGAAAACGGTGCTCCTATTTCTGAAGCTCCATAGCCGTTACTAACTTTTTCCATACTATTATTTAATATTAAACTTTGGTTAATAATCACTTCTTCTGAAGCGTTCATTCCATCTCCACCACAACCCCAAGTATGCACTTTTGAATAATCTATATTACCTTTTCTTTTAGTGGATATCAGTTCGATATATGATGCAGGAGTTAAAGTCATATGATTTGGTTTATTTTTTTTCATAATTTTAAATATTTTTTTCCCATCATATGCTGGAATTAAATCATCAACCAATCCCATTGAAATAGGAAGGTGAATGCCTACTATTGAACCAAATGCAATAAATATTGGAATTATATCTAGATACACTTCTCCACGTTTATATACCATTCCATTATTCATATATTGATGAACTCTTGCATTGGCTGTATCATTACATAATTCTACTGCTTTTGGTTTTCCAGTTGAACCGCTTGTATATTGAATAAAAGCTAATTCATTTTCTTCATAATTGACTTCTGGTATATTTTCAATTATTTCACCTTTTTTAATAAAATCATTGTACATTTCAAATGCTCTATTATTCTTTTTGATAATATGATTTTTTATATATTGATTGGGATTACTTACAAAACTAAATATGTTTCCTAGTGATAAAGTTGGTGATACTGAAACTATTTTTTCTATTCCATTTTCTTTAGCAACATTTCCTATACGTTCCGCTTCACCATCATATACAAATAACATTTTAGTGTTACCTACTTCTAAACAATGCTTAATATCTTCAGAATTTTTTCTTATATCTATTAAGTTTGATATAGCACCGATTCTATTAATTGCATAAAATAAATATATTGCCTCCGGTGTTGTTGGGCAACAAATTCCTACAACATCACCTTTTTTTATGCCGTTTGCTAATAATGATTTAGCACATTTATCTATATTTTCAAACAATTCTTTATATGTTATATTTTTTCCAAAAAATCTAATGGCATTATCATTCATATGTTTACAATTATTATCATATACAAATTGATACAAAGTTTTTTTGGGAACATCACTTACTATTGCTTCTTCGCTATATTTTGAAAGCCATAATCTATCTCGGTCAGGATAACCTGTTATTGGTCCATAGATTTCACCTAAAGCTATTTTTCTCAAGTATAAATTTCTTAATTTTTCTTCATTTAAAGTTAAATTGTTTATTTCCATACCTCGCACCCCTTAATTAGTAGAATTATAATATAAATTGGCAATTATGTCCAATTTTACTATTTTTTTGTCTAACAAAAAAACTTTAGTTAGTTTATCTTGCTAAAGTTTTTTCTTTTCTTATTGTCTCACTTGAGACATATAGTTGATTATTTTCAATTATGGATCCTTCTGGAAGATTTTCTATACTGTATTTATCAGATATCCTACCTTCTGCAATCGCTCTATTAAGTGGTAGATAATAAACACATTCTTCGGAATTTTCAGCCATCATTTCATCTTCCAATTTAACTATTCCTTCAGCAAAAATACTGTTCTCAAATTGATATTCTTCTGATAAACCTGAATTGTATGCAGCGGCTGATGCTTTATATTTTTGATATGTTGAATTAACGACATCCCCCATTAATTCAGCTGGTTCATCCATTTCTTTATAATCAAGATATGAGTAATAACTTAAAAACATTTCTGTAAAATTTTGTTCTTCATCACAGTGATAAGTAGTATAACATTCCATAAATTTAGGATAGTTTGAACTTTCTAAAGAGTCTATTTTGTCTGCAGTTTCGCTTGCCCATGCAAGTATTAAAGTATCGTCTGCTTCAGTTATTTTTTTGCCTTGCTTTACTTCTGAAACTATACTACGTGATGGCTCTTCTTTGGTGATGCTACAACCAACTGGAAAAACCATGCCTAAGGCAAGAGCTAATGAACCTACTACTTTTTTAAAACTGTTATTCTTAACTATTTTAAAATTTTTTTTACTCATACTAATCATCCCATATTCTTTTTTTATCTTACTTTTATAATATACTATAATTTGATTACAGTGTCAAACGGAACTATTTCACTAAATTTGCTTCAACACTTTCTGCAGTAGCGTCTGTAATTACAACTTCATAGTTTTCATTTTGTTTTAGAAGTTCTGGTATTTCAACTTTTAAGAAATTTTCTGTATGTCCTATAGATTTACCATCGACTATTTCTTCAATAAGAACTATAACTTTTTGATTAATAAATTTTTGGTTATATTTTAATTGTAATGTTTTATCAATTTCGATTAATTTGCGTGCTCTTTCTTTTATAATATTACCTGGTATTTGATTTGGCATTGTAGCAGCTTTAGTTCCAGCCCTTTTGGAAAATGGAAAAACATGAATTTTACTAAAGCCAACTTGCTTACAGTAATTGACACATTCTTGAAATTCGTCTTCAGTTTCACTTGGAAAACCAACTATCACGTCAGTAGTTAAATTAATATTGGGACGAGCTAAACGAATTTTATTTATATTATCTAAGTATTCTTCTTTTGTATATTTACGATTCATTATTTGTAAAATTCTTTCACTGCCGCTTTGTAATGAAACATGAAGGTGTCCACACAGTTTGGAATTGTTTTTTAATTCGGTTATAAATTTATCGTTTATTTCAGTCATTTCAATACTAGAAATACGGATTCTTTCTAATTTATCAATCTTAGAAATTGCTTGAATTAGGTCTACTAAGTCATATTTTTTAGTTTCTTTTCCATATGCTCCTGTATTTATTCCAGTAAGTACAATTTCTTTATGCCCCTTATTTACTAAGGTTTGAACTTCTTGCAAGACATCAGCAAAATTTTTACTGCGAATGCTACCTCTTACATAAGGTATAACACAATATGTACAATAATTATTACAACCATCTTGAATTTTTACATAAGCTCTAGTTTGATTATCAAAATTTTCAACAAACATATTTTCAAAATTAGAAACACGATTATTATAAAATTTTGTGTATTTAGTGTTTGTTTTCAAGTAATTTTCTATTAATGTAATGATTTTACTTTTGTCTTTGTTACCGATTAGAATATCAATATTTAAATCATTTAAAGATTCTTTATTATGTTCAGCGCTACAACCGCAAACAACAAGAATTGCCTTAGGATTGTCTCTTCTTATGGCCCTGATTGTCTTTTTGCATTTATTGTCCGCAGTATTAGTAACAGAACATGTATTAACTATTACTATATTACTTTTTTTGTAATCTTCTTCTAAAATGTAATTATGGTTTAATAGTTGTTCTTTTATATAAACTGATTCATAAGAATTTACTTTACAACCGAAAGTTATTATTGAAAATTTCATCTACATCACCTACAAAACATTTTAAAAAAATAATCTAATTAAGATTATTTTTATAATATAACACTTATTATTGATAATAACAATACAATTAATAAGATTAAAATTATCCATTTACTTGGTTTACTGATATATATTTTTTGTTTATAACATTCATCTTCATTAGGTAAATTTTGATTTGATAACAATTTCACTCCACAAAATTTCTTATCTGTTAAATCTTCGCAAGTTGTGATAGCAAAAGTCGTTGAATCGTTTAGTTCTCTAAATAACAAATCATTTTTTCTTTTTCTAAAGAAGTCAAACATCATTAAATCGCCACTACACCCTGCAATGTTAAATAATGATAATATTAATAGTAGTGGTGAAGAAACTATTAAAGAAATAATTAATGTAAGTATACCCAATATTATAAAAGGAGCTATTACGGAAACTAAAACGTTTTTTTTAGTAATATTTTCACCACATTTTGTAAAAAATATGCCTTTTTCTATGACGATTCCATACGTAATGTTTTGACTTTTAGCACCCATTAGTACATAGAATATGCTATGTATTATTTCGTGTAGAATTAACCATAAAATAATTAAAATGATATCAATATAAAAAGCTAAATCTTTCATGTTCTGATTAGAATTATTAAGGCTTTTGGTAATGATTTCATCTAATAGCCCCATTTTATATAAAATAGTCATTAATAATATTAATATAATTATGATTATAATTGATAAAACGTTTACAAAGCCCATTTTATATTCGAATATATATTGTTTTTTTTGTTGTTTTGTCATTTTATCCTCTTTAGTTAAGTAAGTTTTGCAATTGCTTTAAGGCTTTTAAAAATTCTTCCTCATGTTCATAGTTGGTAATAGATACTTTACTGTTAAGTTCTTTCTTGATTGGATCCAATTCAATCTTACCAGTGTTTGACAAATCCACCTTTTTAACTAAAATATCATCACTTGTAGTTGTGTCACTATAGCTTATGCTTACATTCGAACTTTTTTCTAATAATTCATCATAGCTTATGATGGCTTTTTCTTCTTGTTCTGCCTCGTAAGAAGTCATTTCAGCTTGTTTATTTTTGGCTAGTTCTTCTAGTTCTTTTGAAACCGTTTGTAAACTAGCTAGTTCCTGAGTATTTTCGCTAATTTCATTGTTTACTATGGCTTCCTCTTTTTCTTTAGTAAGTTGATCTTTTTGGCTGTTATCTAAAGTTTTTAATCCGCTTACAACTTGTTTGTTTTGCGAATATATCAAATAAAACATAAATGCAGATATTGCCACTAAAGTAATAACAATTATAAGAAAGATTGCATCTGAATTCGTTAAGTTATTAACTATGTTTAGTATATTATTCATATTTATCGCCTTCTGTTTAAATAATATCATTATTTAGGAACTAAGAAAATATTTTACTGTAAAATTTTTTGGTAATTAACGCTTATTTACATTAACCAACTATTATGTAAGGACTTTGTAAGGTTCCTCTGCCTTTTACCTTAGCAGACGTTGATACATTGATTACAGGTCTTATTGCTTGTGGGATATTGCTTAAGGCGCCATTACCGAGTGAACCATCTGCATTTATATTTATCATGGAAATTGTATTAGAACTATTTAATGAGTATGAACTATTTGTAAGATAGGTATTTTGTTGCGATTTGTTGTATAAATAGTATTCTTTGTTGGGCGTGTTTTTATAAGCACCAGCAAAAATTATTTCATCTACACTGAGTAATCCTATATATGAATTATAAAGGGTTCCTTGACAGACTAAAGTAGGATTATTGGAAGCATAAATACGATTGTATGTATCAGAATAATATATATCACCAACTTGAGTATTAAATGTTGTATCTGTGCAAAAAGCACCAGCAATTAAACTGTTTTTATATTCGCTTAAATTATTTTCGTACCAAGTATTTAATTCGTTTAATAATGATGTATTTAAAAGATTGGCAGTTTGAGAAACGTTTTCATAATTAGTTTGTGTGTTATATGGAAGTTGTTGATTAAGGAAGTCGTTTAAAACTAAACGGACACTTCCATCACCATTAATTCGTACTATTCTAAAAATATTTTTTCCTACTTGAACATAGTTATCTTTAACATTTCCACGAAAAAAATAAGTTGTGCCATAATTATCTTGAGAATTGATTAGGCCTTCATCCAAGGTTGCAATTTCTAAACCGATTTTACTTTTGGAATTTTTTATTGAATTATTAAGTAGTATTAGATCTGCAAAAGTTTGAGTAGTCATAGAATCATTTAAGACTTTTATTATTCCATTAAAATTTTCTTTTTTGTTATTTTTCATAATTAGTTTGTACCTAATTGTTTCTGATGGAGCGATTGTTACAAGTTCAATTAGAGCTTTGTCGTTTGTTACGTCATCAGTTTGATAAACAAGATCTTGATTTTCATTATAAAGATAGGCTGCACTTGTTGTTTCATTGTTTTGGTTTTCAATATTAATTGAGTAGTAAATTATTTGTTCAGAAGTATTTGTAATAGTAATATTATATTCATGATTTTTTTTGTCTTTTAATATTATATTTTGACCATCTACGTAATTAATCGCTAATTCACCTTCTGTGGTAACAATTGCTACTATATCTTGTGACTTCATTTTGATTTTACTAGCAATAATAGTGCTTAAAGTAATTATGATAAATATAACAATTAATGTTATTAAAATTAACTGATATTTATTTAACTTTTCTAATTTCGCCATGTAATCGCTCTTTTCACTATTTTTAGTATACCAAAATCATCAAAAAAAACCAATGTTTTATTGGTTTTTATAAATATTTTTTGAAATTTTTGAAGGCGCTGTCAGTTGCTAAGTCAGTAGTTGATAGTTCTTTAAATAATTCTTTTTGATTGCGATCTAATTTAGTTGGGATGACAACATCCAAAACAACGTAAAGATCACCTTTTTTATTACGCATTGGGTCTTTTATACCTTTGCCACGTAAGCGTAGTTGATCACCCGGTTGACTGCCAGCTTCTATATCTAAAACTACATTCCCTGTTAAAGTTGGTATTTCTTTTTTGCAGCCAAGTGTCGCCTCAGTGACAGTAAGTGGTACATTAATGTAGACATCGTTTTCTTTTCTTTCAAATAAAGGATGCTCTTTAACGTTAAATTCAATATAGATATCACCATTTGGCCCACCATTATAACCGGCAGCACCTTTACCAGTAATTCTTAATTGATGACCTGTATCGACACCTTCTGGAACAGTTATTTCTATTTCTTTATTTTTTTGAATATGACCACGGCCATTACATTTTTTACAAGTTTCTTTAAATGTGCGGCCACTACCATTACATGTAGGACAAGTTGCTTCTGTTTGGAATACGCCAAACATAGTTCTTTGCTGTTGAACTACTCTACCACGGCCTTTACAAGTACTACAAGTTTCTTCACCATGACCACCTTTGCCATCACAGGAATCGCAAGTTGTATTTAAATCTAGGCTAATTGTTTTTTTACAACCAAATACAGCTTCTTCAAAGCTTAAATTTACTTTAACTAGTGAATCTTCACCTTTAGTTGGACGATTTTTGCTACTGCCACGGCTACGGTTACCAAATATACTGCCACCAAATATATCATCAAATATACTTGATAAATCAATGTCTTCGGCAGAGAAACCACCAAATCCGCCGCCAAAGCCACCTTGAGCAGCACCATTTGTATAAGCTTCATGACCAAATTGATCGTATTGTTTTCTCTTTTCAGGGTCACTTAGAACTGAATAGGCTTCACCAATCTCTTTAAATTTTTCTTCAGCTCCAGGTTCTTTATTTAAATCAGGATGATATTGTTTGGCTAATTTTCGAAATGCACTTTTAATTTCTGCATCAGTAGCTTCTTTTGATACACCAAGAATATCATAATATGATTTACTGCTTGCCATTTATCTCACCTCTTTACTAAATCTATGGCTTGTTTTAATTTTTCCTCAAACATTTTTATACCTTTGATAATTGGTTCAGATGTTGTCATATCAACATTGCAAGATTTTAAAATATCTAATGGATATTTACTTGAACCACTTTTTAAAAATTCAAGATATTTTGCGCAAGCGCCTTCTTTGCCACTTAAAATATCACTAGCTATTGATAAAGCTGCACAAAAACCTGTAGCATATTTATAAACATAAAATGAAGTATAAAAATGTGGTATTCTGCTCCATTCATATTGAATAAGCTTATCACTTTTCACATCTTTGCCATAATATAGTTTATTTAATTTATAATATGTTTCGTTTAATATTTTATTTGTTATTGGTTCACCATTTAATTCTTTATTATGAATTATCATTTCAAATTCTGCAAACATAGTTTGACGATAAACAGTTGTTCTAAATTTGTCTAAAAATGAAGTTATGTATAGTAATTTTTCATTATCATCTTTAGCATGGTTTATAAGATATTCATTTAATAATACTTCATTTACTGTCGAAGCAATTTCCGCTAAAAATATTGGATATTGAGCATAAATATGTGGTTGTGTAGTGTCAGAATAGTATGAATGCATGGCATGACCCAATTCGTGCGCTAAAGTGCTTACTGAGTCTTCAGTTCCTTCAAAATTTACAGAAACATAAGGATCGACGCCATAACTTCCCCACTGATAAGCCCCACTTCTTTTACCATCGTTAGGATATTTATCAATCCAGCGTTCAGTAAAAGCCTTGGATAGGTCGTTGATATATTTAGAACCTAAAGGTTTTAATGCTTCTAAAATAGTTTGTTTAGCTTCAGCAAAAGTAAATTCTCTTGGAGTACCCTCTACTAAATCTGTGTATAAATCATACATATGAATAGAGTCTAGTTTTAAATATTTTTTTCGAAAATCTAAATATTCATACATAGGTTTTAGATTAGAATGAATCGTGTTTATTAAATTAGTATACACTTCAGGAGATATGTTGTCATTAAACATACTTTGCTCTAAAGGACTATTAAATTTTCTGACTTTACTAGCAAATGTATCTTCTTTTACTTGACCTTTATAAAGTTGAGAAATTGTTTCGTTATGAGTAACAAAAAAATTATAGTATTTGTTAAAAACTTTTCTACGCAAATCACGATTTTTTGAAGTCATTAATTTGACAAAATTACTATGAGTAATTTGAATTTTTTTACCATCTATTACTATAGAACCAAATTTAGCATCGGCATTATCTAACGCAGAAAAAGCATTATCAGGAGTGCCAAAGGCTGAAGAAGCTAAACTAATAATTTGTTCTTCTTCCTTTGATAAAGTGTGTTTTTTATACCTAAATATTTTTTCTAAGTTAAAGCGATATTTTTCTAAATTTTTGTTTTGGGCAATAAGCATTTTGATGTAGTCATATGAAACACTTAAAAGTTCGCTATTAACAAAAGCTGTTTCACAAACTATTTTTTCATCTAGTTTATCCGCTTTTTCCTTATATTTTTTACCAAGTTCAGCAGTTTGATCACTATAATGTAATAGATAAGAATAAACATAAATCTGTTCAATATTAAGACTTAATTTATCTTCTAATTCTAAAAAAGTATATAAAGTATCAGCGTCTTGAGTAATAGTTCCTTGCATTTTTTTTATTTTTTCTAAAATATTTAAAGTTTCTTGATAAGCATTTTCATATTCAGTTTCATTTTTATAGTATTTAGTTAGATCCCATTTATCTTCTTCTTTTATATTGCATCTTTGCATGTGGTGTCCCTTTCTAATATTGTCTAAAAGTTCTAGTCGCCTAGAACTTTTAAACCTTAATTAATTATTTTTCTTCGTAACTAGCTTCTTGAACATTATCAGACTTGTTAGCAGTTTCATCTGAACCTGCATTTCCATTTGCTTGACTAGCTTTAGCTGCTTCTTCATAAGCTTTAGTTGCAAGAGCCATAGCCTTTTCATTTAATTCGTCTTTGGCTTTTTTGATATCGTCAATATCATCTTTGGCTAGAGCATCTTTTAGATTTTGAATTTTTTCTTTGGCTTCTTTTTTATCTGATTCGCTTACTTTGTCACCTAAATCTTTAATAGCTTTTTCAGTTTGGAAAATTAGGGAATCAGCTTCGTTTCTTGCTTCAGCTTGTTCTTTACGTTTTTCATCTTGTTCTTTATTAGCTTCAGCTTCTTTCATCATTTTATCAATTTCATCATCAGTTAAGTTAGTACTTGAAGTAATAGTAATACTTTGTTGTTTACCTGTTCCTAAGTCTTTTGCAGATACATTTACTATACCATTAGCATCAATATCAAATTTAACTTCAATTTGAGGAACTCCTCTTGGTGCTGGAGGGATATTACCTAATTGGAATCTACCTAATGTTTTATTGTCAGAAACCATTGGTCTTTCACCTTGTAAAATATGAATATCTACAGCTGGTTGGTTATCAGCAGCTGTTGAGAATATTTGACTCTTGCTTGCTGGGATTGTTGTATTTCTTGGAATTAATACTGTCATAACATTACCTAAAGTTTCAATTCCTAAAGATAATGGAGTTACATCTAGTAAAATTAAATCGTTAACTTCACCAGTTAGTACACCACCTTGAATAGCGGCACCGATGGCAACACACTCATCTGGGTTTACACCTTTACTTGGTTCTTGACCTAATTCTTTTTTAACTAATTCTTGAATATATGGAATACGAGTTGAACCACCTACTAATAATACTTTATCAATATCTTTAGCAGTTAATTTTGCATCTTTAAGAGCTTTTCTAACTGGTTCCAAAGTACTTTCAAATAAATCCATATTTAATTCTTCAAATTTTGCTCTTGTTAATGTAACGTCTAAGTGTAGAGGGCCATTTTCATTTTGAGTAATAAACGGAATATTTATTTGAGCACTTGTCATTCCAGACAAATCTTTTTTAGCTTTTTCGGCAGCGTCTTTAATACGTTGCATTGCCATTTTGTCTGTTGATAAATCAACACCATTTTCTTTTTTAAATTCAGAAACTAAGTAGTCCATAATTCGTTGATCGAAGTCGTCGCCACCAAGTTTGTTATTTCCTGATGTAGATTTAACTTCAAAAACGCCATCACCTAAGTCTAGAATAGATACATCGAATGTTCCACCACCTAAGTCGTAAACTAAAACAGTATGAGCATTTTCTTGTTTGTCAATACCGTAAGCTAAAGCTGCAGCTGTAGGTTCGTTAATTATTCTTTTAACGTCTAAGCCTGCAATTTTACCGGCATTTTTAGTTGCTTGTCTTTGGGCATCGTTAAAGTATGCAGGTACAGTAATAACTGCTTCTGTTACTTTTTCGCCTAAATAACTTTCGGCATCACTTTTTAATTTCATTAAAATTTTTGCTGAAATTTCTTCTGGAGTATATTTACGTCCATTAGCAGTTACTTTATCTTTAGTACCCATTTTTCTTTTAATTGAAGCAATAGTATTATCGACATTTGTTACTGCTTGTCTTTTTGCTGTTTCACCAACTAGTTCTTCGTCGCCTTTAAATGCAACTACGGAAGGAGTTGTTCTATTTCCTTCTGGATTTGTAATAACATGTGGTTCCCCACCTTCAAGTACAGCAACACAGCTATTTGTTGTACCCAAATCTATACCTATAATTTTTCCCATAAAATATCTCTTCTTTCTATTTTTATTTGCTGACCTTTACCATAGCATGTCTGATAACTTTACCTTTATACGTATAGCCTTTTTGTAAGACATCTACTACTATATTAGGTTCCATTCCTTCTACATCTTCAGTCATCACTGCTTCCATAGAATTAGGATCAAATGCTTGGTTTAAAGCCTTTATTTCACAAATTTCACAGCTTTGTAAAACGCTGTTTAGATTGCCGTAAATCATTTTGAAACCGCTTAGGAACTTACTAACTTCATCTTCTAAGTTGGTATCGTCCATTTTAATTGCTCTTTCAAAATTATCAACTATTGGAAGAATTTTTTTTATGAAATCTTCGCCTTCATATTTTAGAAGATTATTTTTTTCTTCTTCCATTCTACGACGCATGTTTTGCATTTCGGCAGTTACACGCAAAACTTTATCTTGTAATGCTTTATTTTCTTCTGTAAGCTTGGTTAATTCTTGATTATCTTTTTTGCCAAACAAACCTTTTTTTTCATTTTTCTTTTCTGTTTTTTCTTCAGTTGTTGCTTCTTTTTTTGAATCTTTTTTTACTTCTTCTTGTTGTTGTTTAGACGCTGTTTGTGAAGCAGCTTCTTTTTGTTCTTCTGCTGTTTTTGTTTGTTCTTCTGTCATAATTCATCTCTTTTCTATGTTAGAAATTATAGTGAATCAAAGATTACTCACATAATTATTTTTCTTTGTCTAATTCTTTGTTTATATAATTAAGTAAACCTATAACTTTAGCATATTCCATTCTTTTAGGTCCTAGTATTGCAATAGTTCCTTCTTCACCATTAATGTTATATTTACTTTTTATAATTGTGACATTTGGATCAAATTCTGATTCTTCTCCAATATAGACATTTATTCCTTCACCATTTTCTTCGATTTTTCTAACTAAGGCTTCATCTTCAAATTTTCCGACAATTCTTTTAATTTCGTCAATATTCGCATATTCTGGTTGTTTTAAAATATTTGTTTTACCGCTAAAAAATACATTTGAACTTTTTTTTGTAAAATCATTAAACGCATCATAGAATATTTCGTAAACCGTTTCGTATTGTTTAATAGTTTTGCTAATAATTGGTTTAATTTCCAGCTCTAAACGTTCACTTACTTTGTCTATCGGTGTGCCAATTAACATTTTATTAATTATTTCACAAGTTTTTACTACTTCTTCAACAAATATGTTTTTTGACAAATTAAACTTTTTATTTTCTACAATACCTTTGTTAGTACAAACCAAGGCGATAATTTGATTATTTTCTAAAGGAATGATGTTTACTTGTTGGAGCATATTGTCACTTGAGCTTTTCCCCAAGACGACGCTAGTATAATTGGTCAAATCACTAATTATTTCCATACATTTTAAAATAGCATCACTTACCTGTAGCTGTTGGTTATTAAATATTGTTTGTAGTTTTAACATTTCTTCACCATTTAATTCTTTTGGTTTCATTAAATTTTCGACATAATATTTATAACCTTTTTCGCTTGGAACACGGCCACTTGATACGTGGTTTTTTTCAATATATCCTAGGTGTTCTAAGACAGCCATTTCATTTCTAATAGTAGCGCTTGAAACTTTAAATTTTTTACATAAATTTTTACTACCAACTGGTTTAACTGTATTTATGTAAGACTCTACTATTTCCTTTAGTAATAATTCTTGTCTATTATCCATATGGTCACCACCATTAGCACTATTCATTCATCAGTGCTAATATCATTATATTATTTTAATTAGCACTTGTCAATAGGTGAGTGCTAACTTTTTATTATTTTATGCATAATGACTATTAATATTCGCAATTATTTGGTATAATTTTTATAGAATAAGGGTGATAAAATGACTGCTGTTGCGAAAAAGAAAAGAAAAAAATTAAGATTAAAATCTAGTTTCAAAAGATTTTTAGTGTTTTTTATATTCTTTGTAGCTGTTTTTGTTTATGCAGCAAAAGAAAGTTATAAAATTTATCAAGATTATAAATATAAAGAAACTTTTGAATATAAATTAACTGTTGTTGGATATTCAGAAAAGGAAATTAAAAAACTACTGGAGGTACTTGATGAGGAAAGAATTAATAATTTAATAAATAGTGAATATAGTGATGTTTATTTTAATATTGTTAATCAAAAATATTATTTAGATAAGTATTATGATAAGTATATTGATTATAAAAATTATCACGAAGATGTTTCTTATGAAGATACTATTGCGATTGTTAACGTTCATGCTAATGAGGGATGGTATAATGTTTCTTTTGAAACTGATTTAAGTAAAGAAAATTTAATTTTGGTAAATAAGTTTTATCATTTGGCAAGTGATTTTGTAAGAGATGATATAGAAAATGTCAGTTTGCAGTATGCATATAGTGGTCAACGCGCTTCGAGTATAGTTATTGAAAAGTTTTTAGAAATGAGAAATGATATAAAAAATGAGTTAGAAGTTAATTTGATGGTTAATTCTTCTTATAGACCTTATAAAGAACAAGAAGAAATATATGATCAATATAAGAAAGTCAGTTTGAAGTATGCTGATTCGTATGCTGCTAGACCTGGCTATTCCGAACATCAAACGGGACTGGCAATTGATATAACATCTTTAGAGCATCCTTTAGCTAAAGATTTTAAAGAGTCAGTTGAATATGAATGGTTAAAAAATAATTGTTATAAATACGGGTTTATTTTAAGATATCCTGAGAATAAAGAACACATAACTGGATATAGTACGGAAAGCTGGCACTTTCGATATGTCGGATATAATGTTGCTAAGCAAATATACGAGGAAGGAATAACCTTCGATGAGTACTATGCTTATTATGTTGAAAAATAAATTTATTTTTATTAAAAGAGCAATGTATTATTGCTCTTTGTTTTGGTTAAAATCTTCTAAAAATGAGTGATAATTATTATCATATTTATATCCTAAGACACAATTTAAATTAATATTATTAAGTGCTTTGAAGATATTATGATCAATTTCTTTATTTAACTTTCTTAAATTTTTTATTAATTGTTTAATTTCTTGCCTTTTGCTTGTTGTTTCAGCTTCTGATTCGCATCTTTCTGTAAAACGGCAGGCACAATTTAGGAATGTCAATTCATTATATTTTTTCCAAGATATAATAGATTCTTCTTTTACATAATAAAGCGGTCTAATTAAATCTACACCGCTAAAATTATCACTATGTATTTTAGGCAGCATGGTTTTTACTTCAGCAGCATACATCATGGAAAGTAAAGTTG
Organism: uncultured Bacilli bacterium; assembly: GCA_934096175.1. GTDB lineage: Bacteria > Bacillota_I > Bacilli_A > RF39 > UBA660 > Coprovivens. Next base: position 35,436 of record CAKOLG010000009.1, read on the forward strand.
TTTCAATGACATCATCAAAGTGATGGCCTAATGCAATTTTATTACAACCAAGTTCTTTGGCTTTGTTATACAAGTGTCCCCTACGCATGCGAGCGCATAAGTAACACGGACTTTTACAATTTAAGCTATCTACTGCGGCAAAGATATCCGTTTCAAATATTTCAATGGGAATATTTAAAAGTTGAGCATTATTTTTAATCAGTTCTAAGTTTTGATCATTATAACCAGGATTCATGACAACGTAACGAGCATTAAAATTTATTTTCCCATGACATTTTATTTCTTGAATACATTTAGCTAGTAGAAAAGAATCTTTACCACCACTTACGCATACCATAATATTATCATTTTCTTCTATAAGTTGATAATCTTTACAAGCTTTGGTAAATTTTGACCATATTTCTTTGCGATATGTTTTTATAATGCTTCTTTCAACTTCTTGATATTTTTCCATAAAAATCACCTACTACGTAATATAATAGCATGTTTTTTAGGCGGAAATATATTTTTTTAAATCATTTAGTAATTTGTTTGCATCGTTTAATCCTAAATCATACATTGACTGTAATTTATCGTTATTTCTTTCTAAACTTTTCATTTCAATATGTTTACTTGGTCTAATTAAAAATATTTGTTTGTCAGCAGCTAATTTATTTATTTCAGTTATTAAAGAATTATATTCTTTGTAACGATTGTTAATTATTTTGACCAGATTTGGATATTTGTGGTAAACAATTTTAGTCAATAATTGATTGTTTTTTCTTTCAATATGGTCTTCTTCACGGGTTAAAATTACAATTATTTTATCATAATTATTTTTTTGGCATATTTTTAGGGGAATGCTGTCAGCTAAACCACCGTCTAAATATTTTTTACTTTTTATTTTGACAATTTTTGATAAAAAAGGCATGGAAGAAGAAGCACGTAAGTATTCAACGTCTTTTTGAGTATTAAGAATTTCTTTATATTCAGCTTGTCCGGTTTCGACATTTGTTAATGAGGCATAGAAAGGAATATAATTTTTTTGGAAAGTCAATTCATCAAAAGGATCTTCATACATTGGTAATTTATAATAAGAATAATCTTTATTTATTATGTTACCAGTTGTTAGATAAGATTTAAAGCCCATGTATCTTTTGTCGCTAGAGAGTTTTTTGACAAAACGTAGTACTCTGCCCTGTTGTTTTGAAATGTAATTAATGCCAAACATAGCTCCTGCTGAAGAAGCATATATACCATCAACTTGAATATTGTTTTTTAAGAAACAATCTAAAACTCCGGCAGTATAAAGACCGCGTAATGCTCCACCTTCTAACACTAAACCTATTTTCATTTTAGTCACCTTATATAATATATTATAAAATTAGCATTTTATGAAAAAAGCTCTAGCACGCTAGAACTTATTTTATAAATAAAAAATAAAGTAAAACAATTATTCCTAAAATTATACGATAGTAGCCAAATACCTTAAAGTCATGTTTTCTAATATAGTTCATTAGGAATTTTATTATTAAAATACTAACAATAAAAGCAACTGTACAGCCGACTAATAAAATTATTAATTCGGTTGTTTTAAAGACGAAACCAACTTTTAAAATATACTTAGCTAGTTTTAAAAGCGAAGCTCCTGCCATTACTGGAATTGCTAGAAAAAATGTAAATTCAGCAGCTACACTTCTTTTTAAACCAATGATTAATCCGCCAAGAATTGTGGAACCACTTCTACTAGTTCCAGGAATTAATGATAATAGTTGAAACGTGCCTACTCCAAGAGCTTGTTTGTATGTTATATCATCTAGACTATTTGTTTTCCCAGTATCTTTTTTTCGATTTTCAATAACTATAAATATTACACCATATATAATTAAAGTTAGTGAAACAACAAACCCATTGTATAAGTGGGCATCCATCCAGTCGTCTAATAATAAACCAATTACTGCTGCCGGTAAACAAGCAACAATTATTTTGCCCCATAAATTTAATGTTTTAGTTGTTTCTTCTTTGCTTTTACCGAATCCCCAAGGAAAAATGGTTTTAAAATACATAACTACAACGGCTAAGATTGCGCCTAATTGAATCACTACTTCAAATAAATTGTAAAATTCATCACTTACTTTAAGATTAATAAATTCGTTTAACAAAATCATGTGACCTGTTGAAGATATTGGTAACCATTCTGTTATACCCTCTACTATTCCAAAAAGAATAGCTTTTAAAATTTCTATCATTATTTCACTCTCCGTTAATGATTATATCATATTTATTATAATTGTATTGTAAAATATATTATAAAATGAAAAAAGAATAATTAACCATGTTAACTATTCTATCGAAATTATTAATACAAAAAACGAATTTAGATTATTTAAATATCCCAAAATAATATTTTAAATCAGCATTAAAAATATTTATTTTTTAGAATATATTATACAAATTTAATGCTATAAAGCGCTAACTTCATACTTAATAAAGTTAAACTGTAAGATTTTAAATAAATTAACTTTTTACCTTTCTAATTATTATGGGAATAGTAATTAAAAGAGGAATAAATAATAATAAATAAAGATGGTTGTTATTGATTATTTTAATGATATTTTTTTCAATATTTTGCTTTAAGAAAATCTTTTCAGTATAAATTTCCTGATTATTAAAGATATAAGTAACTGTGCCAATTTCCTCGCCTATTTTATTTTTATAACTTAATTTTTCTAAACCTTGATATTCAATTGTAAATTTAGTTTGATCGTAATCGTTAGGTAAAAAGAGAGTTATGTCGTTAGCTGCTTTTATATTGTAAGAAGAAATTTTGCTATTTTCCACTTTCATACTTTTAACTAAAGTACCTTTAGTTAGAAGAATTTGATTTTGGTAATTTTTATCTACATAATTTATTAATTCTAAAGTATCTATAATATTATACGGTTTACCATTTATGCGTTTGGCACCTAAAGTAATAGTGATAAATTCGTGATTATTACTTGTAAAAATAGCTGAAAAACATAAACCGGCTTGTAAAGTAAAACCTGTTTTACTACCAAGTATTCTGCTTGTATCAAGGTTTAAATATTTATTATAATTATTAATAGTTGATTTAACTTTTAATCCATTACTTAAAGTATATTCTTTAGTTGTATAGATTTCTTTAAATATGGGATTATTTAAAGCATATTTTAATAATGTTAGTATGTCGTTAACTGTACTGTAGTGGTTTTCTTCATCTAAACCTGTTACATTGGTAAAGTGTGTATTTAATAGTCCTATTTTTTTTGCTAATTCATTCATTTTAGCAACATAAGATGCGATGTCGTTACTTGTTGAAATAGCTATTGATATCGTTGCATCGGCACCTGAGGGCAACATAGAGGCATAGAGTAAATCGCGATATGATACAATATCACCTACTTTTAAGCCTGCTACCGAAGCGTCCCAACGAACAAAGTTAAGCATCTCATTAGTTATTTTTATTTTTTCATCTAGATTGTCGATGTTTTCAATAGCAGTGATTGTTGTCATAATTTTTGTCAAGCTGGCAATATCACTTTGTTCTGTTGGATTTAACTGGTATAGAATTTTTTGATCTGTTAAATCATATAAAATGGCTTTTGAAGAATTAAGATTGGGAGCAGCTAAAGCAAAAGCAATATTTGGTAATAACAGGATAAATAAATAAATTATTTTTTTCATTTAAATCACCTTTTTTAAGTAAATAGTATGAGTTAATTTTTATTTATTGGCAAAATATTTTATGATATTTTCTGCTGTTTTGCGGCCACTTGCGGCAGCGTAAGCAACAGTCTTTTTATGTTCAATTAAATCTCCACAGGCAAAAACATTTGGAATATTTGTTTGATTATTTTCGTTAATAATAATTTTGTTATCTTCATTTGTCTTGATTTCTGGAACTATAAGGCCATTAATTGTACCTAAACATTCAATTACGTAATCTGTAGAAATAGCAAATCCAGTATTAGGGATATTTTCAACGGCGTTATTTTCCGTTATTTTAGTTTTAATACAATTAATAGACTGAACGTTATTTTTACCAACTATCTCAGTGACATTTGTTTCAAAAAGGAAATCTATTCCTTCTTTTTGGGCGGCCTTGATTTCAGAAGCTTCTGCAGGCATCATTTTTTCGCAGCGACGATATATTATCGTTACTTTTTTTGCACCGGCTTTATTTACTGTTCGAGCTGTATCTAAAGCGACATTGCCACCGCCTATTATGGCAACACTTTTATTTGAGTAGTCTAATTTACTATCATTTTCTAAAAGAAGGTTTCCATTAAAAACGCCTTTTAATTCTTCGCCTGGAATATTCATTTTTATTGGTAAATATGTTCCTGTTGAAATAACAATCGCATCATATGTAGCTAAAAGATCTTTTAAAGCAAAATCTTTATTTAATGTTTGGTTATATTTTACTTTCATGTCTTTTATAATGTAGTCAATATTTTGATTGACAATGTTTTTTGACAAACGAAAGTCTGGTATACCATATAAAAGTAAGCCACCTAAGTGTTCTTTCCTTTCAAAAATAGTTATATTATACCCTGCAAGTTTTAGAAAGTAAGCGCAAGTTAGACCAGCAGGTCCCCCACCTATTATGGCAACTTCTTTATTGTTGTTTAAAGAGGCATGTAATCGCCAATTATTTTTTAGAATTAAATCTCCTAAAAAACTTTCAATAAGCCCAGTTTGAATAGGAAAATCTTTATACTGTCTGGTACATCTTTTTTGACATTGAGAAGATTTTGGGCAAATACGGCCACAAATGCTTCCAAAAGGACTTTGTTTCAATAAAATTTCGGCGGCTAATTTTTGTTGGTTTTGTTTTAATAGTTCAATTATTTTGGGAATATCATTGTGCAGCGGGCACTGGTTTTGACATGGTTTATTCAAACATTGAAGACACCTTTGTAATTCTACAGAAATTTCTGGGTTCATTTTTTCTCCTTATTTTAAAAAAATCCCCTAAGGGATTAAAATTATCATGGTTACCCCAGTTCGATTCGAACGAACGAAATGTCAGGGTCAGAGCCTGATGCCTTACCGCTTGGCTATGGGGTAATACATGATGTAATTATATCACATATTTTTATAGAAAAAAATATTTTTATTTTTTTAAGCTTAAGTTGAAAGCTTTTTCACTTTCATAGATATCTAAATGGTTATCTTTGCCAATTACAAAAATCTTTGTACCTATAGGTAATTTATCTAAAACTTTAGGAGGTAATTCTATTTCATTTTTTGAATTAACCTTTCCTTCGCCTAGAAATATGTGATGCATAAAAATGCGAAGAGCTTTTTGATATTTTAAACAAAAACTGCTTCTATCACTATTTTTTTTAGCGGAATGCTCAAGCAAACGTTTTAAAATTTTTTTCATTGTTAATTGATTTATTAAAACTATTCTATTTTTATTTCCATCATATAAGAAAATCAATCGGTCATTACTTTTAACATAAGTAAATAAAGGAATTTTAAGTTTACCAGATACAGTAAGTTCTGCACATCCTACAATCTTTTTTTCACCAAACATAATATTATTTTTCTTTATATTTTTTTATAAAGTTAATTATTTTGGCTATACTTTTTGGCCAAAGTAAGTTCATATTCATTTTCTTGCGGAAGACTTGCTAATGTATCATCTAAAGTATCTGATAAAAGTTCCTTCCACTCTGAATATTCATTATCATCAACAAACATCATTTGGTTTATTATACTTATAATATTGTTAATTGCAGTTTTAATTGTTTCGTTATTAGAATAGTATACTAATTTAGAATATAATTTATTAAATAAGGAAATTGGATTATCTTTTTGGCGATACTTATTTGTAATTCTTAAAAATTCGGTAATTTCTTTTTCACTTTTTCCTAGTTTAAGCATTAAACTTACACAATAAATTTGTTCATCAAGAGTAAGTTCTTTATATTCTAAATTATTACCATTTTTAACTTGAACTGGTTTCATTTTATAAAAATTAAAGTATTTACGTAATTCTTTTACCAGAAGGTTTTGTTCTTTTTCAGTTAAAGTTTGGGCTTTTTGCTGAGGAATTATTTTCATCTCAGAAAGATTTGCTTGATGTAGGCGGTTTTCACGTTTTGAAAATGCTGTTAAGAGGATATTTTCAGCTGCATTTATCAATGAATGGTCTACACCAAGTTGTTGTAATTCACTTATAACAATTTTAATATCTTCTTCATTAAAAGTATCTTGTTTTTCAAGTAAGCGCTCCTCTATTAAACGATATGCATTAATTACTTTTTCAGGGATGAATTTGGCACTTACAGGAAGTTTTGATGTAAAATCTTCTAATTCTTTTTTTATTAATCGGCTTTTTTGATCAAGTTCTTCATCTGGAGTTCTGATAATCTTTTCGGCTTCCGAACTAATTAAAAATTGTACAAGAGATTCTTTGTCGATATATTTGAAATTATATTTGGCAACTATTTCCTCTGTAAAAACAATTCTTTTTCCATTTAAAACACCAGCTTCAATATTAGAATTTATTGTAAGAAAAATAATTGTTACTCTTTCTTTTGCTGTTAGTGGACTGGCTAATAAACATTTTGATAAAATCTGAAAATTATTAAGGGCTGCACCAGAAAAATTGGGAACATGCTCCATAATTTTAAAAAAACCTAAAACATCTGTGATATCACGTACTTCTTTGTACTTTTCAAACAAATGATTTTCAGCTTGGCCAAGCATCTGATAATTTAAATCTTGAGGGGATATTTTTGAACATTGAACGATTTGTTTTCTTAATGAACTATTAAACTTATTAATTATTTGATTTTTTTTATTGACGTTTTGCATATTAATTTTTCTCCTTTTTATTGCTTTTTTCATAAAAACTATGTGGTGTATAGTAACACTTTTGACTACATTAGTCAATTTTTATGAAAAAAATACTAGTTTCTTACTAGTATTTAAATAATCATTTTTTTATAATTTCAATTTTTACTTTTCTTAATGTAAATAAAGTCACTCTTTTATGACAGTTAGGGCATTTTGCGTGATTTATGCCTCTCTTATTCGGTAAAGGTAATTTCAAAGTGGTACGACAATTAGGACATTTTTTGTAAACATAATAATCGCGATCTTTGAAATTTCTAATTAAATTTTGAAATGGTTTTAAAAAGAAATTGGTAATTTTTAAAAATTGATTATTTTCTTTATTTCTTTGATATTTATTTTTAGAGGCGAGTCTATAAATTATCAAAGCTAAAATTAAAAATTTTAAAAGATCTAAAATGAAATTTCTTATGAATAAGGTAATAATCATTAAAATAAAAAGTAATAAAATAAGAAATTTATTTAATGCATCAAAAGTGTTTTTTAAATTGTCACTGATAAATTTTTTATTAAATGGCATATTATTTTCCTTTCGTAAAATAATTATACTATATTTTTTTAATTATTTTAAATATTTTATGGTAAAAGTTGTACCTTTATTAAGTTTAGAAGTGACAGTAATGTAACCATTATCTTTTTCAATAATTGTTTTAGCTAATGCTAAACCAATGCCTATACTAGATGAGGAAGCATTTTCGCCTTTATAAAATCTTTCAAAAATGTGTTTTAAGTCTTTTTGGTTAATCCCATTACCATAATCTTTAATAACTATTTTAGTAAATATGTCATTAGTCGTGGAGAAAATTTCAATTTTACTATTAACAAATGAATGTTCTAAGCAGTTTTTAATTATGTTAGTAAGAGCCTCAATTTCCCATTTAAAATCGCAATGTAAGATGCTGTTAAGATCACCTTTTGTAATTATTTTAATGTTTTTCAGTTCGCTTAAAATTGAGACATTTTCAATAGCTTCTTGTAAAATATCTTTTATTAAATAATCTTTTCTTATGAATGTGATAGTATTGGCATCAAACTTAGATAATTTTAAAAGTGAATATATTAAAAAATTAGTATTATTAATTTTGCGATGAATGTTATTTAAAATATCTTTTTGTTGTTTAATGGTTAAATTATCACTATTTTTTAATTGCTCAGTTAGCAAAGATACAGAAGTAAGTGGTGTTTTTAATTGATGAGAAATATCTGATAAAGAATCTTTTAAGATATTTTTTTCTTCTAATAACAAATTGCTTTGTTCATTTAATTTGACAGCTGTTTTGTATATTTCATTTTTTAATATTGACAATTCATCTTCGCTATTTTTTAAAATATCTAAATCATAATCATTATTATTAATCTGTTCTAGATATTTAGTAACCTCATTTATTTTCTTATTATTTTTGCTATCGTACATTTTTAATAAAACTAGACAACTTATTAGATTCAAACAAAATAAAATAATATTAATAATTATGTTTTTTTTAATTATTTTGGTTTCTTTAAGACTGATATTTGTCTTATTGACATCGATGCCATATTTTAATAAATAACTAGTATCATATGATTCGTCATTATTTAATAATTCAATTATTGTTTCTTCATTATATTCATTATTTTCTTTCATAATACCAATGATATTATTAATTAAAATATTGTTTGTATATTGATATTTGGAAATATTAGTAAAATTTATGAATAAACTAATAAGTAAAAATATAAAATTAATGCTGATAAATTTAATTAGTAAATTTCTGTAATTTTTATTTTTCATTGCTATCAATCCTATAACCAAAACCTTTTATTGTTATAATAATATTATCGCCTATTTTTTCTCTGATTCTTTTTAAATAGACAGTAACTGTATTATCGTTTACATCATTTCCTGTACAATCCCAAATATATTCAATAATCATTTCTCTACTTACTACTTTGTTTATATTATTTATTAATAACATGAATATTTTTAATTCTAAACTGGTTAGTTTTATTTCTTCATTATTTTTAGTAATAATCATTTTGTCTGTATCAATAAGTAAATCTTTCAACTTAATAAAATTATTCTCTTTGTATCTATTCATTATTTTTTTTATACGGATAACTAATTCTCTGGTAGAAAACGGTTTAGTTATGTAATCCTCTGCTCCATTTTCTAAACAAGAAATAACGCTATCTTCATCATCTTTGGCCGTTAGGAAAATAGCAGGTTTATTTAAGTCTTTAATGAGGTTTTTATATAGTAAAAAGCCATCACCATCTTCAAGCATTATATCTAAAATATAGAAATCAAAGGTGTTTTTATATATAAGATTTTTAGCTTCTTGGTAAGTAAGAGCACAAGTAACAGAATAATTTTCTTTTTCTAATAGAAATTTTAAACTGTTGGAAATATCTAAATTGTCTTCAACTAATAAAATATGCATTTCACACCTCTAAGTTATTATACTATATTTATAGAAAAACATCTAAAAGTATTAGATGTTTTCCAGAGTGTAGACAAACCTCTAGATTTTTTTCTAGAGGTTTTCTTATGAATAAATTTTTTACGATATTTTTTAATATTTTTATAAAAATATGTGTA